>JBKPSH010000078.1:0-30003 GCA_046734955.1 Acidobacteriota bacterium
ACACGACGGTGTGACGCCGTCTCTCACCGTTGAGGCCAGAAGCGCCCCCGCACTCCATTCCTTTGACCTTGAAGGTATTTCTGAATCTCGATGCCGCTCCATCGCGGCCGCTTGTCCAACTGCGGCAGTTTCTTGATGAGGAATGTGCCGTATTTGCGGAGTCGCTGGATCTTGCGTCGCGAGGTCCGCAGCAAGCGGATTACATCCTCAATAAAGCAGACCGCAGGAATCGGATCATCGGCGAGTGGCGGCGCTGGCTTCTGAGCGCGTTTCACGTCATTCCTCGTCGTGACTGACGAACACGTTGAGCGGTTCCCAATCGTTGTCCACGTCGCGACGGCACGAACTGACCGATCGTTTCTTGCACACGTCGATCGCATAGACCGGATGAATCTCCCACACGGAGATCCGCTTGGGTAAAGGCGAATGCCCAGGCGTGCACGGCTTGTGTGACCCGTCCATCATCATCTGACCCGTCAGCCGAAGCGGCCGATCAAGATCCATCACGGCAATCCGCTGCGCGGCCGTCTTTGTCGCTGTCTTATGAAGCGACGAGAGGATGAGCCATTCCGCCGGCCGGAAGTGCGGCGTGATCTCGGCGGTGAAACTGTCGCACTCGTCGGGTTCACTCTTTGTTCTGGCTAACGCCAGATGGATGTCGTTTGATTCGACACGGTGAATCCCGCAATTCATGCCCTCGCCGGTCCCGGAATTGGAGTAGGCGCCGTGCAACAGGAATGCGACCGTGCGAACGAGCGTTCCCTCGTGGATTTCATCGCCGTTCGTCGAGATGTAGAACTCATTGCTGCGGATCGGCGTGCGGTCGGCTGGCAGCGTGTCGTGACTTCCGTACGTGAACGGTGCGGGTAGTGCATCCATCTTCTGCTGCAGTTTCTTGAACGTGTTCCACGTCGCAGACATAGGAGTGCCGGTTGCGCAGAAATTGTTCCTCAGATCTCCCGCAATTGTGCACGCATCATCGATGGAGTGGTGGTCTTGAATGGCTGCAAAGGGCAGGGTACAGCCAGCCACAAAGTCCGCCGACTTTGAGATTGCGCCGGCCGTTGCGGCCGTCCTGATGGTGCCGCGAACGAGAGACACCAACGCGCCCGCGATCGCAGCACACATCCAGCGCCGCACCATTCCGGCCTCCTTGAGGGAATGGCCGGATTGTCATCCGGCAGTGCATCCGACGCAAGACGGGACCAAGGTCCCCTCTGTGCCGGTTGGCGTTAGAATCCCGCGTCATGGTTGACGTCCTCCAACGCCCGAACTGGCACGGCTCCCGTTGAATTCGGTGAGCTGTTCATCCTCGCGAAGAACAAGCGCAATGCACGGTACGTTCTTCTGAGCCATCAATTCGGCTGGAAGCTACCGTCAAGCCAAAAAGTACGTTTTTTGCGTAGCCGCCGTTATCTCTGTCAGAGCATTTCACTAGAGGCAACGATCAGATGCCTGTGTCACCAATCCATCCGAGATAACCGGGAGTGGGCGATGCCAATCAAACGACATCCCGAAGACAAACCCGACGGACAGTCAGTCAATCTGCTGAACTTTATCGGAGAACGCTCCAGGCCGTCTCTGCCCAACGAGGTCGCACAGGGAAGAGCTATCTTGGGCAAGGGGCAGCCGCCTGCGGAGCTGCTTCGTCTCGCTCACACTCGCGAGCACTTCCTCCGAAGTACGAAGGGTGAGGCAGAGCCCGAGATTAGTCTCGAACGCGTACATGACGTCGCGGAACCGATCTGGCGCGTGCAGATTTCGGACACTACGCTTGACGTCCTGCCCGGTCGCACCGCAGTTCGTGAGCGCCCAGAGAAGCTCGTAAGCGAGATCGATCAAAAGATCAGCTTCACGGGTCTTCGGCCGGAGTGGGCTCACAGCTTCTATGCTCCTCGAGTTGATAGCACTGCGTACGACCGCCCCATGCGTCGCTTCAATGGCCGCATTGTTGAACCACTCTACGTGTTTGGTGCTGACAATCGAGTCGCGTATCAGGATGCCAGCTGGCCCTGGGGGCTCGTTGGCAAGATCTTTAACAGCGACGGCAAGGTTGGAACGGGAGCTCTCATTGGAAAGCGCATCATCGCCACAGCAGGGCATATGATCCCGTGGGTGAGCGTTGCCGCGGGCTCATGGTGGATGAGATTCGTTCCTGCGTTCTTCAATGGTTCTTCGTTGTTTGGAGCTGGTGTGCAGTCATTCGTCTCGGATGCGAAGGGGTACAACACCAGCGGGGACGTGACCGGGTACGACTTCGCCGTATGTCGCCTGTATACCCCGCTCGGTGACTCTCTCGGGTATTTCGGCTACAACGGATACGACGACGACTGGGAAGACGAGGCCTACTGGACTCTTCTCGGCTACCCCACCGCCATCGCGTCAGGGCAAAAGCCATCGTTTCAAGGATCCATCGCGGTCATTGACGATGATGGTGACTCGAACGGCGGTCTCGAGATCGAGTCCCACGCGGATATGACTCCCGGGAACTCTGGCGGCCCATTCTTTGGCTGGTGGAGCGGCGATCCACGCCTGATTGGTGTCGTCAGCGGTCAAGAGGAGGAGTACTCGTTTCCATTTTCAACCGAGAAGGTCAACGTCGTTGCCGGAGGATCCGGCTTTACGAACCTCATGGCGTGGGGGCGTACGAACTGGCCGTTGTAGGGACGCGCCTGGGCAGCACCAAGGCTCAGCGCAGGGCGGGCCTGAGCTCACCGGTCCAGGATAAGGTTAGCGCTCGCCAACTGATTCAATGGGAGTCCCCTGTCGCATTGGTGCGATCGGGAGACCAGTACTTTCAGATGGCATCTCCTCGCCGTCTCTTCTCGTTGTGCTCATGCGGACTGTCCGCCATTCGCCTGGGGTTAGGCCGGTGGCTGCCCGAACGAGACCATAAAGGTTCTTCACGCTTCCATATCCAACTAGCTTCGCGATGCATTCGTTGCTCCAGGACGTTTCACCCAGCATTCGAATTGCTTCATTGGCGCTCAGCGATGGTATTCGGGAACAGGGCGCTATCCACGTTAATTGGTACGGCTCAGTCCTTGAACTCAGCAACCCGTTTTATCCCGAAGAGAAGTGTTTGAACTTCCGCGAGGCCCGGAAGACGATGTGGACACTGTCATCTCTCTGGACGACCAGAACCCGCCCATATCTTTTCGACATATCACAAGACGTGGGATTCCCACCGTGTCCACATCGATCCTCTTCTCTGACTAAGAGAAAGAACGAAGAGCACAACGACCCAGATCAACTTCCACCGAATCAGATCGCCCCGCCCGCCCAACCGTCACTGACAGGACAAGGCTGTTCGTACCTGCCCAGCGACCGCCGTAAGCTGAGTGGCTTGCGATGTCGTGATCGTCTTGCCGCTCTGAGCACTGACCTCATTGAGAAACGCTGAGATGCGATTGCATGCCGAAATCGAGTCGCCCGCTGTTGCGGAATCGAGAGCCTGAAGTGCATTCTGTAGCTTCATATCCAAGCTGTTGGATATCCCATTTGAGAGATTCAGCGTTTGAACGAACGTGGCGAGAGTAGTGAGAAGTCCGGTGGCCGAGACGCACTTGCCAGCTGCTCCGGCGGCATAGAGGGCCGCGATCTCTGACCCGTCGAGTGCCCGGTTGTAGATTGAGGCCTCGTCGACGATCCCGTTCAGCTTTCCGTCGAAAACGGTTTCGCCTGACGTCCCGATGAATACCGGCCTGGTGTCGTAGTCAAGGGTGAGTGAGGCAGGAGTTTGATTCTCGAGAACTCCATTGACGTAGATCTTCACGCTGCTTCCGTCAAACGTGCCCACCACGTGGTAGAACTGACCGATGGCCACCTGTGTTGTCGAGAGCGCTACGGGCGCGAAGCCGCTGACGTTAGCGACGCCAAACGACAGGCGGTCCACTCCGAATCCTCCCGGGCGTACCTTCGCCAACGAGTACCCCTCGAACTGGAACAGTCGCGTGTTCTTCTTGAACACGATGTATTGCTGCCCGGGCGCGCCGAACTGCGAGACGATGGGAGTATCGAGGCTGTCGAAGCGAACCCAGGCTTCAACGCTCACCTGCGCCGGCTTGAGCGCGGGTGAATCCGGAATCTCGATGTAATCTCCGAAGCCGTCCAGCCTAAAACCTTGTGCCACAGCTGCCGGCGCAAACGTCGCGTCGCCAGCAAGCTGACCGTTGTTGCCAGCAACCGAGTCGTTTGCGTTGCCGTTCCCTGGCCACCAGCCAACCAATCCCGTCGGGGGTGAAGCGCAAGTTTGTGCGTCTGCCGAGGCGTGCACTCCAAGGAGCAAAAAGGGCAACGCTACTCCCACTCCAATCGACCGCATAGAAATAGACATTACTATTCTCCTTTTGGTAACTCTTCGTGGTCGCATCTATCAGTGTCTCGTCGTGTATGGCGAGGACTCGAAACGAGCCGGCGCAATACGAGAAATGCTGGCGAGCCGGAAAGCCGGCAACCCCGCATCCTCGGGCAACAGCTGTCGATCCCACGCTACTGCAGCAGCTGGCAGATGTCCTGCACAGTGCCGTGATGACTAATCAGGTTCACGACCGAGAAAGTTGTCAAATCCAGTTCCGCGACGACGCGACCCGTGGCCAGTGCATACGAGGGAACGCCGGGTGGCGGATTCTGAATATAGAAGAACGACACTCCCCCACTCTCGGCAAGCAGCGCATCCGTACCCGGTTGCAGGAAGAGACGCGCCGGACCAGACGCGTTAATATCGAGAACCTTGCCGGTGCTGAGATTTGTGAACCGCCATTTGTTGACACCCGTCAGAACCTGGAAGGTGATTTCGCCTGACTGACTGTAGAAGGTGACGAGCTTTTCCTTGTTACCCGTCGGCTCTTCATAGATGTCGAACGGGCACACCCCTGTGAGTGTGAAAGAGAGGCCGCTAAAATCAAGATACTCAATCGTCGGGCGCTCAGCGAGAACGGGAGCGGCGGTGAACGCCAATAAAGAGACGATCATCAGTGCTCGAATTGGGCGTTTCATGAGAACCTCCTTACAGAAACCAATCGGTCAAAAGGCGCAATTTCGTCTTTCTCCTGAACCGTACTCCTGCCACCACGCTGCGCGTCAACACAGGTTCAAGATCCCATGAGAGTCACCCATGACATCACGGTATTTGGAGACTATCGCCGCTTGTGACGCGCTCTACACTACATAGCGCAATAAATTGAGAAACGGATCACAGAGTGTATTGAGTGGCGGTCGCCCACGCGGATCACAACTGCGCGCTTTCCGGTCTGCCCAACGCAGACCAGCGATGTCCACGACAGGGAGGGTTTTAGGCGATCCAGATAAGAAGGAGTTATTGGTCGTATCTATCGATCACACCATTATCGAGCGACGAGGCCAGACGACTTAACGGCGGTCGCGGCCAAGCGGTCATTTGGATAACGGATCCGCCTCGATTGCTGCCGCCAACCAGGCCCGGGCGAACGTCCAATCCCGCTTGACGGTTCCAACGGAAAGTCCAGTTGCGGAGGCGATTTCTTCGGTCGTGAGGTCTGCGAGAAACCTGAGTTGCACAACGCGCGCAGCCCGTGGAAACGATTCCTCAAGGCCGTTTAGGGCTCGATCGAGGCGCTGGAAGAGTGCCTCGTTATCGTCTGATTGTTCGACATCCGCGATGGACGCGGACGAATCAAGCCTCTGATGGGGCACACCTCCTCCTCGCTTTTGCGCGAGCCGGCGACGCGCGTGGTCGACGAGACGCCTTCGCATCTCGACAGCCATTAGGCGAAAGAAAGCATCCCGACTGTCTACCGACCGTGGTCCGGTACGCAACAAGTGCAAATAGGCGTCATGGAGGAGAGCTGTCGTTTGCAAGGTGTGCCCGGGGCGTTCGCGACGTAATTGCGCGCGAGCCATCCGCCGCAGTTCCTCGTAGGTTCTCGCGATTACCTCCTCACCGGCGGTCGCGTTTCCGGCTCGCCATTCCGCAAGGAGTTGCGAGATGTCTGTTCGCATTGTTCGTGGTGTTCCCGTTCGCGATTGAAACAGCGCGCCTGTAGTATACCCAGCTGCTGTTGGTCAGCTCACCTTGAAACATCGTGATCGCCGATCCCAAGTTCCTGCGGGAGATCCTCGATCAGGCTCTCGGTCCAGCGCCCTGCCCGCGCCGCCGAAGTAGAATGACCGGCAAACAAAGAACGGTTCAACTTACCGCAGCGTGGCCATCCAGATGTCACCGTCGGTGATCATTGGAATGAAGTAGATGGCGTGATCGTCTGGGGCAAGCGCGACGTTGCGAATTACGGCGTCCTTTAGGGAGAGCAGCTCACGTACGCGCTTGGTCGAAACATCGAGCAGCACTAATCGGCCACCGTCTGCAAACACGATCCGTCGGCCGTCGCTGAGCCAGCGTGGCGATTGGCCTGAGTCCCGCAACCGCTCAAACGAGCGTGACTTGATGGAGTAGTTCAGAAGGCCGCCAAGATCGTTGTTCTCAGCCGTTCCAATGATCCACCTCCCATCTCGAGACCACGACCGCGGCCGGAATCCCCCTGCAGGCGAGGCCACAAATTCGACCGTCTGGTCACTCCATCGCTTTGACGCATCCAGGAAAAACAGACTCCGGGTGTTTGTGTTCGCCGCCAGCCGCGCGCCAGCAGGCGACCATGTCGGCCAAAACGCATTGGACTGATTGAGCGTTATCTGCTGCAGCCCGCTGCCATCTGCACGGATGGTCCAGATCTGGTACGAATCAGAGGTTCGATTCGATGCGAACGTGATTGTTTTGCCGTCCGGTGACCACGACGGGTTGCGATCGCGCGCGACGTCGCTCGTCAGCTGCCGCAGGCCATTTCCGTCGGCCCTGACCACAAAGATGTCCTCCTGCATTCCGATTGGGCGCATCGTCAACCACTGCCCGTCCGGCGAGACGTCGATCTCTGCCCATCTCCTCGATCCTGTCGTCACCCTGGCCGGCTCACCGCCAATCCTTTCCTGTTTCGGATCGAACTCCGCTCTTAGCACATTCTGGTCTATCGCTCGCGATTCAAACGCGAGTCGAGTTCCATCCCCCGAAAAGCTGAAGTGCCCGAGAAAAAGCGCTGGGGTCGTGACTGGCTCAGGGCGCGCGAGCGCTTTCCCGCTTCGTTCATCAATGGCGATACGCCAGAGATTCATGCTGCCCCCACGGTCGCTCGAAAAGTAAAGAAATCTTCCGTCCGGCGACCATATAGGACTCCAGTCGAGCGCGGGATCATCCGTGACTGGCGTTGCCTGTCCGCCGGCAGCCGGCACGGTCCAAATGTCACGCTGGCCAAGCGGGCGGCCAGTGACTCTGCTGCTCCAATACGCAATGCGGAAGCCATGTGGCGACCATGAGGGTTGGACCGCGTCAGTGTCGCAAACGAGGCGCTTGGCTCCCGTAGCAACGTTGATCGCCCACAGCTGGCTCGCGCTCGTACGCGACTCAGGTTCCGCTTGGACCACCTCGGTCGCAAACACGAGCTCCTTGCCATCAGGTGACCACTTCGGGTTGAATCCGACGCCCCCTACTCGCCGAACGGATTCCCCCGTTTGCCCCATAACGAAGATGCCTCCACCTTCGCGCTGGGACAGAAAGGCGATGTGCTCACCGTCTGGCGAAAACGCTGGCTGAGAGTTCTCCGCGGAGCGGTCGTTTGTGAGGTTGATTGCCGCCTGGCCACCGACGTTTTGCAGGAAGATGTCCCCTCCGCTCGCATACACCACCCATTTCGCGTCCGGCGATAGGCTCGGGAAGCTTTCGATGCCCTGCTGTACGGTTATACGCGCGATATTGATGATCACTGGTCCTGATTCAGGTTCGTTCCGCACTGTTGTGATCATCCGGAAGATGATGACCATGAGGGCGGCCGCGATGATGATGGTAGCCCCGACAAGCAATCCAGCACGGGTCGCCCAAAAAGATCGTACGGGTTTCGAAATACTGCCCGCTCGAAGTTCGCCAGACTGCAGCTCCTGACGCAAATCCTCAAGTTCGTTCCGCACATCTTTCGCGGACTGATATCGGCGCTCCGGATCTTTCGACAACATGCGAGCGATGATCTGTGCCAGCGCTCTTGGCACGCCAGGGTTCAGCGTTGTCACGGACACGGGGGTGTCCTTCACGATTGATGAAAGGATCGATACGGACGTATCGCCTTTGAAAGGACGCTGGCCTGTGGCCATCTCATAGAGAATGACGCCCAGGGAGAAAATGTCAGTCCGATAATCCACCGGCTTCCCTTCCGCTTGCTCGGGAGACATGTATGCCGTTGTCCCGACAATTCGCCATTCATCCGTCAGAAGCTGGGTCGGGATTTGGGAAAAACCTCCAGCTTCGGGCGCTTGCTGCGCCAACTTCGCGAGGCCGAAATCCAGCACTTTGACGCAGCCGTCGTCGCGCACCATCACATTCAGAGGTTTCAGGTCCCGATGAGTGATGCCTTTTTGGTGCGCGGTACCTATCGCATCGCTCATAGGAATGGCAACATCGAGGAGTCGAGCCAACGGAAGACCGTGCTTGGGAATGATCTCTGCGAGTGTCTTCCCTTCCACGAACTCCATCGTCAGGAATCTGGTACCGGACTCTTCTTCGACAGAATAGAGAGTGACGATGTGAGGATGGTTGAGCGCGGCCACCGCTCTCGCTTCGCGCTCGAACCGTTCCTGCCGCTCGTGGTCATCGCCGAGATGGGGGGGCAGTACTTTGATTGCGATGTCACGACCCAGTCGGGGGTCCCGTGCGCGATAGACTTCGCCCATGCCGCCGGCGCCCAACGGTTCGGTGATCTCGTACGGTCCGAGGTGGACACCAGCGGCAAGCCCCAGCCTTGGTCGATCAGAAGCCCGGCGCGACAAATCCGGTGTGTCCTGCCCCGGCAGCGTGTCGAGGAGCGACCCGAGACGATCGTGCGCTGCCAACAGTCGTTCGACCTCAGTGCGGAGTGCGTGGTTCTGACCGCACGCCTGATCCAAAAACGCCGGACGGTCCGTCGCCGGCAGGCTGACGGCGCGATCAAAGAGTTCACGCAAGTCCGTCGGCCCAATCATCGTCGCAAAGGACAGCTGTGTGAGAATCGCGCATAAACTAGCTCCATCACGAGCGCCGATACCGGTCCCGCGCTCTGAAAGCCATGGACGTGCGCGATGTAGGGGTGATTGAGGGACGTCAGGACATATGCTTCGCGCTTGAAGCGGGCAAGGCGGTCGGGATCGGCCGTGAAGGCTTCCGGCACGACCTTGAGCGCGACGTCACGATTCAACGTCGTATCCCGCGCGCGATATACCTCGCCCATTCCTCCGGCGCCAATCATCGCGACCACTTCGTAGGGTCCGATCCGGGTTCCTGGGCCGAGACTCATATTGGAGGGCCTGAAATTATAGCGGTGAAGACGCCGTCGCTGCGGGTTAAGTCCGGCTGAGCTCTCGAGAGCTCGTTTGGCCCATCCCTCCCCTGTCCCTCCACCTACCCGTCGCCGTGGTTGACGGGCAGTCTCACACAAAACTTCAATGAAATTGGGGTGCGGCTGTGGACCGAATCGAGACGTTCACAAAAACTTACTGCTGGGTCAGAGAGCGAGCGAGATGATCGCGTGAAGATGGAGAATCCGCAGGGGCCACTATAATCCGACTGCCATGGCGCTGGCCCCAGGCACCCGGCTCGGTCCCTACGAAATCTTGGCTCTAATCGGCGCGGGCGGCATGGGGGAGGTGTATCGGGCGCGTGACGATCGCCTCGAACGCGACGTCGCTCTCAAGGTGCTTCACGACGGTCGTCCCGGCGGTCCCGACCATCGAGCGCGTCTGGTCCATGAAGCCCGAGCCGCGAGCGCGCTCAACCATCCGAGCATTGTCACGGTCTTCGACATCGGCACCGACTCCGGCGTCTCCTATGTCGTCTCGGAACTCATAGCGGGGGAACCGTTACGCGGTGACCTCGCCCGCGGACCGCTCGAGATGGGACGGCTGCTCTCGCTTGCCACGCAGATCGCGGCGGGTATCGCCGCTGCACACGCCGCCGGAATCACGCACGGAGACCTGAAGCCGGAAAACGTTCTCGTCGCGCGCGACGGAAGCGTGAAGATTGTCGACTTCGGACTCGCCACGGTGATTGGACCGCTCACGAAATGCGGAGACGCCTCGCCGAGCTCGGTCGACACGCTTCCCGGACTGATTCTCGGAACCGTCGCCTACGCCAGCCCGGAATGCGCGCAGGGCGCTCTGGTCGATGCGCGATCGGATCAGTTTTCGTTCGGCGTCATGCTCTTCGAGATGGCGGCGGGCGTGCAGCCGTTCAGGCGGGCCTCGCCGGTCGAGACTCTGGAAGCGATCCTTCACGATGACGCGCCTGACGTGGTCTCTCTGAATCCGAAGGTGCCGCCGGCACTTCAGTGGATTCTCGATCGCTGTCTTGCAAAAACCCCCGCGGACCGATACGCCTCGACGATGGACCTCGTGCTGGATGTGCGGGCAGTGCGGGATCGTGTCCCGCGAAAGCTGGCCGACGCAGACGTGTCGCGTCCGCCCGCAAGACGTTATCTGAGATTCGTTATTGCGGCTGGCGCGGTGACTGGCGTTGTTACCTTGGCGGCGTGGCGGATCCTGGTGCCACAGCCGGCTGTCGCAGTGTCTGGCCAGGTGTACACACCGCTGGCAACCGATCCGGGCTTCCAAGGTCAGCCTGCATGGTCACCTGAGGGGACAACAGTCGCGTACGTCGCCGAGGTCGAAGGGGTTCTCCAGGTGTTCACCCGCAGCGTCACGGCACCAACGCGCTCGCAGGTAACGTTCGGCCAATTCGACTGCGTCGATCCCTTCTGGTCGGCGGATGGCCGGTACATCTACTACCACTCGCCGAGGGGGGCCAAAGTGGGACTGTATCGGACTGCGCCCATCAACGGTACACCCGAGACCGTGCTGGAGAATGCGACGACGGCGGCCTTTTCCCCCGACGGTAGGATGCTCGCGTTTCTGAAGGACGAATCCGATCAGGGCGGCACCCTAACGCTCTGGTTGGCATCACCGCCGGATGCAGCGCCACAGAAGTACGATGAAGCGCCTCTCGGTCGAATCGGTTTTTCGTCCGCGATTCCCCGCTTCTCGCCCGATGGCACGAAACTGCTACTTTGGTTCCAACGGTGGTTCGCAGATCGCGACGTCGTTCCGTTGTCGGGGTTCTTCACCATATCGCTGGCGGACCGGCATGCACGTCAGGTGCTGGAATCGCTTGCCGGCAACCTCACGCCACAGAACTTCAGCTGGCTGCCCGACAGCCGGCACATCGTCGCGATGGTTGGAAGCAACCGCGATCCGGCGGTCCATCTATGGATGGGGGACACGGTCAGCGATCGTGCGTGGCCTGTTACGACGAGCACCGAGAGCGAGGGATTCCCAGCCGTTTCACGAGACGGCCGCCTCGCATACGCCCAAGAGGAGACCAACTTCGATCTCACCCGAATCGCGCTAGACGGGTCGGTGCTCCAACCGCTCCTCAGCACGTCACGCGACGAGTTGGACCCTGCGTGGTCGCCGGCGCATGCCGAGTATGCCTATGTCACCGATCGATCCGGTCCGCTCGAGATCTGGCGGCGCGCGGTCGACGGCCAGTGGGATTCTCCGCTCGTGAGGCCGCAGAATTTTCCGACGCGCACGATTGCATTCGGTTCGCCGGCCTTCTCACCGGACGGGGAAAGCGTGGCCTATCAGCGGCTCAGCACGGACGGTTATCGCTTATGGATCTCCACCCGCGCCGGCGGCGAGCCGATACGCCTGGTGGCCGACGAGATCTATCAGGACGCGCCATCGTGGTCGCCCGACGGCAAATGGGTCGCGTTTGTTGAGGGGACGGCCGGCCACTGGAACCTTGTCAAAGCACAACCGGGCGGCAACGCCGTGATCATCCTTGCCGATGCCGTCGTGCCGTTCAGCCGTCCCCGCTGGTCGCCCGACGGCAAACAGATCGCGTTTCAATCCCAGTCAGGACTGTCGATCATTGAACCCGACGGGAAAGGAGTCCACGTTATCAGCAGCGACGACTGGCTGACGTTCGCGTGGAATCCGAAAGACAGCCGGTTGTACGGCTTCCGTCGGAACGACGACCGCGTGCATTTCGCGCTGGCTTCGCTCGATCCCGTGAGCGGGGCCGTGCGGCCGATTGGCCACGAACTGGGCCTCCTGCCGGTCGCCAATCAGCCGATTCGCGGATTCACGTGGACCGGCCAGGACTTCGCAACGTCGATCGCGCGCGTCAAGTCCGACATCTGGATCGTAGATGGATTGGCTCGCCCGCGATCGTTGCTCGAACGCGTCTGGCCAACGCGAACGCCGTAGCGAGACCGGTGTTGGTGTTTCTCTGGGTTTTTGCTCAGAGCGGCCAGATCGCATTGACTCGGCTCGGGTCGGAGCGTATCGTGCCCGATCGGGAGGGAGCGTCATGCGGCACGGAGCAATGCTGATTCTCGCCGGACTGATGACGACAGCGCTTCCTGTCTCTGTCGCATTGGCATGCGGCGACAAACTTCTGCTCGCCGGGCGCGACTATCCGTACTCGCGAGGATATGCCGCAATCCATCCCTCGTCGATCGTGATCTACCTGCCGAAAGCGGCGAAGGTTCATGGTGCCGGCAATGCGCTCGCGTCTCTGCTCAAACGGGCCGGGCACGATGCCGAGGTCATTGCCGATGCGTCAGTGCTGGCCAAGAGACTGCGCTCGGGTCAGGTCGACCTCGTGCTTGCAAACATCGTCGACGTTGTCGACGCGGAAGGCGCATCGAACGGTGTCCAGACCCAGCCGATCATGCTGCCCGTTCTGTTTGATCCATCCGCGGCGAGTCTGGAGGCCGCGATACGCCGATACGGCTACGCCTTGAAGGCGCCCGATACAGCGAACCGATTCCTCGGCACGATCGATGAGGCCATGGCATCGAGGCCGAGTCACGCGTCAAAGAGGAAACACTGAACGAACCGCGGGGACGCCTGTGGATCAGGATCGAATCTGGTGCAGGGCAGGTTGCCGAGCGACATTGCTCATCGTCGTGCTTTTGCGATTGTCAACGTCTGCCTTCGCGCAGGCGTGGTTGCCGGGGAAGGGCAGCGGGGCGATTTCGTTTCAATACCAGAACGGCCTAGTCCGCGACCATTATTTCGGCTCGACCCCTTCTGACGTCGGCCATGTCCAGTCGCACGACGTCGTCGCCGACGTCTTGTACGGCGTCACGGAGCGTCTCGCGATCAGGTTCAACGTCCCGTTCATCGTGGCCAAGTACGACGGACCAAGGCCTCACCAACTTCCGGAACTACCCAATTACGACAACAACCACTACCACGGCACGTTGCAGGACGTCCGCCTCGATGTTCGCTACGCCCTCTCACCGAATCGTCCTTTGGCGCTGACCCCGTTCGTCACTGCTATCGTGCCGAGCCACGACTACGTGTACTTCGCCCATTCCGCGGCCGGTGCCGATCTCCATGAGGTGCAGATCGGCACGTTCGTCGCGCGCACGCTGGATCCGATCCTGCCGCGAATGTTCGTTCAGGCGCGTCTCGCGTACGGGTTCGTCGAACGCGTGCTCGCTATTTCGCACAACCGGTCCTATCTCGATCTCGAGCTCGGATATGCGCCGCGCCCTGGCTTCCGCGTGTTTCTTCTGGGGACGAGTCTGGCGACGCATGGTGGAGTGGACTTCGTGCCCCCGCCCCAGACCAGGCTGGCGCTGGAGGCCATGGGCCCCGGCTTCTGGCAGCACCACGATCAGATTGCGGACGAACGATCGACGAACCTCGGGCTTGGCGCTGCGATCGAGATCACGCGATCACTCGATGTGTTCGGATCAATCGGGACGAACATCATCGAAGTGAACGGTCACGCGATGGCCCACGTGTTTTCCATGGGTATGACCTGGCACTTTTCGCGCGGCGACGCCCTCGGCGAACTCCGCGAGGAACCGCGTCGGATGGCTGCTCGCTGCCTGTGTTCGACATCGCGTTGATGATCACCGATCCGGCTCGGTCAGCGTCGACATGTTCGGCGTACCGACCCGAAACGTCAGCAGGAACGACCCCACACGAATCCGATCGCCATTGCTCAGCGCCCGCCGCGCCGTGACGCTGGCGTTGTTCAGGAACGTCCCGTTCTTGCTGCCGAGATCTTCGATGGTCGCTTCAGTCCCAGTGACGACAATGCATGCGTGACGACGCGAAACGGTGGGGGAATCGAGGATGACGTGGGTGCCGTCCCTGCCGAGCAGGTTCTCGCCAGTGACAAGCCGGACCGGCGCGCCGGCCATAGCCAGCCAGCAACTGGAAAGGTCTGGTTCGTCTCGTTCCGGCGTCGCCTCGGCTCGAAATGCGTAACCAAATCCGTGCAGCGTTGCGATGTAGCGCGGCGTGTGGGCGTCGTCGCCGAGTGTTTCGCGAATCTCCGCCACGAGCGACGGCAGGTTACCTTCCGTAATGAACGTGTCCGGCCAGAGCAGCTGCAGCAGCTCGTTTTTCGACAGCGCGTGCGGCCGTCGATCGATCAGAATGCGTAACAGGTCAAAGGCCTTCCCGGGCAGATGCACTTCCCCGTCCGCCCGGAAGACCCGTCGCGCATCAGCGTCGAACTGCACATCGCCGAAGCGAACCTTCATGGCCGTGGTGCAATCCATACTACTGTGACCGCCGTGCATCCGGTCGTTCTCCTCGAGAACCCAGAAAAACCCCAGAATCGGCTCAAGACTGGCTGCGGCCCGAGCGCCATAGTGCATGTGCACAACTGAACGCGCCTGAACCGCGCTTCGAGGAGACCAGCCATGAGAATGTCGCTTCGCCAGCCGTTTGTCCTCACGCTTGCCGCTGCCCTGATGGGCGCCACCGCACTCGTCTCAGCCACTCCGGGATCGGGCGTTAGGCCCAGCAACAGAGTCGTCAGCTCCAATGTCGGCATCGCGACTCACGTGGTAGGAAGTCCGGACGGTGGCTTGTTGCTGCTCCTCGGCAAGGAGAAAGACCTTGTGAACATCCTCAATGTGCATCAGACATTCGCTCCAGGGGGGTACAGCGGCTGGCACACTCACGCGGGTCCGGGACTGGTGATTGTGGAGCAAGGCACGATCACCATCGAAACAAAGGTCGGCTGTTTCGCCGATTACCCGCAGGGCTCAGTTCTGTTCGAGGGAGGCCCGGGACACATCCACAACGCGCTCAATCGGACATCGATCCCCGTGATCCTCGACGCGTACTTCTTCCTCCCCGCGTTCGATCCTCCGGGCGGGAACTCCCGTATCGACGAACCGGAACAGTACGGCGACTGCGACGCGAGCGCGGTAATGCCCCAAGATCTGTAGTGCCGACAGGCTTCCATGCCACGCGTAGGCCCGGTCTCACGCCAGGAAGGGACCGTGCGAAAGTACCTCGTACGGTCCTCTTCGACTCCCTAACCGTGACATGAATGAGTCGAAGTCTTCTCGGGGTCGCGCGAGCCCTGTGGAAGGCGCCCACTCGCCCAACAGTTCAAGGCAGGTGCGTATCGAGCGAATAGTTGATCGATCGCCTGCTCGTCGCCAGCCGCAGCGCGCCGGAGCAGGTCTTGGGTGGTGGCGTGGCGCTGCGCAACCCATTCGTTGCCGAGGAACGAATGATACTGCAATCGACCCTTTCAGTTTACTTGGGCTCGCGCACGACAACCCAGCTGCGCCTACCAAGTGGGTCTAGGTCCGATCCTCGCCCGCTCTCGCCAACGCCCCGTCGCAGTGGTCGACGGCAGTCTAACCAAAAACTTCAACAAAATTGGGGTGCGGCTGTGGACCGCTCCTTCGTCAAAAGCGGTACATTCCGAATCGCCGTGAATCTGCCGGCTAACCAGCTCGGTCCAGAGTGGAAACGAAGGGCAGGCAGTTAAAGGCCGGATAAAGGCGCGCGAAGGCGCAAGGCGCTCCGCCAGAACCCTGACTCGCAGATCGGCGTTGGAATTCGGAAACTGTCGTGCGAGGCGCGCAGCCGATGCGTTCATCACGGACTGGGCGATTGCGATAGTAACACCCGGCCGAAGTCTCGCTAACGCATGCAGGGAGCGGGTGGTCCGATCGTCGAAACCGCTGCCGCTGCGCCAGTTCACAGGTAGGTAGAGTTCCGATTCAGAAAATGCAAACGTCCCCGTAAAGCCCGGAGACGCGACGCCCACGATGGTGCAGCGAATGCCGTTCACCATCACGCTCCGGCCGACGACTGATGGATCGCCATCGAATCTTCGCTGCCAGGTCGAATATCCGAGTACGGCCACGGGATCGACTCGACCAGGCGCCCCTTCGTCGGCTCGTATCAGACGTCCCAGCGCCGGCCGGACATCGAGCAAAGGAAAATAGGTTGCCGGTGATCCAGGTGACGAGCACACGTGCGGGGTTGCGTCCTCGAAGCGAGGCCGACGAAGCCGACACTGTAACCAGCGATGTCCTCGAAGACGTCAACTGTCGCCGACGGGTAATCCTGGAGATCCGCAAATGAAACACCGCGGAGGGCACGGTCGGAGTCGGAGGTTCGGTGGCTCGCAATGACGACGAGCCGATCGCCGGCCCTGACAGGCAAAGGTCGAAGGACTATCGAATTGACAACGCTGAAGACGGCGGTGTTGGCGCCAACGCCCAGTGCGAGCGTGACGATGACCGCGATCGCGAAGGTCGGATGTTTGAACAGCATCCGCAGGAATGTCCTGGAGGAGGACCATGTCTAAGAACGTTCTTCGTTCGACTGGCGATTCGGTGCGAGCTACTTCGAGAGCGCGATGTCGATGATCTGCTGGGAGGTCCGCACGAACACGTGTCCCTCGGAGATCGCGGGCGTGGCGAGCACCGGCGCGCCCATGTCGTTGAGCGCGAGCTGCTCGTAGGCGGGCCCGGCCTTGAGAACGAACATCTGGCCATCCTCGTTGGCGAGATAGATCTTGCCGTCGGCCGCAACCGGCGAGGCTGTGAATGCCGCCGTGCCACCGGCCAGACGCTCCTGGAACTTTCGTTCACCGGTACGTGCGTCATAGGCACTCAGCACACCATTGAACTTCACGATGTAGACGAGCCCGCGGTAGACGAGCGGCGTGCACATGTAGCCGCCGTCACGCTGCTGACTCCAGGCGACGGCGTTGTTGCTCGCTGCGTCAGCCTTGAGGCTGATGTCGCCGGACGCTGACGTGCGGATCGCGTAGACCGGTGCGGCCGCGCCGTGCGCATTCGTAATGTAGATCAAGCCGTCCTGGACCACTGGCGTCGGCACAGGAATGTCGCCGCCGCCGGTGAGTTTCCAGACTTCCTGGCCGGTGCTGAAGTCGTACGCGCCGGCGTGACGCATGCCGTTCACAGCGATCAGCCACTTTCCGTTCGCCTGGTACACAGTCGGCGTACTCCAGGTCGGCACGTCGTCGCGCGTCGTGCGCCACAGCTCACGTCCGTTCGCCGCGTCGAACGCCGCGAGAAACGATCCCTTTTGCACGTCGGCTTGGACGACGACGACTCCGTCGTGAATGATTGGTGAGCTGCCGGTCTCCCACTGCGCCTCCGGTACAATGTAGAACCCGGCATCGAGCACGCCGAGATCCTTCTTCCACAGCAGCGCGCCCTTCAGGTCGTAGGCGTAGAGTCCTTCGGAGCCGAAGAACGCGATGAGGCGCTGACCGTCGGTAGCGAGCGTCGAGTTGGCGTGCGTGGATTTCGTGTGACGCTTGATCTTCGGAACCCCGGTGTAGGCAGTACGCTCCCACATCTTGGCGCCGGTGTTCTTGTCGAGGCAGGCGACGCGCCATTCGTGGGACGTGTCGTCAACGACCGGGTCGATGTTGCCATAGAGGCCGGCCTTGATTCCTGCGTCCTTCTGCCCGCTAACTGCTGTCGTCAGGAACAGCAGCCTGTCCCAGACGATCGGACTCGAGAGCCCGAGTCCCGGCAGCGTCGCCTTCCAGCGAATATTCTTCTGCTCGGCGATGTTCCAGTCGGCCGGCGTCGGGTAGCCGTCACTGATGCCTTGCGCCGAGATGCCCCGGAACTGCGGCCAGTCAATGCCTGCTTTCGGAGCGTCGGCGTCGCGGATCGCGGCCGGCGCGAGGACTGTGCTTAGGATCGCGGCGGCAACAGTGCGAAGGTACATAGAAACGACTAACCCTAGCACGAAATCGCTTCAATCCGAGCGAAGCGCTTCCATCGGATCGGCCCGCGCGGCCCTGCGTGACGGATCGTCATTCCGTGCGTAAGGTGTCTACCGGATTGACTCGCGCCGCGCGGCCCGCAGGGCCAAGCGCCCCGAGGAATCCGGCCAATATCACCACGAGTGGTCCGATTGTGTACGCGGCGAGGTCGAACCAGTTGATGCCCGCCAATCCGGATGCGAGCAGCTTCGAAGCCGCGACCGCCAACAGGATTCCCACTGCGAGGCCGGCCACCATCATTCGGATCGATTGTCCGACGACGAATTGCAGGACCCTCATCGGTGTCGCGCCGAGCGCCATCCGGATGCCGATCTCTCTGGTCCGTTGATTTACAAAGTAGGAAGTAACGCCGTACATCCCGGAGAGCGTAATCAGCAGCGACAATCCTCCGAGAAACGACAAGATCCGAGAGGCGGTCCGGAGCGGAGCCAGCTGCATCTCCGCCAGCCGCTCCATCGGACCCACCAGCACCAGATCACCGACCGGCGTCACCCGTGCCTGGAGTTGTTCGATCATGTGCGCCGCTTGCATCGCGCCCACTCGGCTTCTCACCATCACGGAAGCCGCGTACGATCCATCGGCGTGAGTCGGAAAGTAGAAGACCACACGGTCCTGGTCGAGGATGTTATGCGCCACATCTCCGGCAATGCCGATTACGGCGGCTTCCGAGAACTTGGGGTAGTCACCGCGACCCGGCTCTTGCCTCTGATCGATGCGGATGATTTTTCCTATCGCTTCTTCGCCGGGCCAGAACCTGTTCGCCGCCGAATCGCTGACGATCGTCACTGCCGCCTGGTTCGTCGATTCTTCTCGAGTGAAGTTTCGACCACGAATAACTGGAATGCGCAGAGAAGAGAAAAACTCGGGCGAAACGAAATTCGATGCTACCTGCGCTCGTTCGTCGCGGTCCACGCGTCCTGTAACCATTCGTAGTAACCCGCGGCCGGCCAGCGGCACGCTCATGGCGAATGCCGGCGGGCGGTTCTGCCCAAGCCTCCTGCTCTGGCTGGTTGCGGTTGATTCCTGTCCGAGGTGCGCGGTCGTTTGTTGCGCGTACGGCGTCACGCACATCGTGCCGCAGCTGATCGAGGCAGCCCTGAATCCACACGGCTGGTACCTCGTTATTCACTCGCGCGACGTTCCCGAACTTTCGGATCGCAGCGGGGGTGCCTCGCCTTCCGCTCATCCGCCGGGCGAGGTGTCGTGCGTTTCCGGCTCGATGTGATCGCGGATCTCCCGGTTCTACTCCGCTCAAACTGCTGTCACTACCGCGCCGGCGGGCTCACCCGCCTCGCGCGGTGGGAGATCGTTTGTGGCGTACAGAAATCGTTTATTGGGGTGGACGACGACCCAGCCGGGACTATCGGTCTCTCCGGCGAGCCTCAGCAACGTGACCGCGTTCGTCGTTGCCTCGAAACGGCCCCCATAGATGCCTCTCTCCCAGCGGCGGCGTTCGTGTACGTGCCGATCGCAACACGTAGTCACTGCCGCGCGCGGCCGCGAATCTCGTTGAACACCTGAATGTAATCCTTAGGATCCCGCCCCGACTCGGTCGACGCCGCAGTGGTGGCTACGCCGCTCGATATGTACCCGAGCGCCGCAAGCCGGTCACTGGTGTCGGCCGTGACTGACACGCTGCGGGCAGGCTGCGCTGCCGCAGGGGTCTCGATCCTCGCCAGACGCGCGCGCATCGCAGCGGCGAGCACCGGTCGTTTGGCGGATAGATCCCGCTGCTCGAATGGATCGGACCGCAGGTCATACATCTCTGGCCGCGGCGCGTCGATGTACTTCAGATCCTCGTAGCGGATCATCCGCAGTGGACTCCACCCGAAGTGTTTCGCGTACATCGACTCAGCATAGACCTCGCATTCCGAAAGCGGCATTCCCCGAAACGCCGGCGCGAGGCTTCGTCCGTCGAGCGCGCCATACGCAGCGATGCCGAACACATCGAGAATCGTCGGAACCACGTCAACGAGGCTCGTCACGGTCGGAATACGCCGCGGAGCGACCGCTGGCGTCCGGATGACGAGCGGCACGTGCGTGGCGCCTTCATAAACAAAGATGCCGTGCTCGCGCTCGCCATGCTCACCGAGCGACTCACCGTGGTCGCCCGCGATGATGACGGCCGTTCTCCCGAGCAGGCCCTTCTGCCGCAGAGCGTCGAACAGCCGACCGATTTGCGAGTCCATGTACGCGATTGCACCGTCGTAGCTGTCGCCGTACGTACGCCGGAACTCCAAAGGGAGCGTCTGCGGCGCATGCGCATCGTAGAGATGCACCCAGAGAAAGAACGGCACCGCGTCGAGATGAGCAATCCAGGTACTCGCGTCGTCAATGATTTCGTTTGCGGATCGTCGCCGCGGCGCGCGGCTGCCTGCTCGCGCGCCGTCGTTATAGACCTCGAAGCCACGTGCCAACCCACGATCGGGCGCGAGCACGATCGATCCGACGAACGCGGCCGTCCGAAAACCGCGCGCATGCAGAATCTCGGCGAGCGTCGTATGTGTCGGATCGAGCGGCGGTGCGAGGTTGTCGCGCACGCCGTGACGAGGTGGATACAAGCCCGTAAAGAGCGATGTGTGCGCCGGCAGCGTCAGCGGCGCCACCGATTCCGCGTGGTCGAACACGACTCCTTCACGGACGACGCGGTCGAGCGCCGGCGTGGCGACGCTGGCAAAACCGTAGGCGGGCAAGCGGTCGGCTCGCGTAGTGTCCAGCGTGATAATCAGAAGACCACACGGCCTCGGCTGCCGGACTGACGATGCGTCCAGCCCGCAGAGCGCGAAGAGGACGGCACCGAGGACGAGAGAGCGTTTCATCGCCCGACCACTCCGGTTGAAGCCCTCATCGCGAATTGGTGCCTTGACGCGAGACAGGATCCGATCCATCTATAGAATGGCGGGGTGCCGGTGTTCGAGATCTCGATCGCGTCTATTTCCCCGTCGAGGCGGCCGATCACCGAACTGCCGACTCGCTGCGCGGTCACCAACCCCTCGAAGGTGAGTAACTGCGTCGTGGAGATGTGCTCGGTGATCCCGTCGTCGGGAGCGTAGCCGATGTAACCGTTGCCGAACTCGAACTCGATGACCTCCGGTTTGATGCGGCCCAAAAACTGGTTGGTCGGGGCGGCGAATTGCGGGGCCGCGAGCGTAACGGCCAACGACGGACCATCCTGGGCAAGCTGCGCCGAGTAATTACGAGGCTGGCGGAACTCAGGTGGGAGTGGCGCATGATTGCCCGGCCCCCACGGCGTGGTATCACAGCCCGGATCTGCCTGGAGTGTGAGGGTGTACGGCCCGGCCATGGACGGAATAGCGGTGATCTGGTGAGCTTCGGGAAAATCGAGAACGTCGTTCTGCGTGACGTTAACGCTTTTGACCAGATCCTCATACCCCGCTTTGGACACCTTAATCTGCACAGCGCCGGCGACACCATAGAGACGATATGTCCCCCCGTAATCGGTTTTCGCCGAGGCGCCGCTTCCAACGCCCGACAGAACTGTGACGCTTGCTCCTTGAACACCCAGCCCAAATTCGAGCACTTTGCCCGTCAGCCTGTACGTGTTCGGCGGGAGCACAATGATCGCCGTGCGCGCGTGGCATGCGCTGGTCGAGCACCCTGCAGCCGTATCGGCGAAAACTTGCGCGTCGCCTGGCCCGACGCCCGTCGCCTCCCCCGTCTCACGGGTCACGGTGAGTACGTCGGCGGGATATGCGACCCATGTGAGATTCCGTGTATAGTCGCGGGTCGTGCGATCGCTCAACGTCGCAACCGCCGTGAACTGCACCGTCTCGCCGGGCGCGATCCTCGAGGGTCCCTGGATGGCGAGCGACACGATCGATGGCGTCGCACCCGGCGTCGGTGACGGCGCGGTGCTCGAAGATTTGTGGCAGCCGACGATCCACAGGGCGACGATACCGATGGCGACGGTGGCGGTGATCGAACTCGTCATGGAGGTTTCACCGAGTCTCGAAGGATGTTGGCTGGCCTTCAGTGTGATGCACATGGGGTTCTCTTTCGGCGAAGTCGATTCAGCGGTTTCATCGAGCCGGCCCATTACCTGCGAAGGGTGATGCCTCAATTCAGTGCTGACCGTTTAGAGGAGCAACCATCCGCCTCCAGAACTTGGCGATCATTGATTGAGTGCTGGCGTCCTGACTGATTGTCTCTCAGGTCGTGTACCAAATGTCTCGATTCCCACATTCACCGCCGCCGCGGAAGAAATATAGCGTCGTTCCGTCGCGTGAAAGCCACGGAGATCCGTCGTCGCAAGTGCTGTTGACAGGATCGGGAACGTCGACGGGCGTTGACCATGGGTCAGACAGCGTGTCCCGCGTCGAGGTCCAGATGTCGATCAGTCCGTGCCCGCCGTCGCGGGCCGATGTAATGAACGCCTCGAGGCCGTCTTTTCTGATGAAGATCCGCGTGTCGCGCTTGGGACTGCTGAGCGTGGTTTCCAGCGCTCCAGGCCCGAAGTATCCGTCTTCGCCGACAACGCTGGCGTAGACGTCGTAACCCCCGAGCCCACCGGCACGGTCGCTGCCGTAGTAGAGTGTGATTTCTTCAGTGTCAGGATTCTCGAAAAATGCCGGCGCGGTTTCGTTTACATCGTTTGTGTTGAGAACGCATCCCAGATTCGTTGGTGTCTCCCACAGCTGCAATCGGGTGTCGCGTCGTCGGGTCATCCAGATATCAGCCTTGCCGCAGCCGCCCGTGCGAGCGCTTTGGAAGAACATGGCGTGCTCATTGTCGGAAAGCATCGGGAGAGAGTCCGCGTCCTGGCTATTGATCGACTTCATGTTCACGGGTGTTCCCCGTTCGTGCGCTGCCTCGAGCGCTTTCCGCGATTTGTCGAGCGATGGGGAGCGCCTCCTCGATCGGGAGTGGCCCGCGCGTAATTCGGTCCGCCAGCGTCTCGCCATCCACAAACTCCAAGGCGAGCGCGCGCAAGTTGTCGCACTCCTCGATACCCTGGATTCCGGCGATGTGCTGGTGGTTCAGGGCAGCGAGGGCGCGGGCCTCCCGGTCAAACCGCGCCAAGCGGTCAGCATCAGAAGCGAAGACCTCCGGTAAAACCTTCAACGCGATATCGCGATGCAGCCTCGAGTCCCGCGCTCGGTACACCTCGCCCATGCCGCCTCTGCCTATAACGCAGACGATCTCGTACGGACCGATTCGGGTACCCGGGGTGAGCCTCATGTCCGAAACGTTCGCGGATTATATGACGGGAGTACTACCGCGCGCTTCACCGTTGAGCTCCGCTCATTTGGGATTCGCAAGCTGCCCCGCTCCCTCCACCGACCCGTTGCGGTTGTGGACGGCAGCCTCACTAAAAACCTCAATGAAATTGGGGTGCGGCTGTGGACCGAATTGTCGACGCGAATGTTGTTAGATATCAATTCGGCGCGCACTCGCAGCGTGCGCAGTACCCAATGCAGCGGACTTTGGGATTGGTCTAGGCCGCACATGGGCGGTCGTAGCGTCCGGTAGATCTTCGACAGATTTAAGACGTTGGTGCAGAAAAATGGCGCGGCTAGATGCGCCGCTCCGATAGGCCTTAAGCGAGCGCAATGTAGTCCGCCGCGAACTACCTGAAATTGTCAACCAACGCGATGTCGCTGCCGCCGTGATCTTGCTGCGCATACGCGAGCCACCGGCCATCCGCAGATACGGTTACACCGTTGGAGATTTCCCGTGTCGTCGAGCCGAATGTCCGTACCTGCCTAGTGGCAAAATTGAAAAACTCGAAGGAATCAACCTTGTCAGTGCGCTGCATGAAGTAGATACCGTCCGCGACGGGCATGAAGTTCCGTTCGACGACGTTGTCGAGAAACTTTGATTCGGGTCCTCCGCCGACAGGCACCTGCCACAACGCTCCACCCTTAGTAAAAAAGAGCGTTTGACCATCGACGGATTCGAATCCCACCACTCCCCCATTTGTCGTTACCTGATGGGGCTGCCCCCCAACCGCAGGCATCTTCCAGATTTCGTTCCGTCCTGTCCGACTGGACGTGAAGTAGATCCAATTCCCATCGCGCGAGAAACTACCAATGGCATCGGTCCCGGGATCATTCGTCATTCGCCTGGGTGCACCTCCGTCAGCACTGATGGTGTAAATTTCGAATTGCGCAGCTTCCGCGTTTGAATCGAACACCAGCTGGTGTCCGCTCGGCGACCAGCGCGGCGTGCAGGACTGCTGGGCGCCAAACGACGTCAGCTTCTCCTCATGCGAGCCATCGCTGCGCGCTACCCAGATCTCTTGGCTGCCGGTCTGGTCCGAACAGAACGCGATTCGGGTGCCGTCGGGCGAATACTGTGGCGCAGAATCGTCGAGGCTCGAAGCAATAAGTCGAACGGGTTCTCCCCTCCCGGACGTAAGAATGGCCCAGATGTTCTTATCCGAAACCCACTGCACATACGCCAGACGCGTCCCGCGGATCGCGGGCTGTGAGGCATCAATTCCTGCACAGGGATCCGTACCGGTGTTCCGCCGGCTACGCTTACCCTCCACAGACCACCCCTGCCGGCCCGATTTGACCGAAATACGAGTTCTTTGCCGTCGATCGTCCAGACCGGCGGGCCCATCTGCAATCCATCCGTCTTGAGCGGTTCTGCTTCACCGATCGCTCGGTAGCCCGCATCGATTTTCAGCAAATAGATATCGCCCTGCTGATTCTGATTGTGCTGACGCAGAAATCCAATCTGGCGTCCATCCGGTGAGAACGAACCGTCGCGGTCCGCAGTCCCTGGTGGAGCACTTGTGAGGCGGCGTTTCTCACTCGTACTGAAGTCGATGAGGATGAGCCCCACGCGCTGGTCGTCTTCCGTAGTCCCGGAAACCAACAGCCACTTTCCATCCGGGGACCAGCGTACAGTTCCGGCGATCATGCCGGCCGGACCTGATTCGGCGATCTTACGTTCTCCTCCGCCAATGGACGGCATCACGAACAACGAGGCATTTACTAAGCCGCCGAAGCCGCCGCGCAGAAACGCGATCCACCGGCCGTCTGGAGACCAGGCCGGTGAGAACTCCCGCTCGGGAGTGTTCGTCAACTGCACTGGCTGACCAGCCCCGATAAGGCGTACATAAATATCGTCGTGGGCATCGTCTCGGTCCCACACAAACACGACTTGGTTTCCGTCGGGTGAGAACGCCGGCTCCAGCTCGAAGCCCTCGGACGCGGTCAACTGCGATTCCCGCATTGTCGCTGCTGGCTGCTTTCGCTTCGGCATTCCAAACCACAGAGCCAGAACGGCGGCCACAGTCAGAATGAAGCCGCCGCCTAGCCACAGACGAGGATTGCGGTTTGAAACCGGCGTCGACGAGGGGGTCAGAATTCCCGAGGCTGATTCGTCCAAGAGTTCTTGAAGCGCAACCTTCAAATCCCGAGCTGTCTGGAATCGCCGGTCCGGATCCTTGCGCAGACACCGATTGATCACGCGCTCTACGTCGCGGGGCACGTCGGGTGCCAGCAGCGTGACCGGCTTCGGCTCGGATCGCAGGACGGCGCTCAACGTTGACATCGCTGAGTCGCCCTGGAACGCCCGGTGGCCCGTGAGCATCTCGTACAGAACGCAGCCAAAACTGAAAATATCGGATCGTCCGTCCACCGGCTTGCCCTCGGCTTGCTCGGGGCTCATAAAGGAGACTGTTCCCGCGATCGTGCCCTCGACTGTGTCAACCGTCCGAGTCGCATCCTCCGAACGCCGAGGATCGCGCTCGACCAATTTCGCCAGCCCAAAATCAAGGACCTTGACCATGCCCTTCGGCGTCACCATCAGATTCGCAGGCTTGAGATCGCGATGCACGATGCCGGCGTCGTGCGCCACGGCCAGTGCGTCGGAAACCTGGATTGCATATCGCAGCGCCTCGCCGAGCCGTAGACCTTTCCTTGGAATCACATCTGCAAGCGTTTTACCGGACACGTACTCCATCACCAAGAAGTCGGCGCCATCGCTCGCGGCCAGATCGTGGATGGACACGATGTTGGGATGATTCAGCGCCGACGCCGCGCGGGCCTCGGCAAGGAATCGTCGCTTCCTCTGTTCATCCGCTAGCTTCTCGGCAGGCAGCGCTTTCAACGCGACGGTGCGGTCGAGACGCATGTCACGCGCGCAATAGACCTCGCCCATGCCGCCTGCGCCGATAGCGGACACGACTTCGTAGGGGCCGATTCGCGTGCCAGGGGCGAGACCCATTTCTCAGCGAATTAGGCGGATTATAGGACATGGATGACGGGGCGTTGGAGGCGTAAAGACGGTTCAGCTCCCCCGGTGTATTCTTCCCCGCTCCCTCCACCGTCCCGTCGCCGTAGTGGAAGGCAGCGTCAGAGAAAAAACCAATGAAATTGGGGTGCGGTTGTGGACCAGCGAACGACCGCCGTCCGTTGTCGACAAAGGTTCAAGCAACGCAAGTCTCTGGTCCGTGAGTGGGAAAGAAGCACAAACGAACGCTGCGGCGCCCCTTCCGTGCAAGAGGTTTAGTCTGGAACCCGGTCGTGAACAGGATCTCCTTCGCGCGAAGAATGACGGTCTTGCCGACGGATTTTCGCAGGCCAGTTCAGTAGGACCGTGATCGGCGGGGTGCCTCGCGGATCCACGGCCGTCGGGATCAGGAACCGCTGACCGTCGGGCGCAACCGCGTACGGACGAAGATTTGTTAGTGGGAGGCCCGTCGCGAACAATGGCTCAGGAATCATCGCTCTGAAGCCGTTCCCAGTTTCAACGCGTGCTGCCATCATCGTCGCGTCCAGCGAAAGAAAGAAAATCTCTTTCCCGTCACCACTCCACCGCGGTGCCATGCCGCCATCACGCGAGACTTTGTACTCTGCGTCGCCGGAAGGGAACGCCCGAACATAAATCTCCGGGCGACCCGGTTTGTCCGAGACGTAAACGGTCCAACGGCCGTCCGGAGAGAAAGCGCCGGCCCGTTCTTGTGCCGGCGTTGCCCAAACGACCCTGGCCTTGTGATTGGGTTCACGCGAAGCAATCCACAAGTCACCCGCATCCCCGTACACGATCGAACGATCGTGAGGCAACCAAACAGGTGTTTCAACGCGTGACCCTCCAGTCGGCAGCAATTGATCGCTTCCGCTCCCGTCTGACCGGCGCACGAATAGACTGAATCGCCCCCCGGTCCTGTTCGAGTTGAAGGCGATCCATTCGTCGTCGTGTGACCAGCTCGGGTCGAACTCCCATGCTGGATCGGTAGTTAGAGGGACCGCGTCGCCGCGGCTCACATCAATAATCCAGATGTCGGTGTTATCTCCCGCTTTCGACAACGCAGCGACCGCCACGTGCTTCCCATCGCGGCTCAAATCGAGCGTTGGAAATCGGCCAAGCTCGCCGATGGTGCCTCGAACTCTGCCAGCACGATCCCGCCACGTGAGTCGTTGCTCGCTTGCAATCGGGCCCCCTGGATGAGACGCAAGCACGCCGGTATCAGACACTGAAAACGCGCCCAACCTGCTCCATATGGTGAATTTTGGCGTCGTGACGATCGGCACGGACGGCCCCGAGAGCGTGCCGGTCTTCGGGTCAAATCGGCGAGCGACTAGCTGTCCTCCGCTCAAGAAGAGGAGATGTCCCGAGGCATAACGGGCATTGGATTCGAACCGCCCGAGCGACATCGCCGTGCCTCCGGTCACCGATCCGATCCGCAGGTCCCCCAACTCCCCCGGTTTGCCAATCGCGAGATAAAGAAAGTGTTGATCGTCCGGCAGAAAGGACGGCCAGCGATGAGCTGTTTCTCCGTTGGCCAGTGTCGTGATTGCCACAGGAGGAGACCCTCCGTTTGCCGAAACCTTCTGCAGCGTATAGCTGCTCGACATGAACACGATCACACCGTCGTGATTCCATGTGCCGCCTACCTCGTCGTGCCCCGATCCTTCGGCAATATCAGGAGCAGCGCAAACGACCGTGGGAATCCCGCCGTGCACCGGTACCGTTTGGAGCTTCCCGCGCGCAAAGAATCCGATCTCGAGGCCATCGGGTTTCCAGAAGGGAAACAGAGCGTCGTCCGTTCCGGGAATTTCCCGATACTCCGGCGTCGCGACAGGCCGGAGCCAGAGGCTCGATCCGTTCTTCGTGGACACGGTAACCACCAGCTGTCGGCCGTCCGGAGAAAGAGCAAAGCCACCGTAACTCGGGGGAAAGCTCGCATTGGCCGGAGGATCCACGGAGAACTGAAAAAGTTCTGATGCACGCTCCGGCGTCTGTTGCCAACCGATAAACCGAATCAGAGCGAGCGATGACAGAACCAGAACCACGGTGACGATCCACGTATGTGGCCGAACACGCGGCTTGACATTAGATCCTGACGGGCCGAGATCGCCCTCCTCGATTTCGATTCGGGCATCTGCGATATCGTGTAATCGTTTTTTCGGATCCTTTTGTAGACAGCGTTGGAGCAGCCGCCGGACAGCGTCAGGCGTGGCGGGCGGCAGGCATGTCCAATCAGGTTCACGCTCGAGGATTCGGACCAGGGTATCGGTCGCGGTCTCCGCCTCAAACGGAGGGCGCCCGCAGAGCATCTCGAAGAGCACACAACCGAACGCCCAGATATCGGTGCGCTTGTCGACGGGCACTCCTTTTGTCTGCTCCGGCGACATATAGCCTGCGGTCCCGAGAATCATGCCCGCGTGCGTCATGTCCGGTGATGTGACGGTCGGCGATGTGGATGCACCGGCTGCCATCGTGCCGGTCGGTGTGATCGTTTTTGCGAGGCCGAAGTCCAGAACCTTTACCGTTCCGTCGGACCGCACTTTGACGTTTGCCGGTTTGAGGTCCCGATGGATGATGCCTTGCGCGTGGGCCGCTTCCAGTGCCTCCGCAATCTGTCTTGCTATCGCGAGTGCTTCATCAACCGACACTGCGCGTTGTGCGATCCGCTCCGCCAGCGTTGGACCCTCGACAAGCTCGAGCACCAGTGCTCGGCCACCGTTGGAACTTTCAAAACCGTGAATCGTCGCGATGTTTGGGTGGTTGAGTGATGCCAGCGCCCTGGCTTCGCGTTCGAATCGCGCGAGTCGATCCACGTCCTGCGCGAAGTCCGCGTGAAGTACTTTGATGGCGACTTCCCGGCTGAGTTGCGTGTCGGTCGCTCGATAGACCTCGCCCATGCCGCCTGCGCCGATAGCGGAGACGACTTCGTAGGGGCCGATTCGCGTGCAGGGGCGAGACCCATTTCTCAGCGAATTAGGCGGATTATAGGACATGGATGACGGGCCGTTGGAGCCGTAAAGACGGTTCAGCTCCCCCGGTGTATTCTTCCCCGCTCCCTCCACCGTCCCGTCGCCGTAGTGGAAGGCAGCGTCAGAGAAAAAACCAATGAAACTGGGGTGCGGTTGTGGACCGCTCCCGCCTTCGATGAGTACGGTGAAGTCAGTTGCTGCGACGCGCTCGATGCGATCGCGCACCAGTCGAATCGCCCGGCTGGAGCCCATCAACGGCGCCGCGCCATCGGTGCGACTTCGCGCGCACGCCAGCGGCCATCGGCCGTTCGCGCGCTCGATCTCCAAGAGCAGGCCCGCCACTTGCCCCCAGCCGCCAACATCCGCCGCGCCCGTTCATCGACAGGACGCGAGGGATCAAACACGGCCTCGAGCCGCGGCCGTCCTTCGATTGGGGATCCGGGCAAGTCGAATGAGACGACATTCGGACGACTGCTGTCGTCTTCGTCATGCTGGAAACTGACCGATGTCGCCCGTACAAGGCAGCGAAGTTGTTCCTCGAATCGCTCCCTCACCATCCGTGGTTCTCGAACCGCCGCCAATCCACTCGTCAGCGTCTGCAACATCGTCGCGGTCGCGCACGATGCTGCCGGCGCCGGCGGCGTCCCGGAGCCTGAGCCT
>JBKPSH010000079.1:0-22875 GCA_046734955.1 Acidobacteriota bacterium
GGTTTCGCCGGAGGCTGCGCCGAACTCTGCGCGCCACCGATCGCAGGCAGAGCCAGCACACACGCCAACCCTGCGATAAGTACAAGATTTTTCATGTTGATCCTCCTCCCGAGGCTAAGTGCAAGTCAGCTTCCAGCGGCCGACTATTTCGCCTCTGCCCCGACTAATCCGGGGCGCATCGGTGTGGCGTCAGGCATGCGATCGAATCCGACGAGCTTCCATCCATCCTGCGCTCGACGGAAGTAGGCACGAACCGGGTGCTTCCACGACTCGAACGTTCCGCCAGTGACGCTAATGTCGACCCGAACGAACTGACCACGGCCGCCAGGGAGCGTCGTGTCGGGAGCGACGCGCCCCAGCACACCCGATGGAGCCGGTGCGTGTGTTTCGCTGATGGTCGATTCGCCCACGGCTGTCGATTCGCCGCTTCCGTTGTCGAACCGAAACCAGGTGACCTGATAGCCAGGCGGCGCCGGTGCAAAATTCAGATCCGCGGCAATATTCCGAAATGTCAGCACACCGTCCGGGGAGAGAGCCGGATCGACGATCGGGTTTATGACGGTCAGCCACGCGCGACCGATCTTCTCGCGCCGCTCGATCAGCGCGCCGACCAGGAAGTCTTCCGACCGCGAATCAGTGTAATGACCCGCCTTCACCGCGGCGCGAATAAGGTCGTCCGAGATCGCCATGAGTTTTCGCGCTGCCCAGAACGTGTCGTCCGGTCTCGATCGCACATAGGCAGGATTGGGCACGCGCGGCCGCCACTCCTCAGGCACGAAACGTTTCGATTCAAACCGCCCGATGCCGCGATACGAGGGGTAGTGGATCGTGAGCCACGGGCGTAAGTAGAAGCCGAATGCAGGAAGTGCCTTGAAAGCGGGACCGGTTTCCGCAAGGTATTCGTAACCATCACGGCGCTCGCGGACGCCGATGCCGGCGCTACCGAGCGTGGCGTTGAAATCAATGAGGTGATGCCGGACGACCGCGCGTCCGTTCTCTGTGATGAGCGTGTCGAGCGAGTTGATCGCCTTCGCATCGGTGTGATTGAGCCAGGCACTGAAGACTCGAAGCCCGCGCAGCTCGCGGCGGTTCTCGTGCGGAACAATGTCGTTGGGATCGTCGGGTCTCGTCCCTTCGTACTTGAAGCCCTCGAGGCTCTTGCCTGGAAGTCCTTCGGCGAAGATCACGCGGTAGCTTCCATCCGGATTCCGCTCGGCGCGGCGCAGTTGTTCATCGATATCGCTCATCCGCATCTTGCGGGCACGGCCGTTCGGAAGGCGGACGGTCGCATTGCTGCCAATAACCAGGTTGTCCCGCCGCAATATGCCGACGGTCGCTTGCGGCACGTAATAGCCAAGCGCATGAAACAACCGCGTGACGACAGCTTCCGCTCCAGTGCCGAGTTCAGGGAATCCCGGCGGATCGAATTTGACGAAGTACCGTCGATTGCGTTCGTCAGTGATCGTGAATCCAGGAGAGACACCGTTCGCCTTGCGGCTCACCGTCCATTTCCCCGGCGCCGGCCCGACGTCGTCGCTCGGACCGCGATACATGTCGTCAGGTGTGATTGGGCGCGTCCCCGCGCGGTTCGTGAACCAGTTCGAGTCGGGCACCTCGTCGATGGTGTTGACGTCCTCGGCACGGCCAACCTCCTGAAGCCCGGGACGTCCAAAGAGGTTGATCGCCGCGTCGAGCATCAGCGAAATCTCCCGCGGCTGCGCCTTCGAGGCATCCTGCGTATCAACGGTGCGCACCAGCGGATCGTCGTCATAAAACTTCGGCGCGGTCCGCGAGCCGGACGCCTGCATCGAGTACGACGCAATGGCAAGCGTCACCAGCAACGCCACTGTCGCCGCGACAAACGACCGCGCGCGTCGATTTATATGCGCCGAGGGGCTGCGCCCCTCCGACTCCCTTACACGCTCGTTCGCCTGCCGAGACATCGTCACGGCCCCACCGGGCTGAAGCCAATCAAAAAGCGAGTGCCTTCGCGACTATGCGCGACTTCCAATCGCACCAGTGTCGACACCGAGGTATGCAACCGCACACCGGCACCGATTGAAGAATGCAGGCCGTTGAAATCGAGCGCGCCGCGGGTCGCGACCGTTTTGCCGGCGTCGTAAAAGATTGCCGCGTCGAGGAATTCCTGCGCGTACCACCGATACTCGGCGGTCCAGTTGATCGAGTGTCGATCGCGGAAGCGATAGTCTTTGAATCCACGCACGTTATGGCCGCCAATATCGGGCATCAGAAAGAACGGCACCTCCCGCCCGTCGTCGGTCATCGTGGTCGACGCCCAGAGCCCGAGAAAAATGACCCAGTTGCCGTGAAGAATCGGAAGATACTGCTCGGCCGCCCCATCGATCCGATCGAACGAGAACACTCCGTTTCCGTTGGCGCGGTAATCGTGGTAGGTGGCGCTCAAAAGGGTGCCGCGCCGCGTGTATCCCTCGCTGTCGCGCAGGTCGAATGCAGCAAGCGCGTGACTGTGAACGAAGCGAGGATCCGCGCCGGAACCCGGGAGCGCGTCAAACAAGGGCATCCCCACAGGATTCTCGCCATGTGGGAATCCGGTGGTGAACCACTCCAGGCCGACACCACCGCCGAGGCGCACGAAGCGCACCGGCTTCAGAAGCGCCTCGCCGCTCACTTCTGTTTTGGTTTCGGCGTAGTCAGTGCGAAACTCCGGCGGATTTGGTCCCAGCGGATACAGCGGGACCTTGGGTGCATCCTGCCATCTCGCTCGTGCTCGAAACAGGATCCGGTCGGCCGAGTAGTGCGGCGACTCTGCCGACACTTGCAGCAGCTTGTAGTTCTTGATCGAGTAGACGCCCTTTGCGGCGAAGACGGCGCCGCTGGATGTTGTGTACCCGTAACCAATGCCGGGCGCAAACCCCGATCCTCGTTTGATGTCGCCGAACTTCACAACGAGACCCCGCGCCACACCAAACCCGCCGGCATTCTCGATCGCCAGCAGTCGCTGCTCGATCCAGAGGGATTGGTAGCTCGTCAGCGTGCGCGCCTTAGCCTCCTGCCGGCGCGCCTGGTCTTCGGCCCGGGATCCCGGTTCCTGTGCGAAGGTTGTATGAACGAATGAGAAAAAGAGGATCGCGGTGAGGAACCTCAACAGCGGCCGGGTCATGAAATGCACGTCATTTATAATCCAAACCGCTCCAACCCATGAAACACCTGCCAGCATGGCTCGCGACAACGGGGGGCGTATTCCTCGCCGCGTCCCTCACACTAGCCATCACCCAGACACCGCTCGGGTCTCCACTCTTTTTCACGTGCGCGAGCGCAGCCCTCGCAGCTTACGCTGCGATACTCATCCGGCTGCGGCGTGAAACCGTGGTGTCGCCGCGGATTGTGACCGCGGCCGTCCTGCTGTCCCTCGCATTTCGCGTGCCGTTGATCGTGCCGCCGGTGAATTTCAACAGCGACATGGTCCGTTATCTGTGGGACGGACGCGTTCAGCTGCGTGGGTACAACCCGTATCACGTTGTACCGGCCGATCCGGCCGTCGCCGACACGCATACCGACGAAACACGACGCATGCCAAGCCTGCGCGCGCGGACCCCATATCCGCCGGCGGCGCAGTTGTTCTTCAGGCTTGTCGTCTGGATTCACGATTCCACGCGGACGATGAAGCTGGCGCTCGCGCTTTGCGATTTGATCACGATCCTGATCGTGTGGCGCTGGCTTCCGCTCATTGGCCGGCCCGAGTGGCTGGTGATCGGGTATGCGTGGAACCCCCTTGTCGTGCTCGAGATCGCACACAGCGGACATATGGATGCGCTCGGAGCTCTCTGGATTGCCGCGGCCGCCTATTGGCTCACGCGACGACGAACAGCGCTCGCATCGATGGCGTACGTACTCGCAATCGCTACGAAGCTGCTGCCGATCGTGTTGCTGCCGCTCTTCTGGCGTCGCGTGCGGCTGCGCGACGCTGCCGTGGCCGCAGCGCTGCTGGCGCTGCTGTATCTCGGCTACACACAACAGGGCGTTCTCCCGCTCGGTGCCGTTCCGAACGTGGTGGCACACATCCGCTTCAACGGTCCGCTGTTCAGGTTTGTCTCGGGATTGACCTCGCCACAAATTGCCGCGATGGCCGCCGTCGGCACCGGGTTGCTCGTGGCCGCGTGGTGCCGATGGAAGCTCGGTTCTGACGACCCGGCCTCCTGGGCGTGGCCGATGGCGATCGCGCTGGCGGGTGCGCCGGTGATCTACGCGTGGTACTTGCTCTACTTCACGCCGTTTCTTCTCACCGTCGCGACCGTGCCTCTGGCGGCGTGGTCAGTTACTGTGATCCCAACCTATATTGTGTGGCGACTCGCGTACGACCACGGCGCGCCGTGGGTAGTTCCTGCCGTAGTTCTGCAGTGGGAGTACGGGATACCGATTGTTGCCGCCGCGCTCGTGCTCGGCCGCTCACGGATCACCAGAATCATCAAGGGCCGGCGGTCGCAATCGAACTCTGTGGCGACCGAACGCAGCCAAACCTGAACTTTGCCCACATCAGGTAGAAGCCGATCCGGAAGTCGGCCGACAGTAGGGAAGCCGTTACCTAGATAATCCGGCGTCAGACGAGGTCAGACCATGGTCTGACCCCCGTCTGACGCCCAATATGGCGCGCTTCCGCCCACGCGAACGGCCGAGCTGGGGATGAGCATGCTTCTTGCGACCACCCTCGGGCGGAGCGTGCGGTGGAACGAGGAGTGGCAAACGACCCGCGCAAATTGTCCCAGTGGCTATTCGCCACGGCACTCCTCATGGGCGCGATCACCGTCGCCAATGCCGCGCCCGACGCGGAACCGACGCTGGATCACTTTCCGTCACTTCGCGAGCAACCACTCAAACAGTACCGGGCATATCGCCGGATGCACGCGCGAAGCGAACACTTCAATCAGGAAGGGTGGCTCGAAGCGTGGACGGAGATGGATGAACGCGGGTTCCGATACAACATCGTCTCGGAGTCCGGATCCGACTACATCCGCGGGAAAGTGCTGAAGGCCGTCTTGAAGCGGGAACAGGAGCTTGTCGCCGACGGCGACTGCCAGCGCTCGGAACTCACGCCAGACAATTACGAATTCGAAGATGCGTCATCGGCTAACGGCGAGCGCTATGTCACGATCAAGCCAAAACGCAAGGACGTGTTGCTCGTCGATGGCCGGATGGTCCTGAGCGCCGATGGCCGCGAACTGCTGCGTGTGGAAGGGCGGCTGTCGAAGAATCCGTCGTTCTGGACGAGTCTCGTCAATGTGATCCGCCACTACGCGCGCGTCGATGGCGTTCGCGTACCCATCGCGATCGAATCTACCGCCAAGGTGAAGTTCGCGGGCACTTCCTATCTGGACGTTCACTACGAGTACGACACCATCAACGGCCGTCCCGTCAGTCGCGCCGCGCGGCGCATGATACCCGCCGTCACGATGCGGTAGGACTGTCGGGTACCGTGATCCGGTACCGCTGAATGCTTGTCGTGATCCGGGATCCGGATCCTGGATCCCGGACCCGGATCCCGGACCCCGGATCCCGGCACGTTTCTCAAAACAGTTTGTCGACCTGCGACAGTAGATAGCGCGCTCGCTTCTGTGCGATGAGATTCGCGAGACGAATCGACGGCCGCTTGGACACGTCGATTGCAATCGCGGCGCGCAGTAAGCGCTCGAACTCGGCGCGGTCCTTCGCCGGCTGCGCCACACCGGTCGCAAGTGCGACGTAGGCGAAGGCGGACTCACCATTCGAAAGCGCCACGGCGCGATTGAAATGTTCCCTGGCACGCGCGGCAGAACCACCGAGTAGAACGGGCAGCGACTCGAGCGCAATCATCGCCTCATGAATCGTCCCGCCCTCCCAGCCATCGTTCAGTTCAAGCGCCCGCGTCAACAGCGCGCGAACGGTCATCAGCTCGCCGATGCGAGGCAGCGGATTGGTTGTCAGGAGCAGCCCTCCGCCCCAGGCGACGCCGGTCCAGTAGAGCGCGGGGACGTCAGGCGCAGTCATTGAGGCCAATACGCGTTTCGGATCCCCCTGAAGCGCCTTAGCCGCTCCCGGGTGACGGACCTCCAGCGCGCGAAAGCAGTAGCCGCGCGCGCGCTCGTACATCGCCTCGCCGCGCGCCTTCAAATCCTTCGCACTCTGAGTCGACGGATCTGAGACGTCGGCGTCGGACTGCAGGAAGGCGTAAGCGTATTGAGTAAAACCGCTGCAGGCGGTCATCAGTAACCCGGGATGGGTTGGCGACTCGTCGAGCATCATCTCTACCATCTTGAGTGTCGAGGGAGCCGCCTGCCGGACGAACTCGGGATCGTTATCGCGTGTGAAGGCTGATGCTGTCGAGGACAGTGCATCCGCCATGCGGCTCACGCCCATCTTTTTAGCGGAGCATGCGGCCAATGTGATAGCCATTACGATTGCGATTCCTTTACTCAGCATTGGGGTCAATATACAGGGTTCGGCTCGGCAGAACCTTGAAGAGCCTTGAAGAAGCCCGAAGAACCGCGTAGTACCTGACGTTTGTGAAGCTCGGCACGGTTACTGCAGAGTCGCCTGTGATGGTCCGCATCGCAGGCGTGGCGCTCGCGGCGGGATATGCGACGTTTATCATGTGGCTGTATTCAGCTCAGCCGAAGACCGTCGCAGAAGTCACAGGTGGCCTCTCTTCAACGGTGGGCGCTTACCAGATTGACGCTCAGGCGATGGCGGACGGCCTCGCGTTTTTCCGCCGCGATGCGTTTGACGAGGCGCGCTTCGCTTTTGACCGCGCGGATCCCGCACACCGCGACGCGCGGACGCAGTTCTACATCGCCTACAGCTACTACCGTCAGGGCTGGGGACACGTCTATAGCGACGATGTGCTCTTTGGAAAAGGCATTGAAGCGGTCGATCGCGCGATCGCGTTGGCTCCGGATCACCGCCTGCTCGTTGACGATCCCGATCTCGGAATGCACAGCGCCGACGAATTGAAGGCGGAACTCCAAAGAGGCGTGACGCGCGACGCATCGGATCTCAACCCGTTGAAGGTTTTTCGGGCCAGAAAATGAGTGCCGTTCGCGAAGCCATCGTGCTTCCACTGGCGTTCCTTACAGTGGTTCTACTTGGAGGCCTGAGGATCGGTCCGGCCCTCGTACTTGTTCCTCCACCACTGATTTCACTCGTGCTCGCCGTCATGCTGCTGTCAGCTCTCGTGCGCGCAGGTGTGTTCTCTCCTTCGATGACCATGAGCGCCGTGAGAACGCCACTGGAGAACATGTCGGGCGTCATCGTTCTCGTCACCCTGTTTGCGGCGTCCGCGCAGGTGTTCACCCTCGTCACGCCGGAACACGGCCTGCTTCACGTCGTCTTCAGCATCTGTTTCTTCGTTCAACTGACGACGACGATGGCCGGGGTCAAGGGGCGCCGCAACATGCTGCGCAGCCTGGTCGTGCTGCTCGGTTCGGCCTTCATTGTCCGCTTCATCATCCTCGAAGGCCTTTACGCGCGTGAGGGTGGTCTCGCCAAGAGATTGCTGACGACGCTGGTCGAAGGCGCGAGCCTTGGTGCGATTCAGTATGAGCCAGTCGGCGCGGGAACCGGCTACGTCGCGTTCTTCACTCTGACGCTTTACATGATCGGCCTGTTACTACTACCCGCGCCCCGGCCACGCGGCTCGGTGACAAGGCGCACGCTGCCGGCCGTCGCTGATCTTGCGCCGCTCGCGTTGATCGTGTTGTTCATGGGAAGCGCGGGCTGCGATGCGAGTGCCAGCCAGGTTGATTCGTCGTCGACGAACATGCGAATCCGCGACGAAGCATTTGCCCGCGCACGCGTGTGGTCCAACCCGGAGATTCCGATTGCGCAATTTGACTTTGCGGCAAATCCGCCACGAGGGTTTCAGATATCCGACGACGTCTCCTGCCGGTTTGTTATCCAGAAGCTGAGCGGGCGTACGCAGAAGTTTCATTGTCAGATGCCGGACGGGCGGATCTTCAAGGTGAAGTATGGTGCGCAAAACGCGGAATTGCAGGCGGAGGTAGCAGGCACGCGCCTGTTGCGCGCGCTTGGATTCAGTGCCGACGACATGTTCGTCGTGCGTGCCGTGCACTGTGATGGCTGTCCTCGCTTTCCGTTCCATTCGCTCCAATGCAATGAAACGCTCGAGCTTCCCGCGCTGTGTTTCGGCGGGCCTTTCGCCGGCGACGGCGTTCAGACGTTCACATCGGCCGTCATCGAACGGCGGTTTGAAGGCACGGTCATAGAAGGCTTCGACGATCAGGGATGGAACTGGTACGAGCTCAATCGGATCGATGCGTCGCGAGGGGGTGCGACGCGTGCTGAAATCGATGCTTTCCGCCTGCTCGCCGTCGTTCTTGCACACTGGGACAACAAAGCAGCCAATCAGCGCCTCATCTGCCCGACCGGACGTGAGCTACCCGATGGACAGTGCGCCGCTCCGGTTGCAATGATTCAGGATCTTGGCGCGACGTTCGGTCCAATACGTGTCGATCTGCCCAGCTGGCGCGCGACTCCTGTCTGGCACGATCGTGCCGCATGCACGATCAGCATGCGCGCGCTTCCCTACGATGGGGCAACCTTCCCTGAGGTCAGCGTTTCGGAGGCAGGCCGCCTGATGATCGTCCGATTGCTCGAACAACTCTCGCATCGCCAGTTGCGCGATCTCTTCATCGCGTCGCGCATCACGTCCTACGACGCCATCGATGGTGAGGGCCGGGATCCAGACGCGTGGGCGCGCGTGTTCGAGGACAAAGTGCGGGAAATTCGAACAGGCGGGGCTTGTCCGAATCCGTAATCACTCATCACTGATCGCTAATCGTGAATCGCTGATCGTCGAATCATCGCATCCTCGGATCGCGGATCCCGCACCCCGGATCCCGACTGCGCCGAGCAGCGAGCAGCGAAAAGCCAACAGCGATCTCAATGCGCTCGCGTGAGCGAGCCCGCATCAATCGTCTCCCCCCTCCGGCTGATCGCCTGGAAGTAGAGCGTATCCCCGGAGACTTCCATCAGCATGAAATGAAAATCTGTGTCGAACCCGCGCGCCATGATCGACGACGGTCGACGGATGTCACCTTTTCGCAGTGAACCTGCGCCACCCGAGATGAAGTAGGCAATCCCGTGCTGCGGATGCATGCGCTCGTAAAAGTGCTCGTGGCCGGTGAGAACGACGTCGACGTTGCCCTCGAGCAGGATGGGCTCCAGCGCGATCCGCAGGAATCGGGCGCCAATGCCGTAGCGCCCCGACGTGTAAAGCGGGTGGTGAAAGTAACAGATCTTCCAATCGGTGCCTGAGTGCGCGAGTTCGTCGCGCAGCCACACGAGTTGCGAAGGATCGAGGGACCGACTGTCGAGAACGAAGAATCGCACACCTGCTCCGGTTAGACCCTCGAGGCGGCGCTCGTTTCGCCTAAACGTGTAGTAGCGCCGTCCTTCCATGTTGAATCTCGCGTATGCGAGCTCGGTCTCCGGGTCGTGGTTGCCAATCGCTGCGTAAAACGAGACCCCCTGATCGAGAAGCTCGCGATAGGGCCTCTCGAATTTTTTCTCATAGTCATCTGGCGCGTGAGGTGGGTAGATGTTGTCGCCGAGCATGACGACAAACTCGAACGGGAATTTCTGACGCCAGGCGATCATCTGCTGCGCGACTTCGTTCTGCGATTGATCGCCGCGCCCCGAATCACCGATGACTGCCAACCGAACGGATCCGGTTTTCAATGGAAGCGCCAGCTGTGCGGGAGCCGGTGAGATTTCCTGAACTGTTATTCGCTGGGAATGTTGCGCGTCATTGGAACCAGAGCGGCCGCGACAGGCGCAGGAGAGCACGAGCAGCGCCGCGGCGGCCAGCGCCGTTGCTCGACGAATACAGTACGGCATCTACTCGGGATCCCAGCCGAGAGCGATCAGCTGGACGCTCACCTGCCCCCGTTTCGGCAGCAGTGTTACCTGCTCGAGCAGCGGAGCACGCTCGTACTCCGCGGCAATGGTCTGTGTCTCTTGCCGCGCCTGCTCGTCGAGCTCCTGAATTTGTTTCTGAACTGCCTCGACGCTCTCGTTTGCGCGCTGAACATCGGCCGATTCCTTCATCGTCCGGCCCATCCCTCGCGCCGCCGTCGTCGCGCGTCCAAGCGTGCTCGCGCTGAGCGCTTTTCGACCGAGCAACGCGCCGACGAGGGTCGCGCCGATCGAAACTGCGGCCTGAAGTTTCTGTTGAGTCGATTGCTCGGATTCACGATCCTTGGCCGCTTCCGCCCGGCGGAGTTTCTCGGTCAGCGCCGCCTGACGCGTGGCATATTTCTGCCGAACCGCATCCACGGCCTTGTCCCTGGCGGCGCGTAATGCATCCTGCACGCGGACCTTGAATGCGCCCTCAGTCTCACCCGCGCGCGACGTCAACCCGGTGTCCACGTGCCGTAGCAGTTGAATCCGTTCGTTTTGGGTCAGCCACTGTTTGAACGATTTCTCCCAGAGCGGGTAGTTCTTCGGCTGCGACGCAGCCGTGGGTAACGGCTCGAAGGACGCTCCTTTGTCCGGTGACCGCGCCAGCGATGCGACGCCAACGTCAAGCCGCGCCGCGCGAGCCCAATCGACGGCAACCGGTCCATCGCTCACCGACGCCGCGTAGACCAGGTCACGAACTTCATCGACGCCGAGCTTGCTATCCGAGAAGCCGATCCGCACGGCCGCAAGGACCACTGGTGAATACACGGGGGGCTTGGACGGTGTGGCTGCGCTTTGCGGAATGAAGAACTGCTCGATTCCTGGCGGCAGTACGGGCAATCGATCCGACTGCGCAGCAGCTGGCGCCGCATCCTCTCGCACGGCCGCCGTTTTCGCCGCGGCTGGACGGGCCTCGGCTGCAGTTGTGGGACGGCCGGCCATCAACGTTCGAATCTGTTCGCGCGACAAGGGACCGCGCAGGTACGACAGCGTCCATCGCGTCTGGAACGTGACGAGGTGATCGTCGTGCACGTTGTGGAGCAAAAACACCCGCTTCTGGAGCGCGGAGAGAATGCGATCGACCGCTGCGCGATCGAACGATCCGGCAGATGCGCCCTCAAGGCCGTCAAGTACACGCGCTTTATCGCGTTCCGTTTGGAGTCGGCCTAGAAACCAGGTGCCGATGTTCGAGAGCCCTTTGTAGTCGAGGTCGACAGGATTCTGCGTGGCAAGGACAACTCCCAACCCGAACGCTCGCCCCTGCTTGAGGAGCGTCAACAACGGCGCCTTCGACGGCGGGTTCGCGACCGGCGGAAAGTAGCCGGCGATTTCGTCCATGTAGACAATCGCGCGAAGGCTCGTCGTCCCGGTCTGGCCGCGCATCCATCCGAGCACCTGATTCAGCAGCAGGGAAACGAAGAACATCCGTTCCGCGTCGCCGAGGTGCGCGATTGAAAAGATCGCGACACGCGGACGGCCATCGCTGGTATACAGCAGGCGGGCAGGATCGAGCGGTTCTCCCTCGAACCATTGATCGAATCCGGGTGCGGCAAGAACCGCATTGAAGCTCATCGCGAGATCGAAGCGCTCGCGCTTCGGGAAGAAGGCCTCGAGATCGACAACGCCGACCTTTTGAAACGGCGGGGATTGAATCTGTTCGATGATCGAGGGCAAATCCAGATCCTTGCCGGCGATCCAAGCCCGCGATAACACATGTGATATCAGCGTATGTTCGCGGCTCCGAGGCTGCGCGTCGACACCGGCCAGCGACAACAAGCTGGTCGCCGTACTCGACGCCCTGTCCCCGAGCAGCTCGGCATCGTCGCGGATCGCCTGAGGCGGAGCAGTAAACGACTGGAGGAGCGAAACTGGGACGCCGGCGCGGCTGCCTGGCGTATAGATCGAAAATTCGGCGGCCTTGCGAAGCCGCTCAATGCGGGCGCCGTCCTCTCCCCACTCCGACAGGCCCTTTTGCCATGACGCGGCTTGTTGCGCGGCGAATGCATCCGGCGAAACCCCGGCACGTCGAGCCTCGTCCGCGTCGATCCACGGCCTGAAGTCATCGGCAGTCAGCGACGGGAAGGTCAGAAGCAGATTGCCGAGGTCGCCCTTGGGATCAATGGCAATGACTGGAACGCCATCAATAGCCGCTTCTTCGATGAGAGACAGGCAGAGTCCGGTTTTGCCGCTGCCTGTCATTCCGACGCAGACGGCGTGCGTGACGAGATCGCGCGAATCGTAAAGAACGGGGTTGTCGAGCCGTTTGCCGGCGGCAACGTCGTACTCTCGGCCCAGGTAGAAGAGGCCGAGCTTCTCGAAGTCCTGCATAACGTCTGATCGTAATCCGGGATGCGTTGTCCGCGATCCGGATCCGGAACCGCATCCCGGACGCCGGATCCCGGCAAGGTTCACCTACTCAGATCCCGCATCCCGCACCACGGATTCCGGCACAGTCCATAATGCAGTCGGGATCGACAGCAGCCAATATCGGCGGCGCAAATTGATGACCAGCCCGGCATAATCCCGCTTAGGAAATTCCCCCGCAATCAGGCGGTCGCGCAGCCGTCGGATTTCGTATTTGTATAAGTCCCGAAGGGCATCGCGCAGCCGCTGGGGCGAGGTTTCCGGCGCGGGTTTGAGGCCGTGAGTCGCCAGGGTGTCGAGCACTTGCTGATGATAGATAAACACGCGGGCCGTCACATTTCACTCTACATTGAGTGCGCCGATTGCTCGAGCGTCTGTTAACATGCGCTCGCACCAAAACCGACGAGAGGCACTCATCACTCGATAAGGAGAAGCTATGGCTGATGATTCGTTCCTGGACGACGATCGCGACGAAGGCCTGCTATCGGAGGCCGGCGAAGCGGTCGGCACGACGAGCAGTGGCGCAGTCGTCGACGTCGCGCCGACGGCAACCGGCGCTTCAGGTTCCGCCGCGGCTGATACGGCAGCCTCGGGCGGCGAGAAGGCGAAAAAACCGAGCCGCCGAGCGTCCGGAGCAGCGAGAAAGACTGCGCGTCGGCCGGCCGCCGCCCGCCGCGCCGCGAAGTCAACGAAATCCCGCGGGAAAGCTAAAGCCGGCGGTCGCAAGGCGGCGCGAAAATCCGCGTCGAAGGGACGATCAGCAGCCTCACGCGCATCGGCACGGCGATCGTCCGGTCGAAAAGCGGCAAAAGGACGTGGCGGCCGAAAGAAGCGCTGACGCTTTCCCGGACACTCAAACAAGGGCCGGCACGTCACCCGCCGGCCCCTTGTGATCACCTCGATGGTTGACTGTTCGTCGAGTTGACGGTTCCGGCTGACGCCGCACCCAGATATAGTCCGTTGAATAGAAACTTGAACGTGCCGTGCGGCTGCGCGCGGAATGTGATCTCTGGAGCCAGCATGAACACGTTGCCCTTCCCGATGGTCGCCTGAACGACTTCGACGCCGCCATTCAGATAGCCCTGACCGAATGCCCATCCGCTGCGCAACGGCGTGGGCGTGTCGAACCACGCCACCGGCCGAAGGCCCTTTCTCACCGCTTCCGGCCCGAGACTGAACACCGGACTATTGTCGAAGAACACATCAACGTGATCGTCGAGCCCTTGCGCGATCGGCACGGAGTTGTCGACGGCGACACGAAGAATCGATCCGGGAACGTAATACTTCTCGACTGGTATCTGCCTCGTTGAACCATCCGCGCTTCGCTCGATGAGATGGTTCTCAACCGGCAGACCGAGCACGCGCGCAAGGTTCATCGACGAACGGCCGACGGCGAGAATGGTCCCCCCATCCTCGACGAATTTCTTGAGTGCGGGACCGCTCTGTTCGGGTGTATACGCCCCGATCATCGGCTGAAACTCCGATGGAATATTCGCATTCGCACCACCGGCGCCGCGACCGCCACCGCCACGTCCACCCCCTCCTGGTGCGGGGCCGACATCAGACGGAAAGATCAGCACGTCGAAGCGGTTCGAGAGATTTCCCGCATCGACGACCTTGGGATAGATCACCTCGTACGGGAATTCGAACTGCTCGAGGACAAAACGGGTCCAACCGGAGGGTATCGATCCCCCATACACGTCGGCCAGTCCGATTCGAGGTTTGCGCAGCTTGATTACCCGGGCCGCGGGCGGCGGCGCAGGATCGAAGCTGACCCCGAGTTCGGACGCGAGTCGCTGCAACTCCGCCGATGTCGCGCCCGTGATGTAAAACCGATGGTCACCGAACTGCTCCCACGAGACGTCGCGTCCGGCAGCCAGCAGCCGGTTCACCGCGATGAACGCGTTGTTGCTCGCATGGCTCAACACCACCGGAGGGGTCGCCAGGCTAGACTGCACCTTTCCCCTCGGCAACGCCTGGAGACCACTGAGTTGTTCGAAGGGGCCATCGAATCCGTCGAGGATTCGATCGAACTTCACTCCCATCTGATAGGCCAACGTCCACCCCGCATTGTCGTACGGGCGTGTCGGCGGGCCGCCTGGATACGGAATATCGTCGGGATGATCCTGCGGCTCGAACATATCGAGCACGTGCGGCCGGAACGGCTGCGCGCTCTTGACGACGTAAGAGCCAGCGGGATACGTCTTGCCGGCGACGGTGAACGCGGCCGTCGCTCGATGGATGACGACGCCTGTTTTGATCAGCGCGTTGATGAACTTCGTCGCTGTCGGGAAGTCCGGCTGGTCGGACGGCAGGATGAATCCCCGCGGGTCGCGCAGAGCCGGATCACGCAACAGCGTCTTGAACTGCGCAACCGTCGCGCCTCGCCCGCCGCGTCCACCACCGCTACCCGACGCCGCCGGTTCATCACCCGACGGTTCGGCGCCTCGCCCGCCTCGTCCGCCTCCGGGAGCAGCCAGCGCAGCTTCCGCAGCGTTAATCCGTCTCGGACTGGTCGTCCAGTTGTCGCGGTTTCCGCGCTCGATGGAGTTCTTGCCCATCAAGTAGATGTTGTAGAGGAACGTGTCCTTATTCCGCGACGCGACGTCGAAGACGGCGTAGTTCGCCGTCACCGAGTAGTCGATGGATTGCCTGAAATGCCAGGTCTGTTGCGGTTCGATTGGGTAATAGAGATTTGAATCGGGCAACTGTTTCGACGGCACGAACGGGATGGAAACCGGCGTTGGATTGCCGATCGTTTCCGTCAGCAACCCGATCATGTTGTGGAAATACACCGTGGTCCGAAGGCCGCCGTTCCACCAGGTGGAGTAACTCGAGCCCTTGCGACTCGTCAGGCCAGGCTTTCCTTCGGCTGCCATCCGATTTGCCATTGCCGAGCCGACGATATCAATGCCGATCGGCACAAGCGGATCGAAATTGAAGTTGAAAGGATCGCGGAATGGCGGCGCGAACATCACCGCGCCGGCAGGGCCGGTCTGGTGATGGTTGTACATGATCTGCGGGAACCATTCGGAATAGAGCACCTTGTTCATGTTGATGCTTTCCGGCAGGTTCGACATGTAGAAATCGCGATTGTTGTCGTGCCCGGCATACTTTTCGTACAACCGCGGCAAGGCGGTTGTCGATCGCGCTGTCGGATCTTTCTCGCGCATATACCAGTTCGATACGAGCTGCATGCCATCAGGATTGGCATGCACGGCAAGGATCACGAGATCATTGAGAAATCTCAGGGTCTCCGGATCGTTGCGGCTCACAAGCTGATAGACCGTCTCGATTAATTGATGGGCACCGAGCACTTCGGTTGCGTGCAGTCCACCATCGAACCACACGACCGCCTTTCCCTCCTTCGCCAGGGCGCGAGCCTGATCGTCGGTGAGGCCGTCAACCGTCGCGAGCCGGCGTGAGATCTCGCGGTAGCGATCGAGCTTCTTGAAATTCTCCGGTGACGTGATGATCGCCATGAGCTGAGGGCGGCCCTCCGCCGTCTTCCCAATCTCGACGACCTTCATGCGGTCGGATTCGCGGTCGAGCTTGTGCCAATACTCGACGAACTGATCGTAGTTGGCGAGCTGATAGTCGTCGCCGATATTGAACCCGAACTGCTGTTTGGGGCTCGTGATTCCCTCGGCGGCCGGCGACGAGCCGATCGCAACGAGAACAAGGATGGTTGAGATGAGGAGTGTCGGGGTGCGCCTGCGCATCGATGCCTCCACTTGGAGGGGTCAACGATACTACGAGGCGCACCTTCGTTCGCAGGGTGCTTATCCGATCGGCCGTTACTGAATCGGTGTTCCCGCCGCTGGCCAGCCGGTCTCCGGCATCGTTGCCGAGAGTGACGCCGAATGCTGATAGATCACGCCGTCCGAGTTGGTGCCGAAGTAGCGCGCGACACTTGGATCGATTGGATCGCCAACGATCGCGTAACCGGGCGATGCCTGTCCGGCGCCGAGTCCGTTGCATGATGCCGGCGCTCCGGCCAGTGGCGTCCCCGCCAGGCTGAAGTTGTAGCCGCTCTTGATGAACGTGAAACCAGCGGTCATCTCATCGGGGAGAAACGCCTCGGCACTACCCGGAGGCGCCACACCAAGTGTCGGCAGATCCGGAGAATAGAAACCGAGACCGCACGTGATCGCAAAACTCAACTCGCCGCTGTTGACGACGCGCATGGTGCCGAGTGCCGACGACGCCTGTGCGGCGCCGCGCGCTTTCATCAGCCCGGGAATCGCCATAGATGCGAGCAGGCCAATCAGCGCGACGACAAACAGCATGTCGATCAACGTGAAACCTGCTTCACTCCGTCGTTTTGTGCGAGGCATCATGTTCATATCGATATCCCATCCCCCAGATCGGGTCCCTTTTACTCAGCGTTGGACAATTTTCGGCGCCCTTGCCACTTTTCGACAGGCCGTAAATTGTCGCCGGCGGTCTGCCGCTCCATTCGGCCTGGTCCCAACTGCGCTGCAAGTTACTGTTCCCGCAGCCTTTGTTGTTCCAGTGTCGATGCCGTTCGTGCGCGTCGCCTGAAAAAAGAGCAAGATCAGCACCAAGGCTGAGTTACAGATCCGCCGTCGTAAAAGGTGGCTAGAGGTGGCAGGCACTTTTTTGTGGATGACCCAGCCGATTGTACCAATGAACTAGTATAATGAGGCAAGTGCCGCCGATTTCTATAGACCCGCAGGATGCGACGCCGATCTACGCGCAGCTCGAACGCGCGCTTCGCGCGGCGATCGCGACGGGACGAATGCAGCCGGGGGAACAACTGCCGACGGTCCGGCAGCTCGCGGTCGAGTTGCGCGTGAATGCCAACACCGTCGCGCGCGTATATGCCGAACTCGAGCGCGCCGGCGTGATCGAGACGCGGCGCGGCGTTGGTTCGTTTATCACCGCGACGCCCACCGAAGCGCGGCCGCCTCGCGAACATGAACGGCGCCTGCGCGCATTCGTCACCCGCGTGCTGGCAGACGCGGATGCCGCGGGATTCACCAGCGACGAACTCATCGGCGCGCTCCGCGCGCACAAGGGAGGAGCATAAATGGCCCCGCTCATTTTCGGACGCGGACAAGACTCCGGCGTTCGGGTACCCCGGATGAACGTGGTGTCGATCGTGATCTTTATCGCCTCATTCACGATCGGCGCGTTGGCGGCGCAAGCGCTCAACAGCCGGGTCCCGGTGATCGTCATGGCGATCGCCGGCATCATCCTGATGCAGGCGCCCCGGATTGCTGAGCAGTGGGAACGTGCCGTTGTCCTGCGGCTCGGCCGCTTCGTTGGCCTCCGTGGACCAGGACTCTTCTGGATCGTGCCATTCGTCGATCGTGTTTCCGCATGGATCGATCAACGCACGATCACGACGACATTCGCGGCTGAGCAGACGTTGACGTCCGACACGGTGCCGGTCAACGTCGATGCGGTGCTGTTCTGGATGGTGCACGACGCGCAGAAAGCCGCGCTCGAAGTGCAGGACTACTCGCAAGCGATCAGCTGGGCCGCACAGACGGCGCTCAGGGACATCATCGGCCGCACGGCCCTCACTGAGCTTCTCCGCGGCCGCGAGCGGATCGAAACGGAACTGCAACATCTAATCGATCAACGATCGAATCCATGGGGCGTGACGGTCTCGTCGGTCGAGATGCGAGACGTGGTGATCCCAGTTGCGCTGCAGGACGCGATGTCGCGCGAAGCGCAGGCCGCGCGCGAAAAGCAGGCGCGTATCATCCTCGGCCAGGCTGAGGTCGAGATCGCGCAATCATTCCAGCAGGCCGCCAAGTCGTATCACGACAACCCGACTGCGCTTCACCTCCGCGCGATGAACATGCTCTACGAGGGACTCAAGGAGAAAGGCGCGCTCATGTTGATCCCGAGCAGCGCGGTCGAGTCGATGGGGATGGGTGGGATGCTCGGCGCCGCCGCCATGCGGCAGGAGAAACTCGCAAGCGGCGGTACCGAGGAGGTATAAAAAGGGAAAAGGGAAAAGGGAAAAGGGAAAAGGGAATTGCCTGTTACCGTGTTAACTTCCTGAACTTGATCCGGTGCGGCTGATCGGCATCGGCGCCAAGCCGACGATGACGGTCGGCCTCGTAGTCCTGGTAATTGCCTTCGAACCAGACGACCTTGCTATCGCCCTCGAACGCGAGCATGTGCGTGGCGATGCGATCCAGGAACCACCGATCGTGGCTGATGACGACCGCGCAGCCGGCAAAAGACAGCAGCGCTTCCTCGAGCGCTCGCAAGGTATCGACGTCGAGGTCGTTGGTCGGCTCGTCGAGCAGGAGCAGATTCGATCCCCCTTTGAGCAACTTCGCGAGATGAACGCGATTGCGCTCGCCGCCTGAGAGCGATCCCACCTTCCGCTGCTGATCGCGTCCCTTGAAATTGAACCAGGAGACATACGCGCGTGACGCGACTTCGCGCTTTCCGAGCTCGACGGTGTCGCGGCCACCGGTGATCTCTTCCCACACGTTCTTGTCCGCCGACAGCGCGTCGCGTGACTGATCGACGTGGCCAACCTTGACCGTGTCTCCCAGCCGCAACGTCCCGCCATCAGGCTGTTCCTGCCCGGTAATCATCCGGAACAACGTCGTTTTGCCGGCGCCATTCGGTCCAATTACGCCAACGATTCCGCCGCGCGGCAGCGTGAACGACACGTCGTCCATTAAGAGAAGGTCGCCGTAACCCTTGCGCAGGTTCCGCGCTTCCACCACGATGTCGCCAAGCCGCGGACCGGGAGGAATGTAGATCTCGACCTGTTCGATCTTCTGCGTCGTCTCTTCCTTCAGCAGATCCTCGTAGGCATTCAAGCGCGCCTTGCCCTTCGCTTGGCGCGCGCGAGGCGACATGCGGATCCATTCGAGCTCGCGCGACAGCGTGCGCTGGCGTTTGGTCTCAGCCTTCTCCTCTATCTCCAGGCGCTGCTGTTTCTGCTCGAGCCACGACGAGTAATTGCCTTCCCATGGAATGCCGGAACCGCGATCGAGTTCGAGAATCCATCCGGCAACGTTGTCGAGGAAGTAGCGATCGTGTGTGACGGCGACGACCGTGCCTGGATAGTCCTTCAAAAACCGTTCGAGCCACGCGACGGATTCGGCGTCAAGATGGTTCGTCGGTTCATCCAGCAGCAGCAGGTCGGGCGACTTCAACAGCAGCCGGCAGAGTGCGACGCGGCGCCGCTCGCCGCCCGAGAGCTTCGCGACGTCCGCATCCGGCGGTGGCAGCCGCAGCGCGTCCATCGCCAGCTCGAGACGCGAATCGAGATCCCATCCATTTGCCGCCTCGATGCGATCTTGAACCTTGCCCTGCTCCTCCAGGACCTTGTCCATCTCTTCGGGAGACAGTTCCTCGCCGAACTTCGCATTGATCTCGTCGTAGCGCGTAAGCAGCGCTTTGATCTCCGCGACCCCTTCCTCAACGTTGCCGAGTACCGTCTTTGTCGGATTGAGCCGCGGTTCCTGCGGCAGAAAACCCACCGAGATGCCGTCGGCCGGCCAGGCCTCACCGACAAACTGCTGGTCTTCACCAGCCATGACCCGTAAGAGCGTGCTTTTGCCCGCACCGTTGAGGCCGAGGACGCCGATCTTTGCGCCGGGCAAAAAGGAGAGCCAGATGTCTTTGAGAACGACATGGTCTGGAGGATGAACCTTGCCCAGACCCTTCATGGTGTAGATGAACTGCATAAAAGAATTGCTGATTGCTGATTGGTGATTGGTGATTTTGTCGATTGCTGATTGCCGATTGAGACTGCTGATTGCCGATTGTTACTTATAGCGCACGATCGGGGCGCACCGGCACCGCGACCTTCGCCTTCGGTAGATCGGGCGTGAAGTCCTCGCCAGGATTGATGAAGCGGTCCGACTCGAGCTGGTATTGCTTATCGTACAGCGTGCGATAGCGCCCACCTAGCGCCAGCAACTCTGCGTGCGTCCCACGCTCGACAATTTCGCCGTGTTCCAGCACGAGAATCTGGTCGGCACTTCGAATCGTCGACAGGCGATGAGCGATGACGAACGTCGTCCGGCCGATTCGCAGCGACCGGAGGCCGTCCTGGATCAGCGCCTCGCTTTCGCTGTCCAGGCTCGAGGTCGCTTCATCCAGAACGAGAATTCTGGGATCGGCAAGAATCGCCCGAGCGATCGCAACGCGTTGCCGCTGACCGCCTGAAAGTTTTACGCCGCGCTCGCCCACGACGGTGTCGTACTTCTTCTCGAACTTGTCGATGAATTCATCAGCGTGCGCCACATGGCTGACCCGACGGATCTCATCCATCGTAGCTTCCATTCGGCCGTAACGGATGTTGTCGCCGACCGTGCCATCAAAGAGGAAGTTGTCCTGCAGTACGACCCCGAGCTGCGATCGGTAATCTCTGAGCCGCACACTCGCGAGATCCTGTCCGTCGACGAGAATTCGTCCCCTCTTCGGCCGGTTGAACGCCATCACGAGGCTGATTAATGTGCTCTTGCCCGATCCGCTCGATCCAACCAATGCGGTTGTGGTTCCGGCAGGCGCTCTGAAACTGACATGTTTCAGGACGGGTACGCCGGGGTTGTACTCGAAGGTCACGTCTTCGAACGCGATCTCGCCGTCGATTTGATCGAGCGCCGCCCGCATACTGTCTTCGTCGTCTTCGGTCTTCATCGTCATCAGATCGTGGATGCGATCCAGGCCGGCGAAGGCCTCGCTGATCTGGGTGCCGATCGATGCGATCTGAACCACGGGTGCGGCCATCAGACCGGTGAAGAGGATGTAGTTGATGAAATCGCCGAGCGTCATGTGGCCGGCCATGATCGCGCGGCCGCCGACGACGATCATGATGACGCCAATCGCGCCGACGACGACGGTGGAAAACGCGGTGATTCCGGATACGCCGGTAATCGACTGCGCTACGTTGCGGAAAAGCCGATGAACGCCCTTCGTGAACACCAGCTCTTCGCGCTTTTCCGCGGTGTAGGTTTTCACGATCCGAATGCCGCCGAGCGTTTCGTTGAGGCGGCCGGTCACGTCGGCGTTGATTTTGCCTCGCTCGCGAAACAGAGGCCGCAGCCGGTTGAACGCGAGGGCCATGGCACCGCCGAAGGCCGCGAGCGCGATGATGGTGATGCAGGTCAGATACCAATTCAGATAAAACAGGTACGCGAGCGCGAAGAGCGCGGTGACGATGCTGCCGGTGAGCTGAACGAGGCCAGTGCCGACAAGATTACGAATGCCTTCGGCGTCGGTCATGATGCGCGAGATCAGGACGCCCGATTGAGTTGAATCGAAGTAATTGATCGGCAGACGGGCGACGTGCGCCTCAACCCGCCGGCGCATGTCGGTGATGGCGCGCTGAGCGGCGACCCCGAGCACCTGCGACAACGCAAAAGAGCTCACCGCTTGAACCAGGGTGGCGGCTCCCGCGGCGAACGCGAGCGGCATCAGCAGCTCGGCGCGGTGCTTTCCAATCACATCATCGATCAGGAATTTTGATGTCGCCGGCAGGACGAGCCCCGCGAGCCGATTGACGAGCATGAGCGCGAGGCCAAGCGCGAGCCGTCCCTTGCGCGCCCAGATCAGCGCTTTGGCCTCTTTCCATGCGGCGGACGTCAGCGTCTTTTTATTTTTCTTTTCCGTCGCCGCCGCCGCGGCCGCCGCGCCACGATGACCGCGAGCGCCTTCCGACCTCGGGAGGCGCATTCCCGTGCCCATTGCCATGATTTTATTAAGACGCTTTCTAAAGGGCTCAGGGCTAAGGGCTCAACGCTTAACCCCTTAAGCCCTAAGCCCTAAGCCTTAAGCCATTCAGAACGAATCGATCAATCGCCTGCGCCACACCACCTTCATTATTGCTGCCGGTGACGGGCCAGCCACGAGCCTTCAGATCCGGCAGCGCGTTTCCCATGAGCACGGCCGTTCCGGCGAACTCGAGCATCTGCAGATCGTTCAGATTGTCTCCCATCGCCATCACTTCTGAACGCGCCAGTCCCCTGTGTTCCGACCATGCGCGCAGCGCAGAGCCCTTGGAGCAACCGGCCGTAACCACATCGACCATTGAGAAGTCGCGATGCTGATATTCGGTCAATGCGACAGAAAAGCCGTCGGCGACGAGCTGCAAACGATCGAACAGAGTCCGCATCTCGACGCACCCGCCGGAGAACATGACCTGAATCGGATCCTCGGTCAAACACTCTTCGAGTGGGCGAACCTCGCTCAAGAAAGGCCGGTTGGCGGCGTAGAAACGTGCGTGGCGCGGATGTTCCCAATCGATTGCTTCGAACACGACCTGGCCTTCACGCACGCGATCGAACACCACGGCGGCGCTGTCACGGTGCTCGGGCACTCGCAACAGCACTGATCTCGCAACCTCGCGCGGGAGCAGACTTCGCATCATCGTCTCGCCCGCTCGGGTCTTCACGATGGCGCCGTTGCTAACGATGAGCGTGATCGGGCCTGGCAGCGCTTCGAAAATCGATCGAGCGAAGTCGTATCGGCGGCCGGTAGCGAGAGCCACCTCGACACCGGCATCTATGGCTCGGGCGATGGCGTCGCGATTTGCGTCTGGGATGCGGCCTTCACTGTCGAGAAGTGTGC
>JBKPSH010000080.1:0-19306 GCA_046734955.1 Acidobacteriota bacterium
CTTTGCCGTACCCGATCTGAAGCTCTCACTGGAGCGTTCCACAATGACGCCGACCGGACTCTACGCGATCGCCGTCCTGAGAATCGCCATTGGGCTGGTTTTCGTCTTTGCCGCGCCGGCATCGCGGGCACCGCGGACGCTGCGCGTGCTCGGTCTCGTCGTGATCATCGCGGGACTGATGACCCCGTGGTTCGGCGTTACCCGCGCGCACTCGACCCTGAACTGGGTGGCGAGTGCAGGGCCGTTGTTGATGCGCCTTGACGCCTGCGTGGGGATGGCACTGGGTGGCTTTCTCGTGTACGTTTTTCGAGCGCCCACTCGACGAGCAACGTAATCAAACCGTCCACGGGATCGGATCAAGCGCAAGGCCACGATGGAAGTGGAAATCGCCCGCTGGCTCTGTTGCGACGCGGCGGTAAATAGATTCAATCTCGGCGCGCAGCCGCAACGTATCGAGATCTATCGGACATGCACTTGCCATTGCATCCTCGCTCCCTCCGCGTTCATGCCGTTCGACGCTGCAGCGTTTCGTCCATTCGGACACCCACGACGGCGCCGTTTCTGGATTCGACACGACATCGTCAAAGGCCCCTCACGCCCAGACCTCGGTCAATGATCGCGCCGGGGACTAAGAAGTTCCACAGACCTGTCCCTGGTCTCGGTAGGTACCGACCACTTGTTCGCACGTGCGCTGCGCTGTCTTAGGAACGGCCGGCCAAGTCAAGTCAAGGGGTATGGCGAATGGCTGGAGCAGCCGCTGCCAGCTATTGCGACTAATACACATCCAGTCCTGATCACAGAGTGAGGTGTCATAAATCTTCCAGCCGCCCAACTTCTCTCGGACTAGAACAATATCTCATCGGAATAGTCACTTCTGCTCGACGGAGCATCCGTTTTTTCTTCTGCATGAAATACTCATTGAAGGGCAGGGTGTGCGGAGCGGAGATTTCGATCCAGTCCGATTCGTCCGACATCTGGTCATCCCGGTGGCGGCGCGAAGAAGCCGCTATCCAATCAGTCGCATATTCATCGTGTGCCGAAGAAATAACACGAGTTGGTCCTCAGCGGGTTTCGCTCCGTCTTACGGCGCCCCGAGGGTGACGAGATGGACATACTTCTCCGCTCGCTGGGGACCATGTAAGTTGCCGCGCCCCTCCGTATGTGGAGTCCCGCGCGTCTTTGTGCCGCAGCTACCGTCAATCCCACAGTAGCAGCGCACGTAGGGAGCCGACGTCCCCTATACCAAGTGAAGATCGGTGGTTTCCCACCCCCACGGGAGAATTGCCGATCTTCAACACGTCGTTCTGTTTCACTGTCGTGTGCTCGGCTTGCGTTTCCGTCCTTCTTTCCGTGGGCCGGAGTGCACACAAGGAAGCCGCGTTCCCCTCTCGTAAGCCGGAATCGTTCAGTCGTTCGGGAGTGGTTACCCGGATGTGCTGAGTCCCAACGATTCCGGCAACGCCGTTTTACTGTCTTCATCGCGCCGACGTTGGTCGTTGAGCAGGGGACAACGAACGCTCGTTGGGGTGCCGGTCACCGATGCGCTTCCGTTGTCTTGCAACCATCTCCCGTAACTGAGCAACTTCGCGCGCGAGTTCGTCTAGGTGCTCGCGCAGATAGTCACGTCCCGAATTGATGGGTGGGGTTGGCGGTGTGCTCACACTTGCCTCCGATGAGGTGAAATTAACAGCCGAGATCAGAATGCGCTGTTCTGTTTTGCACAGAGGCTCGGCCCGGTGCCGTGATCGGGAGTTAGAGAGACAAGAAATGAAACGGTGGATGACGCGTCGGCGTTCGGGCCAACTTCTGCTCAATGCATGTCGGCACACACAGTCGCGGATAGAACAATGGCGCCGTGAGTTAGAGGCTTGCGGCGGTCCATCCGCTGATGGATGAACAGCTGCTCGACGACTGGCAAAGCTGGAATTTTCATACGTACGTAGATTCTCAAATGTTGCTTTGTCCTCCGCCCTTGATTGGCCGCCTGCAACAAAACGATGACGGCACCTGGAGTCGAACCCCGGCATCTGAAGCTGCAATCCTCATGGCCGTGGCCAAATTCAGGTGTTCTCGGCGAACCGCCACCAGGATTGGTGATAACGGGCTCTAGCTCAACTGCTAGAACTCGATGGAGAGGCACTTTCCTGACCGGGGTCAACCGGGCGGTCACCCCGTAAAGGCCTCCCCGGTTGGTAGTTCAAAACTTTTTGACTGTCAGTCAAAAATAAGTGTTTTCTTCCTCCATGCTTGGCGCAAAAATTCTTCTAAGCGCTTCAGTCATAACGACTTGCAGCCACATTGAGAATCACCAATGAACACCAACAGACCGATTGTTGACACACCGGAAACCGTCGAATCCCCCGTCACCACGCCCAAGAGCAAAACCATCACGCTCACTGCACCGGAGGAGTTTTGCAACTGATTGCAGAACGACGGGCCGACGATTCAGCCAGGTCATATGTCATCACGACCGACACGGCGACGAGATGAGCGCCAGAGGCATGACCGAGATGCACGCCAGTTTCGAGGCCGCGCAAGCTGCTATCGCCGCTGCAGCCGCGAAAGCCACGAAACTCGACTGGTCTCGGCGGACCGCAGGCCGGAAATTCGTCGCTCGTCCCGACGCGTTCTCGACCATCCCTCACCCAAGGCCATCGCTCCGAAGTCTGGCAAGAAAGGAGGTGCGTGATGGATTACACCATCACCATCACGCTGTCGGTGGACGACGACGCGGAACACCTGCGGAATGCAGATGACATCAGAGATGAAGTTCGCAGCTGGCTCGAGGGACTGGGTGGGACTGTGCACGCGGTGCATGTACTGGAGGACCAGTCATGACTGACACCAAACGCCGTCGCACTAAAGGAGACGGAAGCGTCTACCGCAAAGGCCGCATTTGGTGGATTCAGTATCAACACCCCGACGGCACACGCCGCAGGGAATCCACGAAGTCTGAACGGCGACCTGTGGCCCTGCGTCTACTGCGCGACCGTCTGGGACGCAGCGCGCTCAATCTACCAGTCATCGCAAAGGCTGAACAGCTGACGTTTCACGATGCAGCGCAGGCTGTCATCAACGATTTCGTGGCGAACAAGAAACAGTCAGAAGATGTCGTCCGTCGCCGCATCGGTTGCTCCCCTACTTCGGGGGGCGCCGATTGATTGGCATCACCTCGGCCGATGTGACCGCGTATGTGGCGAAGCGACAGAAGGACACCATTCGCACGCGGAAGGCGGAGACGAACGACAACGGCGAGATAATCGTCCCGGAGAAGCGGAAACCGGTCAGCCCAGCGGAAATCAATCGCGAGCTCCAGATTCTGAAACGAATCTTCAGTCTCGCGATTGCAAGTGGACGCATCGCTGCCAAGCCTGCGTTCAAGATGCTACGGGAGGCACCCGCGAGAGCGGGCTTCTTCGAGCCGGACCAGTATCGGTCCGTTCTGTCCCACCTGCCCACGGAACTTCGGCCGATCATCACGTTTGCCTACATCACCGGCTGGCGCCTACAGTCGGAAGTGCTTCCGCTGGAGTGGCGACAGGTGGATTTTGACGGGGGTGAAATCCGATTGGATGCCGGCACGACGAAGAACGGCGAGGGACGGGTGTTCCCGATGACAGTGGATTTGCGCACACTGCTCAAGGCGCGACAGGTCGAATACGAGCGAGTGAAGAAAGCCGGTCACATCGTCCCGCAAGTGTTCTTCCGGGAAGTGGCCGACGGTCGTGGCGGAGACAAGAAGCCGTACGCGATAGTGAGCCTCAACAAGCGTGGCAGGCCGCGTGTCGGGCAGCTGGTTGTCCCGGTCGTATTCCGCACGATCTGCGACGCACAGCTGTCCGGAATCTGGTCCGCGCTGCCATCTCCGAACGCGTGGCAATGGAGATGACAGGACACAAGACGCGCTCGGTGTTCGAGCGCTACAACATCACGTCGGCCGGTGATCTCCGCGACGCTGCGCGGTTGCTCGACGCTGCGGCTTCTGTTCCCTCCGCTTCCAGCCGCTAGGCCCACTCGGGCGCAGGACCGTCGACGCAATTCCACGCGCGCACACCTTCCGCGCTGGCTGCGTCGGCGAGTCCCTTGTCGGCTGTCACCAAAACACTTGCCGATTCGCCGACCATACGGGAATGGACGCCGTTCTTGATCGTGAGAAGTTGAAGCGCATCCGATGCGTCCACGTTGTATCGCTGTACGAGGCGTGCGAGCCCGTTGTGGATGGAAGGATTGAGTAGGCCATAGTCTTGGATCTCGATTACCTTTCCCCACGCGTCCACTGTGAGCCGGCGAACGGCGCGCAAGTAGTCGTCAACTGGCAGCTGCTTCTTCAACCACTTTGCTTTCAATACGTTCATTGCCTCAGCCAAGCAGAGGGCGGTCGTCTGAAATGGCTTCGGATGCTGGCTGACGAACTGTCGAACAGTTTCGCTGTGTGGCTCGTCCACGTAGAGCTTCACAAGGACGGAAGCATCCAAGTAGCGGTATTTCACCCATTCGGGTGTGTCAATCATGCTCCCTCCGGCCGCCAGGCCCCGTTTTTGGGATAAGCCCCCGATAAGCCCCGTTTGATTAGACGCCCCGTTGGGCGCGTTTGACGTTGAGGGTTTTTGTTAGGAAAAATTGGAGGCGCCGCCCGGATTTGAACCGGGGATGAAGGTTTTGCAGACCTCTGCCTTACCACTTGGCGACGGCGCCGGTCGGAACTGGGGATCGAAGCTTACTTGGAATGTCCGGCCGCGTCTATTGACAGGGCCGACAGCGACGAGCGGAGGCGAAAGAAAGAAACATCATCGAAGCGACTTGCGTTAGAGCATTTTCATTCGGCAGCCCACCTCCGCGCCTGTCGGCGCTACGGTGGGCACCCTTCGCCTGAATCATGCGCGAAGGGTGGAGCGGGAAACGGGATTCGAACCCGCGACTTCGACCTTGGCAAGGTCGCACTCTACCACTGAGTTATTCCCGCGCCCCGACCGCGTGGGCGTGCCACCGGCCGCGCCCAACTGCTGTCCAGAAGCTCTAATCGTACCATACCCCCGAGCAGCGCAGCAAGGAACCGCCGCGACTCATGTCGCCGTAAACGCACCTGGGTAGTGAGTAATGACCGCGTTCTCCCCGACACCGTCAATCGCCACGACATCGAACCGGCACGGACGCGACGTCAGGCGGTTGCGCGCGAGGTAGTCAACCGCCATCGAAATCACACGACGTTGCTTCCGCGCGGTCACGGCCTCGGCGCCCGTACCGAACTCCGCGCTCTCCTTAGCCTTGACCTCGACGAACACAATCGTGTCGCCGTCGCGCGCGACAATGTCGATTTCGCCATGTCGAGTCCTGTATCGGCGGGCAAGAATGGCGTACCCGTGGCGCTCGAGCTCAGCCACAGCGAGATCTTCCCCTTGAATTCCAAGAACCTGACGCTGAAGGGTCATCCTGCCACCTCCATCGAATGCAATCGCCAAGCTCAGGCGGCAGTTTCCGCTCAGGTCGCTGGCGGCAGCATTCCATCGAGGTGCGCGAGTCAGGCGTCGTTTCCGTGACAGGAATTCCGGGATCACTCACCGCTGAGCAAGAGGCACATAACCGAAACTAGGGAGCAACCAGACATCTCTGTTGTTATCCGACCTACAATCGCGGATCTCAACTTCGGCCGCTGCTCCAGGCACTCCTGCACCAGGATGCTCGCGGCGTCCGCTACGAAGTCATCGTCGTCGACAACAATTCGCATGACAACACAGCGGCGGTTATCGAAGAAGCGCGATTGTCGGACGACCGGCGGCTGATTCACTATCTGTTTGAGTCTCGCCAGGGCGTCTCGTACGCGCGCAATACCGGAATCAATCACGCCCGTGCGCCGATCATCGCGGTTCATCGACGATGACGTGGTTCCGGCGCGCGATTGGGCGTACTCGATAAAACAAGCGATGGATCGGTATCCTGAAGCTGACTGCATCGTAGGCCGGGTCCGACCAGTCTGGAGCCGCCGGCGGCCGTCATGGCTCGATGCGGCGCACGAGGGTCCGCTCGCGCTGCAGGATTGGCCCGAGGCGCGGTCGGTCAACCGCGAGAGCGCGTCCAACTGCCTGGTGACGGCGAACCTCGCCTGCCGTCGCGACCTCTTTGACGAGTTGGGATTGTTCTCTCCCGACTATCCACGGAATCAGGATCGCGAGCTCGAGATGCGCCTCTGGCGTGCAGGCAACCAGGGACTTTACCTGCCGGCGATCGACGTCTTCGTCGAGATTCCCGAAGACAGGTTGACGAAACGCTATCATCGCCGATGGCAGGCAGAGAGTGGGGAGTATCATGCGCGCCTTCGCTTCCGGGACACGCGCGATTCAAACGGCAGGCTGCACGACCGGGATCAGCCTGGCCGCCGTGTGCTCGGAACGCCATTGTTCCTCTATCGCGAAGGGATCGGCCGCGCGTTTGGATGGCTGAAGGCGCTCATCACATTTGACGGCGATCGGCGCGGCTACTGAACGCCCGGTGGCCGGAATGTTGGGTGCCGGAGAATCTTCGTGACGGCGCCATTCCTCCCATGCGTATCCGGCGTAATATGCCACCATCATTTCGTGTTGAACCGCTGACCAACGTCACGTCGCGCGACGCTCGAAGCACATTGAATCGCGTGGCGGCAGAACTCGCTCAGGGTAAACAACGGCACACCGCGGATCCGTTTCACATCGCGCGCACTCACGCCGCCATCAATCAAGGGATGGACGCGATGCAATCGAGCTCGCGAGACTCCTTTCCACAACCACCACCGGCGGAAGTAGTGGCGCGATAAACGACGGCAAGACGCACGGTGCAACCGTCGTGCCGGCGTGCGGGTGAGCTGGCTTGAAAGATCAGCGGGAGATCTCGGCGAGCGCTTCGTCCATGACGCGCAGAAGACTGTCCGCCTGCGGCATGGTCAGAACCAGAGGCGGCGCGATTCGGAGTGCGTTCTTGCCCGCCCCCAGTACCAGCACGCCGTGACGAAACATGGCCTGCACGAGCGCATTGCGTTCGTCAATCGCGCGCTCCTTCGTCGTCCGATCGCGCACCAGTTCGATACCAATCATCAAGCCAAGACCGCGCACATCACCGATCAACGGATGTTTGCGCTGCAAGTCGCGGAGACCATCCAACAAATGAGCGCCGACGGTTGCAGCATTCGCGACGAGACCGTCCTTGAGGAGTTTGATCGTCGCGCTGGCCGCGGCACATGACACCGGATTCCCACCAAACGTGCTCGCGTGCGCGCCCGGAGGCCAGGACATCACGTCGGCGCGCGCGCACGTGACGCCGAGCGGCAGTCCGGACGCAATGCCTTTGGCGATGTTGACGACGTCCGCACGCAACCCGAAATGCTCTGACGCGAACATCTTCCCCGTTCGCCCCATTCCCGACTGCACTTCGTCGACGACGAGAACGATCCCGTGTTCCGTCGCGAGTTCCCGCAAGCCTTGCAGAAATGCGGCCGGTGGAACGATGTACCCGCCTTCTCCCTGGATGGGTTCGACGACGATCGCCGCAACTTCGTCCGGCGCAATCAATTGGGCGAACAGCTGATCGCGGATGTAGGAGAGGCACTCGGCCGCACATTCGTCCACGGCGCCTTTGAACCGATACGGATCTGGATAGCGGGCGTGATAGACGCCCGGAAGCAGCGGACCAAATCCGCGGCGTTGAATCACTTTGCTCGCGGTGAGGGAAAGCGATCCCATCGATCGTCCGTGAAACGATCCGAGAAACGCGATGATTCCCTGGCGCTTCGTGTGATATCGCGCGAGCTTGATCGAGGCTTCCGTCGCTTCGGTGCCTGAGTTGCCAAAGAACGTGCGCACGGCGCCGTCGATCGGCGCGATTGAGGCCAGCTCCTCTGCAAGTCGCACCTGCGGCTCGTAGTAGAAGTCGGTTCCCGACATGTGGATGAACTTCCCTGCCTGCCCGCAGATCGCCTTGACGACATCCGGATGCGAGACACCGGTGGAGTTCACGGCGATACCCGCGGCGCAGTCGAGAAACCGGTTGCCATCGACATCCTCGACGACTGCGCCCTCGCCACGCGCGATTACGAACGGATAGTCGCGCGTATACGACGGCGACACGAACTGCTTGTCGCGTTCGATGATCGCTTTGGCCTTAGGGCCAGGCAGCGGAGTTTTGATGTCAGGTGCGTGCATTCTCGGATCCCGGATCCCGGTAACCGGATCCCGGCATGATCATTTTCTCTTCCACCTGGTCGTCGATCCCGTGTCCTCAAGGATGATGCCGCGGGCGTCCAGATCCTGACGGATGCGATCGGCCTCGGCGAAGTTGCGGGCCAGCCGGGCGGCGCGGCGGCTGGCGATCAGTTGCTCGATTTCTTCGACCGGCACTGGCGTTCTCTGATCTTCGGTACGCCGAAGTGCCAGCACGCCCAGGACTCGGTCGAACCGATCGAAGGTCTCACGAACGGCTTGCGCGTCGCTGGCGCCCAGCTCTCCCGCATCGATGGCCGAATTCAGCGCGCGGACCAGATCGAACATCACGCCAATCGCCGCGGCGGTGTTGACGTCGTGCCTGATGTGCGCAGCAAATCCGTCGGTCGCTTCCTGAAGGCGCTGACCAATTTCCGGGTTTGCATCGCGCGCCGGAAGAGAATCGAGCCGAGCGAGAAAGTCCGTGAGGCGCTTCAACGCTTCTTCCGCCTGCGCCATGGCGGTCCACGAGAACTTCAGCTGCTTGCGATAGTGAACGCCGAGGAATAAATACCTGAGTGTCGATGGCCTGAATCCGCGATCGACCATGTCCTGAAGGTTGTACACATTGCCGAGCGACTTCGACATCTTCTCTGGCCCTTTGCTCTCATCGTCGGGGCCGGACTCGATCATGAGATGTTCGACGTGCACCCAGAAACGCGAAAACTGCTGCTGCGTCGCGCCTTCGCTCTGAGCGATCTCGTTTTCGTGGTGCGGAAAGATCAGGTCGACGCCGCCGGCGTGAATGTCAATGGGTGGTGGTCCGAGCAGGCGCAGGGCCATCGCGGAGCACTCGATATGCCAGCCAGGACGACCTGGACCGATGCCGGGATCCCAGGTCGGTTCGCCTTCTTTGGTGGCCTTCCACAGCACAAAATCGCGCGCGTCCTCTTTGTCGTACTTGTCGGAGTCGATCCGCGCGCCACTCTTGATGCCGGAATGATCGAGATGCGCCAGTTTCCCGTACTCAGGCAACGTCGAGATCTTGAAGTAGATCGAGCCGTCGCTCTTGTAGGTGTGGCCGTTCTGCTCGAGGGCTTTGATCGTGTCGGCCATCGCCTCGAGATTTTCGGGATCGGTCGCGCGAGGCGTGTCTTCCACCGGATCAAGGCCGAGTGCCGCCGCATCCTGCTTGAAAAAATCGATGTAACGGTCGGTGTACTCGCGCAGAGGCACGCCCGCTTTGTTCGACTCGAGGATCGTGCGGTCATCGACGTCGGTGAAATTCATGACCTGGTGCACACGAAAGCCAGCTTCGTGCAACAGCGCCCGACGCAGCACGTCGAGGGCGACGAACGTGCGGAAATTACCGATGTGTCCGCGGGCGTAGACCGTCAACCCGCACGTGTACATCCGCACGGTGTTGTCGCGCGCGGGGGCGAAGTCTTCCTCCCGACGGGTGAGCGTGTTGTACAGACGCACGGTCAGGCGGGCAGCGGACAGCGCACCTGGGACGACCGGCTGCCGCAGTGCGCCTCTATCTGAAGTTCGCCGTTGATCTCGCGAAAGTCGAACGTGATCTCGCCATCGCTCGCGGCCGGCGCAACCTTGGAGGCCACACCTTCGACGGCGACCCTCAACCCCTGGATGTCTGGCACGCCCTCACGCAGATACTCGGCGACGCGCTTGGCAATGTCGACCGCCAACACGCGCAGGTCGCCGCCGGCGGGCACCGACAGACGCAGCAGCATTCCGTCCGGAGCACGGTCCGGCGTTTGAGACATGCTGAGATTCTACAGCGAAATGCGGCCGAACAGTCTTCGCGCACTCCGGCAATCGGCCTCGATCTGCGCGCGCAGTGCGTCGACGTCGGGAAACGCGCGTTCGTCCCGCAATCGCTGCACAAATGACAGCCTGAGCGAGGCGTCATAGAGATCGCGCGTCAGGTCGAACACATGCGTTTCGATGACAGCACGATCGACATCGCCAAACGTCGGGCGCATGCCGATATTTGTGATCGACGGGTAGACGACGTCATCGATTGTGACCGTGGTGGCGTAGACCCCCGCAGGAGGGACGAGCTCATTGCACGTGGTGAGGTTCGCCGTCGGAAAACCCAGCTCGCGTCCGCGCCCGGCGCCTTGCGCCACTGTTCCATCGATAAAGTAATGGTGACCCAGGAGCGCTCCCGCCTCGTCCACCCGGCCTTCACTGAGCAGCCGCCGCACGCGCGTGCTGCTGACCACAAAGTCTTTGTAGCGGACGGGATCAATCTTTTCCGCACGAAACCCGTATCGAGCGCCAAGCGATCGCAATACGCTGAACGTGCCTGTTCGTTCGTGTCCGAAAAGAAAGTTTGCGCCGACCCACACTTCAACGACGTGCAGCCATTCAACAAGCACCTGCCGAACGAACGTCTCCGGATCCCACTGCGAAAGCTCGCGCGTGAACCGGACGATTGCGACCCCTTGCATGCCAGAACGCGTCAGCGCTTCGATCTTTTGCTCCTCGGTCATCAGCAGCGGCGGGGCCTTGTCGGGACGCAGCACACGCGGAGGATGAGGCTCGAACGTCATCGCCGCCGGCGTGCCGCCGCGCTCCCCCGCCCGCCGGCGCACACGGTCGATGATCTTCATGTGGCCACGGTGCAGACCGTCGAAGTTGCCGAGCGCGAGCACAGGGTTGTGCCAGCGCAACGGCGGGTCATCGGGAAAATGGCCAAGCATCAGATTTCCGCTACCAGGCCGTCATATGCGAGTTCGACGCCCTGAGGCAGCTTCGCACATGTGTCGGCATGACGAAGATTGTGGCACATGTGCGTGAAGCAGGTTCTTCGCGCGCCAATGCGCGAGCTGACGTCGATCGCTTCCGACAAGGAGAAATGTGTCGGATGCGGCCTCTCGCGCAACGCATCGAGGACGAGCAGATCGAGCCCGTCCAGGAGCGGCCACGACTCGTCGGGGATGCGGCTGCAGTCGGTGAGATACGCAAATCTCCCCATCCGCAGGCCGAGAATGGGACGCTTGCCGTGGAAGATCGGGATCGGCGTGATCTCCTGCCGGCCGATGCAGAACGGACCGGCGACGCGGAACAACTCAATCTGCGGAAGTCCTCCGCCGCGCGGCGTGTTTGGATCGAACACGTAGAAAAATGTCCGGCGCAGATCGTGCAGCGTCGCTTCGTCGCCGAAGCACGGCATCGGACGCTGCTGCAGGACATTGAAGCGACGGATATCGTCGAGCCCCATGATGTGGTCGGCATGCCCGTGCGTGAAGATGATTGCGTCCACGCGCCGCAGACCAAAGGCTAGCGACTGCGCCCGAATGTCGGGGCCTGCATCCACGAGGAGCGCTTGCCGATCGTCGGTCTCGATGTACACGGACGCCCGCCACCGCTTGTCACGCGGGTCGGGCGATCGGCACGTGTCACAGTCGCAGCCGATCATCGGCACGCCATGCGACGTTCCGGTACCGAGAAATGTGATGCGCAAGGGAATGAGCTACGGCTCGACGATGCGCTTTTCGCCCTGCTGCGCCTGGACGTAACGGACGCGCAGTTCGTAGAGCAGATCGTCGACAAGGCGCGCTTCGGGTTCGATGAGGTTGCCTTTGGTTTTTTCCTGCAGCATGGTGATGAGCTCGATCATCTGCTGCGCCGCCTGCAGGTTTGGCGTCATCTTGTCGCCGGTGTTCGGATCGGCGATATCTCCGAAATGCACAGCCGCTGTCGTGGCAAGCGACAGAATGAAGCCGCTGAACGTGATGCCGGAATCTGGCGTCTCCACGTTCGAATGCTAGCATAGTCGCCGATGGCCACACGTCCTCGCGCGGCTCGTGTTCGGGCAGTTGAGTCTCGCAACGCGAAGCCGGGCTTGCCGCAGAGCGCCGCCGGACGCGAGTTTCAGAAGCTGGTCGACATCATGGTGCGCTTGCGTGCGCCGAACGGCTGCCCCTGGGATCGAGAGCAGACGATTCAATCGCTGCGTGGATTTGTGCTCGAGGAAACGTACGAGGTGCTCGATGCAATCGATCGAGGCGACCACGACGACCTTCTCGGCGAAATCGGCGATCTGCTCTTCGAGGGTGTGTTCCTTGCCCAGATTGAAACGGATGATGGACGGTTTACGATCGCCGATTCGCTCCGCGCGATCTCTGACAAGTTGATTCGCCGCCATCCACACATCTTTGGTCCGTCACGGTCAAACGTCCGCACTGCGGGGCAGGTGGTCGAACAGTGGGAACAGATCAAGGCACGAGAGCAGAAGGATGCCGGCGAACGCCGATCCGTACTACGTGGCGTGCCCGCGTCACTGCCATCGCTGCTTCGGGCGCACGAGATCGGAACGCGCGTCGCCGCAGTCGGTTTCGATTGGGCGCGGGCGACTGAGGTGATCGACAAAATCGAAGAAGAGGTTGCCGAACTGCGCCGGGCAATTGCGACTGAGGGTATCGAGCGGACGGAAGAAGAGATGGGCGACCTGCTGTTCTCCATTGCGAATTTGTCGAGGAAGCTTGGCATTGAACCGGAATCCGCGCTGCGCAAGGCAAACGCGAAATTCAGCGCTCGGTTCGCGGCTTTAGAGCAGGCCTTCGAGAAGCAAGGGCGCTCCATGCACGATGCGACGCTGGAGGAGATGGAAGCTGAATGGGTGAAGGTGAAACACCTCTCGCCGGTGCACGTACCAACGGTCACGTCGAAGACACGAAGAGTCGAAGAGTCGAAGAGGAAGACATCCCTTCGCGGAACCGGCGCTGCCGCTCGGTCGCCGGCAGGAGGCCGGCGACGGAAGTGATGCGCGAGTCACAAAGACAAACCACCGCTGAAATCGTCGTGGCTTGTCTTTGCGACTCGCCCATCACTTCAGCCGCGCATCGCGCGGCCGAGCGGCGTCACCCGCTCGAGTCCGTGTTTGAGCAGACGAGAGTTGAAAATTCATCAGCAAGCCAATCGGGAGCTCTGTGGTCTTCATTCGATTGGACCTGACACCGATGAATCACTCGTAGTCTCGGAACTGCCTTAATTTCGACGAGAACGACACCCGCCACTATGAGATCGACCTTCTGACCGGGCATCTTCCAGTGCCGGTACTTCACCTCAATCGGCTTCTCGCTCTCGTACGCGAGTCCTTGCGAGTCAAATTCGAGCCGGAGTGCGGTGTGGTAAATACGTTCTTTGAAGCCTGGACCCAAGAGTCTGTGAACATTGATCGCACATCCGATCACTGCGGCCACGATGGCTTTCTAGCATCGTTCCCCCTTCGACCCTTCGACTCTTCGAGCCTTCGACGTGAAGTCGTGGTTCCGTTCAGGGCGACTGTGAAGTGCGTTGAATGCGCACGCGCCGGCCCGACCAGGTCCACATCTCGACACTCCGTCCATCGGTGTCCAGCACAATCGCGCCGTCCTCGTCAGTTCGAAAAATCACTGCGTTCGCTGCGCGGTAGCGCGCAACGACGGGTGGCGCGGGATGGCCGAAGCGGTTCCCCCGCCCGGCACTGAAGATGACGGCCGCCGGATGAAGCGCGTCAACGAATGGCTGCGTGCTGGACGTGGCACTTCCGTGATGCGGCGCCTTCACGATCGTCAGCGGTGCGGTGGCGAGGTCGGGCGTGAGTCGCTGCTCCGCCTCCCGCCCGATGTCGCCAGGGAGAAGAACGGAAATGTCGCCAAAACGAAGTTCAACAACGATCGAGTCCTCGTTGCGCACCCGCTGCCGCTCCCAATCTGGAATCGGCGGATGCAGCACGCGGATTTCGGCGCCACCCGCGACCTCGCGATCGGCGGCCTGCACCGTGCGCCACAGCATTCTCGCGGCGCGAGCGACCGATGCGACATCGCGGAGACCAGCGTGCGGCGGCACGGGAACGCCCTCCCAGATGTGATGCGGCGAAAAGTGGCGCAGCACGGCCGGCGCGCCGCCGATGTGATCAGGATCGCCGTGTGTCAGGACCAGCGTGTCGATCGAACGTGCACCCAGAGCCAGCAACGCCGGCGTGACAACCCGTTCGCCGATGTCAAAACCGGTTCCCGCCAATCCACCCGCATCAACCAGCATGAATCGGTGATCGGGTAACTGGATGACCGTGGAATCTCCCTGTCCGACATCGAGAAAGACGACGCGCAACGTACCGGCGCGAGGCGATGACACGGGGCGGGCAAACGGCGGTGGCATCAGCATCAACGTCACGGCACAGGCGACACCTGTGACACCGATCCGCCACCATCGCGGCCGCAGAAGCAGACAACAGAAGCCGTAGTACGCGGCAATCAACCACCACATCGGCGTGACGACCGATTGCGAGGTCCACGGCGCAAAGTCCACCAGACTGGCGGAGCGAACGAGACCCACTGCGGCGACGTGAGTGACGTACCCGGCGGCGAAGCCGACACGGTCCGGCGCAGGCGCCGCTACAAGCGTGACCATTGCCGCCGCTTGCACGACGGTCATCAACGGGATTGCCAGGAAATTCAGTCCCAGTCCTGCGATCGTGATTCGCGAGAAGAACCACGCGCTGACCGGAATCAACGCGAGTTCCGCGCAAAGCGTCGCGACGAACAATGAAACACTCGATTTGACGACGACACCTAGCAGACCAACCGAGGAGGAGACGCGTGAAGCTCGAGGTCGTGAAGAATCATCTGGTCGAGGATTGAACAGCCGATTCAATCGAGGGACACCGACAAGAATGCCGAGGGTGGCGCCAAACGACAGGATGAAACCACCGTCGAACGCGGCAAGTGGTGAAACGGCGAGTCCTACGGCGGCCGCGACGGCGAGCGCGTTCAGGGGAGGGCCACGTTGATCCAGCATGCGGCCGCCAAGGTAGACGCACGCTGCCGTCACGGCCCGCGATACCGACGCACCTCCGCTGGCCAGATGACCGTAGAAGAGCAAGGCGGCAATCGTCGCTCCCGCAGACCATGCAGGTGGCACGTTGAAAAGCCGAAGCAGCCCGAGAAGAATGGCGGCCAGGATGGCAATGTTGCCGCCGGAAATTGCGATGACGTGATACGTGCCCGCTTCCTGGAGCCGGCGTTCGTCAACATCGGAGAGGCCCGATCGATCGCCAATCAGAATGGCGATGGCTATCGCCGCTGACTGAGGGCGCCACTTTCCAACCGAGCGGTTCAGTCGCGAACGCACCCATGCGCGCGCCGACGCCGCTGCTTCGGACATGAAGCCGCCGCCTTTCACCATCTCGACAAGCGCGCCACTCTTCACCGTGCCGAGCAGCACCACGCCCCGCCGCGCCAGTCCTCGCACATCGTCCGGCACACCCGGATCGCAATAAGAAGTTGGCAGGCGAAGAAGCGCGGGGACGCGAACTGTGCGACCAGCACGCCACGCATTCAGAAGATCCATGGCCGCGACGCCGGCAACGTTCAAGCGAACCCCGCCCGTCGTCCGCCGAGCGATACCGCTGTGGACATCGATAGCGACTTGTGCATCGACCAGCAGCGATACCCCGGCCGGTGAGATCGATGCGTCCTCGCGAACCACTCCTTCGAGGACCACCGGATTGTCGCGACATTGCTGGCCGCAGTCGTTAAACCAGGAAAGCAGGTCAGGGTTGTACGCGGCGAATGCGCCACTGAGCCCCAGCGACATGCCACTCAGCACACAGCCGCCAGCGATAGCGGCTGCGCAGCGCGTGCCGCATTCGTCACCAAAGAACGCCAGCGCGGCAATCAGCGACAGGACCGACGCCGCAGCAATACGAAGCGGAGCCTCGGCACCCGCATGGTCAACGAAAACGATGCCGGCGGCACAACCAAGAAGGAGAGGAAGAGCGACGAGAGCGGCAGGTAAGCGCACGGCGGCCCTGAATGCAACGCGTGCGCTGGAGTCAGTGAATTGAACTTAACGTGGAAACAGTCGCGATGCATAAATCACCGCGGCGGGCCCGATGGATCGGTGAGCAGATTCTGCCACGCCGCTAGGCCTTTCGCGTTGTCGTTTCTGCGTGATACTCCTGCAGGGCGCGCACTTCCAGGCCCTCCGACCGGAGGGCTTTGATCGCGTTGACGGTGGCGGCGGCACCGGTGAGGGTGGTAATCGAGAGCACGCCGTGCATCATCGCGATCCGGCGGACGGTCCGATCATCGAAGAACGACTCGCGGCCGAGCGGCGTGTTGATGACCATCTGGATCTTGTCGTTGAGGATTTCGTCGCCGACGTGCGGACGGCCTTCATTGACCTTGAAGACGATCTCGGCGTTGAGACCGTGCGCGCGCAGGTAGCTCGCCGTGCCGCGCGTGGCGACGAGCCGGAATCCGAGATCGCGCAGGTCGCGCGCGATCTGCACGACCGCCGGCTTGTCGTGGTTGTTGACGCTGATGAACGCCGTCCCTTCGGTCGGCAACTGCATGCCGGCGCCGATTTGCGCCTTGGCGAACGCGGTACCGAACGTCGGCGCCCCGCCCATCACCTCGCCCGTCGACTTCATTTCGGGACCAAGAATCGTGTCAACGCCGGGGAACCGCACAAACGGAAACACCGGCGTCTTCACGAAGAAGCCGGACACTTCGAGATCTTCGGTGAGGCCGAGCTGCTCGAGGGTTCGCCCGATCATCACGCGCGCTGCGACCTTCGCCAGTGGAACGCCGGTCGCCTTCGACAAGTACGGCACCGTGCGCGATGCACGCGGATTCACCTCGAGGACGTAGATCACGTCGTCCTTGATCGCAAACTGCGCGTTCATCAGGCCGACAACCTTGAGCGCGCGCGCGATCCGCCGCGTGTAATCGCGAATCGTCGCGACGTGACGATCGATCACCTTGTACGGAGGAATGACGCACGAACTATCGCCTGAATGAATCCCCGCCTCTTCGATGTGCTCCATGATGCCGCCGATAATGACGGCCCCGGTTGCATCCGCCACCGCATCGACGTCGAGTTCCACCGCATCTTCCAGGAACTTGTCGATCAGGATCGGGTGGCCGGGCGAGACCGAGACCGCGGCAATCATGTAGCGATCGAGTGCCGCCATGTCGTAGACGATCGCCATCGCGCGTCCGCCAAGAACGTAGGAGGGGCGAACAACCAGCGGGAACCCTATCTTTTCTGCGACATCGCGCGCCTCTTCCGGCGTCAACGCCGTGCCGCTTGGCGCCTGTGGAATGCCGAGATCCCAGAGCAGCTGCGCGAAGCGTTCGCGATCTTCGGCAAGGTCGATCGAATCGGGCGACGTCCCAATGATCTTCACTCCAGCGGCCTGTAGCGGCAGGGCGAGCTTGAGCGGCGTCTGCCCGCCATACTGCACCACGCAGGAGACTTCGCCGCCGAGTTCCTGTTCGCGCGCGATGATGGCGGAGACGTCTTCTAATGTCAGCGGCTCGAAGTACAGCCGATCGACCGTGTCGTAGTCGGTCGACACGGTTTCGGGGTTGCAGTTGACCATGACGGTCTCGAACCCCTCTTCGCGCAGGGCAAATGCCGCGTGACAGCAGCAGTAATCGAACTCGATGCCCTGGCCGATGCGGTTCGGCCCGCTGCCAAGGATCACGACTTTCTGCCGCGGCGTCGGATCCGCTTCGCACTCCTTTTCGTACGTGCCGTACAAGTAGGGCGTGAAGGATTCGAATTCCGCGGCGCACGTATCGATTCGTTTATAGGCCGGCCTCAGACCGTGTTCGACGCGGGCGTTCCGAACCGCATCCTCGTCTGCCCCAAGAATCGGACCGAGCTCGCGGTCGCTGAACCCCGATCGTTTCAGCGTGCGCAGCATGTCGCGCGAGATCCCGCGCAAGCCGACAAGACTGGCGGATCGCTGCAGCTCCACGAGCTGCGAGAACTGCACGAGGAACCATCGATCGATGCGCGTCAGCTCATGTACTTCGTCGACGGTCCAGCCGCGATCGAACGCACGGAACACCGCCCACATGCGCCGATCGTTTGGCACGCTCAGCTCTCGCTGCAGCGCCCCTTCTTCCTCCTCCGCCGTCATCCCGGTGTGGATCCGTTTGGTGTTATCGCCAAACAGGAGACCGCTCGCGCCGAGCTCGAGCGAGGCGTACGCTTTCATGAACGCTTCTTTGAACGTCCTGCCGATCGCCATTACCTCGCCGACCGACTTCATCTGCGTCGTGAGCGTCCGGTCGGCACGCGGGAACTTCTCGAACGTCCACCGCGGAACCTTGACGACGACGTAGTCGATGGTTGGCTCGAAGGACGCGGGAGTCAGGCGCGTGATGTCGTTCGGAATCTCGTCGAGGTGGTAACCAAGCGCGAGCTTCGCCGCGATCTTTGCGATCGGAAATCCGGTCGCCTTCGATGCGAGCGCTGACGATCGCGACACTCGAGGATTCATCTCGATGACGATGATCCGTCCGTTGTTCGGATTGATAGCGAACTGGATATTCGATCCACCGGTTTCGACACCGACGCGGCGAATGATCCGGCGCCCGAGATCGCGCATCCGCTGATATTCCTTGTCGGTCAACGTCAGCGCCGGGGCGACGGTGATGCTGTCGCCGGTGTGAACGCCCATCGGATCGACGTTTTCGATCGAGCAGATGACGACGAAGTTGTCGGCGCAGTCGCGCATCACCTCGAGCTCGAACTCTTTCCAGCCGATGACCGACTCTTCAAGCAGGACTTCGTGAACCGGACTGAGATCGATCCCACGGCTGGCCAGCTCGCGAAATTCTTCGATGTTGTACGCGATGCCGCCGCCAACCCCGCCGAGCGTAAAGGACGGGCGGATGATGATCGGGAACCCGAGCTCCTCGATCGCCGCGACCGCGTCCTCCATGTTGCCGACGTAGCGGCTCTCCGGAACATCGGCGCCGATCTCGCGCATCGCGTCGCGGAACTTCAATCGATCTTCGGCAAGGTTGATGGCGTTGACCGACGCACCAATCAGCTCGACGCCGTACTTGTCGAGCGTGCCCTGCTTGGCCAGCGCGACCGCGAGGTTCAGCGCCGTCTGTCCGCCGACAGTCGGCAGGACGGCATCCGGGCGCTCGCGTTCGATGATCTTCTCGAGTATCTCCGGCGTTAGCGGCTCGACGTAGGTCCGGTCCGAGATTTCCGGATCGGTCATGATCGTCGCCGGATTACTGTTGACGAGAATGACTTCGAGCCCCTCGGCACGGAGCGCCTTGCACGCCTGGGTGCCGGAATAATCGAACTCGCAGGCC
>JBKPSH010000081.1:0-4379 GCA_046734955.1 Acidobacteriota bacterium
CTGGCAGCGCTTCGAAAATCGATCGAGCGAAGTCGTATCGGCGGCCGGTAGCGAGAGCCACCTCGACACCGGCATCTATGGCTCGGGCGATGGCGTCGCGATTTGCGTCTGGGATGCGGCCTTCACTGTCGAGAAGTGTGCCGTCAATGTCGAGGGCTATTAGGCGAATCATTCTCTTAAAGGGACAAGGGACAAGGGAAAAGGGACAAGGGAAAAGGTCATTGTACCCGCCTTTCGACCTTTCCCCTTTCAGCCTTCCCTTGTCCCTTTTCCCTTGTCCCTTGTCCCTCTTCAAGGATCAAAGATCAAGGGTCAGGGTCAGAATTGCACCCGCAGTTCCCCCACTACCTGTGCCTTGATGATGTCGCCAAACACATGTTGCTGCACGGTCTGATTGAGGAGGTTTGTGGCCTTGATCGACGTCGTAATTGGATTCTTGGTGCTGCCCCAGCGAATACCGAATCCGGCATTCACAAGTGTGTACGCGTCCGTCGTTCCATGATAGGGCGGATCGAGTACGTCCTGCCAGAACGCATCGTCGGTGTATCCGACCGAGACATTGCCAAGGTATCGTTGGCGATCGAACGATACTCCAACGTTGAATCGGTTCTGCGGCGGCAAGTTCAGCTCGCTCAGATCGAAGTCCTTCGGATCCGGTGTCGCCTGATAGCTGTAGTTGGCAAAAACATTGAGATACGAGTTAACCGGGCTGTCGATTCCCAGCTCGAGACCCTTCTGAACATACCGGCCAAAGTTCTCGTACGTGAAACGGCCCGGAAGCGATCGCCCTGGAATGAAATTGATCAACACCGGCGGAAGCGGCCATTTCGGCGGCGGATTCGTGGCCGTGTATCTACCGGTCGCATCTTCCGTGAAGAGAATTTCCTGTTTGATGTTGTTGACATAGAACGCGGCCGACACGACGGCGTGGTTCGGCAGGATCCCGGTGTAACCGATCTCGTACGCGTCGAGTGATAGCTCGCTCAGGTCGGGGTTGCCGACGATGTTCAGCGGCAACTGGTAAACGGCCGGCCCGCCAAGCGCCCGAAGATCGACGGGGCGTGCGATGGTTGTGGCGAGCCAGTTGTTGATGACGGACGGCGCCCGATAGGCGCGATTGTATGACACTCGAATTGTCTGATTGTCGTCCGGTTTAATCTGCAACGTCGTTCGCGGTGAAAAGACCCAATCGTCCAGATAGTCAAATCGATCCACACGCGCTCCGAGGGTCAACCAGAGATACTTGGACAAGAAGATTTGATCCTGGCCGTACACCCCGAACTCGGTGCGGTTGTCCGCCTGCGGAGCGATCTCCAAGTCGAAGTTGTTGAATCGTAGATTGCCGCCGAAATTGACCGCCTGCTTCGTGCCTATTGCCACCGAGTCCGAGGCCTCGAAGTCGTAGGTTCGCGTATCGAACGCGAAGGTGATCGGCTGGTCGTTCAATGGATTCCTGGCGAGCAGGTTGTCGGCGTCGCCATGAAGGATGTTCGTGAAGAACGCGGCACGCACCGAGTTCTGCGAAACGGTCTTGGAGTAATTGACCTTTCCGTAACCCAACACGGTCCCGCCCTTGATGTCGAACGGACCGATGCCGCTGTGCATGATTCCGTCGGTGCCCGCAACACCGCCCGAGAACGAGAGCTTGGCGCCGTCGGGATAGTCGTAGTCGACCCGCGCATCGAACTTCGGCTGGGTCGATCCGCTGTTGTTGTAGGGGGGGTAAGTAGTGGTCGTCACCGTGCAGACTTCCGGCCGATCGCACGGAATTTGTCCGGTCGGACGTGCCAAGGGATCCTGTGAAAAGATGCCGGCGGACAACTTATACGCCCACCGGTCGTTGACCGCCTGCGCATGCGTCCCGCTGGCGTACCAAAGTGGTCCGCCGTCCTGACCGTCGGCACCAGCAAACCCTCCGAAACCGAACGCCGCACTCGTCCCCTGCATCTCGCGCGGCGACTTCGTGATCACGTTGACGACGCCATACAGCGCGTTCGCGCCCCAGACCGCAGACGCCGGTCCTCGCAGCACTTCAATTTGTTTGATCTCGTTCAGATTGACAGGCAGGAAATCCCACATGACGAACCCGAACATGTCCTGGTAGAGACTTCGGCCGTCCAGCACCGCGAGAAGGCCGGTGGCCAAGGTTCCAGTGGCCCCACGCGTCGTGACGTTGATGTCGCGAGCCGACACCTGGGTCATGTTCAAACCCGGAACCGGGCGCAACAGCTCCGCGAAGTTCGGCGAGGTTGCCTGTTCGATTGCCCTCGCGCCGATGACCGTCACCGTCGCCGGAGCATCGGCAATCTTCTGCGGCGTTCTGGACACGACATCGACCGTCTCCTCGTATTGCGGGGTGTCGGGCGGATTGGTCGGCTGCTGAGTTGTCGAAGGCTGCTGCGTAGTAGTCGTGGGCTGCTGCGTCGTGGACTGCTGCGACGTCGCGGACTGCGACTCTTGCGGCGAGGCAGACAGTCGAGGCGTTGCCGCGACGACAACGGCGGCCGCCACGAGGGCGGCGCGACAGGCCAGTTTCATACACGCTCCTCTTTAAATCCGGACCGACTGAGGCCCGGAACTGAAAGTACTTGCGCGGCTGGGGAGGCGCTGCTTGCCAGAGTATCGGCCGATCGATGAGAAGTCGTGAATAAACCGTGAAGAAACACTTGAACGGCCTGTGGTCGGCTGGGTCCGGGGGCGGAACGGGTATACCACAGCCTACTTGGAGCTTCAACACTGCTACACTGAGCGGCCGCAACTGCCGCATTCGTCATGACCGTGGACTCCCCAACCACCACCAACCGCGGCGACGTCATCTCACCAGACGTGTGGTCGACCTGGCCCGACGAGAAACTCCTCGATCTCCGCATCTCGCAGCTCGGGGTCACGATTGAAGGAAGCGTCCTCGAATCGCGGATCGCCGAGCTGCAGAAGGAAATCGACGCACGAGGGCTCGCGTTCCAGCCGCACTTCTGGTTGTCCGCCGAGTGGTTCTCGCCAGACGGCGTTCCGGGTGTCGCCATCCCTTTCTACCTCGCGCACCCGCGGCTCGAAAAACTCGAGCGCGCCCAGATGCTCGAAGTCGAGGGAGGAAACGAAGCCTGGTGCATGAAGATCCTTCGGCACGAGGCCGGTCACGCTATCGACAACGCGTACAAGCTTCGACAACGTCGCCGGCGGCAGCAGTTGTTCGGCCCTTCGTACATGCAGTATCCGGAGTACTACACGCCAAAGCCTTACAGCAAAAGCTTCGTGCTTCATCTCGATAGCTGGTACGCGCAAAGCCATCCGGATGAAGACTTCGCGGAAACGTTCGCGGTGTGGCTCGCGCCGGAATCAGACTGGCTCGGGCGCTACAAGGGCTGGCCGGCGCTCAAGAAACTCGAGTATCTCGACGCACTCATGCGCGAGCTCGCCGGCAAGCCGATGATCGTGCAGACACGGCGGAAGGTTGAACCGCTACACAGTATTCGGAAGACGCTGCGATCGCACTACGAACGGAAGCGGCGGCACTACGGCGTCGAACATCCTCATTTCTACGATCGCGATCTCAATCGTCTCTTCTCATCGCGGCCTGAGTACGCAGCAAACATGAAGGCCGCCCGGTTCATCGCGCGCCTGCGCAAAGAGATTCGCCGCATGGTCGCGGCACACACCGGCGAGTATCAATACACGATCGACCAGGTGCTGGAGAACATGATCAAGCGCGCGAACGAGATGAACCTGCGATTGAAGAGACCGGAGAATGAAACGAAGCTCGACTTCACGATCATGCTGACGGTCCAGACGATGAACTATCTGCACAGCGGGCGCCACAGGGTTGCGCTCTGAAATTGCTGATTTTCGATTGTTGATGGCTGATTGTTGAATCGCGCCGGGATCGGGTGCGGGATCCGAGATCCGGGCTCTGCACGGCCGGGATTAACTCGGACAACGGATCCCGGAAAACGGATCCCGACGCCATTTGTTCGCGTGGTAAAATACCGCCCTTCACCGCCGTTTTCTGGAGAGATTCTATGCGTAACCTCGTGCCACTGGCCTTTGTTCTGGCCCTGTGTCTTGGCGCATTGACGGCAGCCGCACCCCAGAATTCGACGACGGCGCAGCCCAATGTTCCGACCTACTCCAAAGACGTCGCGCCTATCCTCTTCAAGAACTGCACCGGCTGTCATAGACCCGGCGAGATCGGACCGATGTCGCTCCTGACCTACGACGACGTGCGTCCGCGGGCGAAGGACATCCGCGACAAGATCGACGAGGGGGCGATGCCACCATGGCATGCCAACGCTCCCCGCGGGACCTTCCTGAATGAGCGCGCACTCACCGAAGAGGAGAAGAGCACGATTTTCCGATGGGTTGCGAATGGCGCGCCTAAAGGC
>JBKPSH010000082.1:0-47741 GCA_046734955.1 Acidobacteriota bacterium
TTTATCAATGCGACTGCGTCAGTTCCAAGGCCAAAGCCATACCCATCCCCCCACTCACGCACAGCGTGGCCAGACCGCGGCGCGCGCGGCGGCGCCGCATCTCATATAACAAGGTGACGACGATCCGGGTGCCGGTGCAGCCGATGGGATGGCCGAGTGCGATGGCCCCGCCGTTGACGTTCAGCTTCTCGCTCGGAATCGGTTCATCGCGTAACACCGCGAGCACCTGTGGGGCGAACGCTTCATTCAGTTCCACAAGATCGAAATCCGCCAGCTTCAATCCGGTTCGCTGAAACAGCTTTCGCATCGCCGGCACTGGCCCGATCCCCATCGTCTTTGGATCGACACCGGCAGACGCCCAACCGATGATCCGTGCGAGAGGTTTGATGCCGAGCGATTGTGCGCGCGAGGCGCTCGTCAACACGACCGCGGCACCGCCGTCGGTAATGCCCGATGAAGTGCCGGCGGTGATGATACCGGGCTGACCTTCGACCTTCGGAAACACCGGTGCAAGCTTCTTCAACGACTCCAATGTCGTTTCTGGACGTGGATGTTCATCGCTGTCGACTGTCGTCGCGCGCCCTTTCGCATCGGTCACGGTCACCGGCGCGATCTCGTCGCGAAAGCGTCCTTCTGCGATCGCGCTCGCCGCACGGCGCTGAGTCTCGACGGCGTACGCATCGGACGCTTCCCGCGTGATGGCGTACCTGCGGGCCAGCACTTCCGCCGTTTCCCCCATGACCATTCCGCACAGTGAACACGTGAATCCGTCACGATACATCGCATCGACGAGCGTGAAGCTCCCCATGCGATGACCCCAGCGTGCATCTTCAGAGTCGATGAGGTAGGGCATACGACTCATTGACTCGATGCCACCAGCCACTGCAATTTCCGATTCGTCAAACACGATCGACTGCGCCGCGCTGGCAATCGCCTGCATCCCGGACGCGCAGGCTTTGTTGATGGTGTACGCGGGAACTGAGTCCGGAATCCCCGCTCGGCGCACCACCTGCCGCGCGGGGTTCGGCCCGGACCCCGCCTGGCGTGCATGGCCAAAAAGCGCCTCGTCAACTTGCGCGGACTCGACCCCGCTTCGCTGGAGTGCTGCCCGTGTAGCCACCGCCCCAAGTTCCGCGGGGTGGATCTGTCGGAAGGACCCGCCGTACCGCCCAATCGGCGTGCGAGCAGCGCCGATGATCACCACGTCATCGATGGACATCACGATTTGTTTCACTATATCAATCGGTCGAGTGCCACGCCTCAACGCGAGGCGATAGGATTCGTCCAGGTCAGGCCGGGAAATCGCGCAAAGTCGCGATCTGTCGTACAAAGCGTCGCCCCGTGCTCGATCGCGATTGCCGCCAACGCTGCATCCATGATGAGTGGACCAGTCGCCTGGCCGTCCCGCGCCAGCTGCCGCAAGATCTCCCAGTGTCGCTCGCCGGGCTCGAGAATTCCGGCGGGGGGCTGCGCCAGCCAGGACGCCACGTGGTCTTCGGCTTCTGCGATCGTCAGCGGACGCTCGAAGACGCGTGGATTGGTAATGATTCGGAGGAACTCCCACAGCGTCAGCCACGAGAACCGCACAAGCGCCGATCCGGAGAGACTCGTCTCGAGCCAGACGCGACTCGCCTCGTGCTCGGCCGCGTTTGGATCATAGGCGCAGAGAAGGAGATTGGCGCCAATTCACCAATTCACGAATTCACCAATCCGGGCCCGTTCGTCCCACGATCCATCCCGTTGGATTCAAAACGACGAATTTATGTGATGAAATGCGGTTGGGAAGACGCTAAATCATTGCGTACGGTGATATATTCCCCGAGCCCAACGGGGCACACCGCGTGCTTGAGTTGGGTTGTTGGCCGGAAGCATTTCGGCCGTTCCCTGCCAGGACGGACGTAGGACTCCCCGGAGCTCTCGATCGCTGGCCTTGTTCGTTGTTATCAGGAGGATGAATCAGCAATGCGTTTACTACGCACATGTGCGGCGCTGTTCGCCGTGCTGCTGCTTGCGCTGCCGGCCGTAGCGCAAGAGCAGACCGGCTCCATCCAGGGCGTCGTCAAGGACTCGTCGGGCGCGGTGCTTCCCGGCGTAACCGTTGAGGCGCGCAGTCCGGCGGCCGTCGGCGTCAGCACGGCGGTGACTGACTCGAACGGTATCTATCGATTCCCAGCGCTGCCACCGGGAATCTACGAAGTCAGCGCCAACCTTCAGAGCTTCGTGCCCGCCAAGGTCAGCGACGCAGTTGTTACGCTGGGCAAGTTGCTCACGATTGACCTCACGCTGAAACTCGCCGGCGTCTCCGAGTCAGTCACCGTCACCGGCGAGTCGCCGCTCATCGACGTCAAGCAGAACTCGACGTTCGCGATCATTCAGCGCGAGACGATCGAGCGCATGCCGAAGGGGCGCGACTTTCAGACGATCCTGAAAACCGCGCCCGGCGCGCAGGACGAATCGAAGTCGGGTGGCATCCAGGTCGATGGCGCGTCCGGTTCGGAGAACCGGTTCATCATCGACGGGATGGACACGACGAACCTGCAGAACGGCACGTCCGGCAAGACGATGCTCCTCGACTTCGTCAACGAGGTCCAGGTGAAGTCGTCTGGCTACGCCGCGGAATACGGCGGGGCGACCGGCGGTGTCGTCAACGTTTTGACCAAGTCGGGCAGCAACCAGTTCCACGGGCAGGCCGGCACCTACTACCAGAACGATGGCTTCTACGGTGACCGTCGTTCGAGCTCGCGGTTCAACCCATTCACCCCGAGCGATTTTACCAAGAGGCAGTCAGGTATGTTGGCACCCGATGCAGGGTGGACCTACTGGAGCCCGCTCGGCGATTTCGGCGGCCCGATCATGCACGACAAGCTGTGGTTCTACGCCGGCCTCGGCTACACAAAGAACAGCTTCGATCGCGACGCGACCTTCTACACTGATCCGTCGAAGACGGTTCGTCACTTCGAGTGGTGGAACGATTCGAAGTACTACAACTACAACGTCAGCACGCAGCTGTCCACCAACGTCCGCATCAAATTCGCCGGGTCCAACCAGCGCGACGCCAACCGCGGCTCTGCGCCTGGCATTTTGACCGGCACCTCCATCGAACCTGATAACGGAGGATTGATGCCGGCTAGCTCGGTTTATCCGAGTGGCGTGGACAGCAGGGGAATGACCCGAAGCACGTTCGACATGAATCCCGATGGGTCGATCAATCAGGCGGCGTACGATGCGCGGTGGCTGAACACGGGGGGCAATGGTACCAACGACACCTACACTGGCAATGTGGACTGGGTCATCAAGCCGACGTTCTTCGTGAACCTGTCGGGCGGCTCGTACCGCACGAACAACACGACTCCTCCGGAGTTCCGCGGCAACGCCATCGTCCACTCGTTCAGCAATACAAACAGCGACTCGGAGATGATTAAGAACGGTTTCCCCACCGTCCCGACGCAGTTCCAGCAGGTGAGCGGCTATACGGACAACCGGTCGAACAGAGGCACGGTGCGCAACATTTTCACGCGCGCCTACTTCAACGCGAATGCCACGTATTTCAAGTCGATGAAGGGCCAGCACACCTTCAAGACCGGCATGCGGTTCGAGCGTTTTGGCAACGACGTGCTCGATGGCGCGTCCCTGCCGGCCGTCTCACTGTTCTGGGGACAGACGTACACAAATCCCGACACCGGTGCCACCACCACCGGCAAGTATGGGTACTACACGCTGAATCAGACTGGCACGATCGGCAAGGTGAACTCGAACAATTACGCGTTCTGGCTTCAGGACCAGTGGGAAATCTCGTCGCGCCTGACGGTCAACGTGGGTGTGCGGGCCGAGAACGAGCACATTCCTTCGTTCAAGGATCAGACGCAGTACCCGGACGCGCTCGATATCACGTTCGACTTCAAGGACAAGATCGCGCCGCGCGCGGGCTTTGCCTATGACGTCAAGGGCGACGGCAGGTGGAAGGCCTACGGCAGCTACGGCTGGTTCTACACCATCACACCGCTGGAATTGCCGCGGGGCTCGTTCGGCGGCGACCACTGGGTCGATTACACCTGGACGCTGGATGATCCGGATTACACGAAGATCCAGTGCAGTGAGGGGACGACGGGCTGCCCGGGCCGATACATCGGGCCGGGGAACGGCTATGACCTTCGCCATAGCTCGAACCAGACCGACGAGTTCTTCGAGGAATACTTCAACCGTCCGGGCATGACCGGCATCGATCCGAACCTCAAGCCGGTGAAGTCCGGCGAGTTCACGACCGGTATCGATCACGAGCTGAATCCGACGATGTCCCTCGGCATCCGATATGTCCACAAGTGGATGTTCCGGACAATCGAAGACACGGGCATCCTCTACAAGGGTACTGAGGACTATCTGATCGCCAACCCAGGAGAAGGGCTCGCGGTGAGCATGGAACCTTCGTTCCCCAACGCAGTCGAGCCGAAGCCGAAGCGGAATTACGACAGCATCGAACTCCGCCTCAATCGTCGCTGGGCGAACAACTGGAGCGGGCAAGCGAGCTACCTGTATAGCCGGCTGTATGGCAACTACTCGGGCCTGGCGAGCGCCGACGAAAACGGCCGCACCAGCCCGAACGTCAACCGCTACTACGATCACACCGTCATGGCGTATGGCGCCGATGGCAAGCCGGTCTACGGCGTGCTGCCAACGGATCGTCCGCATACCGTGAAGCTGTCGGGTGCCTACGACTTCAAGTGGGGTACGCAGCTGGGTGGCAACTGGTTTATCGAGAGCGGCATCCCGCAGACGACGGTGTACCTGTTCACCGGCTACCCCGTACAGTCTCTGGGACGTAACGACCTTGGCCGCTCGCCCGTGCTGTCGCAGCTCGACATGAACATCACGCAGGAGTTCAAGCTGCCCGGTCACAGCCGTGTCCAGGTTTCGGCGAACATCGACAACGTGTTCGACCAGGACACGTGGACGGCTCTCTACGCACCGCGCGGGTATGGGCCACAGAAGTACGTCTCGAAGACTGGCACCGCCGGCAGCGGCACCGTCCTGGCTGCTCCGTTCCCCGAGCTTCTCGCGGGACCGTACAATCCGGACGCGCTCTCGCAGACGTTCATCAACGGGGGCGGGAACCTCGCCCTCAACCCGTTCTACACGACGCCGAACTCCTTCCAGGGTCGGCGGCAGATGCGGCTGCAGGCAAAGATCACATTCTAAAAAGCGATCTTCGGGGACGAGTCTGGCCCTTCGGGTTTCAAACCCGGAGGGCTTTTTTTTTTGAGCGCCAAGGGTGCCACGAGTGCCTGAGAGTCCATCGCACGCCAAGCACGATGGTGCTCGAAGCACCGCTGACGCCGAGACGCCCTTCCATTCGCAGCACCCGTTACACCGTGCTACGATGATGTGTATGAGGCGTACAAATCTTGTGCTTGATGGGGATTTGCTCGAAGAGGCCACACGAGTGAGCGGCGAACGAACCTACTCCCGCACCGTCGAACGCGCACTCCGCGAGATGGTTCAGCGGGCGAAAGCCCGTCAGATTCTGCAACTCGCCGGTTCGGGCTTATGGCAGGGTGATCTGTCGATCATGCGCGAAGACAAAGGCGCTTATCGAGCTCGACGCCGTGGTTCTCGTTGACACGTCAGTTTGGATCGAGATCTTTCGTAAACCGTCGAAGGTTCGGCTCGAGGACTGGCTCGACTTCGACGACATTGTCACGTGCCTCCCGGTCATCCAGGAAGTGCTTCAAGGATTCGATTCGGAACCGGCGTTTCTGCGCGCGAGCGAATCGATGCTCGCGTTGCCGATCGTGGAATCACCACTTGGTGTCGACGTCTACCTTCACGCCGTGGATCTCTATCGGGCCGGCCGGCGCGCGGGCTTCACTCTTCGGTCAGGTGTCGACTGCGTGATAGCAGCGTGTGCACTACGACACCAGCTCGAGGTCCTGCATTGCGATCGAGACTTTGATTCGATCGCAGTGCTCTCACCCTTGCAAAGTCGGAATATTGGAAAGCGAAGATCCTGAGTCAGCGATTCACAAACCTTCTCCACTGTTCGATCATCGCTTGCTGTGTTCCTCCGGCCGCGGAATACGCCGCGGCGTAGCGCTCGAATCGTTTCTTGTCTTCCTCGGCGGTTCCAATCGGCTGCCCGGTTGATCGCGCTTCATAAATCGACCGCAGTGCGATGAAGAGGCGCTCCTGATCTTCGGGATGCTGCGCGAGATACGGATCAAGCGCCTGCACCGCCTCGACAGGTCTCGACGCGCGTGAATATGCCGTTCCCAGGCGCAATTGAACCTGGTCATTGGCCGGCCACAAGGCCGCGGCTTCTTTCAGGATGTCGATCGCCGCGTTCATTTCGCCGAGGCGGATGAATGCATCCCCGAGTAGCGTGTAGATGAACGGCGCTTCCGCTTCCGTGATGAGCGACATCTGCCAGGCGCCGGTGGCATCGCGATCCTTTCCACCCGCCGCATAGCAGGCGCCCAGATAAAAGGCAGCGGGAAGAAAATCTGATTCCAACTTGATCGTCTCGCGGAAACGCGTGGCGGCTCCGTCGAGATCACCGCGGGAGTAACGCGCGAGTCCGTCAAAGAACGCCGCCGCAAGCTGACTATTCCCCCCCGCCTTTGCTGCTGCGCTCGCGGCGTCGAACTTCCCCTCGCGCGCGGCGGCAACCGCCGCTGGCGGCGTTGGCGATCCGCCACGCCCGATGTTCATGCGATCGATGAAGAAACCGACCACCGGCGACGCCAGAACTGATGTGCGGTCGAAGGACTCGGTCCGTGATGTGAAAGGAATCGCTGATTTAACGCCTCCGGCCGTCGTTGCTGCCGGACTGGCTGTTGCGGCGGCACGAACGATCCGGAATGGCCGCGACACCTGACCGAGTCGTTGCCCTGCAACGGTCACCACCGCGCGTGCGATGTAGTCTCCTGCCGGCAAAAGGGCAATCGGGACGACGCCCTCAGCAGCGCGGCGGCCAGCCGCTGTTGGTTGCTCGACCATGCGCGCGGCAGCGCTCTCAATCGCGCGCCCATCTGCCGTACTTGCCACCTCGATGTCGACCGTCGCACTCTTCAGTACTTCGGCGGCTTCCGAGTGGACCTCGAGATATCCGTGCAACAGATCACCCTGGAAATTCGCGGTGACGGTTGGAATCAAACTGCCGCCGCTTCCACCTTCTTCCCCAAGCAGCAGATCGGTCACATGGAGCTGTCCGGCATTCGTGAGCCGCGCCTGTATCGTGTGCTCGACACTGCCACGCTTTCCCGCTTCATCGACGACGGCGAGTTTGATGCGATAGGTACCGGCTGATGCGGTTATCGCGCCGAGGTAGACCTGCGTCTGCGTTTCGGGGCGCATTCCTCCTGTCACCTCGGGTTCGACCTGCGCGGAGACGATCTGGTCACGCGAGTCGACGACCGTGTATCCGAGCGCCAGCTTTCGACCGGAGTTCTGTGATCGATCGATCTCGGCAGCGAGCACGACGCGGATTCTGTTGCTGTCGTTTTCCGTGAACGAGTAAGACGTGAGCTTCAGTCCGATATCGGTCGCAAGCAACGGGGCGGCGATGGTCTCGGCAAGCTGCTGCTCGGTGTTCAGCACGCGCGGCGCATCCACGCTGAACTCATTTCGCGCCCGAACGGTGACGTCCTTTCGTCCCGGCACCTCGATTTTGATCTTGTGAGTCTTGGTATCGCGATCCCCCGGCTCGGGTTCGAAACTCAGAAGGTAGTAGCCCGACAATTCTGTCGCGAGGCGGTTGAACGCAGCATCGGCACCGCTGATGACATTGAAAACAGATCCGCGAGCCGCGCCTGCCAGAAAGCCGAGTCCGTCGTGCGCGAACTGAATATCTGCGGCTCGTGTAGGGGAACTCTGTGAATTTGACGCATTGAACGCGGGCGGCTCGAGCTGGAGCACGTAGAGCGTCACTTGTCCACGCGCGGCCAGCGGTGCGAGCCAGGAAATCTCGCCAAGGTCGCGCGCATCGAGCAGAATACCCTCGGACACCAAGACAACCGTTTTCGGCGCCGCCGTACGCGCGAGTCGCTCCATCACCTGCCGTAACGACAGCACCGTATCCCGTGCGCGACCTTTGAGATCTATGTACAAGCTGCGAGCCTGAGCCTCGAGTGCTGAACGGCAGTCGGTGAGGAAGCTCGCCGCGAGTCCGGTGCACTCCCGATCCAGGATCTCCTGGATCACCTGTCGGTTCCCACGCTGAAGAGCGATCGCCTCGGTCAATCCAATCTGATTGTTCTGATGCTCACCATCGTCGGAGGTGCCGACCACGGACTTCAGTGCCGCCTGCACGAGCGCATGATTGGCCGTGAAATCGATCTGCGGCCCGGCACCCGGAATCGTGACGAGCCCGACTCGATCCTGCGGGGTCAGGCGCCCGATGAATCGGCTTGCAGCATCAATGGCGTACTTGCCGCGTGACGCGCCGATGTTCCCCTGATCGACGACAAGCATGATCAATCGCGCGCCGGTCGACGCGGGATTCGAACTGTAGTTCTCTGCTGGCTCGGGCGTCTGCTCGGCACCGCGGGTAACGCCGATGAATTGCGCGCTCGCAATCCGCCGCGTCTTGCCGTCGACCTTCAATGAAAACTCTTGTGCGCCGAGATCAGCGACAGGACGGCCACTGCGATCGATGACGTTGACGTCGACCGGGACCAGGTCGACTGAGGAGCGAAAAGTCTGCGGCTGTTGCGGCTGCTGAGAAGAAGACGAGGGCTCTTGCGCGGCCCACACCATCAGAGTAGTGGCCAACATAAATGGAGGGACCGTTACTGATCTCATATGGGCGTTCCTAGTTTTTGCGCGTCATTCGATAGCCCTGCCTTGCCCGAACCTTGTATTTGCCCCCACCGGCCTTGATGCTGATGCTGTGCCATTTGCCGTCGCGCTGATCATCGGGAGCCGGATAGCTGATTGAGTACTGGTGGTGCAGATCCTCGAGGATCTCACCAAACGCTTCATCGAGCTTCGAGAAGAACGCGCGTCCGCCGCTCGTCGTCGCGATCCGTTGCAGGAGCTTCTGCAGATCCTTCGAGTGCACGGCGCGGCCCTGACCGACGACGTAGATCATCGCGTCGCTGGCCTCGACCTGTGCGATCGCTGTTCCCATCGGAGCGTGGCTGTTCTGATCCTCGCCGTCCGTGAACAGCACGATCGCACGGCGGCCGGTCTGTCGATCCAACACGTCGATGGCGTGGACGATCGCGTCGTAGAGGGCGGTGCCGCCCCACGCCCTGAGCCGGCCGATCGCCCGCTCGCGCATTGCCTGATCGGTCGACCGCCGCGCCAACGTGTAGATACTGTCGTTAAACCCGAGGACGGTGGCTTGATCGGTGGGCGCAAGGCCACCGAGAAAACGCGTGGCGGCGGCCTTCATGTCTGGCAAGGCATCGGTCACGCTGCTGCTAACGTCGATCGCAGTGACGAGTTCGACTGGCGTGCGTTCGTCTGAGAACGCTGAGATCTTCTGTGATACGCCGTCTTCGCTGACCTGAAAGTCTGTCTGCTTGAGCCCCGGCACGAACCGTCCGCGATCATCGGTGACGACCACGGTCACCCGAACCACATCGACGTCGACATTCTCGACGTACTCCAGGTTGCGCGTCGTCACTGTCTTCACGAGCCGCTCGCCGTTCTTGAGTGTCGCGACGACGCGAATCTGGTGGGCCTTGATTTGTGGCCCCGCATCCCACTGACACTCGAATGGTGGCGTGGTGACGCCGCAGGCCTTCGCGCCGTCGGCAAAGAATGTCACGTCGGCGACGTCTTTGACCGCAGATGCGGGCTCGACCGTTGCACGCAGCAAGACCTCGCCAGCGAGATATGTCGAGTCGGTCGGCGCAGTGATTCGAAGCTGCGCACTCTGCGTCTGCAGAAGCAGGGCGCCCAGTACCACGACTACGGCATCTCTAACTAGTTGCAAAGAATTACGCCTTTTATCTCAGTCGGGATCCGGGAAGCTCAGTCAAGGTCCTGGCAACGTCCACGTCGGGTCGGCATTTCTTACTGCGCGTGGGGCCGCACCCCCACGCGCTCTCGCTCGGCGACTTCCGCCTTCGCTAAAGCTCCGGCTGACCTCCGTAGCCTTGGCGGAGGCGGGTCGCGCCTCGCTCGGGCCGCAGGCGCTTATTTTATTTCCACCAGTGGTCCAGAAACGGTCAAAGCAGCGACGTAGTCGGAAATCCGTTGAGCGGGAATCGCCAGTACCGCGCGACTGAATGCTTCCCAGTCGTCCGGGTACCCAAGCTCGGCGTGATCGATGACGTCCTGGACCACAAACCCTGCGAGCGCGGGAGCAAGTCGCGCAGGCAATTTCAACGCAACCAGCGTCTCCGCGACTTTCAAGAGGACATCGGCGCCCCGCGTCGCCAACACCTCGGGCGAGTAGCCGGCGAGGTTTTCCCAAGCAGACGGACCTGGCAGTTCAAGGCAAAGACATCCGTTCAGGCGCAACGCCGCTGCGCCCCAGGCGTCGAGTCTCGCACGCACATCGTCGTGAGACGCGCCCAGCCAGAACAGCTCGAGCAACGAGAAGGCGGGAAGCAGATCTCGGCGCTGCGCGAGGCTCCACGCCAATGCGCGCGTGCGCCACTCGCTCAGGCCTGCAGCCGCCGCGATCTCGTCAAGCTTTGCGGGATCAGCAGCTAATGCGGCCCCTCGCCCGCGGCCACGTGAGAGCGCGGCGGTGATCGCGTCGCGCGAGTCGTCGGTCATTTCAAACGGATTCGACAGCGCCGCCGTCAACATCAGCGTCTGGCGATCCTGCGAGCCGAGCGTCGGTTCTCCCGGCATCGCCGTGCGATCGACGCGCCGCAGCACCAATCGCGAGAGCGCTGCTTCGAGGCCGAGGAGCGATCCGCGAACGTGCCATGCTTCCCTGCCATCGAAACGTTCAATAGGAACGTGCCACGCGTCTGAAGGTCCTACGCCTGGCGATACCGCCAGTCCGAAATCGTGGCGCAGCGCGACGTTACCCGACGTCACTGCGACACCTTCGGGATCGCCGAGATGAATCGCGTATACGATCGAAATAAGCGTATCCGCGAGTACCTGCGGGTTTTCGGTCAACAGGGCACTATCGAGCGTGGGCTCATGTTGCGCCTCGCGGATCGCGCGAATCCGACTGAATTCACCTGCAGCGGGGTTGACGAGATATCGCCTCCCTTCCCACTCGATGATCGGGAGCTCGCCAGGGTCTCTGGGCACACCCGCGACCGCCGCGATCATGGATTCTTCCAACGTCGATCGTTTTGGAAGTTCCACCACGAGCCTCTCTCGCAGCCAGTCAACAAACGCCGGGCCGTAAGAGGATCGTGAGGAGAACTCGACATCGAACAGCGACGTCACAAGCGATGTGGCGCCTGTACCAGTGATCTCGTGCACCCGCTTCATCCGCATGAGCAGTTCGAGCGCAGACTGAAACTCGGCGATGGCTGCTCGACGCTCCGCTACCGGTTGAATTGTGTTGAGACGCGCCGCGCGTTGGGCCGCCCGGACATAGACGTGTGGATCGGTAATGCCAATGCGTTCGAGCGCGATCATGAGTGCGGGGAACGACAGGTATCCGCGCAGCGCCGTCGCGACATCGGCCGACTCAGGGTCCGCGACCGAGTGGAACACGCGCTGGCCAAATAGCAATGTCTCGAGACGCCGTCGTCCGATAGCGTAGGGAAGGCGCAGGATTCGATCAGCAAGCCACGAGGCATCAACGAGCAGCAAACCGGAAACGGCGCGCAGCTCTCCATCGGAGATTTCTTCGTACGGAACATCGTTGAGATCGTCGGACCGGAACACACGATCCCATAACCGCCGTGTCAACGGCGCCACCGCGCTGCCGGTCGCGGTGACATCGACTGTCGAGAGCAGAATCGCGCCATCGAGTGGCGGCCTTCCAAATGGGCGCTCCACTACTCGCCATTCGGGTGCAGCGGCAGTGAACGCCGAAAGTAGAGATCGGAAGCGTGCCTCGCGTTGTCCTGCCGACAACTGGGGTCCCAGCGCGAACCGTTGATGTTCGTCATCGAGATGCGCAATGACGTCGTACAGAAACGCGAGCCGTCCATCACCCGAAAACACGCGACGGATAAATTCGGCAGGGCGCGCCGGATCAGCGCCCACCAACGATCGCCATAACGATTCCGCATCCCGCCCGCCAGGCACGATCACCCGTCCATCGCCGACGCGGATGCTGCGGCCGAACACGGCAATGATCTCGGGATGCTTCCGAAAATGAAGAAGCGTCGTGCGGTCCGCGGCGACCCAGCGCAGCGCGTCGTCGTCGAGCGCAGACAGGCCGTAATAAACCAGCGCCGCGGTTCGGTCCTGCAGGATCGCCGAAACAAGAGCACGGTGATCCACCCCCGGCGCAAGAAACACGTCGGTCCAGAGTTCGGACGTCAGCGGCAGCGGAACGCGATCAGAGCCAAGCTCTGCCGTCGAAAGGAACGCAGAAACAGTGCTGCGAAGGCGTTGCGCCTGCGGCTCGGATCGTCCGTACAGCAGTCTGATCGTTCGCAACAGTAAGGTGGACGGGTCGGCTTGTTTGAGGCCGACGGCACGCGAGAAAGACTCCACCGAACCGGGCAGCAATGCGCTCCCACGAAACGCCGTGACCGCTTCACGGTTCTGTGTGGCGGCGAGCTGGAACGCAAGCAGGCCCGCCGTTATCGAAAGCATGTGGTCGTATCTTACCTGCCACTCGGAGGTCCCCATCGGACCTATGTTTTACGCAATTCGTCACAGGACCCTGTGCGATGGCGGCTCAGATTCGCAGTGTGGTACCGATAACGTGTCCGCTCGTTTGGATTTCAAACACAAAACTTTGGAAGTGGGACGAATTGTCAACCCCAAGTGACTGATAACCGGTTGATGTTTTGAAAGTTAGTCCATCACACATTTGGTATCAATCTTGGTATCGATATTCGTCCCAGCCAGTGTCGATCAGCAGAGCTGGATCTCCTTTTCACGAAAGGCATCGCCAGGAGGATGCAGACAATGTTTAAACGCAGAGCGAGTGCGCTGCTCTTGATCGCAGCCGCTCTCCTACTCGTCCCAGCGACAGGGGCCCAGGCCCAGACGACGGGGCGGATTCTTGGACAGGTCGTGGACGCTCAGGGAGCTGCGCTCCCAGGGGCAACCGTGACGGTGTCCAGTCCAAATCTGCAGGGTGTTCAGACGCAGGTCACAGACGGAGAGGGGAACTACCGGTTCCTCAGCCTGCCGCCCGGACGCTACACCGTCAAAGTAGAACTTGCCAGTTTTAAGCCGGCCGAACAGGCCAACGTTGATGTCGGACTCGATCGCACCGTTACGGTGCCGTTCACGATGCAGCTGGCAAGCGTCAGCGAGTCGGTGACGGTCACCGCGGTGAGCTCGACGATTGACACAACGTCGACCGTGACCGGCGTCAACGCTGGCGCGGATTTGTTCGAGCGCATTCCTCTTCGGCGAGACTTCTACGCCGTGGCGCGAGTTGCGCCCGGCACAACGGAGGACCAGGTCGGCACGGTCGTGTACGGATCAACCGGCGCGGAGAACCAGTACATCATCGACGGCCTAAATACGACGGGTGTCGAGGTCGGCGACAAAGGCAAGACGCTCAATTTCGACTTCGTCCAGGAAGTCGAAGTGAAGACGGGCGGTCTTCCCGCCGAGTACGGTCGCATGACCGGCGGCGTCCTGAACGTCGTCACGAAGAGCGGCAGCAACCTGTTCCGAGGCTCGGGGTTCATCAATGCGGAAGGTGGGTTCCTGCAGGCCAATGACAGCACGCGCGATGAGCGGCCGGCGTGGATGACGACCGTCACCGACATCGACAGCCGCAGCGACTTTGGTGGTGAGTTGGGAGGCCCGCTGGCCAAAGATCGCCTGTGGTTCTTCGGCGCCTACAACCGCACGAATGAAAACCGCAACACCACAGTGATTCGTCTGATCGATTCGCCGGGTAGTCCCGGAATCAATAGTGAGGTCCCCACCTCCATCGATCGTGATTTGTTTGCGGCGAAGCTCACGTATCGCATCGCTGAAGGCCAGACCCTCAACGGCACAGTGATGGGAGATCCATCCACTCGAGACGGTGCGATTTTCACGATTTCGGGTCCGGAGAGCACCTGGAAAGGCGTCCGTGAACAGGGTGGCACCGACTACGTCGCCAAGTATGCCGGCGTCTTTGGAAGCAAGTTCCTCTTGAATGGCTTGGTCGCGCGCCACAACGAGAAAGATCAGTCGAGCGGACCGGGACACGACATTCCGCAATTGATCGACAACACGGTTACACCGGCGGCAAACTCAGGCGGCTATACATTCTTCCAGGACCAGGATTTCAAGAGAGATGTCTACAAAGCGGATGCATCCAGCTACCTCGGCGCGCACGATGTGAAGTTCGGGATCGACGGAGAGCACGTCAAGGCGGTCAACAACAACTTCAATGGCGGCGCCGGACAGCGGATCTACAAACTGAGGACCAGCGCGGGAGTGATCTACTACCGTCACCGATATTACGTTAACGATCGCGCCGCCGGGTACGATCGCAACGTTCCGTCGACGTGGCAGATCGCTGCGCCGCTCACGTCTGAGCCCGACTCGTACAACACTGCGTTCTACGCGCAAGACTCGTGGAAAGCTGGCGCCGGGCTGACAGTGAACGCCGGGATCCGATGGGAAGGGCAGAACGTTCGCAATCGCGATAAGGAGACCGCGTTCGATCTCAAAGATAACTGGGCGCCGCGCGTCGGCTTCATCTGGGACGTTGCCCGGAACAACCGCAGCAAGCTGTATGCGAACTGGGGACGGTTCTACGAGAGCATCCCGATGGACATCAACATCCGATCCTTCGGCGGCGAGGTACAGTGCTTCTGCTACAACTTCAGCCCGAACCCGGCTGATACACTGCAGGATCCCAACGCTCCCCGTACGCAGTCTCTCCTCGGTGGACCGACGCCGGCCGATCCGAATTTGAAGGGACAGTACATCGATGAGTGGCTCACGGGGTTCGAATACGATCTCGGACGTAATCTCGTGGTCGGCGCGAAATATGCGCATCGCAAGCTCGGGCGCGTGATTGAAGATTTTCTGATTCCAGAGGAAGGGGAATACTTCATTGCGAATCCCGGGACCGGGATCGGGTCGGAAATGGGCTTCTACGACGGCGTGCACACAGCACCCGCACCCAAGGCCGAGCGAACCAACCATGCGTTCGAGGTGAACGCGCGCAAGCGGTTCTCCAACAACTGGCAGTTCCTGGCGAGCGCGGTGTTCAGCAAGCTGGAAGGGAACTACGACGGCACCTATCAAGTGTCGACCGGCCAGCTCGATCCGAACATCAACTCGGCGTTCGACTACGCCGACTTCCTGGTGAATTCCGATGGCAAGTTGAGCAACGATCGAGTGTTCCAGTTCAAGTTCGATGGCAGCTACGAGTTCTCGAAGGGTGCAATGACCGGTCTGAACCTCGGCCTCTCAACGCATGTCTTCTCAGGATTGCCGCTGAACGCCTACGGATATTCGCTTGCGTATAACAACTGGGAGTACTACCTCGTGCCGAGGGGATCGGCTGGCCGCGGACCGAAGGACTGGGAAACCGATCTGCAGGCACGGTATCCAATTAGACTGTCCGGTCCGAGACGGCTGGTGCTCCAGGCCGACATCTTCAACCTGTTCAATCGCCAGTCGACTACCGTGTTGGATGAGCGGTACAACCTGATCGAGGACGGCGAATGCGCCGGCCTTGCTGGGAACCTGTGCAACGGCGACGGTGGAATCGCCACCACCGGAAACAGCTTGACGCCGATTGGATCACTCGGTGATCCGCGATCGACGGCGACAAACCCCGATTACTTGAAGAAGGGTGTGCAGTTTACACAGCCGTTCAGCCTGCGCATCGGTGTTCGCTTCGAGTTCTGATGAGTGGCGGGTTTCCCGCTGCTTTGGTTCGATGCTTGAGGGCCCCGCCAACGGGGCCCTCTTTTTTTGAGGCACGGACGAACACGGATGAACACGGATGTGATCTGAGTCGCGTGGCGAACGCTGCGCTACACTTCAAGTTAACTATTCCATGCGCGGAGCTGCGCTTCTTACCGCTGTCATCGTCTCTATCGGAATTGCCGAACTCGCTTGCCGCGCGCGCGAATCGCAGCGGTCGGCAGCGCCAACGACGGCTGCTCCCCAGATCGCATCGAAGGCCACCGGCGGCAAGCGGGTGATCTTCATCGGCCTCGATGGCGCCGACTGGTCATTGCTCGATCAGTATGCGTCGCGCGGCATGATGCCGACGCTCGCGAAACTTGTGTCGGAAGGCTCGAGCGGAACGGTCAAGACAATTTCTCCGCCGCTATCTCCGCTGATCTGGAACACCATGATGACCGGCGTGAGCCCGCTGGAGCATCGCATCCTGGATTTCCTGCGAGTGAATCCCGCGAGTCAGCAACGTGAACCGATCACCAGCGACGAGCGTAAGGCTCCTGCGGTCTGGAACATGGCGACGGCGGCCGGAAAGAAAGTTGGGGCGCTCGGATACTGGGCAACGTACCCGGCCGAATCGGTGAACGGCCTGATGGTCTCCGATCGGCTGTTCACATTCTTATTCAGCGAGGCCACTCCTCCGCCTGGCGTCGTGTATCCGGCATCGATGGAGACGTGGGCGCGCGACGGATTGAAGCGTGCCCAGGACGAAGTCGGATACGAGGCGATTAAGACGATTCTTCCCTGGCTGACACAATCCGAGTACGCGCAAGCAGCGGCGGTGACCGATCCGTATGCGCACCCGGTGAGCGCGCTGCGAAGAATCCTGATCGAAACGAAGGTCTACGACGAGCTCGGGCGTGACTGGTTTTCACGCGAGAAGCCGGATCTGCTGCTGCTCTACTTTCAAGGAACCGACAGCATCGGACATGTCTTCGCACCATATGCGCCGCCAAAGCAACCAGAGGTGTCGGAATCCGACTACACGCGCTACAAGGATGTCGCCGAGCGATACTTCGCTGGAATCGATCAGTTGCTCGCGCGCTACGTCACGCTGGCGCAGTCAACCGGCAGCGTGATCATGCTGGCCTCCGATCATGGATTCTTGTGGGGAGACGGACGACCGACCACGCTCTCGAGCGCCGCGAACACGACGGCGGCGAAGTGGCATGCGGAAAACGGCATGTATCTCGTCTGGGGACCTGGCATTCAGCCTTCGAAGGGGCATACCAGCAGCGGCAAAGTCGACCAGGTGTGTGCAACGCTTCTCGCATTGGCCGGACTTCCCGCGGCACGCAATATCGCCGGTCCGCCGCTGCCTGGAGCACCAGCGCCGCCACCAGGTGAACCTGTGGATTACCGCGCCGTCTACACTCCCGCTTCCACACCGCAATCGGCTTCGGGCGGCGCGGCACCTGCCGTCGACGAAGACACCGTCGCGAAGCTCCGCGCGCTCGGCTACATCGGCGCCAGCGAGGGCAAAGCCCGCGCGTTTGGAACGCGGACCGCAGGCTCATTGAACAACGAAGGATTGCTGCTCAAGCAAGAGGGCAAGCAGAAAGAAGCGATCGATGCGTTCGATACTGCGATTTCCGTCGATCCGAACCTCGCGTCTGCGCTCTGGAACCTGAGCGATTTACTCTGGTCTCGCAGCCAGTCGCTGGAAAAGTCAGACGCGCTCCTCGTCCGCGCGTTCGCCAACAATCTTCCCGAAGGCACAAAGTTCTTGATCGGCCGGGCGATTGGGTATCAACGAAACGGTCAGATCGATCGCAGCATCTCGCTCTTGAATCAGGCAGCCGCGGCAAAACCAAACGACCCGGAGGTCTGGTTGTTCAGGGGACGTTACCGAGTCGAACGCGGTGAATGCGCGGGCGCAGTCGACGATTTTCGTCAGGCCGCGCGACTGACTCCGAATAACGCCGCCGTGTATGCATCGCAGGGTCTTGCGGAGCTGTGCGCAGGCAACAGCGCCGCTGCACGAACCAGCTTTCAGAAATCGTTGCAACTCGATCCAAATCAGCCTAAGGTTCGCGAATACCTTCGCGGGAGGAGTCAATGATGTCGGTCATCGTGAAGCGGTCCTGGCTGTTTCTGATGATTGCTGTTGTCGGTAGTTCTTCGATCCATGCCTTGCAGCTGTCCGAGCGCGATCAGCATGCGGCGTCACAGCACTTCAAGCGCGGCATGGAGTCGCTCCTCGGAGAAAAGTACGACGTGGCCGAAACCGAATTCAAAGCCGCGGTCGCGATCGACCCGCTCTACGACGCCGCGTTTTACGGGCTCGGGCAGGTCTACATGGCGACGAAGCGCTATCCGGATGCGTTGAAGGCGTACCTCGACTCGCGCGAAGCCTTTAAGAAGGCAACCGCAGCGGAAACGCTCGCCGGTACCGAATCCGATCGCCGGCTGCGCGACCAGATTGATGCACTGAAGGATAACGAACGAAATATGATGCGCCTCGGGACCGGCAACAGCGCGCAAACCAACATCGATCAGATTCGCGCACAGATTCAGCAGTTGGAGAGCCGGAAAAGCCGGCGCAGCGGCGCCGCTCCTCCACCCGTCCCCGCCGGACTCTCAATGGCGATCGGTAGTGCCTATTTCCGCCTGAACGATGTCGCGAATGCGGAAAAGGAATACAAAGCCGCGATCGAAGTCAATCCGAACTTTGGAGAGGCGCACAGCAATCTTGCGGTTGTCTATCTCGTCACCGGTCGCGCTGCCGAAGCGGACGCGGAAGTGAAAGCGGCGGAAAAAGCTGGATTTCGCGTGAACCCGAAGTTGAAGGAAGACATCGCTACCAAGAAGAAACACTAAGCGGCAAGACGTATCGATCTTGCGGCGCGAGCGAAAGGAGCGGGCGCTGGGGGTGCCCGCCTTCGCCACGGCTACGGCGAGGTCTCGCCATAGCGCGCACGCGTTGCGGGCGCGCGGAGGCGGAGGGCGCCAGCGTAAAAGTGAGAAAAGATGACAGCTGCGCTATGCCACGGCCGTTGGCCGCCGCACGCTCTTCAAACCCTCTGCGTGAACCGGCAGCGACAGGCGGAAGCACGCACCGCGCTCGGCTGTCGGACACAACTCGAGCGAACCGCCGTGCGCAGCAGCAATGCCGTGCGAGATGGAGAGCCCAAGTCCCGTTCCCTGACCGACTTCCTTCGTCGTAAAGAACGGCTCGAAGATCCGTCCAGTGATTTCTGGACCAATCCCGGGGCCGTCGTCACTGACCTCGATCACGTGGCGGCCGCCGTCCGTAAAGCTGCGAATCCTGATTCGTGTGCCCTTGCCCGAACCTTCGATTGCCTGCTCCGAATTCAACACCAGGTTCAGCACGATCTGCTGAATCTCCTCCCGGTTCGCCAGGGCTGGTAGCGGCCCCTGATGCATTTCGACGACGAGCGCGACGTTGCTTTGCTGCAGATGAAATTCGCGAAGCTGAACGACCGCCCGGACGACGTCGTTGAGATCGAGCGGTCGCCGATCGGGTGTGCTTCGGCGCACGAACGACAGGAGGTTGCGGACGATCTGTCCGGCGCGCGCTGCTTCGCGCCGCACGACCTCGAGATCCCGCTGCACCGAGGGAGTGTTGCGCTCCTCCATCATCAGCTCGACGGAACCGACGATCGTCTGGAGCGGATTGTTGATCTCGTGCGCGACACCGGCGACCAGCTCGCCGATCGCGGACAATCGTTCGCTGTGCACCAGTTGATCGCGAAGCTTCAGTTCTTCGGTCGTGTCGCGCTCGACGTCCACGTAGTGGGTGATCGAACCGGCCGGATCGCGGAGGCCGACGACCGTGCACGATGCCGGGAACGTCGTCCCGTCGCGTCGTTTGCGCACCACCGTTCCGCGCCAGATGCCGCGTTCACGAATCGCCGAGGCGATATGCACGCCGATGCTGTCGAAGCCACGTTCGAGGAGATCCACGTAATCGAGGCGCGTCAATTGTTCGCGTGAATAGCCGAGCGCTCGAACGAATGCGTCGTTCGCGTGCTCGAACTTGCCGTCGGCACGCGTGATGAGGATCAGATCGCCGGTCTGCTCCGTTGCCGCGGCAAGAAGCCGCATCCGTGCACCGGCGCGTTCCAGTTCTCCCCCCTGCGCCGCAAGCCGCAGGGTCAGCAGACCGAGTCCCGCGACGGTCATCACGCTCGTCAGCAACGCGCGGAACGAGTCGTCGGCCGTCCCGAGCGGCTGCACATAGAGCGCACTGTATCCAATCAGTGGAATCAAGAACACAGGCACCGCTGAAACCATGACGTGGAGTGGAGCCGATGGCGGCTCGATTACCTCGGATTCCGCCGGTGACTCCGGAGCCGCAAGCGCAGCGCCCGCGTAACAGAGGAACGGAACGAACCATGCGAGATCGTAAATGGTCCCGCTCTGATACGACCCGCGGATGATTGCGAGACTCGTCACAATACGAAGAAAGAAACCGACTCCCGTTCCAATCGCAAGCCACCGATACGCGGCAAACCACGGAGTGGGCCGGGCAGCGATCATCACCCCGGCAAAACCAAGGAACAACAGCGCGCGATTGAGCTGAACCAGCTGCAGGAGGGCAACCTGCGGGCCCGGCTCGCCCGGCGTGATTCCCGGAATCAGAACGAAGTAGGAATAGATGAAGACGGCGAGCAGCCCGTAGCTCGCGAGGACGACACCAACGCTGCCAACCGTATCGGAGCGCACACCGCGATGCGGCCGGGCGAAGAGCGCGATGAGCGGACCAATCCCGCCACACAAACTGAAGACGGTGTGCCAGCGGAGCCATGACTGGCGCTTGAGAACGAGATCTTCGAACGCCCATCCGATGTGTCCGATGATCCATAGCGCCATGCCGATGGCGACGGCGTCCCAGAACAGGCGATGGCAGCCGCGCCACGCGGGCCGCCGCCGCAGGATGACCGCGCAGACGCCTACCGGCGGAATCAACAGGCCGATGTCGCCAAAAATCGACAACGCGAGCGCGTGATCGCGAAGCAACCAGCCGATCGCTACGTAGGCGATGATGTAGCCGAAACTGAGGGACAGATAGAGCACTCAGCGCACTCTTAACTTGTGGGGGCAGGGTACTTTAACACATTCAATCGGCTTCTCGCTTCTCGCTCCTCGCTCCTCGGTTCTGGGGGTCCTCGGCTTCTGGCTTTCGGCTCGTGACTTCCCGAGCAGCGAGCAGCGAGTAGCGAGTAGCGAATCAGATCTGCTCAACATCAATCTGCGCTCTTTGCAGCTTCCCGCTGAAATCGATGTAGACCGACTTCCATTCCGAGAAGACGTCGAGCGCCGCGGTGCCGGCTTCGCGGTGGCCGTTGCCGGTGTTCTTCGTGCCGCCGAACGGCAGGTGCACCTCGGCACCGATCGTCGGCGCGTTGACGTAGAAGATCCCGGTGTAGAGATCGCGCATCGCGGTGAATGCGCGGTTGATGTCCTGGGTGTAGATTGACGCTGAGAGTCCGTACTCCACGGCGTTGCCGATATCGATCGCTTCTTCGAGCGACTTGCACGGGATCACCGACACGACCGGACCAAAGATCTCTTCGCGCGCGATGCGCATCGCCGGCTTGACGTCGGTGAAGATCGTCGGCTCGTGAAAGAACCCTTTCGAGTGCGGCCCACCCTCGAGGCGATTGCCGCCGCTCGCGAGCCTCGCCCCTTCGTCGAGGCCGACCTTCACGTACGACATCACCGTTTCGAGCTGTGAGGCGCTAATCGAAGGACCCATCTGGGTTTCGTCCTTGAGGCCGTCGCCGACACGCAGCGATTTCGCGCGCGCGACGAACTCGTCAACGAACGACTTATAGACCCTCTCGTGCACGACCACGCGACTTGCCGCCGTGCACCGCTGCCCCGTCGTCCCGAAGCCGCCCCACAAGCAACCGTCAACCGCCAGCTCGAGATTGGCATCGTCCATGATCATGATCACGTTCTTGCCACCCATCTCGAGGTGGACCTTCTTGAATCCCGGTGCCGCAGCCTGGTTCACGATCCGTCCGACGTGAGTCGAGCCCGTGAACGACACGACGCGGACGTCCTGATGCGTGGTTAACGCCGTGCCGACCTCGTCGCCGTCACCGGTGACCATGTTGACGACGCCTTTTGGAATGCCGGCGTCTTCGAGGACCTTGACGAAGTTCAGCGCGGACAGCGGCGTTTGCGACGCCGGCTTGAAGACGACGGTGTTGCCGCAGACCAGCGCCGGGATGATTTTCCAGGATGGGATGGCCATCGGGAAATTCCATGGCGTGATGATCGAACTGAGACCCAGCGGCTGACGAACCGACATCGCGAACTTGTTCCTGAGCTCCGACGGCACCGTCTGCCCGAACATGCGCCGGCCTTCACCGGCGATGTAGAAGGTCATGTCGATTGCTTCCTGAACATCGCCGCGCGTCTCGTTCAGCACCTTCCCCATTTCGCGCGTCATGTCGCGCGCGAACTGCTCCTTGCGTTCGACGATGAGCTGCGCCGCGCGAAAGAGGATTTCCGCACGCACCGGCGCCGGAACGAGCCGCCAGCTCTTATAGGCACGCGCGGCGGCGTCAATTGCGGTTTCGACATCACGCCGCGTTGATTTTTGAAAAACACCGATCAGGTCATCGGTGTTTGCAGGATTACGATTCTCAAACGTCTCACCGGTAACGCCGGCGACCCAACGGCCGTCAATGTAGTTGTTGTAGGTGGTGATGGTGGTGATTGAAGCCATGTGGTGATTATGTCCGGGATCCGGGGTCCGGTCACGGTGATGCTGAAATTGCTGATTTTTGATTGCTGATTGCTGATTAACGGCAAATTCAATCAGCAATCAGAATTCAGCAATCAGCAATTGCATCATTCTTCCGTGATTTCCGCCTCGACAATCGCAGGCGGCGCTGTGGCGGCGAACTTCAGCGCCTCGACGAATGCGTGAATGGCGGCGAGAGCGTGCTCGGTGGGCTCGATGAATTCAATTCCGCTGCGATAACGAATCGTTTCGCCAAGTTCGCCGATCTGGCAATGCGCGATGCGCCCCTTGACGACGACCGAACGGGTTCCGAGCGAGAGGCGGAACTCGTGCAATGAATCGAGATGCAGCGGAAATTTGGTCTCGACCTGCGCGCCCCGATCGCTGAGATCGAAGATGGTCATCGGCTCGTAGACCGTGACCTCGCCGGTCACCTGACCGGGAATCGGGACGCGCTCGCTGTCTCGTGTGTTCGTCATTCGTCAGATCCGGGCGCTTTCGCCCCCGCGGACCCCTCACGCCCTCGCTCGCGGGGCCCAGCGCCCCACTCCGCGACCGTGGCGCGCCTGCTCCTCGCGCTAGGTATCATTATCGGACCCTGACGTGTTGGAGATAATCCCCCGACTCGATGCGCTGCGCCTGTCCGAGCGGCGCGTTGTAGAAATACACCCAGGCGATGTGCTGCAGGCCATCGGGAAGCATGACGCTCACCTCGGAGCGCACGTACAAACTATGGTCAATATCGCCGTGCCTGTAGCCTTCAATTTCATCGAGCGCAGGCAGAACCGTCGCCGACTCCGACACCTGATACAACTCTCCCCACACGCAGCCATCAGGTGACGGGACCGCGGCAGGATACAGGCCGAGATCAAAAAGGGAGGCGCGGATCCAGCCGCGACCGAGAAAAGCCAGCTTGGCGTCCATCGCTGCACGACGGCGACGATCGAACCCCGCCATCAGCGTGCCATAGAAGAAGACGCAATCCATCGCCGACAGTGTACAGCGCCTGCGGCCCGAGCGAGGCGCGAAGTCGCCGAGCGAGAGCGCGAGGGGGTGGGGCCCCGCGCGCCGTGAGAAATGAAGACAGCGTTGATTGAAAACAAAAAAGCCCGCGATTGCTCGCGGGCTTCTATAGGGCGCGTAAAAAACTCGTCCTACTTCTCTGGCTGCTCTGCTTGCACCTGCGGCACGGCCGCCTTCGGAATCATCTGCAGAATTTCGGCCGGCACGGTGAACGAGAGGGCGACGGTCTTGCCGGTGCCGGTGAGCTGCAGCGATTCAACGAGCGCCTGAGTGCGCGGATCCGCCTGAGCCTGCATGCGCGCCAGACCGAGAACGCCGCGGACGACATCGCGCAGGTTCTCCGCAGCCTGTTCATCACGCGCCTCGGCGCGAAGCGTTCCGGACACTCCACCATTCACGTGCCCGGCGGCGGCGAACCACTTGATCTGCGGAAGGCGAGCGGAAACCTGTTCGGGGAGGTGCGCCTGCGAAGCGAGGACATCAAAGCGTCCAACCGCCCATGCATTGTTGCTCTGGCCGATCTCGTTGACCAGCTCCATCATTTCGTTGTTGCCGGTGACGCTGTTCGCGGAAAGCTGTGCGTCGATCGAGTTCTTGACTGCTGTTGACTCACCGATTGCGACGAGCCCAGGTTCGAGGAACGCCAGTGTGATGCTGCCGCTCTGCACCGGCGCATCGTTGTGTCCGGTCGGGGCAACGATAAGACGCTTGCCTTTGTACTCTTCGACCGCACCACCGTGATCGCGAATCAATGCTTCGAGCTGAGTGTCGTTAAACCGGCCACGAGCAACGACGAGCGGAGCGGGTTTTTCTGCGCCGGCTGTGAGGGAGGCGACGACGTAATCGATGTCCTTTTCGATATCGATCCCGGTCTGTTCCTGGAATTCCCGCTGACCTTCCTGGTGCGACGGGAGGGCTTCTTTCAGGCGCGCCCGAAGATCCGAACCCATAATGCCCCGGACGTCGGCGTAAGCGACCACGGTCGCGTCGGCGGGAACGTATCGCAGTTCATTCGAAACGGCCGAGGCTGAAACGGGCTCGAATCCGCCCGTGTAATACGCCACGAGGCCGGTCCCCAGGCCAGCCGCGAGGATCGCCCCTGAAGCGGCAAGGAAATACCGGGTACGCTTAGTCATTCCGTAGCCCTCTGGTAAGAATTATACGGTCAAAGGGGTAAAAGGTTCCAAATAGCTCAGTCTTAAGCGCTTTGCGCTACTCGCTACTCGCTGTTCGCTCCTCGGGTTCGGCTCAGGCGGTGGATCCGGACCTAGAAGCGAGAAGCGGGGTACTCACTGTTCCAGCACATATTCCCTGCGCTCCACCACCCAGGCCGCAAGACTGACAAAAACGACCAGGATCACAGCCATGCCCAGCAAGCTGCCGGCCAGTGTCGGGCTTTCCCGAAAGGCCCCCTGGATAAGGCTGAGGACGCTGTCGCTCGGCATCGCATGCGGGATGAGCCCCTGCAGGTAGTAAGCGATTGTGAATCTCTTCAAATAGCCCGGAAATGCCAGGGCCGCCTGTTCCCACCCGAAAATGAAAATCAGGCCGACGATGAGCGGCCGCTTGAACTTCGCACCGACGAAGGCAAAGACCGCCCCGTAGACGGCGAGGCCAAGCGCAAGCACGATCAGATCCTTCAGAAGATCGATAAACGACGCGCCGAGGCTGCCCTGCATCGGCACAATCAGCAGATACACGAGCATCACTGATGGCAACACCACAAAAACTGTGCAGCCGAGGTACGCCAGGTATTTGCCGAACAGCACCGCTCCGCGACGGATGGGTCGCGTGAAGAGATACGTGATCGTCTTGTCTTCGACTTCATCGGCCATCAATGACGTGCCGTAGAAAACGCCAAGCACCGGAACGATGAATCGAACGTAAAGCACCCAGATCATGAACCCGAAGATTCCGGGGCCGGTCATCCGGATCGTCTGAGTCACACCATTCTGGGTCGTTCGATGATCTTCGAAGACCGGTGCGCCAAGGCCGACCACGATCCTCAACACGCACGCGATGAATACCGGCACGCCGACAACGAGCATCATGAAGATGGTTCGGCGCGACCAGAGCATCTCCCCCAACGAGAGATCGAAGATACGCAGCCCTGAGCCAAGGAAGCCCGGGGCGGCGGGGATCGAGCGAGGCGGCTGCACGTCGTTGTTATTCATTTCACCAAATACTGGAACACTGCCTGCAGGTTGTCGTCAGGCGAGGTCACCTCTTCGATCGCACCGTACTCGCCACTCGCCGCAAGCTCGGTGAGGCGCGCGTAGAACGCATCGGGTTTCCCGGTTTCGACCGTCACCGCGCCATCCTCGAACTTCATGCTGCGCACGTCCGCCTGCTGCAGAAAATCGCGTGCGAGGGCACGTGGATTCTCGGCGCGCACGTAGATGGAGTGCGGATGCTCGTCAATGAGCTCGCGGATCGCGTGAACGTCACCTTCAGCAAGAATCCTCCCGTTGTTGATCAAGAGGATGTTCCCGGTCATCGACTCGATCTCATGCAGGATGTGGCTGGAGACGACTACGCTCTTGCCGGCGCGCGCCCAGTCGCGAATCAGGCGAATGGTTTTACGGCGCGCGAGCGGGTCCATGCCGGACAAAGGCTCGTCCAGAATCAACAGTGACGGGTCGTGCACGATCGCCTGCGCCAGCTTCACCCGCTGTCGCATACCCTTGCTGTAGGCGCCGATCTTTTTGTCCGCCGCTGGCATCAAGTCGACCGCGGTCAGCGCGCGGCGCGCCGCTTCGTCAGCCGCCTTCTCGTCGAGACCGTTCAGCCGCACAAGCGCAGTGACCCATTCGAGCCCCGTCATGCGGTCGTAGAATGCGTCCTGCTCGGGACAGAAGCCGATCTGAAAATACAGATGAGGGTTGCGCCAGATCGGTTCACCCAGAACCTTCACTGACCCCTTGCTCGGTTTGAGCTGGCCGGTGATCAGTTTCATGAAGGTGGACTTTCCGGCGCCGTTCGGGCCAAGCAGACCCGTGATGCCGGAGGGCACTTCCACCGTCACGTCGTTCAGGCCAATCACCTGGCCGTACCACTTGGAGACGTGGTCTGCCGAAACAATTGCGCCGCTCAGGTGACCACCTCCACGCCGCGGACGCGCCGCTCGAGGATTGAAATCGAGAGCGCGACGAGTCCAAGGATCACAATCAGTGATACCGGCCAGGGGGTCGCGTAGCGAGGCTTGAGGCGGAAGATCACGTCGACGACCTGCGCCAGATTGGCACCGAGCGAGATCCACGACAGCCGCGTGCTGCCGGTGATCGCCAGCATGACGTGATAGATCGCGGTCGTGAAAAAGAGGATGCCCGCGTAGAGGATCCCGACATACCGCGCGCTCTTCGAGAGAGACGACAGCGCGAGCATGGTGAAAGTGGACAGGATCGCCTGCAGAACGGCCGCCACTGCGATTGCCGGGAACAGGAACAGGTTCTTCGTCAAGAACGCGAAGCTGCCTGCGAAAAGCACCTGCAGGAGGAGCAGGAGCAGCCCGGGGATCAAGGTGACGAAGAGGATGAATGCAAACAGGATTGCCGCCTTGCCGAAGATGTATTCGGTGCGCATCAGCGGCTTGGACAAATAAATCTGGAGCGCATTGGCGCGCCGGTCGTTCGCAATCAGACCGGCACCCACGTAAATCGTCACAATGAAGACGAAGAAATCCTGCTGCTCGAGGAATTGGCGGAACGTCTCGGCAGTTGGTGCGAACATCGCGACCTGGGGATAGTTCGCGGTCACATAAATCTGGACCGCGCGGACAAGGAAGGGGAACCACGCGAAGATCAGCAGCCCCAGGAACGCGCGCTTGCGGATCATGGTCAGCATCCCCGCGCGCGCGATGACGGTCCATGCCTGTCCCGGCATGGTCTTGCCGCCAACGTACCGCCGATAGCTCTGATCGTGAATAGGCATTAATTACTCCGACGGGCGGCGCCCCTCGGACTCCCCTTGTCTCCTACTGACGCCTTACTGCTCTCCGAGGGCCTTTGCAAAAACGTCCTCGAGCGTCGGAATGCTGGGCCTCAGATGCCGCACCTGGACGCCATGCTGGGCCGCCAGCGTGAACAGCATTGCCTGATCCTTGCCGCCGCGAGAGGCGCCGTCGGGCACGAACACGCGCATCACGTCTTCGTCGGTGGAGGTGCATTCCATCCCCGCCGCGTGAAGGACGTCGATGAACGCCGGCAGATCCCCCTTGATCCGCAATTCGAAGACGCGCCCTGCCGGGCCCTTCAACTGCTGAATCGGCCCCTGCGCCGCGACCTGCCCTTGATCCATCACCACCACGTCGTCGCACGTGTACTCGACATCGGGTAACAGATGTGATGACAGGATCAAATTGACGTTCTTGTTGTGCCCGAGATCGCGGATGAGTTCGAGCATCTCGTCGCGCCCCTTCGGGTCCATGCCGTTGGTGGGCTCGTCGAGGAACAAGAGATCGGGATCATGGACAAGAGCCTGCGCCAGCTTGATGCGCTGCTTCATGCCGGTCGAGTACGTTTCGACGTTTCGGTAACGCGCCTCGCCCAGTCCGACGTAGTACAGAACCTCGTGCGCGCGCTGCATCGCGTCGACCGCCGGCAGTCCGGCAAGTTGGCCGCAATACGCAACGAACGATACCGCGTTCATGCCCGGGATGTGCCCGTCCGTCTCGGGCATGTACCCGATGCGCGCACGAATTTCGAGCGGGTGTTTTGCGACGTCGAGATCGAAGACGGTCATCCGTCCAGATGCTGGTTTGATGAAGCCGAGGAGCGCTTTCAGAAGTGTGCTCTTGCCGGCGCCGTTCGGGCCAAGCAGGCCGACAGCACCGCCGTTGAAGCGGCCCGAAACCTCTTTTAGTGCGCGATTGGAACCATAGATGACGGTGACGTTATCGAGCAACACGACCGGCGTGCCGGCGGGTGTTGAAGCTCGCTCGCGTGTGGCAATAACGTTACTGGTGTCCAAGTCTTAGCCTATACGGTCCTTAGAATCAGAGCGTTCCGCGCAACCCCAGCAGATCTGCCCGTTCGCGCATGAACGTAATGACGTTGGTGATGTGCTGATCGATCGGTAAACCAATCTCTTCCGCCCCTTTTCGCAAATCCTCGCGGCTGACCGCGCGCGCGAATGCCTTGTCTTTCATCCGTTTCATGACCGACGATGCTTCCAGGTCGAGCACACTCTTCGAGGGCCGGACGAGCGAGCATGCCGTGACGAAGCCCGACATTTCGTCGCAGGCATAGAGCGCATGCTCGAGTCGCGATTCGCGGGGAACACCCGAATACTCCGCATGCGACAGGATCGCGCGCGTCACCCATTCGGGATATCCCTTCGATTTCAAAATTTCTACACCACGAAACGGATGGTTCTCCTGATCGGGCCAGCGCTCGTAGTCAAAGTCATGCAGCAGCGCCACGACCGCCCACTCGTCTTCCGGCTCTCCCCACAACCGCGCGTATCCGCAGACCGATGCTTCCACGGCCAGCATGTGCTTCCGCAGGCTTTCGCTCTGCGTATATTCGGTCATTAAGCCGTAGGCGTCGTCTCTGGATAATGGCATTTGTCACTTTCTCGTTGCCGGGATCCGGTGTCCGGGATCCGGGTCCGAGGTGTGCGATCCGGATTCGATCGTCGATTGTGCATCCAACGGATCGCGGATCCCGCACAACGGTTCCCGACAGGAGTCACTCCCCCATCACTTTCACAATCACTCTCTTCTTCCTCTGCCCGTCAAATTCAGCGTAGAAGATCTGCTCCCACGGCCCGAGGTCAAGCTTGCCGCCCGTGACCGGCACCACGACCTGGTGGCCCATGATCGTCCGTTTCAAGTGCGCGTCGGCGTTATCTTCACCAGTCTGATGGTGCTGGTAGGGCAACCCGGCCGGAGCCAGCTTCTCGAGCCACACCTGGAAGTCGTGAATCAGTCCGTCCTCCCAGTCGTTGACGTACACGCCCGACGTAATGTGCATGGCTGATACGAGCGCGATACCGTCTGTGACGCCGCTCTTCTTCACAATCGACGAGACCTCGTCGGTGATGCGCACGAACTCCTGCCGTGATTTGGTGTTGAACCAGAGATAGTCGGTAAATGTCTTCATTCAATCGCAAGTCCCGACTCAGCGTTGAAATCAAGGTTGCCGGCGCCAGTGCTTCTCAGCCGCCGCAGTCCGGCCGCGCCGATCATCGCGGCGTTATCGGTCGACAGCGCGAGTGGAGGAATGAATACGGGCATTCCATAGCTCGCGCCGCGGGCTTCGGCTTCGGCGCGAAGCCGGCTATTCGCTGACACACCACCGGCGATGCCGACGCTGCGCGCGTCAAGCCATCGCGCCGCCTCGAAGGTGCGATCGAGCAACGCGTCGACAACCGTTCGCTGAAAGGATGCTGCGATATCGGCGACGTCCGACGACGAGAGCATCGCGCCGGCTTCATCAGACGCGGCCGCTTTCATCGCGCGCACATCCGGGTTGATACCGGTGCGTTCGCGAACCAGCCGCAGCACGGCGGTCTTGAGGCCGCTGAAACTGAAATCAATCCGACGGGCAATGTCGGCAGGGAGAACGCCGTCGGCTGTCGGTCGGGGCGCATTCCGATCCGCATGCGTAAGCCGCGCGACGGGGAAATCGTAGGCGCGATCGTTTCCGGTGCGCGCGACGCGATCGATCGCTGGTCCGCCCGGATACCCAAGGCCCAGGAGCTTCGCCACCTTGTCATACGCCTCGCCCGCCGCATCGTCTCGCGTCCGTCCAATGAGCTGATAGCGCCCCGCCTGTTTGATGAAGTACAGGCTTGTATGGCCGCCAGATACAACGAGTACGGCGGCAGGTAATGGAAGTTCGCCGTGCGCCAACGTGAGTGACTCAATGTGTCCGACGAGGTGATGCACGGGAACGACAGGAAGTCCGCGCGACCAGGCGAGCGCTTTCGCAAACGCGACACCGACGAGCAGCGATCCCACAAGCCCCGGACCTCGCGTCACCGCGATCGCTCTGACATCATCGATGCCAATCGACGCCTGATCGAGCGCCGCTTCATAGACACCACAAATGTCGCGCACGTGCTGCCGCGATGCGAGCTCGGGAACGACACCTCCCCATTCGCGATGAATCGCGGCCTGCGAAGCGACCACGTTGGACCGGATTTGCCAGGGCCTCGAGGCGTCACCGGTTTCCGCGATGATGGCCGCCGCGGTTTCGTCGCAGGATGTCTCGATCGCGAGCAGATTCATCGGGCGCTGGTCGAGGGAACAGCTTCGAGTGCCTTCTTCAAAGACTCAATGTATGGAGCGGTGAAAATGCCCCGCTCGGTGATGATTCCGGCAATGTATCTGTGCGGCGTGATATCGAACGCAGGGTTGCGGATTTTCGCGCCAATGGGGGTCAGCCGCGATGTCCCTAAGTGCGTCACCTCCCGCTGATCGCGCTCTTCGATCGGAATCGCATCGCCGTCGGGAGTCGCCAGATCGATCGTGGACACCGGTGCCGCGACATAGAACGGGATCTTGTGTTCGTGCGCAAGGACGGCAACCGTGTAGGTTCCGATCTTGTTTGCCGTATCGCCGTTGGCCGCGATACGGTCGGCGCCGACTACGACAACGTCGATTTCGCCAGCTCTCATCAGCGGTCCGGCCATGCTTTCCGTGATCACGGTTGTGCTGATCCCGTCGCGGACCAGTTCCCACGCAGTGAGACGCGCCCCCTGCATGAACGGACGTGTTTCGTCGGCAAAGACCGCGACCTTCTTACCCTGCTCGACTGCTGCACGAATCACACCGAGTGCGGAGCCGTAGCCTGCCGTGGCCAGCGCGCCGGCATTGCAATGCGTCAGCACGCGTCCTCCATCCGGCACGACTTCGGCGCCGACGCCCCCCATGAGCCGGCAGTTCGCGACGTCTTCATCGTGAATCGCCCGCGCCTCGCGCTCGAGGCGATCCGCAATTTCCTCCGGCGATTCACCCGCGTGCGCACCTGCCGCGAACGCCGCTTTCATGCGATCGATCGCCCAGAACAGGTTGACGGCCGTTGGCCGGGTGGCGGCCATCATCTCGCAACTCTTCTGGAACTCCACGGCGAACTGTCGCGTTCCTTTCGCCGCACTCCTGCGCATCCCAAGCGCGAGACCCATCGCAGCGGCGACGCCAATCGCCGGCGCGCCGCGGATCACCATCGTGCGAATCGCGCGCGCGACTTCCTGCGCGTTTCGACAACGCACGTAGATTTCCTGTCCCGGCAGCTTGCGCTGATCGACCATCACGATCGTGTCGCCCTGCCAATCAATAGTCGGAAGCATTCCTGTATCCAGTCAATGTTCAATGTCCAATGTTCAATGTCCAATGTTCAATGTTTCCATTCTCAATGTACATGGTCGATCCATTGAACATTGAACATTGAACATTGAACATTGAGCATTGAGCATTGGACCGGCTCACCCCAACAACCGGCGGTCAAACGGCATCGGTAGCAGCGCCGACAGCCGGACACGGCCGGTGGGGCCGTTCAGGTTACCTAGAATGATATCGATGTCGCCGCAATACTCCCAGAGCAACTGACGGCAGGGCCCGCACGGCGGAGTCGGCTCCTCCGTATCAGCGACGACGGCGATGCGCGTGAAGATTGAATGGCCGTCCGACAGCGCCTTCACCAGCGCAACGCGCTCGGCGCAGAGCGTCAGCCCATACGTCGCGTTCTCGATATTGCAGCCGCCGATCACGGCACCATCGGCGGTCTCGAGCGCAGCACCCACCTGAAAATGCGAATACGCTGCCTGTGCGCGTGTGCGTGCGTCGGTGGCGGCAGCCAGGAGCGCGAGATCCGAGTCAGATGCTGCTGACGCCGCGTCGATCGACACAGGCTGCCACGCCGCTTCGTCACGTCGATCGGTGCCACTCCGCCGATCGCCGGGCGTCGTAACGGGTTCAGCGCCGGACCGGGCGGTGCCGCCAGCATGACGCCGATCGGCACCGCTCCTGCGATCGGCTTTCTTCTCAGGCATCCTGTCCGTCCGCCTTTCAGACTCGCTCGATTATTGCCTGCAGCAGTTTCGAAAACTCTCCCCGCACGCGGCGCGCGACTTCCATCACTTCATCATGCACTAACGGCTTGGGCAGCACGCCTGCCGCCGGATTCGTGATGCAGGAAATCCCGAGCACCTCCATGCCCATCTGTCTCGCGACAATCGTCTCGGGAACGGTCGACATGCCAACCGCGTCGGCGCCGATCGTGCGCAGATATCGGATCTCCGCCGGCGTCTCATAGCTCGGCCCGTGCAACGCGACGTAGACACCGTGCGCAATCGCCACCTTGCTGGACACTGCCGCCTGATCGGCAATTTCTCGCAGACGCTTCGAGTACGCCTCGGTCATGTCAGGGAAGCGCGGACCAAACCGATCCTCATTCGATCCGACGAGCGGGTTGGTGCCCATGAGGTTGATGTGATCGTCGATCACCATGAGCGTACCCGGTTTGAAATTCAGATTAATTCCGCCGGCGGCGTTCGTCAGCACGAGCGTTCGAACCCCGAGAAGACCGATGACCCTCGTCGCGAAGGTGGTGACTGACATCGGGTGCCCTTCGTAGAAATGCGCCCGTCCCGATAGCGCCACCACACGCTTGCCGCCGATTGTGCCGGCAACGAGCTTGCCGGCATGGCCGACGACGGCGGATGCGGGCCAATGAGGAATGTTGCTGTAAGCGATCGATACGGAGTCCTGCAGCGACTGCGTGAAGTCACCGAGACCCGAGCCGAGGACGATGGCCACAGCCGCTTCTCGCTGCTCGCGGCTTGCCCGCCGCTGCTCGCTGCTCGCTGCTCGCTCCTCGGTAAAGCGGTCGCGCAGAAACGCCGCAGCCTCTGCCGCCTTCGTGTACTGATCCGTCATAGCAGGAAACCGGCAATCGTCGCGGTGATGAAGTTCGCGAGCGTGCCGGCCAGCATCGCGCGAAAGCCGAGGCGCGCGAGATCGTGTCTTCGTGTCGGGGCCAGCGCGCCGATGCCGCCGATCTGAATTCCGATCGAGCTGAAATTCGCGAAGCCGCACAGCGCGAACGTCGCAATCGTGAACGAGCGCGGATCGAGCGCCGCTTTCATCGGCCCGAGCTGCGAGTAGGCGACCAACTCGTTGAGCGCCATGCGCGTGCCAAGTAAGTTGCCTATGGTCGGCGCGTCGCGCCAGGGTACGCCCATGCTCCATGCGACGGGTGCAAACACCCACCCGAAGATCTGCTGGAGACTGAGGTGGATCAGGCCGAGTAGCGCATTGACAAGCGCCACCAGCGCAAGAAACGAGATCAACATCGCACCGACGTTCAGCGCGAGTTGAAGACCCTCGCTTGTGCCGCGGCCGGCGGCGTCGATGATGTTCACGTCGGTTCGCTCCAGTTCGAGCGTGACAGTTCCGGCCGTCTCCGGCACTTCGGTTTCGGGAACGAACATCTTCGCCATCATCAGCGTGCCAGGCGCCGTCATGATCACGGCGGTCAACAGGTGCTGCGCCTCGATGCCAAAGAGGATGTAAGCCGCCATGATGCCGCCCGAGATATGCGCCATCCCCGACGTCATCACCGTCATCAGTTCCGACTCGGTCATGCGCGGCAGATACGGACGAATCGTCAATGGTGCTTCCGTCTGCCCCATAAAGATGCTCGCCGCCACATTGAGCGACTCCGCTCCCGACGCGCGCATGACGCGGCGCATCAGGATGGCAAAGCCGCGCACGACGAGCTGCATGGCGCCAAAGTAGTAGAGCACGGCAAACAGCGCTGCGATGAAAATGATCGTGGGGAGCACTTGAAACGCGAAGAGGACGGCGTACTGTGCTCCCTCTGGCCCGAGCACGGTGTTCATGATTCTCGGCCACACTGTCTTGTTGCCGAGTGGACCGAACACCATGCCCGATCCCACCGAAGCGAAATCCAGCAGCCGGTTGATCAGCGCGCCGAGTGTTTGAAAGACACGCTGTCCGGTCGTGGTCTTCAGGACGATCAATGCAAACAGGATCTGGAGGCTCAGTCCCCATACGACCGTTCGCCGATCGATCGCGCGACGGTTCGTCGAGATCGCATAGGCAAAGGTCATGATGACGATGAGTCCCACCACGGGCTGAAGACGAGGGACAGCGAATCGCGCCGCCAGCGCGATCACCGCGGCACCGATGGCGGCACCGCCGATGACCGTGAAATCGCGCGCATCGTACGGCACGCGCGGCGGTGCGGCGTGCAGGGCGTCCCCTGCGACAGCTTGAGTCATTAGATCCTCCGGTTAGCGGTTACCGGCCCCGATACGCTCCACGACGATCGAGCGCTCGGCTGGCGGCGTCGCCGTAATCTGCACGGCTCGATCGAGCAACGGGAGCGCGTCGGCGAGTCCATGTCCAGAGCGGTGATGCACGCGCAGCACGGGTTGTCCGCGCCGCACCGCTTCACCAACGTGCGCGATAATCTCGATTCCGACTCCCGGATCGATCACATCATCCAGCTTCCCTCGCCCCGCGCCGAGCGAGACCGCGGCCCGGCCAATCTCCTCGGCGAGCAGCGCGGAAACGTAGCCGTCGTTGGTCGCCACGATGTCGTGACGGTCGGGCGCCGAGGGCAGCAGTTCGTAGCGGTCGACGACTCGCGGATCGCCACCCTGAAATTGGATAATCGCCTTGAGTTTTTCTATTCCAGCGCCGGACGTCAGCGCGGTGCGGACACGCGCGAGCGCCGCCGGTTCATCGGACTCGACGTCGGCCACGATCAGCATTCGCGCGGCAAGCAGGACCGAGAGATCCTCGACATCTCGCGGCCCGCGTCGTTTCAGCGTTTCGATGCATTCGACGACTTCGAGCGAATTGCCGACCATGCGGCCGAGCGGCGCGTCCATGTTGGTAATCACCGCTTCGGTGCGAACTCCGGACGCGACGCCAATCGAGACGAGCGATTCCGCCAATCGCCGGGACTCGGGCAGCGTTTTCATGAATGCCCCGCCGCCCGTCTTTACGTCCAGCACAAGACCGCCGATCCCTTCGGCGATCTTCTTGCTCATGATGGAGGCGCAGATGAGAGGAATGCTTTCCACCGTGCCGGTCACATCCCGAAGCGCGTACAGCTTCTTGTCAGCAGGCGCTATCTCGGCGGTCTGACCGATCATCGCGCACCCGACTTCCGACAGGGCGCGGCGAAGCTGCGCCAGTGAGAGTCCGGTGCGAAACCCCGGAATCGCCTCGAGCTTGTCCAGGGTTCCGCCGGTATGCCCGAGGCCACGCCCCGACATCATCGGGACATGTGCGCCGGCGGCCGCCGCGAGCGGCGCGAGAATGAGCGACGTCTTGTCGCCGACGCCGCCAGTGCTGTGTTTGTCGACGGGCGTGCCGGTAATCCCGGGATACTCGACGCGAATCCCGGAGCGGACCATGGCATCGGTCAGCGCGGCGGTTTCCTCGGGCGACATCCCCCGGAGGACGATGGCCATCAGCAGCGCCGAGGCCTGGTAATCGGGGAGTGTGCCGTCGGTCACGCCGGCAATGAAAAAGTCGATGGCAGCGCGATCGAGCGCGCCGCCGTCCCGCTTCTGCCGTATGAGATCGACCGCGCGCATCAAGCAGTGAGGAAGTAAGGCTAAATCGGGACTCTACTATAGATTAGAATTATCAGTAATCATCGGCTGTCCCCCAGCACATGCCTGACATGATCATTCACGCGGTCGTCAACGCGTCCGAGGCCGGAAAGGAACCGCCCGATCCACTGTCATTCATGTAAACGATGGCCGAATCCGCAACCCCTACTCCGCTTTCGCCCGAGATCACCGCCAGGTTCGTGGAATTCGCGCGCGCGTGTAAGGCGGCGGCGCGCGCGGTGGCGCTCTATCCCGGCACTCATCCGGCGATCGGCGTGTCGCTGTCGCGCCTCGTCCAGTCCACGCAGCGCCTTGCGGACAATACGCCCTTTACCCTGCAGGTCAGGGCCACATCGGTCCTGTTGAACGGCGCGATCGCCCCGCGGCCCGACCCCGCGATCGCGGAACTGGCCGAAGTGCTGTATCGCCACACGATTGGCGCGTTGACCGTGAATCCCGTCGCCGATACGGATTCGTGGCGGACGCTGCTCCTGCTCCTCGCGCGCACCCCCGAAGAAGTCCGTGGCGACGGCGGCATCGCACGTCTGTGGGCAACCGCGGGCGGCCCAAGTCTCGACATCGTCGAGATCGATTATGCCGAGGTTCTTCGCGAGAAAGAGGGGGAGGCCGCAACGATCGATCAGATCATCGAGGCGGCCATCGCCGGGCCGCAGATGCAGTTCGACGACGCGACCATCCAGGCGCTCCTCGGCATCGTCGGTGAACCGGAAAAATTTCAGCAACTCCTGGCCCAGCTCGAATCGTCGACTGCAGCGGGCGGCATCGAAGCAAAGACAGCAGCGTTTCTGAATCTCGTCCGCAACCTGACCGAGTACCTGGCGAAAACGAATCCGGATCAGTTGGATGGCATGCTGAGACAGATGGCGGAAGCCGCCGCCGGTTTCGCTCTCGATGGTGTTGTTGCGCTTCTGCAGCAGCGCGACCGTCCGCAGGCGATCGCGGGCACGACGGACGTCGTGGCCGCCATGACCGAACGGATGTCGGACGGGTCGATTGCCCACGTCGTTGCCGAATCGGTGATAGCCGAGCGCGGGGCCACAGGGCGGCTCGCCCACGCGTTTCAGGCGCTCGTGCCCGAGCACGATCGACAGCGGCAGCTGCTGGCACTTGCGCAACAGGAAGTCGAACACTCGGACCTCGGCAAGGAAGCTTCCTTCGACGAGCTGTGGACCAATGTCGAGGGCATGCTCACCTCATACACGGATGCGGCATATGTGTCGTCCGATTACGGACGCGAACTGTCGAGCGCACGGACACGGCCGGTCGACGTCGAGCGAATCGGCGACGACCCGCCCGAGCGGATGGCTGGGTGGCTTGGCACGGTCAGCGACACCGCGTTGCGCACGCTCGACTACCAGCTGCTGATCGACCTGCTGACGATCGAGGAGGATCCCCTGCGTTGGCGCGACGTCGCGCAGACGGTCGCGACCCATGCCGATGATCTCGTGCGCGTCGGGCATTTCGAACAGGCGTGGCTGCTGGCGGAGGCAGTCGCCGAGCGCTCGGCATCGCGGCCCGACCGTCAGCCTCACGCACGGACGGCACTCGAACAGTTCGCGCGCGGGTCGATGCTCAAACATGCAGCGGCGCAACTGCGCGGGACGAGCGACGAAGGCTACGAAAGATTCAAACGCATCTGTCACGCAGCGGGGACCGCGATCGTCGCGCCGCTGGCCGAAGCTTTGTCGAGCGAGCAGGATGCGCGGGCACGGCGACGACTGCGCGATATCCTGCTTGGTTTCGGCGCGCAGGGTCGCGAGTCGGTGCAGAAGCTGATGAACGCGCCGAACTGGGAAGTGCGCCGGACGGCCGCGTTTCTGCTGCGCGAATTCGGCGGCACCGAAGGATTGAAGGAACTGATTCCGCTCCTCACCGACACCGAACCGCTGGTCCAGCGCGAAGCGGTGCAGGGCCTGATCATGAACGGCAGCGAAGAGGCGTCGGCAATCCTGCTTCGTGCGTTGACGACCGCGACCGGACGAACCCGCGAGACGCTCGCCAACGAGCTGATCTCGACCAAAGACGAACGGGCGGCGCCGCTCTATTGCTACCTGGTGAAGCACCTCAAGCGTGGAGCGTTTCCGAAGATTTATTCCGCGGCGATCGAAGCGCTCGCCAGCTCGAAGAGCAACGACGCCGTGCAAGCATTGAAGGTCGCGCTGCAGCATGGAGAATTGTGGGCGCCGATACGGACCCGGAAGCTGCGCGCCGCGGCTGCGACATCACTGCGCGCGATCGGTACGCCGGAAGCGATCGAGGCGCTGCGCGAGATGTCCGATCGTGGTCCGCGCGGCGCGCGCAATGCGGCGAGGGCACAGTTGGAGTTGATTGATTAATCGGCGTCGCCTCGCTCCTCGCTGCTCGTTGCTGGCGATTCGAGGATTCGACGATTAGAGGATCAGGGATTCGCGATCAGGGATTCGCGATCAGGGATTCGCGATCAGTGATTAGTGATTAGGGATTCACCCATGTCTGACATCCAGTCACGCGTTGCCCAATATGACGAGTTGCTGCGGCGTTTCGCGTCAGGCGTCCGCGCGGCGCAACTCTATGCAGCTGACCATCCGCTAATCGGGCGGAACGTCGAAGGCTTGCTGGCGGTATTGAAGTCGCTGCATACCCTGCAGGCGTCAATCGCAATCGGCATCGTCGGCAATCACCTGGTCGTGTCGGACACGCCGATGCCAAAGGCCAGCTCCGGCATGGCGGAGTTAATCAAACGGCTCAAGGATCACAAGATCGAACGCATCTCGTTTGAACGTGGCGTCACCGCCGACGAGGCGGGTACCTTCATGCATGCGGTTGCTGCGCTCGGCAAAAACGAAGCGGCGGATGCGGCATGGTCGTTTCCCCACATTCGCGTCGGGCGGATTGTCACTGAGGAGCGAGTGTCGGACGGTATCAGCGGCGATATCGCCGCCATCAGGCAGCTCTACGCGAAGACGGTGTCGGCGGCGGAGGCGGTGTGGGAAAGTGCGGCAACGGAAGGTCAACCAGATCTTCCAGGTGCCCTTCAGGCGGTGGAGGGACTAGCCGATGCGGTCACGCAAAACCGTACCGCCCTGGTCGCCTTGACCGCCATGCGCAACTACGACAACTACACGTTCACGCACATGGTGAACGTGTCGATTCTCACGATGGGTCAGGCGCGTGCGCTCGGCATCGAGGGACGGCTGCTTCGCGAGTTTGGCTTATCGGCCCTGATGCATGATATCGGCAAGGTGCGGACGCCGAAAGAAATCCTGAACAAGCCTGACAAGCTGACCGACAAGGAATTCGAGATCATGCGCCGGCACACGGTCGACGGCGCCGAAATCCTGCGGCGCACGCCGGAAATGCCAATCCTGGCTCCGCTCGTTGCCTTCGAGCATCATCTCCGCAACGACGGCACCGGCTATCCGTTCGGCGTCAAGCGAACCGGGCTCAACCTCGGGACCATGTTGTGCGGCATCGCCGACGTTTACGACGCGATGCGATCGCAACGCGCGTATCAACAGGCCTTCCCCACCGATCGCATTCTCATGGTGCTCAAGCGAAACGACGGCACGCAGTTCGATCAGAATCTTGTCCGGCGGTTCGTTCAGCTTCTCGGCATTTATCCACCTGGAAACCTCGTCCGGCTGAGTTCCGGTGAAATCGCCGTCGTCACGCAGGTGCACGCGCCCGATCCCCTTCGCCCGCGTGTGCGTGTCCTGATCAACCGGGAAGGAACCCGTCTCGATCTTCCGTTCGATCGAAATTTGTGGGAGTCCACTCGGGACGGTGAACAGGCATCGATCATCGCTCCGGTTGAACCAAGCGAGTACGGCATCGATCCACTGAATTACCTGCAGAACTAATTGGTGAATTGGTGAATTGGTGAATTGACGGTCTTGCCCATGACAACAGCTCGCCTAATTCACAAATTCACCAATCCACCAATTCACCAATTGCACGGATCCGGCCGTGGGTGAAGCCGCACCGGCCGTCGTCGTCGCCTTTGCGCTGATTGGATCCGGTATGACCTGGCAGGCGATCCGGTCCGCACGGGTTCCGGTCAGCTCTCCGGATCGTCTTGTCGCCGAGTTACGGCTGGCTCAACTCGCTGCGCTGTTGCTTGCGTTGTCGGCCGGAGCCTATATCGGACTTGCGGTCGCGCACGAAGCGCAACCAGGTGTAGGGTTCGACATCGCGCTGGCGGCAGGATTCTTCGTCGTCGCGGCCAGCACGCTGACATGGGATCCGCGACAGGCGCTCACGATTCTCGCCCTTGCGTTTGCGGCGCACGCGATTGTCGACGTCGCGCATCGCCCGCACTGGCCATTGCCCGACGGTATTGCACCCCGGTGGTATTCCATCTGGTGCGCCGTGTACGATGTCTACATTGGCGCGCTATGTTATTTCCCGATGTTAAGGCGGTGACATGTCCCTGCGTCTGAGAGTGATTCTGCTGACGAGCGCGGTGCTGCTTTCGACGCAAGCAGTCCCAGCCCATCTGTTCGGTGCGGGCCGTGCGGCACAGGGAACCGGCGAGCCGAAACTGATCGTCGTGCTCGTCGCGGATCAGATGCGTGCCGACTATCTCGATCGTTACTCGGGCCAGTTCAGCGGCGGCCTCCGCCGTCTGATGGAGAACGGCGCGTGGTTCCAGCGGACGATGTATCCGTATCTGAATACGATTACGTGCGCAGGCCATTCCACGATCGGTACCGGCACGTTCCCGTATCAACACGGAATGATTCTCAACACCTGGTACGATCGAAAGACGGGAAAGACGACCGACTGCACCGACGATCAGAAAGAAAAGGAAATCAACTACAACGGCTTGAGCGGTCCGGGCGATAGCGGCCGGCGAATCCAGACGCCGGCGCTTGCCGATTTCGTCCGGCGACAACACGGGCATGTCGCGACCATGTCGATGAAGGCGCGGTCGGCGATCGGACTTGCCGGACACAGCGGCGACATTGTCCTGTGGTTCGACACGCGTGGCGGCTGGCAGACCTCCACGGCGTATACGCCAAAGCCAACTCCATTCGTTCAACAGTTCATCGCCGAACACCGCGTCGAATCGGCGTACGGCCAGGCGTGGGAACGGCTCTACGATCCAGCCAGCTATCAAGGTCAAGACGACAATGCCGCGGAGCGCGCACCGGCGGGCTGGACGCGAACTTTTCCGCATGTGATCGGATCGAAATCAGGAAAGACGGATGAAGAGTTCTACGGCCACTGGATGCGATCACCGTTGTCGGATGCGTATCTCGGCAAACTCGCGGCAGCGACTGTCGACGAATTACGGCTGGGCAAAGGGTCGCAGATTGATTTTCTCGGTGTGAGTTTCTCCGCGCTCGATCTCGTTGGCCATGCCTACGGACCCGATAGCCACGAAGTGCAGGATGTGGTCGCGCGTCTCGACGTGACGATCGGAATGCTTCTCGATCACCTCGATCGCGCCGTCGGTGCCGGTAACTACGTCGTCGCGTTCACCGCCGACCACGGCGTGGGGCGTATCCCGGAAGAGACGGGGGTTGGCGGTCGCGAAACCAATGCCGAGACCACTGCAGCAATCGAAAAGGCGCTGGCGCCTTTACTCGGCCCGGGCAAGTACGTCGCGAACGCTTCCTACACGGACATCTACCTCGAAAAGACGGCGCTCAAGCGGATGAAAAAGGATCCCGCGGTGCGAGCGGCCGTACTCGACGCGCTTCGCGGAATGACGGGCATTGCCGCAGCCTACACGGCTGAAGAAATCACGGCGCCGGGAACGCGGACGTCATCCGACCCACTGAAACGCGCCGCGGCATTGAATTACTATCGCGGACGCAGCGGTGACGTCATCATCGTGCCGCGCGAAAACTGGATCTTGTCGACGAGTGCCACGACGCACGGCACGCTGTATCCGTACGATCAGCATGTTCCACTCATCTTCTACGGCGCTGGTGTAAGGAAAGGACGCTTCGCGGTCGAGGCGTCGCCTGCCGATCTCGCACCGACACTCGGTGCGCTCGCGGGTATTGCATTCCGCACGACCGACGGCCACGAGCGGAAAGAAGCGCTCGCAGCGCCTGTGTCCACGCGCTAAAATAGCGTGGCCACGCCTCCCTACTTGATTGGTAAGTCCCCAGCAGATCCAGGAGTCGAGCATGCAGGTTCGTGTCCGGGCGTTTTCCGCGACATTGATCGCGGTTTCCGCCTTGTCGGTCTTACTAATCAGCCCACCAATTCACGGTCAGGTCCCCGAGAGCGGCCGCGGCCGAACGACGATCCGAACCCAGACAACCGCTGAGCGGCGAGCGTGGACGTCGAGAATCGACGGCATGCTGCGAAGCGGCGAATTGCGCTTGCGCCAGACGCACGACGATCCGATGATGCCGGACCGCACGCACGAGCGGGCTGATCAGTACCATCGCGGTGTCAGAGTTTTTGGCGCAGACATCACGCGGCAACTTCGCGGCGGCGCAACAGAGTCAATCTTCGGGACGCTATACGAAGGCATCGACGTCGATCCCTCTCCGGCGATCGGGGAAGATCGTGCCCGCGAGATTCTAGCCGCGCGCCTTGGCGAGGCGATCGAAGATCGAGTCAGAGCCGAATTGGTCGTCCTGCCCCTGGATGCCGGCGGCTATGCCCTCACCTGGCGCTTCCGCATCGTTCTGCGTTCCGACACGCGACAGTATTTCATCGACGCGCGAACAGGTGCGACCAGGCTCGAATACAGCGATCGCAAAACGCAAACCGCCATCGGCAGAGCGACCGGCGTGCTCGGCGATTCGAAGAAGATCAGCGTCCGCGCGGCGTCAGGGCAATTCCAGACACGGGATGACCTCCGCCCGCCGACAATCGAGACGTACGACATGAAAGGCGATCCGGTGCGAACGGATAACTTCCTGAGCGGCCGCGTCAATCTCTCATCCGGCGATCTCGGGAGCGATTCGGACAACGACTGGACCGATGGTGCAATCGGCGACGCGCACATCTATGCCGGGTACACTTACGATTATTACTTCAAGCGATTTGGCAGGAAGGGTCTCAACAACGCCGATATCAGGATGCAGAACCTGGTACATCCGGTGAGGCGTTCAGATTTTCAAATCTACATCGACGACTACCCGGACTTCTTCGTCAATGCCTTCTACAACGGCGACGGCGTGATGGTCTTTGGCGAGGGTCTCCCTCCGAACGTCACCCTGGGCGGGCAGACGTGGGACTTTCTTTCCGGCGCCCTCGACATCGTGGGGCACGAACTGTCGCATGGCGTTACCGAATTCAGTGCCAACCTGATTTATCGAAACGAGCCCGGAGCATTGAACGAGGCGTTCTCCGACATCATGGGGACGAGCATCGAGTTCTTCTTTCAGGCGGGAGGGAGCGGCGCACTTCGGGCCGACTACCTGATGGGAGAAGACGTGATTCGGCCCGGAGGGCTTCGGTCGCTCGAGAACCCAGGTGTATTCGGCGATCCCGATCACTATTCCAAACGGTTCCTTGGGTCGGCTGATAACGGCGGCGTACACACCAATTCCACGATTCCATCGCAAGCCTTCTATCTCTCAATCGAAGGCGGCACCAACCGCACGTCGGGGATCGCCGTGCAGGGCGTCGGTGGAGCGAACCGCGAGCAGATGGAGAAAGTTTTCTACCGGGCGTTCACCCAACTCATGCCTGCGAATTCGACGTTCTCGGTGGCGCGCGCCGCCACGATTCAAGCCGCGCGCGACCTCTACGGCGCAAACAGTGCGGCCGAACGAGCGGTGACGGCCGCGTGGACCGCCGTGGGGGTCAACTGATGAGTGCGCGATCCTACGTCGTCATTGCAATCGCAACAGCATGCGTATTGTTTGCGCCATCGTTGGCGGTGGCGCAATCGGCGTCTCAACCGACGCGCTTTACGATCGGGGTCAGTGGCGGCGTGCAGCAAGCCGCCGAGGACATTTCGGATCACTTCAGCTTCCCAAAGAATGTCGAAACTGAAGCCGTCGATGTGAAGTACGCCATGAAGCCATGGGCGCTGATCGACCTCGCGGCAGGCTACAGGATGTGGAAGAACCTCGGCGTCGGTGTTGCGGTGTCGGTCACCAGTGGAAAAGGCAAGGCCGACGTGACGGCGAGCGTCCCGCATCCATTCTTTTTCAACCAGCCTCGAACCGTCACCGGGACCGAGAACGACATCGCGCACTCGGAGACCGGCGTCCATCTCCAATTGCAATACCTCGTTCCCGCGAGCGGCCGGTTGCATTTCACTCTCCAGGGCGGCCCCTCATGGCTGAACGTCGACCATGAAGTTGTCACCGACGTCACCATCACTGAGTCGTATCCATACGACACCGCCGCCTTCGGCGGTGCCGTCACGAAATCGACCAAAGGGTCCGCAGTGGGCTTCAATGCAGGCATCGACGTGACCTGGCTCTTCGCTGAATCAGTGGGAGTCGGCGGAATCATCCGTTACACGCGCGCCGATATCGATCTCAGCGCCGTAGAGGGACGCACCCTCACGATGAAGGCGGGCGGTCTGCAGGGTGGCGTTGGAATCCGGGTCCTCTTCTAAGTGACCGTTTTCAAGAACCTCGTCCTGACGGTCGTTCGCCGGATTCCTGTTGGTTATGTTGCGACGTACGGCGATGTCGCGGAAGCCGCTGGACGGCCCGGAGCCGCGCGGGCGGTGGGCAACATCATGAGGGACTGCCGCCGGCCGGATGTTCCGTGTCATCGGGTGGTTGCGGCGGCCGGGAAACTGGGTGGTTATGGCGGAAACCTCGAGTTGAAGCGTGCCCTCCTGCGGGCCGAGGGGCTGCAGGTTTCGACCTCGACGATCCGCAATTTCAGCACTCATCGCGCGCGTCTTCGCGCGAAACCGATCAACACCCGCAAGGCCCGGACGAAACCTAAAGGACGCAAATTCCGTTAACTCTGGGGTGTCTCTAAGCAACGTGGACCCGGTATGGCTACGTCTAAGGTGACAGAGCATCCCTCGGCGGGCGGCGCTAACCCCGCACGAGCAGAGGAGATGGCGCTCGTCGAGAGGTGCCGGCGAGGCGACCTGGCGGCCTTCGAAGAGCTGTACAAGGCGCACGCCGGTAAGCTGTTCAGCGTCGCGGTCCGGATGCTCGGGAATCCGGCAGATGCCGAGGACCTGCTGCAGGAAATCTTCCTGTCAGCGCACCGGAAGCTCGACGGGTTCCGTGGCGAGTCGGCTCTGGGAACGTGGCTGTATCGGCTGGCGACGAACCATTGCCTGGATTATCTTCGCAGCCGCGCGGCGCGAACCAGTCAGGTGACCGACACGCTCGACGACGAGCGCGGGCTTTTTGAGTCGGGACGTGGCGGGCTCGCCGAGCGATCGATCACGAAGATGGATCTCGAACGGGCGCTCGCACAATTGCCAGACGGATGCCGCGCCGCGTTCCTGCTGCATGATGTGCAGGGTCTCGAGCATCGTGAGGTGGGCGACGCACTGGGGATTGCGGAAGGCACCTCGAAATCGCAGGTGCACAAGGCGCGGTTGCGATTGAGAGCATTGTTGAGCGGCAAGTCTGAAGGCGGCGGCGCGGTCTGAAGACCGCGCCCCACACGTGGCGGAAACAACATGCATGCGACATATCGCGAATCGATTCAGGAGCTGATCGACGGCACGATCGGCGCGATTCGCCGCGCCGAGCTCGAGCGTCATCTCGCCGAGTGCGCGGAATGTCGATCGTTTCTGGCCGACATGGAATCCATCCGGCATCTCGGCGCCTCACTCGATCCGCTCGAGCCGCCCGGACGTGTGTGGCTGCAAATCGCCGGGCGGCTGCGGCAGGAAGGCCGCGTCCAGGCGCCGCCCGCTCCGGCGCCGTCACGCGTCCCGCGCTACGCGATGCTGGCGATTGCCGCGTCACTCGTGCTCGCGGTTGGTGTCGCAATCGGGTTGCTGGTGACGCAGTATAGAACGCCGAAGGCTCCAGTGCCGACGACGGCCGCTGCGCCGGCGGCAGGCGCCCCGGCGAGCGCGGCCGATGCGGTCGACGTCGAGAGCGTCGAAGCGGAATTCCGGCTCGCTGAACAGCATTATCAGAACGCGATTGCCAAGCTCGAACAGGCGGCGCGCCTCGATCAGGCGGCTTCCGGCGGTGGCGATAACGCGCTGGATCCGCAGACCGCGGCGATGCTGCAGAAGAATCTGCAGGTCATCGATCAGGCGATCGCGGAAAGCCGAGCCGCCCTTCGTTCGGAACCGCTCAGCGCATCGGCACGCGACAGCCTGTTCGACGCGTTGAAGCGCAAGGTCGCGCTGCTGCAGGACACGATCGCGTTAATGAACGAGATGCGCAAGGGCAATTCCGCCGGCGCCGCGCAGATCGTGGATGGATTGAACAAGTCATAAAGGCTCAGGGCACATGCGACAGATAGTCATCACGATACTGACCCTCGCGGCACTCTCCGCGCCAGCGACACCAGCGCGCGCGCAGATGCTGCCCGAGCGGATCCGCGCCGTCATCAGCGACCGGGTCGAAATGCGGACGGCGCGGTATCAGCAGGGACGCGAGGAGCAAACGAGCCGCGAGACCAAAACCGTCAAGATCGGCGCCGACGGCGAACTGTCGCTGTCGAATATCTCCGGCGACATCGTGGTGACACGTGCAAACGGATCGGACGCGACGATAGAGATCGTCAAGATTGCACGGGCCAGGACGGCGGATGAAGCGCGTGAAGTCCTCGGGCTAGTGAACGTCACGGTCACTGAACGCGCGGGGCGTGCCGAAATCAAAGCGAATTACCCGCAGAGCGACGAGATGCGTCGTAGTAACCGTCGCAACGTCAACGTGTCGGTCAACTACACGGTCGCCGCACCAGCCGGAACCCGGCTGACGATTAATTCCGTCTCCGGTTCAATCCGGGTCTCAGATATCAAGGGGGATGTGTCAGCGAACTCGGTCAGCGGGACCGTCCGGGTCGCCAACGGCGGACGCATCGCGGCGGCAAAGTCAGTCTCAGGTGACGTCGAGATTATCGACACGCAAACGGATGGAGCCATCGAGGTCCAGAGTGTCAGCGGCGGCGTGACGCTGCGCAAGGTCGCCGCGCGCCGCATCGACGTGGGCAGCGTCAGCGGATCGGTGGCGGTTCAGGACATCACCTGCGATCGCGTCGAGGCGCATTCGGTCAGCGGCGGCGTCGAGTTCGGGGGTGCGCTGGCGAAAGGCGGGCGCTACGAATTCAACTCGCACTCAGGCGACGTCCGCGTCGTCCTCGCCGGCTCCACTGGCTTCGAGCTCGAAGCAAATTCCTTCAGCGGTACCATTCATTCGGATCTTCCCATCAAGCTTCAGGGAGACATCGGGCGGCGCCGGTCCATGCAGGGCGTTTACGGCGATGGCAGCGCGGTCCTCAGCGTCACCACGTTTTCCGGAAGCGTCGTGATCAGCAAGAAGTAATAGCGGCCTTACGCGGCTGTTTGAAT
>JBKPSH010000083.1:0-44726 GCA_046734955.1 Acidobacteriota bacterium
CGCGGCATCCTCACGTTCGGCAGCGGCGTCACCAGTACGACCGGCTACACCGGCAACGACTGGAATAGTTATGCCGGGTTCCTGATGGGTGAGCTGACCAGTTTCAACAAGAGCGAGCAGTTCGAAGAACTGAGCGGACGCGAGAATCAGTACGGCCTCTACGTATCGGACCGTTGGACGCCCAACGAGAAGCTGACGGTTAACCTGGGTCTGCGCTACGAATATTATCCGCTGATGACCCGCGAGAATCGCGGCATCGAACTACTCGACATCCCGACCTACACCGTCTTTCTCGGGGGGGTCGGCAATAATCCCAAGGACCTCGGCATCGACGTCAGCAAGACGCTGTTTGCGCCACGGGTGGGAGCATCTTACCGCCTTGACGATCGCACGGTGCTTCGCGGCGGCTACGGAAAGACGTTCGACCCATTCCCGATCACGCGTCCCATGCGCGGACGATTCCCGCTGACGATCGCGCACAGCGATAGCGGGGCGAACACCTTCACGCCGTTCGGGAACTTGTCGAACGGCATTCCCTTCGTGCCTAATCCCACCGACATTCTCACCACCGGCACGGCGGTGCTCCCGCGCGGTGTCGACATGACAACCCCCGATAAGAACAACTTCGATCGCGGCGCGACCCAGTCCTATAACGTCACGGTCGAACGTCGTCTGCCGCTCGATATCGTCACGAGCGTGGGATACGTCGGCACGCGGACGGATGGCACCTACACGACGCGAAATTTGAACTACGCCGAGAGCGGCGGTAACGCGTTCCGGAAACTGGCGACGCAGGCTGGAACAGCGAACATCAGCGTGCTTGCCGGCGACGGGATTGCCCGTTACAACTCGCTCCAGGTTGCCGTCAATCGACCGTTCCGGAACGGTTTTCTTTTGAAGGGAGCGTATACACTCTCTCATGCGAAGAACGTCGGCGATGATGATGGCAACTCTTACTTTTGGCCGCAGGAATCGCAGTTCAGCCGTAACTTCGCGACCGCCGGTTTCGACCGAACCCATACGCTGCAGCTAGGGTTCGTTTACGAGATCCCATTCATGAAAACGAGCACGTCGCCGGTCGCATACGTAGTCAAGGACTGGCAGATCAACGGCATCGCATCGTGGCTGTCCGGAAAACCGTTCACCATCGCCGGGACCAACAACGGCCTGCAGCAGCAGGGCGGCAATCAGACCATCGACCTCATCGGTGACGCGCAGCCGGGTTTCCAGGACGCCGGACCGGACGGCAGGTGGTACGATCCGAGCGTCTTCGCGCAGCCAGTCGGCGCGGTGTGGGGCAATACGGGCCGCAATCAGTTCCGTGGCCCGAGCAATTACAATCTCGATGCCTCACTCTTCCGAACGATTCCGGTCGGCCGCTATCGGTTCGAGTTGCGGATAGAGTCGCAGAACGTGTTGAACCATCCGCAGTGGGGCACCCCCAACACGAGCTTCACGAATCCCAACTTCATGACGATTCGCGATTTCGTTCCCAACCGTGCGCCGCGCACCGTGCAGGTCGGCGCGCGGTTCTCGTTCTGAAGTGTGAATACTGATCTGGGTGCCCGGGGTGCCAGGAGTGCCTCGGGTGCCCAGAGTGCCTAGGGTGCCAGGGGTGCCTAGGGTGCCATGCCAGGGGTGCCAGGAGTGCCTAGGGTGCCAGGAGTGCAAGGATGAAAAAATCGAAGACCAAAACAAAGAAGGCGACCGTGCGCGGAATGACACGCCGCGAATTCGTTGGGACGACGGCACTCGCCGCTGCCGGCGTCATGGCCGGCGCACCGGCAATTCTGCGCGGAAGAAATCTGAACGATAAACTCGACATCGCGTTCATCGCCTGCGGCGGTCGCGCGCGGGCGAGTCTCAGCGAACTCACCATCGTTCCGGGAAGAAGCAGTGGCCGGGGCGGGAGGGGCGGTGAGGCGGCGGCCAGTGCAGCGCCGCATCCTGACGAGAACGTCGTCATCCTGTGCGATGTCAACGACGTCGCAATCGATGAAGCGGCCCAGTGGTACCCGAAGGCGAAACGATTCAACGATTTTAGAAAGATCTTCGAAGACCCGAGCGGCTTCGACGCAGTCGTCGTCTCCACCGCCGAGCAGACGCACGCGTTTGCTACCTACCTGGCGCTCACGCACGGCAAGCATGTCTACTGCGAGAAACCTCTCACCTACAACATCTGGGAAGCGCGCCTGATCCGGGAGACCGCAGCAAAGTTTCCGAAGCTGTCGACTCAGATGGGCAACCAGGGACACGCGTCCGAGGCGCGTCGCAAGATCCGAGAAATCCTCGACACTGGCGTCATTGGACCGGTGCGCGAAGTGCACGTGTGGGTGGATCGCGCGTGGGGACTTCAGGACGCGGCGTCAGCGGAGAAGTTCGACAAACCGCACGGGTTCTACAAGGGCGTGCAGATCGTCGACCGGTTCCCCGAGGAAATGCCGATTCCACCGACGAATCATTTCGATCTGTGGCTCGGCCCGGCGCCCGCACGTCCGTTCCACGAAACCTACTTCCCGGGTCCGCGCTGGTATCGATGGTGGGATTTCGGCAACGGGACGATGAGCGATCTCGGCAGTCACGACAACGACGTGCCGTACACCGTGCTCGATCTCAAACGGCCTGACGGTCATGGCGGGTTCGTGCTCGCGCCGATCAGCGTCGAATCGGTATCCCCCAACGTGCCCAAGCCACACAAGGAACTCGCGCCGGCGACGCTGGTCGCAACCTACGAATACGCCGCAAACGGCTCACAGCCCGCGCTGAAGCTCGTATGGCATCAGGGAGACAGCAAGCCACCGGGGTGGACACCAGACTGGGGCGGCCGGTCGCAGGTATTCATCGGCGAGAAAGGCATGCTGCTCGGTGATGGGAGGCTGCTGCCCGAGGAGAAGTTCAAAGACTTCAGGGTGCCTGAGCCGACACTCCCGCGCTCACCAGGACACTGGATCGAATGGGTGAACTACGCGAAAGGTAACGGCCCCGTGCCGGGCTCGAACTTCCAGTACTCAGGCTGGACGACCGAAGCGAACCATCTGGGCAACGTCGCGTACCGCACCGGCAAGAAGATCGAGTGGGATTACAAGAACATCCGCGCGAAGAACACGAAGGACGCGGACCCATTCATCAAACGGCCGGAATATCGCGCAGGCTGGAAAGACATTCTGCGCTCAACGTAAAGGAAAAGGCAAAAGGGAAAGCGCCTGCGGCCCGAGCGAGGCGCGACCAGCCTCCGCCACGGCCACGGCGGTCCGCCGGAGCTTTAGCGAAGGCGGAAGTCGCCGAGCGACAGCGCGTGGGCGTGGACTCCCCACGCGCAGTGAGTAATACAGATCCCGGATCCCGGAGAACGGATCCCGGAGAGATAAGTATGACCATGACCAGACGCGATTTCGTGAAACAGGCGGGCATCGCCTCTGCGGCGCTGCCGGCGATCGCTCATGCACAGACCCGGCAGGCTCCGGTCGCCTCGAAGGAACCACTCAACCCGGTCCCGGTGCGAGTCGGGATGACGGACTGGAACCTGGGACAGCGTGGCGACATCACCAAGATTGCGCTCGCGCGCGAGATCGGTCTCGACGGCATTCAGGTGAGCGTGCAATACCCGACCGACGGCAAACCGACGCTGCGCGATCCGAAGACGCAGGCCGAGTTCAAACGCGCCGCTCTCGACAACGGGATTCAGATCTGCTCGCTGGCGATCGGCAACCCCGGTAAACAGCGATTGCCGATGCACACGAATCCGGCGTTCGCGATCCTGTTGGCCGAAGCGGTGGAGATTGCCTACAACATCGGCACCAACAACATCCTGCTGCCGATTCTCGGCGAGAGCCACATCGACATGACGAATCAGGCGCAGGTGGACGCGTTCGTCACGATGATGAAGGAGATCGCGCGCTACGCCGAGAAATACGACGTCGTCGTCGGCCTCGAAGACTGGATCTCTGCCGCTGACAACATCAAAATACTCGACGCGATTGGATCCGACCACGTCGCTGTCTACTACGACGCGCACAACATCGTGTCGCGCATCCCGGGCGGCGACATCTACGCCGAGCCGAAGATGCTGGGCAAGCGCATCAACCAGGTGCACCTCAAGAATGCCAATCTCCGCACCAATGAAGGCCAGCTGCTCGAGACGCCCGGCGGCAAGATGGACTGGGCGAGGATGTCAAAGGAGTTCTACGACATCGGATACCGCGGTTGGTACGTCCTCGAGACCAATTCGCCGACGAAGGATCTCGTCGCCGACACCCGGGCCAACATCGCATATGTGAAGAAGACGTTTAAGATGCCCGCTCTCACCTAAAGGGAAAAGGCAAAAGGTATACCCTTTTCCCTTTTCCCTTTTCCCTTTTCCCTTTTTATCCGACCCCACTCGCCGGATACGGAAAAGCAACCGGCGCCGGGAGGGTCGGGTTCACATATCGCCGCATTGCCGCGTCGCACACCGCATAGCCCCAGTTGATCAACCGTTCCTGCAGCACCCCGTCCATCCGCTTCAGGCGCGTCGCGGTAGCCGCAAGCGCAAGCGTCTGCTCTTCCGGGCATGGAAGCGCGTCGGCCAAACCGTAGTCGCTGATGGACGTTCGAATTCCCCAGTACGCACCTTTCCGATTGCCGGCTTCAAATGCGCCGATCACCTGGCGCGTTCGCAAACTCCGCACCTGGTTGTCGATGATCTCGTTGATGCGAAGTGCGTGGCGCGCCCAGTCGCCGGCGGGGTCGGGTGACGGTTGCAACTTGCCGCCGCCGTTGCTGACGAGAATCGTCTTGTAATTCTTCCACGCCGTTTCGAGTCCCATGTTGTCGTAGACACCGCCATCAGTCAGCACCGCTTCGGAGAGGTACGGCTCGCCGTGGAGATCCTCGGACGGAAATCCGCTCGGCGGCGCCCACGATTGCGGATCGAGTTCCAGCTTCAGCGGCGACAGCACTGGAGGAAATGCGGAGGAAGCGGCCACCGCGACGGCCAGTTCGATCGTCGGACTTGGAATCATGCCGACACGGTAATCGGCAGCGAACGGCCGCGAGAACCGGAATAGCGCCCCGGTCTGCACGCTCGTCGCGTTAATCACGAAGCGCGGCGGGTCCGGCGGAAGATCCTGGAGGGTCGCATTATCGAAAAGATACTTGCGATAGGAGTCGGCGACCTTCTCGGCAACCGTTCCGGGAAGCAAGATGCCCCCGAGGATCGCCCCCTCGTCGATGGTCTTTCCGGCGAGCACGCGAATCGGCTGGACGACCTCCGGCTCAAAAACGGTCGAGATGCCGTTGGCGTCGAAAGCAAGCCGTGTCCATTTCAGACCGAGCAAGCCGGCGGTGATCGAGCCGCCAGACACGGACGAAATACGCGCCAGCTTCGGGAGAAACCCGATCTCGTTCAGCCGCCAGAGCGAGCCGACGTGAAACAGCATCGCGCGATATCCGCCACCCGACAGGCAGAGGGCGATGCCGTCAATTGGCGAGCGCAGATCATCATGCGGTGATCCTGTGTCGATGATATTGACTGGTGCATTGCTTTCGAGTTGTTTGTCGTCCTGGGGCATGCGTTCCTCGCAATGTGCAATGTTCAATGCTCAATGTTCAATGTTGAAGTGACCAATACACCGAACATTGAACATTGAACATTGATCATTGATCATTGATGATCATTGGCAGAGCGTGGCTGACAAGCAAGTCGATACCTGGAGAGCGGTCTCGATCCCGGCGCGTATCGGCCCGTACGCGGTCGAGCGGAAGCTCGGCGAGGGTGGCATGGGCGTGGTCTACGCGGCGCGTGATGAACGGCTGCAGCGGACCGTCGCACTGAAGACCTTGTCGGCGATGGGCAACGATCCAGCGGCCCATCAACGGTTGTGGCGCGAAGCGAGAGCGGCGGCAAGCGTCAATCATCCGAATGTGTGCCAGATCTACGAGATCGGAGAAGCCGAGGGCACGCTGTACATCGTGATGGAGCTGCTCGAGGGACAGGTACTCTCGGAACGTCTGGCCGGCGAGCCGCTCACAAGCGCGGACGCGATTCCGATTGCACTTGGTATCCTCGCCGCGCTCTCTGCGCTTCACGCGCGCGGCATCGTGCATCGCGATCTGAAGCCGTCGAACGTGTTCCTGACGCAGCACGGCGTGAAGCTCCTTGATTTCGGCCTCGCGCGCCCACAGGTGGACACCCCCTTCGATCCAACGATTGAAGTCACCCTGCCAGGGGTCGTGATGGGAACGCCGCGGTACATGTCGCCTGAACAAATCAGCGGCGATGCTGTCGACGCTCGAAGCGATCTGTTCGCTGTCGGCGCCATGCTGTTCGAGATGCTTGCCGGACGGCCAGCGTTTGTCGGACGAACGTTCGTTGAAATTCTTCACGCCACTCGATACGAGCAGCCGCCAGCGCTTACCGGATCGCCAGCCGTTGCCGCGCTCGACCGGGTGATCAGGCGCGCGCTTGCCAAGCGTCCAGCGGATCGTCCGGCATCAGCGGAAGCGATGGCGGACGAGCTCCGTGCACTCGAGTCTGTGAGCGGCGATCGGACACCGGCGCTCGCGCGCGCGCTGACCCGTCTCGTCGTGTTGCCATTTCGCGTGCTTCGTCCCGATCCAGAAACGGACTTTCTCGCGTTCAGCCTGCCGGACGCTATTTCGACGTCGCTCTCCAGCTACGGCTCGATTGTTCTGCGCTCGAGCGCGGTTGCGGCGCGATTTGCCGGTGATGCGCCGGATCTCAAAGCGCTCGCCACCGAAGCCGATGTCGACGTCGTGGTCATGGGCTCGCTCTTGCGGGCGGGCGATCAATTGCGCGCGGCCGCCCAGCTGGTCGACGCTCCGGGCGGGACGCTGCTGACGTCGCACACGGTGCAATCGTCGCTCGGGGATCTGTTCCGCCTGCAGGACGACATCGCGCGGCGAGTCGCCGACGCGCTGGCGTCGCCGTTGACCGGTGGACCTGTTTCACCTGCTTCCGGGATTGCACCGGACGCTCGCGCTTACGAGCTGTATCTCCGCGCGAACGAACTGGCGCGTACTTATGACGGTCTCATCAGCGCACGGGACTTGTATAAATCATCCCTGGAGCTGGACTCACGCTTTGCGCCGGCGTGGGCACATCTCGGACGCTGTCATCGCGTCATCGGGAAGTACATCGACTCGGCGGGCGATAGTGAGGTACGTGCCGAAGAGGCGCTTCGACGCGCGCTGTCGCTGAGCCCTCGGCTCACCATCGCGCATAAGTTCTTTGCCAACCTCGAAGCCGACATGGGTCGAGCGCAGGATGCGGTCGGACGTCTGCTGGCAGAGGCCCAACGTCACGGTAACGATCCGGAACTCTTTGCCGGACTCGTCCACGCCTGCCGGTATTGCGGTCTGTTCGAACAGTCGATCGCCGCCCACACCGAGGCACGCCGGCTCGATCCGAACGTCCCCACGAGCATCGAGCAGACCCTGCTCATGACCGGCGATATCGATCGGCTGCTCACGATCGAACCGCCCCGGTTCGTCGCGGGAGCCGACGACGGTATCCGGGTCATTGGACTTGGTCTCGCGGGCCGGCGCGACGAGGCGCGCCGGAAGCTCGTTCAGATGCGCCAGCTGTCGCGAATTCCGGTATTCGCGTCATGGATAGAGTACCTCGCAGCCTGGCTCGATCGTCGCCGCGACGATTTGGATGGACACCTGTCCGCCTTCCGGCGTCTGAAAGTTCATGACGATCCCGAGGCCATGTTTCAGCTAGGGTGGCTCTTCTTCGATCTCGGCGATGACGAGACCGGCCTCACGTTTCTTCGCCGCGCGATCGAGAAACATTACTGGGCAGTCGATACCTTGGTGAACAGTCGCCAGTTCGATGGACTGCGAAATCATCCTGAGTTCGAGGTGCTGCTCGCACAGGCGAAGGAGGGACGCGAGCGCGCACTCCTCTCGTATCGCGAGGCCGGTGGCGAACGGTTGCTCGGCGTGTGAACATGAAATCGCTGTGCCGAGCGCAAGACAAGGCGGAACTGGTGGCCCGACTTGGCAAACTCACACCACAAAGCGAGCGGCGATGGGGACAGATGAATGTGCATCAGATGGTCTGCCACCTCGCCGACGCCTGCCGGATGGCTCTCGCGCAGAAGCCCGTCAGTGACGATACCAGCGTCCTGAAACGAACCGCGATCAAATGGCTCGCGCTCTACGCACCATTGCAGTGGCGCCCAGGGATTGTGACGAGACCGGAGATCGACCAGCAGATTGCCGGCACGTGCCCGGCCGACTTCGCAGCCGACATCGCCCAGGTCAAAACTCTCCTGGACGCAATTGCGATGAACGGGTTGCGGGGCTCATGGCCGGATCATCCTGTGTTCGGCGAGATGTCGGCGTCACAGTGGCTCCGGTGGGCGTACCTCCATACAGACCACCATCTCAGGCAGTTCGGAGCGTAGTGTCGGAATGTTCACTGCTCAATGAAGAATGCTCAATGTTGCATCCGTTGGACATTGAACATTGAACATTGAACATTGAACATTGGACATTGGACATTGAACATTCTCATTGTCCACCCTGCTTCTTCGCCCACGGGTTCTTCCCTGTCTCCTTGATGTAGCGTTCGCGACCAATGTTGTCGAGGAACGTCAGCGCGGCCGCCGCAACTTCGAGCGCGCGCTCTCGCGGAACAACGACCACGCCGTCGCCGTCGGCGACGACGACATCGCCCGGGCGGACGAGAACGCCGCCGATTGTCACCGGTCGATTCACCGATTCGAGTTCATTTCTTCCCGGCCGGATACCGCGAGCCAGCCTGCGGAAATAGGTTGGCACCTTTTCATAGATGATCTCGTCGGTGTCGGCGAGGCCACCGCTGGTGACCAGGCCGACCATGCCGAGCTTTTTCCAGCTCATGATGTTTGACGATCCAATGCTGCGTGATTCGCCGTCTTCCATCGCGTCGATCACGAGAATCGAGCCGGGCGTTAACACCTTCATGAATGCTTCCGACGTAATCGTGCTGTACCACTGATTGATCGTCTTCTGATCCATCCTGGGTTCGCGGCGGTTCGTCGGCACGTAGCGCGCAGTGACCGCGATCCCGGCGACGCGGTGTGTGAAATTTTCTGTGTCTTTCCACAGCGCGTGAATCTCAGGGTTCACCAGTCCGATGTTCTGCAGACCGACGACGTCCATGCCATCCGAGACGTCAGCGACACGCAGGTATTTGTACTCGTCGAGCACGCGCTTGTTGTCCTCGGCTGTGTAGTCTTTATAAGGAATGAAGAGTTGGACCTTGTCCGGAATCCATTTCTCAGCCGGCTGCTGCGCACCCACGGTCGTCGAGAGCATGGCCGTTGCGGCAACCGACGCCACCCAGAAATTGGTTCGAAATGACATTCGTCGCCTCCATGGCGTTAAGGTTCTACCATCCGACCGCAACGTGCGACAATCGGCACGCGGCCGAACCGGCAAGACGAAGATCTCGAGACGGAGCACGATCGGCTTCGTCGCGAGGTTGATGCGCCGCGCATCGAACGCTGCCTGCTGAGGCGTCGTTCGTCCGAATCACGTATGTATTTGGCCTTTTGCCCAAAAGCAGCCGTGCTTTGCAGTTCAAAAAAAACCAACTTGACATTTACTTGATCGACACAGCGGGTTGACAACTGTGCAATACTGAGCGCGGGCCACGACATGAGTTCCAGGCGGGCGGATTCACCTCGTACCGAGAATGACAGGAGCGGCAGGATGCGTGCTCGTGTTTTGATCGTCGACGACGACGAGGTTTATCTGGACGGGATGAAAGAATTGCTGGAGGAAGCGGGCTTCGAAGTCTGCGTCGCCAGCAGTTTCGAAGACGGACGCCTGAAGCTGCGCGATCACGCTCCAGATCTCTTGATCATCGACGTCCGGCTTGGCGCGTTCAACGGTCTTCAGCTCATTTCGACAGGTCAGGTTCGAATTCCCGCGATCGTCGTTACTGGTTTCGACGATACGGTGTTGCGCGCCGACGCCGACGGCTTTGGCGCGAGTTATCTCGTCAAGCCGATCAAACCGGCGGCGCTGCTCGCATTGATCCAGCAGAAGCTCTCGATCAACGGCAGTCGTGCGGGCGATCCGAGTGTAGAACATGCCGAGATGTCGGGCGCGCAGTCGGGACGAGATCCTGATTAGAGCCTTCAGCCAATGTCCAATGTTCAATGATCAATGTGAACCTCATTGAGCCTTGAACATAATCATTGAGCATTCAAGCCCTCCTACTTCAAAAAGCCGCTCTTCACCGTCACCGTTGAACTCAGTTCGTCGTTCAACGGATCGTCGAGCGCAAGCAGCGATCGGAGTTGAGGCGACAGCCGTGCCTGCACTTCCGGCCGCAGCAGCTGCTTCTGATATTGCTGCTGCGGCTTGTCGCGGCGGCAGTAGAACGCGTGCATCGCAAGCCGCGGCGATCCGCTTCCATTTGCGGTTCCGCCGTGCCACATGTGCGCATTCATTATCGCGACGCTTCCGGCTGGTGCAATCAGCAGGACCTCGTCGGGATGCGGCGCATACGGATTGCTCATGACGTCCTGTGGCCGCGATCCCCACTTGTGCGATCCCGGCACCATGCGCGTCGGTCCGTTATCGCGTGTGAAGTCGTCGAGCAGCCAGACGGTGTTGCAGACCCAATAGCCCTTGTCGTCGGGGATCGCGCTCATATCCACATGCAGCGGCTGACCAACATCTGTGCCCGGATCCGCCGACCGGGCGTTGAGGCTGCTCAGTTTGCAGTCAACGCCGACGACATGTTTCACCAGGTCCAGCACTTCCGGAAGAACGATGGCTCGCCGGAATACCTCTCCCTTGTCAACAAGGTTCGCCAGTCGATGCGCGTGTTCTTCCGTTCGGAACTCATGCCCGGCGCGATCTCCTTCTTCGTCGAACAGCTCGAAGATTCGGCTGCGCAGTTCCCGAAGCAGGTCGGCGCTCATGACTGACTCGAGGACGACGTAGCCGTCTTCATCGAGCTGACGTTGTTGTTGAGGAGTCATCCGCTCAAGTATGCACCTCCTCGCTGATAATGGGCAGGCACATGGATAGTCGACGCGTAGGTCGGCGAACCTTCCTGGGAACGCTCGGTGCGGCGGCCCTTGGGACCGGCTGTCGTTCGCGCAGCGAGTCCGGGCCGATCATCCTCCGACTTTCGCACTCGATGTCTCCGGGCGCGACCGCGCTTCATGTCTTTGCCGACGCGTTCCGAACTCTGGCCGAGAAGGCCACGAACAACGCGGTCACGATCCGGATCTTCCCGAGCGGCACTCTCGGCCAGGAGCGCGAAGTCGTACAGCAGGTGCAGGAAGGGCTCGTCGATTTCATGGTTTCGGGCACTGCGATCTGGGGCAGCGTTGCGCCAAAACTGCAGGTGTTCGACTTTCCATTCCTGTGGCGCGACTGGGATCACGTCCACCGTGTCGTCGATGCCCAGGTCGGGCACGAGGCCGCTGACTACCTCGAACGGACCGTGCGGATGCGGCCGTTGGCGTGGGGCGATTCGTTCGGATTCCGCCAGGTGGTCACGCGGTCGCGCGATATCCGCGACCCGGCACAGCTCTCGGGCCTGAAGATTCGGACGATTCAATCATCGATTTACGTGAAGACAATCGAGCTGATGGGAGCGAGCCCGACACCGATGGCGTTTGGGGAAGTCTATACGTCCCTGCAGACGGGGGTGATCGATGGCTACGAGCACGATGCGAGCACCACCGTCCAGCAGCGTTTCTATGAAGTCGCGCATCACATGGCGCAAACGCGTCATATCGCCGGCGTGATCGGGCTGTTCGCGTCATCGGCAGGGCTGTCGCGGCTGCCGGCGGAGGTCCGTCGCGCGCTCGAAGGCGCCGCGCGTGGCGCGTCGGCCGCGCAACGCGCCGTCGGTCCGCGCGAGGACGCAGCAGCCACCGCGCAACTTTCCAGCCTTGGCATGACGATCCGCGATATCGACCGGCACGCCTTTCACGCATCAGCCGAACGACTGTGGCAGTCGGAAGCGCGCGCCCTCAGTGCGGGCCCGTGGCTCGACGCGATTCGCGCATGAGCACCGCGATCACTGTCGACCCGCCACTGGTCCGCCACTGGACTGACCGCGCGCTGGCTTGTGCAATCGCGGCAATCGTTGCCGCGCAGGCGATCGTCGTCGGTCTGCAAGTGATTGGCCGCCATGTCTTCCGTCAGCCGATTCCGTGGACTGAAGAGATCGCCCGTCTGCTGCTCGCATGGCTGATGTGCGCCGGGGGCGTCTCGGCACTCAAGGATGGTCTGCATCCCCGCGTGACCGCGCTGTTGCGGCTGGTTCCGCAAACCAGGCGCGGAGCCATCGATCGCGGACTTCGTCTCGTGCTGCTCGCGTTTTTTCTCTGCCTCGTCGTTCCCGCGTGGCACCTGACAGTAGCCAGCACCAGCGAAAGACTGCCGGCCAGCGGACTCTCGGGCGCCGCGATTTCCGCAGTTCTGCCGGTGGCGTTATTACTGATGTCAGTCGTCATCGTCGACCAGCTGCGCCGCGACGGACTTCCGGCCTGGCGCGATCGCAGCGAAGTGTCGTGGGCCCTGGGCGCAGCGTGCCTGGCGATCGCCTCGGTCATGGTTCCCATTGTCGCCGGCGCGACGCCGATGACGGTTCTCGTCGCCGGCTTCCTCGTCACCGCGGCGCTCGGCGTGCCGCTCGCATTCACGCTGGCGCTGACCTCGCTTACGTATCTTCTGGGCATCGGCGGTGTCAGCCTGATCATTCTTCCCATCAAGATTCTCGGCGGAGTCGACTCATTCGTCCTGCTTGCGATTCCGCTCTTTATTGTCGCCGGCACCCTGATGGAAGCCGGCGGAATCTCGGAACGCACGGTTGATTTTGCGATGGCAATTGTCGGCCGCGTGCGTGGCGGCCTCGCGATGGTCGCCGTCGTCGCTGAGATCCTCTTCTCGGGTATCTCGGGATCGACCACCGCGGACGTCTCGGCGATCAGCTCTCTGCTGGTCCCATCGATGCGCCGCGCCGGCTACAGCGGCACCGAATCGGTGAGCATCGTCGCTGCGGCTTCGGCCATGGGCATCCTCGTGCCGCCGTGCCTGACGATGGTCGTGCTGGGATCGCTGGTCAACCTGTCGATCGTGACGTTGTTTCTGGCTGGGTTCATTCCCGCATTCGTGCTGGCGCTGGCGCTGCTCGTTCTGATTGCGGCGCGGGCCCGCCGCCAGGGATGGCCGGTGAGTCAACCGGTCACGCGGGCCGACATTCGGCGCGCCGCACGACGGGCAATCATTCCCACCGGCCTTCCGATCTTGCTCTTCGGAGGAATCTTCTCTGGCCTGACCACAGTCACCGAGGCCGCTCTTCTTGCCGTCGTCTATTCGCTCATCGCCGGGATTGCAATGGGCGGCATTGGTCGCGGGAATATCGTCGGACACCTCGCGCAGAGCGGAGTCGTCACGGCAACGACGCTGTGGGTGCTGGCCGCGGCGTCGGCATTTGCGTGGATTCTCGTTCGCGAATGGGTGCCGCAGATGCTCGGCGAATGGATACGCACCGCCGGCGCGGGCCGCGTTGAATTCATGGCGCTCACCATCGCTCTCTTCGTCGTCGTTGGCGCGCTGCTCGAGGGACTGCCGGCGCTGCTGATCTTCGGTCCGATTCTTTTCCCGATCAGTCGATCGATCGGCGTCGATCCGGTGCACTACGGCATCGTCGTCATTGCCGCGATGGGAATTGCGTTCTTCCTGCCGCCGGTCGGCGTCGGCCTCACGATCGCCGCGGGGATCGGCCGCGTCGACATCGACGACGTGAGTCGAACCTACGTGCCCTATCTCGTCGCGCTTCTCGTCGGCCTCGCGCTAATTGCTGCCTTTCCGACGATCACGTTGATCCTGCCGCGGTTGTTACTGGGATACGGGCGGTGACGTGTATGGAGTCGGGATCCGGGGTGCGGAATCCGGGATCGGGGGACGAATCGCGAATTCCATCGTGGAATTCGCGATTCATTGATTCGAGGATTCGAGGATTGGTGATTCGCGATCAGTGATCAGTGATTAGCGATTGATTTACTTCTTCGCCGGCATCTCGATCTTCGAAATCGTGAGCGTATCGCCCTTTGCCGTGCCCGTCACGACGACCTCATGTCCCGCATGCGTTTTGAGCGCCGCGAGATCCTGGTTGGCGATGTTGTAAACCTTGTCTCCTTCACCGATGAAAACGTATTTCTCGCCGCCCTTCACGCAGCCTTCGACGCACTCGCGGTCCGTCATCTTCTTGGTGCCGTGTTCGCCGTCCTTGTGCATCGCCTTGCACATGGCGTCGCTGATGCGGCCTTTGAACTCATCAGCCGAGAGCGCCGGGGCAGAGAGAAGGGCCAGGGCCGCGACACATACCAGGGTCTTCCGCATAGCTACCTCCTGATTGACCGCCGACAGTCTATATCAGAAACAATCGCCGATCGACTCCAGCCTTCGCGAGCGATCCAGGCGAAGGCGAACCGATTAGAAATTCACCTTAAACGAGAACTGCATCGACCGGTTGTCGACGATCGTCGACGTGATGCGCCCGGCGGTCGGCGAATCGAAGTTCTGATTCGGGAATCCGAAGCCCGGATGATTGAACAGGTTGAACGCGTCCCAGCGGAACTCGAGGTTCGTGCTGCCCGACACAGTAAACCGCTTCGACAGCGATGTGTCGACGTTTACGTGACCCGGTGCGTAGAGAATTCCTCGACCGGTGTTGCCGTAGGTGTTTGCCGGCGGCGCCTTGAAGTCCGCCGGGTTGTACCAAAGATCGACGGTCGGGTGCTCGAGTTCCCCGGAGCCAATCCGATCCGGCCAACTCGGCGCGCCGTTGTTGACGCCGGTCGCCATGAACACGGTGAACGGGCGGCCGGTCGTCATCGTGCCGATGCCGGCAAGCTGCCACCCGCCAACGATCGCGCCGACCATTCCGCTATCCTGCATCCATTTGCGCCCGGGACCCCACGGCAGCTCCCACACGCCGCTGATAACGGCGCGGTGTCTGACGTCGAACCCTGACGGCCCATGACCGGCGTTCAGGTTCGTAACCGTCTGCGGATTGCCGACGGCGCCGCCGCCGCTCGCCGCGGAGCCGCCATAGTCGAGCGATTTGCCGTAGGTGTAGCTACCGAGAAATTGAACGCCGTTGTGGAATCGCTGTGTCACCTTGAGCTGTCCACTGTGATACGTCGAGCGGTTCCTGGGATCGCACTGCAGCATGTTGTTCAGGCGATTCAGCGGCTGAATGAGCCGTCGCGATTCCTGCGATCCGATACCCGGCTGGACTTCGTTCGGGTTGTAGCAGAACACGATGTGCTTTCCGGCGCTGCCGGCATAGGTCAGTTCGACCGCCATCGCGCTGAGCACGCGGCGCTCGACGCCAAGGTGCCACTGTTCCGCATAGGCAATTTCGTTCTCGAACGAGTGTCCCAGCACACGGGGGTTGGCGGCCTGCAACTCCGCCGTGGTACGCGGCTTGACCTGGACGATGGGCGGAAATGGATCTTCGATGGTTCGCACGGTCGAAAAATCCGTCGGGTTGGTCGCAAAATTGACGTTCTGCGAAATCGTGTACGGCACCTGCTGACCAATCATGTTGGACGCTGAGGGCTGCTCAGGGAAATAGGTGATGCCGAAGCCAGTCCGTAGAATGGTCGATCCGTTTCCGAACAGGTCGTAGGTCAATCCAAGCCTCGGCGCGAGTCCCTGCTGCGACTTCTTGTTGGCGGATTTACTCGCGCCGTCCTCGCCGGCGTAAATCATCCGCAGGTTCACCGGATCGAAGTTCACGATCTTGTTGTCCTCCTCTGTCTCAGCGCGGAAAAACTCATAGCGCAGACCAGCGTTGACGGTGAAACGCGACTTGAACTTGAAGTCGTCCTGGATGAAGGTGCCGTGTTCCTGCGTGCGCAGCGTATACGGTTCGAGAAGAAAACCCCGGGCGGCGTTGTTGAGGTAGCCGGTGAGCAGCGTCGCGAGTCCGGATCCGGCGGTGTTGGTGACCGGATCGTTGGTGTAGCTCCGGTTGAAGTTGATGGTGCCGCGCGTATCGGTGTTCGTGAACGGCGAAGGATACCGGTCGACGAGACGATATCCAAACTTCACCTGATGCCGCCCCTTCAGCCAGACGAGCGCGTCTTCGATCTGCCAATGAAACTGCTTCGGATTCACCGGCAGGAACGCCGGTCCGCCGGAAATACCGGTCATGTCCTGCACGTTGATGTTGGGAAGGCCGGTCGTAAACTCGGTGACGTTGATGCCGTGGATGCCAAGTGATTCGGCCGCCTGCGTACCGAAGTCCGACTGGAACGTGAACGGCACTGTCTTCGCGTAGCCGGTTCGCAGCTCATTCACGAGCGCCGGTGATACTACGCGCGAGTAGTTGAATGCCGCTCCATGCGTCGTCAGGCGCGTGTTCTGAATTCCGGCAACGAATGGACCGAGATCGAATTTCGCCGCTGCCTCCGCCGGTGTGGGAAGACAACAAGCCGCCTGTCCCTGCGGCGCATCGAGCTTGAATTTCCCCCAGTTGAAGCGAACGAAGAACGAGTCCTTGTCCGACCCGCGATGATCGACGCGTCCGGAGAGGGCGTTATCGGTCACATCGCGATTGACCGTCGAGGTGTAGTTGTTGAAGTTTCCGGGTCCGTTCGGAAGCGGATAGATACTGGCGACGTTTCGGCCGACGCCATTGATGCGGTTTGCCGGAATGATGTTTCCCGGGAATGGATCCCGCAAGAACTGTGGATTCGTCGCGCTGACCGCTCGAGATGAATCGAAGTTCGGATTAAGCCGTGTCGTCAGCGGATCGTAAATGACGATCAGATTGCCGTTGGTGTCGCGGAAGTCGCTGAAATCGCCGACGCGGGTGCGCGCGGTTGGCACGGTGTTGACGAACACCTGCCCCCGCTTCTCTTTCATGCCCGCATAATCGGTGAAAAAGAACGTTCTGCTGTGGCCGTCATAGACGCCCGGTATGACGAGCGGACCGCCAACGGCTCCGCCAAACTGGTGACGATCGAGTGGCGGCTTCGGATCTTTCTGGAGACCGCCGTTCGGGAGCGGCACTTTGCGCACGAAGAAGTTCCGCGCATCAAATGCATCATTGCGCAGATACTCGAACACGGTTCCATGGAACGCGTTGGTCCCCGACTTGGTCGCGACCGAAACAACACCCGCGCCGCGGCCGAACTCGGCGGAGAAGACGCCGGACAGCACCTTGAATTCACGCACCTGTTCTACTGACGGTGCGATGATGAGAGTATTGAACGTGTACTCGTTGTTGTCGATGCCGTCGATCAGCCATCCGTTCGCATTCGCCTGATGGCCCAGGGCATTGAAGTTGGACGCGCCACGGGGATTGAACGTGCTCGCGCCCGACAGGTTCTCGCCAGCCTGACCAGGTGTGATCCCTGGCGTCAGGTATACAAGGGTCGCGAAGTTGCGCCCGTTCAGCGGCAATTCCTTGATCGCGCGCTCCTCGATTACCGTGCCAACCTCGGATGAATCCGTACGAAGAAGCGGCGTCTCGGCGACGACCGTCGTGGTTTCCTCGAGCCGGCCGATTTCAAGGGTGACATCGACGCGCGCGCGTTGATTGACCTGAACGATGATCCCCTCGCGTACCCATTTCTTGAAGCCGGAAACGTTCACTTCCACGCGATAGGTACCCGGAGCCAGGAAAGGAGCTGTGTAGTTGCCGGCCGAGTCGGTCACGAATGTGTCCGACGTGCCTCGGTTCACTTCAGTGATCGTGACGTTTGCTCCGGGCACCACCCCGCTCGGATCCGTGACGATGCCGAGAATGCTTCCGGTCGTAACCTGCGCCGCGATGGGCATCACACCGACCGCCCACGCCGCCGCAAGAACTGCGAACAGGTGCCGCTTCGTCATGGCTGGCCTCCCCCAATCAGCCAAAGTCAATCAGATCTCACGAAACTTCACGAACGCGAATATTCCGAAACTCGATTGGCGACCCTTCGGCTTCAAGGCAAAGATAACCAGTGCGCGGGTCGGCGCCGCTGCCGCCCGAGACTTCTTCACCATTGACCCAGAGACGCAGTTCGCCGTTGATGCCGCGCACGTAGTAATGATTCCACTCACCGACACCACGGCTTAATTCCTTGCGCGGAAAACTGCGCGAGCCATTGGGTGAGGTCGGGGCGAACGGCGTCAGTTTCGATTTACCGACGGCGAAGATGTCGCCATGGGTGGTGAACCAATCGCCCTTTCGTCCGGATGACTTCTCGTACTGATCTCGGAATCCATGGTCGAGCATCTGCACTTCGATGCCGTATTCCGGGAGCGCTCCAGGCTTGAGCTGGGCGAGCGCCTGGTCGGGCACCCACACGAACACGCCCGAGTTCCCTGCCGCCTTCAGGTGGCGCCACTCTATGACCAGTTCGAAATTTGTGTATTTCTGCCGGGTGCGAAGGACACCGATTGGCGTGCCGGACGACAGCAGGATGTCTCCTTTCCACGTCCATGTGTCGAGATTGCCATTGACGCCGGCGAAGTCACTTTCGCTGAGAGTCTTCCAGCCTGGACCGGTGCCATCGATGAACGCTCTCTTCGCTGTCGAGTCAGACGGCCGGTTCTGCGGCGCATTCACAAGCGCAGCAATGCAGAGCACAAACACGCTAAGGCGCTGGGAGATCATGGGCGGAGCACATTCTACTCAATTGGTGAGTTGGTGAATTGGCGAGTTGGCGAGTTGCGCTTCGCACGCGCTACGGCGCGTGCTGTGAGAGCGCGGCGGTAGCCGCGCGATGCCAATTCACGAATTCACCAATTCACCAATTCACCAATTAGCTCGTCTGTCTTTCACGGCAAGTAAGGTCATTACCTCGGTTGTAATCAGCCGAGGTTCACCTGCAAAACGTTTTCTTCCGAAAACTCGCGAGATGCTTCTGGGCAATGAACTTGCCCTCGGGTTCCGCGCTTACCGACCCCTCATCACAAGGAGGCGTATGAATCCGACACGACAATTCCCATTTAGATACGTATTCCTCGCGACCGCGTTTGCGCTTTGCATCGTGATCACGCGTTCGGCCGGCGCTCAGGTCGCAGCGCCAACCGTCGTCGATCCCCGCCTGGATGTACGAACCGCCGCATCAGGGTTCGTGACGCCCGTCAGCATCTCGTTTATCGGCGGTAACGAGATGCTGGTGCTCGAGAAGAACACCGGCAAGGTCCAGCACGTGGTCAATGGTGCGATTGTTGGCACCGCCATCGATCTCGCGGTGAACAACAACTCCGAGCGTGGTCTGCTCGGTATTGCACTTCACCCCAATTTCCCTGCGATGCCCTTCGTCTACCTCTACTGGACGTGTCGCACCGCGGAGCCTCCGCCGCCGGACAATCTCTTCCAGCCCACCGCTGTAACCTGTGACGACAGCCTGATGCTGGGCAGCGACAGCGGCACCGTCCGACAAGTTCCCCTTCGCGGCAATCGCGTCGATCGATTTACGTGGAACGGAACGTCGCTCACCTACGATCGCAATCTGATTATGCTGCACGCCTATCAGGCCGACGGAGCACCTGAGCCACCGGGGCAGGGAGATTCGGCGCAGAACGCTGCCGGTAATCACAATGGCGGCGTCATCCGCTTCGGGACGGACGGGAAGCTCTACATCATCATCGGCGACAACGGCCGTCGCGGCTGGCTTCAGAATCTTGCCAACGGACCGACGCCGCCGACCGACGACGACCAGTTCGGCGGACCGGAACCGGACAACAACCACTTGACCGGCGTCATTCTGCGGTTGAATGACGACGGTTCGGTGCCGACCGACAACCCGTTTTCTGCCGCTGGTGCCAGCATCCCGGGTGAAGCCGGTGTGAACGTGCAAAAGATTTTCGCCTACGGGATTCGCAACAGCTTCGGTATGGCTGTCGATCCGAAATCGAGCTCGTTGTGGATCCAGGTCAACGGTGATGACTCGTTCGACGAGATCGAACGAATCGACGCCGGCGAAAATTCCGGCTGGGTTCAGATCATCGGTCCGGTCAATCGGATCGCGGATTTCAAAGGCATCGAAACGACACTGGGCGGCCAAAACCTTCAGCAGCTGCGCTGGCCGCCGACAAACCTCGCGGATACGCCCCAGGAAGCGTCGTCGCGACTGTTCATGCTGCCCGGCGCACACTACAGCGATCCGGAATTCAGCTGGAAGTACGCAGTGGCACCCGGCGGAATCGGGTTCTTGAATGGCGGCGCGCTTGGACCGCAGTACGATGGCGATCTGTTTGTCGGTGCCGCGCGCACCACACTCGAGGGCGGCTACCTGTTTCGTTTCAATCTCACCGGCAACCGGCAGAAGATCGGCGTCGACGATCCCAGACTCGAAGACGGCGTGGCCGACAACACTGCGAAGTTCGACATCACCGAGAGCGAAAGCCTGCTGTTTGGACGGAATTTCGGCGTCGGCACTGATGTGCAGACCGGACCAAACGGCAATCTATATGTGGTGTCGCTCGATCGAGGCGTGATTTACGAGGTGTTCAAGAAGTAGGTCTTCGCTCCTCGCTGCTCGCTTTTCGCTGCTCGGTCTGGCCTGACTGCAGATCGAGAAGCGAGAAGCGAGAAGCGAGATTCAGGCCAGCATCTTCTCCACGACCTCACCGTGAACATCGGTCAGGCGGAAATCACGACCCTGGAATCGATACGTCAACTTCTTGTGATCGATGCCCATGGCATGAAGGATGGTCGCCTGGAGATCGTAGACGCTCACGGGATCTGAGACGATGTTGTAGCTGTAGTCGTCGGTCTCGCCGATGACCGCACCGCGTTTCACACCGCCGCCTGCGACCCACATGCAGAAGTTGCGCGGATGGTGATCGCGTCCATAGTTGGCGTCGGTGAGCTTGCCCTGACTGAAGACCGTGCGCCCGAACTCGCCGCCCCAGACGACCAGGGTGTCGTCGAGCAGGCCGCGTTGCTTGAGATCGGTGATCAATGCCGCGGTTGGTTGATCCGTGCCGCGGCACTGGAGCGTGAGATCGCGCGGCAGATCCTTATGCTGATCCCAGCCACGGTGATAGAGCTGAATGAACCGCACGTTGCGTTCGGCGAGGCGCCGCGCGAGCAGGCAGTTGGCCGCGTACGTTCCCGGCTTGCGTGATTCGGGGCCATACATCTCGAAGACGGACTCCGGCTCTTTCGAAAGATCCATCAGATCCGGCACTGACGTTTGCATGCGATACGCCATCTCGTACTGATGGATTCGCGTCTCGATCTCGGGATCGCCGTATGCCTCGTGACCCATGGCGTCGAGCTTTCCGAGCGCGTCAAGCATCTGCCGCCGCGTCGTCTTGCTGATGCCGGGAGGATCGTCGAGGAACAACACCGGCGCGCTGCCGGCGCGAAATCGGACGCCTTGATAGCTCGAGGGCAGGAAGCCGCTCGCCCACAGACGCGAGAAGAGCGGTTGGTCAGTATTGATGGCATGTGCCTGCGAGAGCAGAACGACGAAGGCCGGGAGATTCTGGTTCTCGCTGCCAAGTCCATAACTGAGCCATGCGCCCATGCTCGGGCGCCCCGGCTGCTGGAACCCGGTCTGAATAAATGTAATGGCCGGATCGTGATTGATCGCCTCGGTGTTCATCGTCTTGATGACGGTGATGTCGTCGACGATCTTCGCCGTGTGCGGAAGGAGTTCGCTAACCCACGTTCCAGACTGTCCGTGCTGCGCGAACTTGAACGTCGATTGCGCCACGAGCAGCTGCGCCTGCCCCATCGTCTGCGCCACCCGTTGTCCCTGACGCACGGAATCAGGAATCTGCGTTCCCTGAAACTTCGCGAGCATCGGCTTGTAGTCGAAGGTCTCGAGCTGCGAGGGTCCGCCGGACTGATGCAGGAAGATGACGCGCTTCGCCTTTGGCGCAAAGTGCGGCACGCCGACCAGACCGCCGGTCTTCGGGTCCCGCTGGTCCATGGCCGCCGCGAACGCGCTCAGATCCGGCCCCAGGAGCGTCGCGAGCGCACCGATGCCAATGCCTTGCGCCGAGCGTCCGAAGAACTGACGCCGCGTCAGGTGGAGATCGATTTCGTGTTTGCAGGTCATTGTGTTGCCCGATGCGTGGCGCGGTCTAAAGACCGCGCCCCCACTCCGATCCTTTTCCCTTGTCCCTTGTCCCTTTTATTGCTTCGTGACGGTCTCGTCGAGATTGAGGATCACGCTCGTGACGGTCGTATAGGCGGCCAACTCGGCGATCTCGAGCTTCGGATTGAGCCCGGATTCGCCAATCGAGAGCAACTTCAACGCACCTGAACGATCCTGGCGATACGCTCGCAGTCGTCCATCGAGCAGCGTGCGCAGAACTTTGATTTCGTCCTTCGTTGGTTTGCGCGCCGTGGCAAGACGAAATGCGTACGCGATCCGCGCGTTGGCGTCCTTCCGCACGTCGAGTAAGGTTCGCTGCGCCAGCGCCCGCGACGCTTCGACATACGTTGGATCATTCAACAGCACGAGCGCCTGCAACGGCGTATTCGTCTGCGCTCGACGAGCCGTGCACTTCTCGCGATCGGGGGCGTCGAATGTCGCGAACGACGCCGGCGGAGCGGTTCGCTTCCACAGCGTATACATTCCGCGACGATACAAATCCGGCCCGTGGCTCTGCTCGTACGATTGGCCCGAGAAGCCGTCGCCAAACGCAAGCTCCTCCCAGATTCCGTTCGGCTGATACGGCATCACGCTTGGTCCACCGATGGCGTCATTCAGGAGACCGCTCGCAGCGAGCGCTGTGTCGCGAATCAGCTCCGCCTGCAGCCGCACGCGCGGTCCGCGCGCAAGCAGGCGATTCTCCGGATCCTTCTCGCGCAATGCGGCGGTCCCCTTCGACGATTGCCGGTACGTCGCCGAGGTGACGATGAGCCGCAGCATCGCTTTGACGTCCCATCCCGATCGCACAAATTCAGTCGCAAGCCAATCGAGCAGCTCAGGGTGCGTCGGCGGCTCACCCTGGACACCGAAGTCCTCCTGCGTTTTCACGATCCCTAAGCCGAAGTAGTTCTGCCAGTAGCGATTCACCGCCACACGCGTGGTCAGGGGATGACCGGGATCGACGAGCCACTTCGCCAGGGTCAGACGATTCAGGGGGGCGTCTTTCGGAAGCGGCGGCAGAATCGCCGGAACGCCCGGCTGAACCTTGTCGGTCTGATTACGATAGTCGCCTCTCGCGAGAATGAATGTCTCGCGGGGCTTTTCCATCTCGGCCATGACCATCGTCGTCGGGATCTGCTTGACGAGATCGGCCTTCTGCAGCTGCAAGGCCTTCAGTTCGCCGTACGTGTTTCGAAGAGATTCAGGTGCGGCATACGTCAGGAAGTACGTGCGCACCCGCTCTAAGTCGTCCTTCGATGGTTTTCCGATCACGCCGGATAGAATGACGCGCATCGGATGATGAATCGCAAGGTCCTCGACCTGCTGCGGCGTCAGCGCGCGGTTGTACAACCGCAGGTCGTCGAGCTGTCCGATGAACGGTTTGCCCAGCGCCTTGCTGCCCACTCGAAGCGGTGCGTCGCTCGCACACCTGCCGCTGAGCGCGTCGCGTTGGACATCGGTGTTCAGTCGAACACCGTTCAAATACAACCCGACACCCGCCGCCTTGCCCGAACCATCATAGGTCAGCGTGACGTGATACCAGTCGCCGAGGCGCAGCCGCTCACGCGTGCGAATCTCGATTGCCTGATCAGGAGAATCACCCGCAATACGTACCGCGAGCCGGGCCGCCCACTTCTGTATGCCGACGAGTGCGATGTCATCGAGCATCCATTCGAATCCATGGCGACCGTCCGCATTGTCGATTTTCTGGAACACCGAAATTGGCAGGTTCCCCTGTCCCCTCAACCAGACGGCAAGACTGAACGGTTCCCCGCCATCGAATCGGCCGACGTTTCCGAAACTGACCTCGGTGTCGCCATCGAACGCGACAGCCCGCCCGACCTGACCGGGGCCAAACGTCGGCTCACCAGCAACGGTGCGTCCATGCCGATAGCGTCCAGAGATGTCCGAGAAATTGCCGTCGAGTTCATAGTGCGCGATCAGGGCAGCGACGTCTGGCTCCGCCGGCTGTTCAGAGACGCCCTTCTCCCACTCGCGCTGTAGCGGCGCGACAACGGCGTCGGCCAACGCAGTCTCGTGCGCGTCAATGGCGGCGGTGAGTTCATCGAGGCGCGCCTGTTGATCTGGATTTGGAAGCATGAGCACCGGCACGGCGTTGCCGGTTTTGCCGTCCAGCCCAACTTCCGGGACGGTGTTGAAGAACGCGAAGAACTCGTAGAACTCCTTGTGCGTGATCGGATCGAATTTGTGCGAATGGCAGCGTGCGCATCCCATCGTCAAGCCCATGAACGCGCTAGAGGTCGCCTCGACCCGATCGACGACGTATTCGACTTGATATTCGTCGGCGATGGCTCCGCCTTCGAAATTGATCATGTGATTGCGATTGAAGCCGGACGCAATTTTCTGTTCGCGGGTCGCATTGGGCAGAAGATCACCGGCGAGCTGCTCGACCGCGAACTCGTCAAACGGCATGTTCCGATTGAACGCGTTGATCACCCAATCCCGCCACGGATACATCGTCCGCAGGCTATCGATGTGATACCCGTGCGTGTCCGCATATCGAGCCGCATCGAGCCATGGCATGGCCATTCGTTCGCCGTAATGCGGAGACGCGAGCAAACGATTGACCTGCTTCTCGTAGGCATCGGGCGATGCATCGGCGAGAAAAGCGTCGGTTTCTGCCAGCGTTGGAGGAAGCCCGGTGAGGTCGTACGAGAGACGGCGCAACAGTGTTTCTTTGTCCGCCTCAGGAGAAGGTTTCAGCCCCTCACGTTCGAGTCGCGCGAGGATGAATTGATCGATCGGGTTTCGGATCCAGGACGTCTGACTGACCGACGGAATGTCGGGGCGCTTCGGCGGCACGTAGGCCCAATGGGTGTCCCACTTCGCCCCTTCGTCAATCCACCGGCGAAGCAGGCCGATTTGTTTTTCGGTCAGCACGTGCCCCGACTCGGGCGGCGGCATTCGATCCTTCGGATTTGGATCAGTAATTTTTTCGACCAGGAGACTTTCCGATGCGTTGCCCGGCTCGATCACACCTTTCTTGAGAAACATGCCCTCCTGCGTGTCGAAGTGAAATTTCGTCTCGCGCTTTTTCTCGTCCGGGCCATGGCAGGCGAAACAGTTATTCGCCAGAATGGGAAGAATTTCGCGATTGAAACTGATGGGGATCGGCGACGACTGATCCTGGGCTCGTACGGGCGCCACTCGCGCGGCTGCTGCGGTCAAACCGCACAGGAGTGCCGCCGCGATTGCCCAATGACGCCCTCGGAGCATGCGACATCTTAGCGCCACGGATTAACCCGGAACAACACGTACTGCGGAAAAACGCGGAACGACACAGACCACGGAAGAACACGGACTGACACGGATCGGACTCCGGATCCCGGACAACGGATCCCGGATTCAGCGCACGAGAAGAAGCGCCGCGACGACCGCGAGTAAAACCACTAAAACCGATATCGTGACCCAGAGATAGCGCCGCCGGCGGCTCTCAGCAAGCCGCAACTCGGCAATATTCGCCCAAAGCGCCTTCTCGAGCCGTATACCCGTTGCACTCATCGGAATGAAAGAGTGGCGGAGTCGCTGTTGGCCTGGCGCTGAAATTGGGGCAATGAACCTATGCCCTCGGCGAGGCACGGTCTCTATATAAAGAGGATGGTCGGCTTCATCGCCGAGAGCGTCGCGGATCTGCTTGATTGAGAAGTTGACCGCCTGGTCGAAATCGACAAACGTCCCGTCCGGCCAGAGCTCGCGCCGAATCTCGTCGCGAGTGACGAGTGCTCCACTCTTTCTCACCAGAAGAAGCAGAAGCTTGAATGGTTGCGGCTGAAGCTTGAGCCGCCGGTTTTTTCGCCGAAGTTCGCCAGCCTCGACGTCAAGTTCGAATTCCCCAAAAGAGAAGACTTCCCGGGTTCCAGTCATGGTCAGCGGTGGAGCGCGAAGGCCACGTGCGCCAGCAAGCGTATCACGCGTCAAACTGACCCCGGATCGGCCACCGAAACGGCATGCATGAAAGGATACAACGTACTGAATCCTAGGCGTTTGCATCCTCATCGGATGCTCATGGTTTGCGCAGCCGCTCCTTATGTCAATTGATACGCGCGCGCCGTATGGTCACGGCATGAAGAACGAGGACCCCCCGGAGGATGGGATGAATACCCAGGATGTGCCAACCATACCGTGGTTAGACCTTTCGCACGCAGTCCGATCAGATGCCTGCGTACTCTTCACAGGAGACGAGGAGACCGCAGAAGTGCTGGCCCGCCGCGTTCATGTCTTGAGCGGCTGGCGCCGAGGCCCGTTTGTGCCGGTGGACTGCAGCGAGCCGGCCGATCGCCTCGAAGCTCATTTGTTCGAACTGCTCGATATCGAAAACCCACGGCCGCTCAAGGGTCCATTACCGACCCCGTCGCAGAGTGGAACGATCTTTCTGCGGGATGTTGGCAGATTGCCCTGGCGCCTCCAGCGACGGCTGTCTGATCGGCTCGCTATTCTGCGAGCCCACCCCGGTGAGCCGCGCCGCATCCGGCGGCGGCTCATCTCATCGACGCCTACTTCGCTCGTGAACCGCGTTGAGGAGGGCTCTTTCGATGGGAGTCTCTACTACCGACTGAACGTTATTCATCTGGTGATATCGCCTGAAGAGTAGCCAGGATCGGGATCCGGATCCGTTGCCCGGGATCCGTCGGCCGGGGATCCGGATGGGAAATTGGTGCTCAATGCCTCCCACGGATCCCGCATCCCGGATAACGGATCCCGACCCGTCTTCGCTTTCACAATGATTCAGAGATGAAACGAGTGCGCCGAAACGGGACAATGGTCGAGGTCGGCCATCTGTCCCATCATTCGGCCCGCCATCCGGTTCGTCACTCGTATCTACCTCGTATGTAAATATTTAGTGAGCTGGCTGGAGGTTCCGGCAGCGGCTCAGCGAATGCTCCAGCTCAGGCATCAGGCTTGCCTTGTCCGAAGGCGTGACGCTTTTGTCTTCCCGCGCAAATCGGCGGATACCTGTGGAAGCAGAATGGCGGCCCTACCGGGTTGCCTTGGGGCACGTGGTGTGCGCTCCCGTCGCCGGACCGCTGATGCAAATGGTGTGGCCTGAAACGAGGCCCAGGTGACGGCCGACAAAGCCGGCACTCCGCAGTTCGCGGCGCTGCCTTCAGCCGCTCGCGCATACGTGTGCGCCGTGGTCGTGGCCGGCGCGCTTTGTCTGTTCGATTCGGCGGCGCGGCTGCAGTTCGATCAGGCAGGACTCTTTGCGATGCTCGCGGCGCTCGGCATCGCGACGTCGGCCATCAAGATTGATCTGCCGCTCGGCCGCAGCCAGTCGAACCTCTCACTTTCACACACGATCAATTTCTGGGCGCTGCTGGCGCTCGGCCCTGCGCCCGCGGTGTTCATCGCGACGATCAGCGCGTGGACGCAGTGCACGTTTCGCGTCGGCGCGCGGAATCCACTTCATCGCATTCTCTTTAACATCGGCTCGCTGACGCTGACGGCGTGGCTCGCGGGGCTGCCGATCGAAGTCCTCATGAGCTGGGGCGCGCCTGGATTTGCGGCACTGGCGCGGACCGCTTCGGTCATTGCGCCCCTCTATTTCTTCTCGAACACGATCCTCGTAGCCGGTGCGATCGCGCTGTCGACACGGCAGCCGCTCTCGCGTGTGTGGCATCGGAACTTCTTCTGGAGCGCACCGAGCTACCTCGCAGGCGGCGCCCTGGCGGCACTGGCGACGGCTGCACCGTCGCGCGGCTGGTTCGGGTGGCTGCTGCTGCTTGTCGCACCGCTGTACCTGCTGTTCCGGAGCTATCACACGGTTGTTTCGCGGCTGCGCGAGGAACAGGACGAGACACGCCGCGCGATGGACGTGCAGCTCGCGACCATCGAGGCGCTCGCGCTCGCGATTGAAGCACGAGCGGGTTGTACCCCCGAACATATTCGATCGATTCAGCACTATGCGGCGATGCTTGCCGAGGCCGCCGGCCTGTCCGATGGCGAGGTGCAGGCGGTCCGCACCGCCGCACTGCTGCACGACATCGGCAACATGGCCGTGCCCGAGCACATTCTTTCGAAACCCGACGCGCTGACGCCGGAGGAATTCGATCGCGTCAAGATTCATCCGCGTGTCGGCGCGGAAATCCTGAAGAACGTTCCGTTCGGTACGCCGGTCAGCGATCTGGTCTTGAGCCACCACGAGCGGTGGGACGGCCTTGGATACCCGGCGGGCTTACGCGGCGAAGACATTCCGCTCGGAGCTCGTATCCTGGCGATTGCCGACTGCTTCAGTACATTGCAAGCCGATCGTCCATACCGTCCCGCGCGCAGCGAAGGCGAAGCCATAGCCCTCTTGCGCGAGTACTCAGGCTCGGGGTTCGATCCGGCACTCGTCGATCTCCTGATCGCGCGGCTCAACGCCACGCCCGTGAACGCGTCGGCGACAGGCGGGATCGAAGGGTCATGGACCGGCGGCGAAGAGCTCGATGCCCTGCAGGACATCGCCGGCGCGCATCGCGAAGAACAGACGCTGTACGAAATCGCGCAGGCGCTTGGCTGCAGCCTCGGCGTCTCGGATGCGATGGCACTCATTCAGGAGAAGGTCAGCCGCCTGGTGCCGTTCGTCACGTGTGCGCTCTTCCTCGGTGATGACCAGGAAGGGTATGTCTGCCGTTACGCGCACGGCCCTGGCACCGAAGCGCTGTTCAAGTGGGAGCCGAAGTCGTGGAGCGAGATTTCGCTCCGCCTGCCGTCCTGCGCGGACGGCCGTGGTGCGCATGGCGAAGAGCTGACATCGCTGCTGCCGTGCCCGCTTCGATTCGAAGGGCGACTGATCGGCGGCGTGGTCATCTATCACTCAGTGCCGAGCTGCTTCACCGACGAACACCGCCGGGTGCTCGGACGCGTCAGCGAGCAGGCGGCAGCGGTTATCTTCAACTCAACCAGGTTTGAGCAGACGCAGCACGAATCGCACACCGATCCGCTGACCGGCCTGGCAAACCGTCGATCGCTCGATCGGCAATTCGAAACCGGTCTCGCCCACGCGTCGCGCACCAGGGCCTCGATCGGCGTCGTCGTGCTGGACCTCGATCGATTGAAGGAAATCAACGATACCTACGGGCATGAGGCCGGCGACCGCGCGTTGAGAACGATCGGATCGGTCCTGAAGGCGACCGTGCGCCAGAACGATCTGTGCGCCCGGTTCGCCGGCGACGAGTTTGTCGTCGTGCTGTGGGACTGCCCGCCGGAGCACGAGGCCCGGCGCGTCCAGGAATTGCAGAATGCCGTCGCCGCCCATCCGTTCGAGCCACGGCCCGGCGTGCGCTTGTCACTCTCCATCAGCGCCGGCCCGGCGCGCTTCCCTGACGACGGGCATACGTTCGATGAGCTGCTGGCGGCTGCCGACGAGCGAATGTATCGCGACAAGGCGGTCCGCCGCTCGCGCAACGTCACGCGTCACGGATCGGCAGTCGCGAAGTCAGAGCTTGCATAGGGCGCAGGGCTGAAGGCTCAGGGCTCAAGCCGGCCCTCAATCAGCAATCAGCAATCAGCAATCGACAATCAGAATTTTCAGTTTACGCGCGACGCGCCTGCCGGCGAGCGCAGTGCATTCCCGACAACCTGCAGCAGTCGATCGGCGTCGACCGGCTTCTCGAGGTGCTCGGCCTGCAGATAGACGGCCTCGCGCCGAACGATCTGGTCGGCGTAACCCGTGACCACGATCGCCTGCAGCCTGGGGTTCACCATGCGCCCGCGCATGAGCAACTGAAGGCCATTGTAGACACCAAGACGGACGTCGGTGATCAACAGGTCCGGCATCGCGGCGAGTTCCTGCCGTCCTTCTTCGTACGACGAAACGCCTCTCACAAAGTAGCCGGCGCCCCGGAGCAGTTCGACCCATCCCGTCAACGTGCTCTGGTCGTCCTCGACAATCAGAATGTTCCGTCCCGCTCCGTTCATCACCACGCGTTCTCCCGCTCGACACTACGGCAAAGCAGGTGCCACGCGAATTTTTGAAGGGATTGTGTGAGAAAACGCGGTGGTGCGCGGAAATCCGGTTACGGAATTGAAGTGTCCGCCGACAACTTTATCCCTTGAACCGCTTCCAGTCGATCCCGAGCTTCCGAACCTTGTAGTTGACGATCCGTTCGGTCGTCCGAAGGAGCCTTGCCGCTTTCGCCCGATTGCCCCGGGCGCTTTTGAGCGCATCCTGCAGCAGATCCTTCTCGTATGCCGCGACGGCATCGTCGAGCGCGATGCTCATGACCGTCCCGGACGCCTCGGCCGTCTGCAGTGTCGGCGACAGATGATGCGCATGGATGACGTGCCCGTCGCAGACCAGCACCGCGCGTTCGATGACGTTCTGCAGTTCGCGTGCGTTCCCAGGCCAGTGATACGACGTCAACATGTCGATCGCAGGGGTCGCCAGCCGTCGAATGTCGCGGCCGTGCTCCGCCGAGAATCTCTGCAGGAAATGATCGGCCAGGAGCAGGACATCCGGTTTTCGCTCTCGTAGCGGCGGAATGAAAATCGGAAAAACATTGAGGCGATAGAACAGGTCCTCGCGGAATTTTCCCTGTTCGATTGCACGCTCCAGATCCTTGTTGGTCGCGGCAATGAGGCGCACGTCTGCCTTCAACGTCTCGTGGCCGCCGAGACGCTCGAACTCACGTTCCTGCAGGACGCGCAGCAGCTTCACCTGAGTGGAGAGCTGCACGTCGCCGATCTCGTCCAGGAACAGCGTGCCTCCTTCGGCAAGCTCGAACCGTCCTTTCTTGCGAGCGTCGGCGCCGGTAAACGCCCCCTTTTCGTAGCCGAAGAGTTCCGATTCGATCAGCGTGTCGGGCAACGCGCCGCAACTGACCTTGACGAACGGTTTCTTCGCGCGCGCCGAGTTGTAGTGAATGGCGTGGGCAATCAGTTCCTTGCCAGTTCCCGATTCTCCGCGCAGCAGGACCGTCGTGCCCGTCCGCGCCACCTGGGCGACCTGTTCGTACACGCGCTGCATCGGTCCGCTATTGCCGACGATGCCGGCAAAGTCGTAGCGCTCTTTGAGCTCCTGGCGCAGGTGCGCGTTTTCGTTGACCAGCCGTCGATGCTGCGCGGCAATCAACCGTTGCACCTTCAGCGCCTGGCCGATCATCGACGCGACGACGCTGAAGAACGCACGGGAGCGCTCGAAATTGCGGTCGGGTTTGAACTTTAAGTTGACGCCGAGCGCACCGACGACCTTCCGGTCGAAGCCGATCGGGACGCAGATGAAGCTCGACTCCTCTTCATGCGCGTCGTCGCGGCTTGGGGCGCGGAATACGAGCGTCGGTTCCTTGGTGACGCGAGGAACGATGACCGCGCGGCCTGACTCGACGACTTTTCCGATGACGCCGTCGCCAAGGGCGTAATGAATGTGATGTGCCGGCCGATTGAGTCCATGCGCTGCTTCGACGTGCAACTGCTTGCCGTCCTCGTCCATCAGCACGATGAGACTGCGTGCGATCGCGTGCCGGCGTCCAAGTATCTCGAGCACTTCCTGGAAGCCGGCTTTGGCATTCAACGTACTGCTGAGGGCCTCGCCGATCTGCAGTAGCGTGCCTAGTCGTTCGTGTTCGGTACTCGGGCTATCAGGAGGCGTGCTGCGAGTGGAAACCTTGGCTGTCGATGTCATCATATCGGATTTGACAAAAATGTCGTTCGCAATCATCGAGCGCTCCGATTGTCGATCGCGGGATGCCCGGCAGTCAACCTGTAAGTTGCAAAAAACACGTATCTTCTGATGCGTTTCGCCGTGATGAATGGAGGTATTTCCTGACAGGACTTGTTGGTCCAGATTATTAAATCAGACGAAAATGTCAGATTATGACAACGCGACAATTTCGACTGTGGCCTCAGGTTTCCTCTAAGCGATTGCGCTTCCGCCACTTGCAGGAGTGAAAACGAACCGCCCTGTCGTGGCGCCATGCTTGCTCCTGCTCAGGCAGTCGTCAACGTGTTCCCTCCTCTGTCGTGGAGATCGCCGTGATCGTCGTCGTACCTGCTGCCCTGGTTCTGGCTCTTTCCTTACTTGGCTTGCACCCAGCGGTGTTGACCGCTCGCAGCCGCACGTCCCATCAGCTGCCGCCGAACATTCGAACCACCGATGATCTGCGGCCAATCATTGAGGATCTGCTGGCGCGCTCGCCCACACTGCGGGAGCAGTGTGCACGCATTGCGATTGCGAACAAGACATGGGTGTCGGTGACACTCAGCGTCGTTCGATTTCCGTCGCTCGCGCGTGCGCGTTCGACGGCGCGCAGGTATCAGAGCGGACTGCTCGTCATCGATGTCGAGATTCCACCGGCATCGCAGGATTTTCCCGAGCTCCTCGCGCATGAGTTAGAGCACGTGACCGAATTTATCGAGGGCGTCGACTTCAAGAAGCTCGCACGAGCACGGAAGGCCGGCAGCGCGCACTGCGCCAGCGACGGGAGTTTTGAAACCGATCGTGCGTACAAGGCGGGCCGCAGGGCCAAGTTCGAGGTCGAATCCACGCCAACGCCGAGCGCGTTACCGCGCTGAACCATCCCACAACAACCGTGTAAACTACCATCGCGTAGTATTTTAGCGGCCGATAACCGCGCGGAATGTGTCGGTGCGGCGGGGTTGCTACAATCTACCCAGCGATTCGCGGAGAGCAGAGGACTGTTGCGCGCATACCTGGAGCTGCTGCGACCGCCAAACGTCGTCACGGCGATCGCGGATGTCCTTGCGGGATATGCTGTCGCGGGGCGCGCACAGCCTCAGGTCCTGCCATGGCTGATAGCCGCCTCCGTCTGCCTCTATGCGGGCGGCGTGGTGCTGAATGATTTTTTCGATCGCAAAGTAGACGCGATCGAACGCCCGGAGCGGCCGATTCCAAGCGGGCGGGTGTCAGCGACACACGCGGCGACGATCGGCGGAGCACTTTTGGTTGCCGGGACGCTCGTTGCGATCAGCGCTTCGCGAGTGAGTGCCGGCGTTGCGGCCGCCATCGCGTCGTTCGTTCTTTTGTACGACGCGCGCGTAAAGCGACACGCGATCGCGGGTCCGGTGTGCATGGGCATCTGCCGCGGACTGAACCTGTTGCTGGGAGTCAGCGCCAGCGCGGCGGCATTACGCGTACACTGGCCGATCGGATTGCTGTCCGTCGTTTACATCGCTGCGGTCACCACGGTGAGCCGCGGCGAGGTGCACGGCGGACGCGCCGGGATCGCGACCTTTGCTTTGATATCGTTAGGGGTGGTACTCGCGGGGTTGACGACGATCGCCATCGGTTCGACGGGCGGACGATTTGCGGCACTCGTGTTAACCGCCGCCCTGGCGTATCGGGTCGTGCCGCCGTACTTGAAAGTAAGGAAAGCCCCGCAGCCGGACGTCATCCGCCGGGCCGTCAAAGCCGGCGTGCTCTCGCTCGTGCTGCTGGATTCGGCGATCGGTGCGGCCTATGCCGGACCGGCCTATGCGGCGATCATTCTCGCAACCGGGCTGGTCGCGGGATCGCTGGCGCGCGTGTTCTCGGTAACCTGATGATAGACGTCATCCACCAGGAGTTTCTCGTTCCGGTTCGTTACCCGGTCTATTTCACGACCGGTGTCTTCACGCCGTCCAATCGACTGCTGCGCGACATCGTCACCGGCGGGCGGAACAGCGCGGCGCCGGCAGCCAACGAGGAAGACGAGCTGCCGGCCAAGATTGTGGTCGTCCTCGATCGCGGCGTCGAGGATGCACATCCCACCCTCACCGACTCCATCGCAGACTACTGTCAGGCACATGGCGACGCGCTGACGTTAGCGACATCGGTGCTGGTTGTGCCTGGCGGCGAACAGATCAAAGAAGAACGGCGATACACCGAGCGCATCATCGACGCGATCAACACGTCAGCGCTGTGTCGCCACTCGTACGTCATTGCGATTGGCGGAGGCGCAGTGCTCGACGCGGCCGGTTTCGCGGCGGCAACGGCGCATCGCGGCGTTCGGCTGATCCGCGTGCCGACGACGGTTCTCTCGCAGGATGATTCCGCTGTCGGGGTCAAGAACGGTATCAACGCGTTCGGAAAGAAGAACTACCTGGGCACGTTTACCGCGCCGTTCGCCGTCGTGAACGACGGCAGTTTTCTTTCGACTCTGTCCGATCGCGACTGGCGCGGCGGGACAACGGAGGCGGTCAAGGCCGCGCTCATCCGCGATCCGCAGTTTTTCGACTTTCTGGAACAACACGCGGCACTGCTCGTCGACCGCGACCTGCAGGCGATGATGAAGGTGATCCGCCATTCGGCGATGTTGCATCTTCGTCACATCGCGACCGGTGGCGATCCCTTCGAACAGGGGTCTTCACGTCCGCTCGACTTCGGTCACTGGGCGGCTCATAAGCTCGAACAGGTGACCAATCACCGTCTCGGCCACGGCGAAGCAGTCGGGATCGGTATTGCGCTCGACACGACATATTCATATCTCGCGGGATTTCTACCGGAATCTTCGTGGCGGAGAATCGTCCAGCTGCTGGCCGCGCTCGGCGTGCCGGTGTACGATGCCGCCTTAGAGGATCGCCTTGACGCTCCGGAGCATTCCGACTGCATACTCCGCGGGTTGGACGACTTTCGCGAACACCTGGGTGGACGTTTGACCATCATGCTGCTGAAAGAGATCGGGCAGCCGTTCGACGTGCACGAGGTCCGCACCGATGTCGTGCGGCAGAGTATCGCGACGATCAAAGCACTCGAAGTGGAGCGGCTTCGCTCCGCCGCGAAGAAGGCATCGTGATCATGAAGACCCACGCACCCGGTTGCCCGCTTACAGGCACGCAGATTGTCGACGAGTACTTCATCGAAAACCGGACACGACTGCTCGAGATCGCGGCGTTTCTCGATCGGCTCGATCGCGCGGACCGCGAGTGTGCGGAGAAGGACTTTCGCATGCAGGTGTTTCGCGACGCGGTCGACGCGCTGGGAACGCCCGGCGACCGTCTGAATCGAATCCAGATGCTGCTGAGCGATCCGACGACCGAGCCGCTCGATCGCTTGGATCGAAAGAGCGCGCTTGGCGCATACGATCGCCGGTCGAAGGAGGCACGCTCGTGAGGTACATCGACCATCACGCGCACATGGTGTCGCGGACGACCGACGACTATCAGCAACTGGCGCTGACCGGATGCGTCGCCGTCACCGAGCCGGCATTCTGGGCCGGCTGGGATCGGAGCTGCGGCGACAGCGTCGAAGACTATTTCCGTCAGTTGACGGAATTCGAGCCGCGCCGCGCCGCGCAGTACGGCATCCAGCACTACACCTGGCTCGCGATCAATCCGAAAGAGGCGGACGATCGAGAGCTGTCGCGGGATGTGCTCGCGCGCATTCCGAAGTTCCTCGATCGGCCAACGGTGCTCGGCATTGGTGAGATCGGGATGAACCGGATCACCCGTAACGAGATTGCGACCTACACCGAGCAGGTGGAACTCGCAATCGAGCATCGCCAGCTCATTCTGATCCACACGCCGCACCTCGAGGACAAACTGAAGGGGACAAAGATCTCGGTCGATGTGCTGCGCCGCTATCGGGAAATCGATCCGCGCCGGGTGCTCATCGATCACGCGGAAGAACACACGATCGAGATGATTCTCGAGCACGGCTTCTGGGCCGGCTTGACGTTGTATCCGCAGACGAAGATCTCGCCGCAGCGCGCGGTGGACGTGATCGAAAAGTACGGTCCCGAACGCATCTGCGTGGCGGGCGCGTGCGACTGGGGACCCAGCGATCCGATCGCCGTCCCTCGCTTCGCAATGGAAATGCGACGCCGGCATCATGCCGACGCGTTGATCGAGCGGGTCATCTTCGAGAATCCGGTGCGCTTCTTGAGCCAGTCACCGCGATTCAAGGTGACCACCACCGGTGCCGCCGAACCCGCGCGGGTCGGCTGAAGCCATATCTCTTGCAGGTCGCCTCGACGGTCCCGCTCCATCTCACGTACTGCACGAACATCCATGCCGCCGACGGATGGCCTGCGGTCTTCGCCAACGTCCGTCAGTTCGCGCCGGCACTGAAAGAACGGCTCTCGCCATCCGCTCCGTTCGGGATCGGTCTTCGTTTGTCCGCGCGCGACGCGCGCGAGTTGCTCCAGGACGAAGGCGTTGACGAGTTTCGACGTTTCCTCCACCAACACGGTCTCTACGTCGCGCTCATCAACGGCTTCCCCCACGGATCGTTCCATCGCACTCCCGTCAAGGCGGAGGTCTACGCCCCGGATTGGCGTGACCAGGAACGGGTGCGATACACGCTCGATCTCGTCAACATCCTCGAACAACTCCTGCCCGCAGGCATGGACGGCGGCATATCGACGGCACCACTCTCATACAAACCGTGGGTCGCCGATCGCGATACCCGGCCCTTCGTTCGAAACGTCGTCCAGGTCGTCGCGGCAATGGCGCTGTCGAAGCAGCGCACGGGCGCGACGCTGCACCTCGACATCGAACCGGAGCCGGACTGCCTGATTGAAACCAGCGACGAGTTTCTCGAGTTCTTCACCGCCCGTGTGGTGCCCGACGGAGCGCCGCTCCTGGCGGCGTCGCTTGGTTGCGACGTCGACGATGCGCGGGCGAGTTTGTACGAGCACGTCCGGATCTGCGTCGACTGCTGTCACTTCGCCGTGGAGTACGAAGACGCGCGCACCGCGCTCGACCGGATCCGCGACAGCGGCGTGCAGGTCGGCCGCGTCCAGCTCAGCTCGGCGCTGAAGGTTGATTTTCCGCGCGACGAAACGGCATGTGCCGGTATCGTCGAACGGCTCCGTCGCTTTGCCGACTCAACCTACTTGCACCAGGTGATCGAGCGGCGCGACGGGAGGCTCTCGCATTTCCCGGACCTCGACGTCGCGCTCGATCGCAGCACGTCTCTGGCTGGGGCGGAATGGCGCATTCACTTCCACGTCCCGCTCTTTGCAAGCGACTACGAGGGACTCGAATCCACCCAGGACTACGTCCGTGGTGTCCTCGATCTTGCTCGACGGACTCGGTTCGCGCATCACTTCGAGATCGAAACGTATACCTGGGATGTCTTACCGCCGGGGTTGAAGATCGACCTGCTGGACTCGATTGAAAGGGAGTATCGCTGGGTATTGGATCAGTTGAAATGAAATTTCCAGTTACCAGTTTCCAGTTCCCAGTTTTTCTTCTCCCACTGGCAACTGGTAACTGGCTGCTTCGTCAAGAATGCATAAAACAGCGGTTCTGAACGTCGTCGGCCTCACACCATCGCTCATCGGCGATGCAATGCCGCAGCTGTCGGCGTGGACGCGCGACGCAACACTTGCGCGCATCAAGTCGTCATTTCCCGCCGTCACCTGCTCGGCACAGTCGGATTACCTGACCGGCACGTACCCCGATCAACATGGCATCGTCGGCAACGGATGGTATTCACGCGAAGACGCTGAAGTCCGGTTCTGGAAACAATCGAATCACCTGGTGCATGGACGAAAGATCTGGGACACAGCACGCGGTCTCGATTCGTCGTTTACCTGCGCGAACCTCTTCTGGTGGTTCAACATGTATTCGACGGTGGATTATTCCGTCACGCCGCGGCCGATGTATCCCGCGGACGGCCGGAAGATTCCGGACGTCTACACCGCGCCCGGATCGCTTCGCGACGAGTTGCAATCGCAACTGGGGACGTTTCCCCTGTTCGAGTTCTGGGGACCCCGCGCGGGGATCCGTTCGACGCGATGGATCGGCGACGCAGCCATGCTGGTCGATCGCCGCTTTCATCCGACGCTGACGCTCGTTTATCTTCCGCACCTCGATTACAACCTTCAGCGGGTCGGCCCCGGCGCCGCCGCAGCCAACGATCTTCGCGAAGTCGACGCCGTCTGCGGAGATTTGATCCGATATTTCGAATCGAAGGGGACGCGGGTCGTCGTGCTGTCCGAGTACGGGATCCGCGAGGTGTCGCGGCCGATTCACATCAATCGGGTGTTGCGACAGCGCGGATTGATTGCGGTGCGTGAGGAACTCGGACACGAGATGCTGGATCCCGGAGCAAGCGCAGCCTTCGCCGTGGCCGATCACCAGGTGGCGCATATCTACGTCAACGATCGAAGGCGACTCAACGACGTGCGAGGTATCGTGGAAGGCATCGTCGGCGTCGATGCTGTGCTCGGTGAAACCGAGAAGGAGAACGCCCATATCGCGCACGAACGTGCGGGCGACTTTATCGCCGTCTCGGAGCCCGATGCGTGGTTCACCTACTATTTCTGGGACGACGACCGCCGCGCACCCGACTTCGCGCGCACCGTAGAGATTCATCGCAAGCCCGGATATGATCCGGTCGAACTGTTCCTCGATCCGTCGATTCGCGTCCCGCCCCTGAGCGTCGGATGGAAGCTGGCAAAACGCAAGGCAGGATTGCGATCGCTCCTCGACGTGATCCCCCTCGATGCAACTCTCGTGAAGGGATCACACGGTCGTCAGACTGATTGGCATGAAGAGGGGCCGGTGTTGATCACGAAGAACAAGGACCTGGTCGCCTCGACCACCATCGGACCGATCGATGTCCACGCGCTCATCCTGCGACACTTATACGATCGGGTTCGAGATGATGGAGGGCTACTAAGATAACGTGAGGACCTCACCACAGAGTTAGCAGAGTCAACAGAGAACAAAAAGGTTTCTCTGTTTCCTCTGTGTTCTCTGTGGTGAGAAACTACGCGCTCTCGCTCGCGGGCGCCAGTACGCGCGGCGCTTCCCTCCGGCCGCTCGCTCGGGCCGCAGGCGCTATTCGTGCTTCACATTCTGCACGTGCTCGCGGAGCAGATCGCGGCCGAAGTCGCCGTTGAAGTCCCGCCACACTGAATGGACGTGGTTGCCGTCGTTCTGTGTGTTGTCGTACTCGACCAGGAATGTCGGGCCCTGCACGCGATAGTAGTGCTTCTTCCCGACTTCCGACTCGCCGGCCCACGCAAATGTGATCTTGTCGAGTCCTGCGCTCTTCAGCTGAGCAAGCCGTTCAGACGCGATGTCGGCCGACATGGACGATGTGTAGCTTTCGATGACTGCCATGAGCAGGTCCCGCTGCTTCGGGGTCATCGCGGATGCTGCGATCCCCGGCGGTGACAGTGGATCTACCTTCACCGCCGTCTTGGTGAGGATGTCGCCGGGCACGACCCCCTCGAGCATGGCGCTCTTTCGCTGCGTTTCATCGAGCGCGTTCAGCAGCGCCCGGGCGGTATCCTCGCGGTCGCCCAGGACGCGAAGTCCCTTCTTCGGACCTTCCACCCGTACTTCTGCCGGGTTCGATCCGAAAAACGTCGGCGTGCTGGCGACCATCGATCCGTTCGCGACGTTGAAATGCAGCGAAAGGTGATGACCGTTGACGCGCCATCCCCATACCCCTTTCCCGCCCGGCGTGCCGAAGATCGAGAACGCATATTGCTCGGGATCACGCATCGCGGCTCCGTTCTCGAGCACCTTCAGGATGTTCTCCAGGTCGACCATGATCGTCGTCGCCTGCGTGTAGCCGCGCTGACTGAGTCCTGTCTTCATCAACTCGTGCGCCAGCCCTCGCTGCGTTTCGTTCATGGCGCGGATGGCCAGGCCGTTGCGCGGGAACTGCATTGCCGGCACGTAATGCCAGCGCGTGAGTTCTTCCGAATCGATGGCAAACGTGGCCTGCTGCCGCTGTTCCGGTGTCAGAGACGCGAGGAACTTGCTCGCGGCATTCGCCATCGACGAAGCGGACCGCTCCGACGCGATCGTCACGCCAGCCACCCAGGCAACGGCAATCACCGGAACTAGGAGCACACGGAGGACGCTTGCGGACTTCATGATCGACATCCTTTGAGATACGAGAGGGACGATATCACGACGGTCGACAATCCATCAGTCACCAATCCGCAATAGGCGTGCGTTTTCATTTCTTCGTGGCCGCCAGCTGCTTTTCTTTCTTCTGAATCTCCTGCAGCAGCCGACCATAAATCGGATCGCGCGGAGCACATCCTGCGGCGTACTGTCCGAGTTCGTTTCCCTTCGCCCGCATCAACGACGTGCAGTAGCTGACCGTGATGCACACCTTTCTTTTGTCCATGTGCACATCGCGTGCGAAATCCGGATAGGCAATCGCTCCTCGACCCATGCCGACAATCGAAACGCGATCGTCGCGGAGGTTCGCTTCTCCTGCCTCGACCGCATACTGGCGCAGGTAACTGTAGCCCGTTCCGACCACGGGAAGGTCGGGACAGGCTCGGCGGGCGGCCTCGGCCAGGCGAAAGTGGCGTGCGACCCCGACTAGCTGGTTTTCCGGTGCGCCGTATCCGTCCGGAGGCTCCTTGTCGGCAGGACGGCCGACGTGCGGATTGAAGTACGGACATCCGGCCGTGACGTTGACCAGTTGCAGTCCAGCGTCGCGGCAGATCTTGAGAGCCTCGACCGCTTCCTCCGCCTCAAGGTAATTCTCGGTCGCGCCGGGAACTGGCTCGCCGATCCCGGTTGTCGGGTTCTTCGCGTACGGCACGCCGTCATAGAAGTTCATCCGGCTGCCGCGGATCAGATCAGGCACCTCGGACGCAAGACGACCGAGCAGCTCGCGTACGAAGCGCGTCCGGTTTTCGATGCTGCCGCCGTATTTTCCAGGGCGGGTTTTCGCCGCCAGCATCTCCGAGAGGAGATAGCGGTGGCACTGTTTGATGTCGACGAAGTCGGCGCCGACATCGCGCACGCGCCGCGAGGCTTCGACATACTGATCCTGCAACCGATCGAGTTCGTCGTCGGTGATGATCCGGCCGTTGCCGCGGAGCGCCGGATCGTGAAACATGACCGTCGGAGTCGGATACGACCAGCGCCCCGAATGTGTGAGTTGGATCCCGACGAGAAAATCACCGGCGGGGCCATGCTCCTTCCGCGCCTGCGCGATCAGCTGCTCGAGCGAAGATAGCGTGTGTTCGGCGATGAGCAGTTGCCGCGTGTTCGCCCGCGCATCGGGGTCAATCGCGACCGCCTCGCCCCACAGCAGCTTCGAACCGCCCGCACCGAATCGTTGCCAGCGCCGAAACGTCAACTCGTCCGGCTTGCCGTCGAGCGTGCCGTCACATCCTTCCATTGGATGGATGGCAAACCGGTTTCCAAGGGTGCGATTCGCGATCGCCAGCGGCTGCAGTGATGCCTGGATGTCCCCCTCAAAACGAATGTCGAGGCCAAGCGTGGCGACTTCGTTTTCGAGTGCCCGGCGATCCGCGAAAAGTGTGTGACTCGCCATCAGCGTCCGCTACACCCCGTCGGACCCGACAATCCCAACGCCCAGGCGATGGCATTCTCGAGCAACCGCAGGTGATTGGGCTCGGAATACGTCTCTGCCGAATGTCCAATCGCCGAATAGAACACAGGTCCCTTTCCGACACAGTGCGTCCACACCATCGGATGATCCGTTCCCATCGTGGAACGACCCGGATCATATGTTGTCTCGTCGGCCACCGCGAGGATGTGAAAGCCCGGCTTCGACCGAGGATTGTCCTTGAACGCATACCATTCATCGCGCACCGTGCGCTGCCACACGGCAGGGAGTCCTTGCGTGATCGGGCTCTTCGTATCCTCGACGCGAATCGTCCCCAGCTGTTGAGTCGAGTGGCTCGTGAACTGCGCGCCAATCAGCGTTTCCGGATACCAGGGCCACTCGTACTTGGGATCGCCGCCGGCGCCGTGCGTCCCGACAAACGCGCCGCCATTTTCAAGCCAGGTCTTGAACGCCGCGCGCTGCGCCTCGGTGAGCACATCGCCACTGGTGTTGTTCCAGATGGCCAGCTTGAACCGGCCGAGTTGTTCCGCGTTCATCACTGCCGCGTTCTCGGTCACGAACGCGGGCCAGCCACGCTTCTTTGCGATCGCAACCAGCGCGTCGTTCGACGCGTCGATCGCAGGATCTTCACGATAGCCGTTGGTCTTCGAAAAGATCAGGATCGTGTTCTGACCCTTGATGTCGGCGGGGATCTCCGGCGGAACCGAGTCGTAAACAGGCGTCACGAATCGTCCTCGCCCGCCGCCGCCCCGCTGTCCCGGCGCGGGATTCTGAGGCGGCGCTTGCGCCGATATTGTGGCGGGAAGCGCGGCGAGGACAAGTGCCGCAAGGGCGATCGAACGTGCTCTCTGCATCGTGTCTCCGTGATTGAGCGAGTAGCGACAAGCGAACAGCGAGGAGCTACTTATTCATGACAAACGCCCACAACATGTCGCTCGCGCCGACGATGACGTATTGAAGTCCGTCAAGTTCGTAGGTCATCGGGCCGTTGCTGATCGCGGCGTTCAAGCGTGTGTGCCACAGCGCGTCGCCCGTCGTCGCATTCAGCGCAACCATCGAATTGCCCGGCCCCGCCGAGAACACCAGATTGCCGGCGGTGCTAAGCAGGCCCGACCGGGCTGCGCCTTCCCATTTGTGACTCCACCGAATCTTCCCGGTCTTGTAATCAACCGCCTGGACCATCGACTCGCTGTAGCCACCGCGATCCTGGCCTCCCCAGCCCTGGGGGTTGTCGCCCGTATCGTAGAGATAAAAAACACTGAAGGTGCGCGTGGTGGGCACGTAGAACAGTCCGGTAGCAGGACTGAAGCTTGGAGGCTGCCAGTTGGCGCCACCGTTGGCGGAGGGCGAGACGAGGGCGCCGTCAACCTGCGGCATCTTCGCCGGATTCGGAACCGGCTGTCCTTTCTCGTCGTAGCCGAGCGACCAGTTGGTCTTGATGTATTCGGCCGACACGATTCTTTTCCCGTCCGTTCGATCGAGCACGAAGAAATGGCCGTTGCGCGCCGCCTGCGCGATGAGCTTCCGTGGCCGGCCGTCGATCTCGCCGTCGAACACGACTGCCGGTTGCGTCGAATCCCAGTCGTGTGTGTCGTGCGGCGATGATTGGAAATACCAAACCATCTTCCCGGTATCAGCGTTGAGCGCGACGATTGATGCGGTGAAGAGATTGTTGCCCGGCCGATTCTTATGCGCGATCACCGGCTGAGGATTGCCGGTCGACACGAAGATGAGATTCAGTTCCGGATCGTAGGTGATTGGCTGCCACGTCATCCCGCCACCATGCCTGGCCATGTCTTCGTTTGGCCACGTCTCCGATCCAGGATCGCCCTGTTTCTGCGGAACGACCCACCACCGCCAGTGGAGCTCGCCGGTTTCCGGATCGCGCGCGTCGAGATAACCGGGAATGTCGAGGTCGTCGCCGCTGACCCCGACGATCACGTGATTCTTGACGATGACCGGCGCCGTCGATCCGTAATAGAACTGATTCAGATCCGCCACCTGTTTGTGCCAGCGCTCGGTGCCGTCCTTGACGTTGAGGCAAATGAGGTAGTCGTCGGGCGTTTCGAAATACAACTTGTCGCCCAGGATCGCGACGCCTCGATTGGCGAGATGATTACCTCCGGTCGACTTCCAGAGATAGTGCCAGATTTCACGGCCGGTCCGCGCATCGACGGCCCAGGCGTGATCGGGCGTGCTGAAATACAGCACGCCGTCGATCATTAGAGGCGTGGCTTTAATCGTCGCAGAACTGCCGATCACCGGTCCGCCGCCAAGATTCAGCCGATAGACCCACGCCAGACTCAACGCGCCGATGTTGTTGGCGTTAATCTTCGTCAACGTGCTGAAGCGACGGCCGGAGTAGTCTCCGTTGTATGTCGGCCACGAATCGGTGCCCGGTCTCAGAAGCTTCGCCGGATCCAATCCTTGCGCGCGTGACACGAGCACGGCTGCCGAGAACGCCGCGACGAGAACACACATCAACCGCTTCATTTCAAGGTCTCCAGATAGGCGACGACATCGTGAATGTTCTTGTCGGTGATCGTCTCGAGCAGCGCATGATGTGCTTCAAGCGGATCGGTCTTCTGCACCTTCAGTCCCGGCGTCCGCTTGAAGGTGCGGGATACGCCGTTTTCATCCTGCAACGTGACGACGAAGTCGTCCATATACACGAGCATTCCGGAAACGGTGGCGCCTCCTTGAGGTGAAACGGAGACTCGTACTGCGCTCTTCGGCGGCGGACCGCCTCGGCGGCCGCCGCGGCCGCCGCCGGGGAACAACATGCGCTGTTGAATGTCCACCGTCTCATACTTGGCGGCGATGCCCGCGAGATCGCCGGTCGCCGAGTGGCACGTCGTGCACTTTCCGGCACCGTTGAAATACTCGGCGCCCGCCTTCGCATCGCCCGAACGGATGTCCTGCACGGTGAACACGCTGGCGCCGCGCAGCGTGTCATTCAGCTGCTTGCGCAGAAAGTGCGAGAGGTTGGCGATCTGCTCGTCGGTCAGGCTCGACGCCGGCTTGCCACTTTGCAGCGGATGCCCTTTCTTGAGAAACGGTCCGATCTCGCTGCCGTAACGGTCGCGAAGAAACAGCACCGAACGCAGGAGGTTCGGACCATTGTCGGTCCCGCGAGCTTGCGCGCCGTGACACGTCACGCACTCGGCAATCCAGACGTCCTTGCCCTTATCGGCGAGCGCAAAGTCAACGAGCGGTTTGTCGGCCGGGCCGGCGGATCCGCCGCCGCCGCCACCACCACGCGACGGTGGCGGATAGTTTTGTCCGCGCCCCTGACCCGCGGGTGGGGTTTGCGGCTCCTGTGCGCCGAGGGAAACGATAATCATCGTCCCCGCAACCAACGCGATCACGGCACGTGTCATAGAGCTCTGCTGCTCCTGGATTGA
>JBKPSH010000084.1:0-106036 GCA_046734955.1 Acidobacteriota bacterium
CACGCGGCACGGCTTAAGTCCTCCTGGCTCTTCCTAAAGCGGCGCAAGACCGCGAATTATAGTCAGAGCCAAAAACCAGTGTCAATGAAGCATCTTCCGCTGTTTTAGACACCGGTTGCCGCGGAATGGCCCGGGGAAAAAACGGAGAAAAATTCGATTCTTCTCACGATCCTTCCCCGCGCGCCTGAATCCGCATTCCATAGAACGATCGCCACACGAACACCGCCGAGCCAACAATGAACACGGCGGCCAGCAAGTGGCTCATCACCGATCCGTACTGTTCTGCAAGCTGCACGCCTAGTTCGACCGCGAGCAGACCGAACAATGTTGTGAACTTAATGACCGGATTCATCGCCACCGACGAGGTGTCCTTGAATGGATCGCCGACGGTGTCACCGACGACGGTTGCTGCGTGCAGCGGCGTGCCTTTCTCCTTCAATTCGACTTCGACCACTTTCTTCGCGTTATCCCACGCGCCGCCGGCGTTTGCCATGAAGATCGCCTGGAACAAGCCGAAGAGCGCGATCGACACGAGATAGCCGATGAAGTAATACGGTTCGAGAAACGCGAAACCCAGCGTGCCGAAAAACACCGCGAGGAAAATGTTGAACATGCCTCGCTGCGCATACTGTGTGCAGATCTCGACGACCCTCTTGCTGTCGCTGACCGATGCCTTCGCCACCGCGCCGTCGAGACGGATGTTCCGCTTGATGAACTCCACCGCGCGGTACGCGCCGCTGCTGACCGCCTGCGTCGACGCGCCGGTGAACCAGTAGATCATGCAGCCGCCGGTAATCAATCCGAGGAGAAACGGAGGATGAAGGATCGAGAGATACTGCAGCAGCTCGGGCTGCAGTCGGTGCGTGAGCACGACAATGATCGAAAAGATCATCGTCGTCGAGCCGACGACCGCAGTCCCGATGAGGACAGGTTTCGCGGTGGCCTTGAACGTGTTGCCGGCGCCGTCGTTCTCTTCGAGCAGATGCTTGGCTCGCTCGAAATTGACATCGAAGCCGAAGTCCTTCTTCAACTCCTGCTTGATACCGGGCAACGACTCGATGGTCGAGAGTTCGAAGACCGATTGCGCATTATCCGTAACAGGTCCGTACGAATCGACTGCGATCGTGACCGGACCCATGCCAAGGAACCCGAATGCCACCAGGCCAAACGCGAACACCGCGGGCGCGATCATCATCCCCGACGGAAACTGCGTGCTGGTAGCGTAGGCGACGGACATCAGCGCGACGATCACGATCCCCAGCCAGTAGGCGCTGAAATTCCCGGCGACGAGGCCGGAGAGCACGTTCAGTGATGCTCCGCCCTCGCGTGACGAGGTGACGACTTCACGCGTGTGCGCCGACTCAGTGGAGGTGAAGACCTTCACGAGTTCCGGGATGATCGCGCCTGCCAGCGTGCCGCAGGTGATCACCGTCGAGAGCTTCCACCACAGATCGGGATCTCCGCCGAGCGTGGGGATCAGGACGTAGGAGACGATGTAGGTCAGCGCCACGGACACGAATGAGGTCAACCACACGAGGGTCGTCAACGGCGCCTCGAAGTTCATCGTCGACGCGGTCGCATATTTGCCTTTCGCCCATGCCGCGTTGAGCAGGTAGGAAACGCCGCTCGCGATGATCATCATGACCCGCATCACGAAAATCCAGACGAGCAGCTGAACCTGGACCGCCGGATCGGTCACCGCGACGAGAATGAACGAGATCAGCGCGACGCCGGTGACGCCGTAGGTCTCGAACCCGTCCGCACTCGGACCGACGGAATCCCCCGCGTTGTCTCCCGTGCAGTCGGCAATGACGCCGGGATTGCGCGCATCGTCTTCCTTGATGTTGAACACAATCTTCATCAGGTCGGCGCCGATGTCGGCGATCTTCGTGAAGATGCCGCCGGCAATGCGGAGCGCTGCCGCGCCAAGCGACTCGCCGATGGCGAAGCCGATGAAGCATGAGCCCGCATAATCGCCGGGAATGAACAACAGGATGCACAGCATGATGAACAGCTCGACGCTGATGAGCAGCATCCCGATGCTCATGCCGGCGCTGAGCGGGATCGCATGTATGGGATACGGCAGCCCGCGAAGACCCGCGAACGCCGCGCGTGAGTTCGCGAATGTGTTCACCCGGATGCCGAACCAGGCGACGCCGTAGCTGCCGCCGATACCGATCAGGCTGAACAGAAGAATGATGGCGACTTTGATCGGCGCGAAATGCTGCAGCAACCCGAAGTAGAACAGCATGATGATGCCGATGAACACTTCGAGGATGAGAATGAACTTACCCTGCGTGATGAGATACGTCTTGCACGTCTCGTAGATGAGCTCGGAGATTTCGAGCATCGATCGATGCACCGGCAGGTTCTTCAGCTGATTGAAGATCACCAGCCCGAAGACGAGACCAAGCACGCATACCCCGAGTCCCGCCATCAGCAGCGTTCGGCTGTTCACGCCTTGAAAGCTGACGGCACCGAGATCGGGAAGCACGAGGTTGGCTTCGCCACCACCGCGATGCGCCTCTTGTTGAGCGGTGGTCGCGGCCGGCGCCTGCGCCAGCGCAGCAGGAGCCGTCGTTGCGGCGACCATGAACACGATGGCCGCTAAAATTCCAGCTCGCACCCCGCGTCGACAGAACGTATCGGACATTGCACTCCTTCGCAGTCCTTGCCTCGGCCGCAGCACTCGGTCATGTCAGCGACTGCGGCCGGCACTCAAAAGTTTCGAATCGTACTCAAAGTGGAGCAGTTAATTCAAGCAGTGTTGGCGGCGACTTTTGTCGCTATCGCGGGAGATTACACGCACAAATCGGCTGCGCGATCGACGCCATTACACGCGAAAATCGCCGACCCGATCGTCGCCACGCCTCGCTCTCAGCCGGCTTGAAAGTGCCATGCCACCGGTAAGAAAAATCCGAATGCCTTGCTCCACCGTGACGTCGGGAAACGACGCCTTATCGCGCGTGCAGATGATCACGTCCCCGAGATAGAGATGGTTCGTGGGGACGTACACTGCCAGCATCGCTTCGGGTCCCTGGCCGCGATCGACGGTGAATTCTTTCGTGAGAAAACCAAGCACGAACCCGCGAGCCGAATCTTCGACGAGGACCACGCGTTTGAAACCGTACTCGTTGTCTGGCGAGAACGCGACGACGAGTTGTTTCACCGGTGCGTAGATCGTGCGAAAGATCGGGACCCGGAGCAAATAGCCTTCCGTTCGCTGAAGCAGTCGTCTGCCGATGACGTTGGTGGCAAAGGCACCCACCAGCAGCACAAAAAGCGCAGTGGTGAGAATTCCCAGGCCTGGAATATGCGTCACGCCGAGCCGCGGCATCCGCTGCAGCCACGCGTCGTAGAACGGCCCGACGAAGCCGTCGATCAGACGGAAAATCCAGATGAATGCCGCAATGCTGATCGCGAGTGGCACCGTGACGAAAAAGCCGGTGATGAAACTTCGGCGAAGCCACTGCATCGGTCGAACTACTACAACCAGCGTGCGGCAATCGCGACGATCAGCGCCAGCCCGAGGGCGAGGCGGTACCAGGCAAACGGCGCGAACCCGCGGCGCCGGACGAACGCGAGAAACGGCCGCACGACGAGCAGCGATGCGACAAACGCCAGGACGAACCCGACGCCGATCTCGGCGGCGCGATCCGGCGAGAGATGGTGCCGCACCTTCAACAGACTGTGCGCGAAGGCCGCCATCATCGTCGGCATCGCCAGGAAGAACGAGAACTCTGCCGCCGCCGGCCGATCGAGTCCCATCAGCATGCCGCCGACGATCGTCGCGCCCGAGCGCGAAACGCCCGGCACCATCGCGAGCACCTGGCAGGCCCCGATCCCGAGTGCGCGCGCAAGCGGAGTTCGGTCGGCATCGAGCACCGTGGGCGCCGGCCGATACCGCTCAACGAGCAACATCACGATTCCGCCAAGAATGAACGTGGTTGCGAACACCTTCGGGCTTTCGTACAGGACGGTCGTCACGTAGTCAGCCAGCAGTGCGCCCGCGACGACGGCCGGGACGAACGCAATGAGAATCATCAACGCGAAGTGCCGGGCATCGGCGTCCGATCCCAGCCGGGTCACGATGTGAATGATCTTCGTTCGGTACAGCCACATCACCGCGAGGATCGATCCAAGCTGAATCATCACCGTGAACACACCGCCGGGATCGTCGAATCCAAGCAGGCGCGCGCCGATCAGCAGATGCGCGGTCGACGAGACTGGCAGGAACTCGGTCAGTCCCTGAATCACTCCAAGCAGTGCTGCAACGAGCAGTATCACAAACGGCGCGCTGCGTTACGACGCACGACGTCGGCCCGGCTTGCGCGTCTTCGGTGGTGGCGCTGACGCGGCCGCTGCGGTGGCGGCCATCTTCCCCGGGCTCTTGACCCGACCCCGCCAGATGACCGCAATCGCCGCCGCGATGAACACGCTCGAATATGTGCCGGTGATGATGCCGACGATCATGGTGAAGGCAAAGCCATGGAGGACTTCACCTCCAAAGAGGAATAGCGCGATCGCGCTGAGAAGCGCCGTGCCGGCAGTGATCACCGTACGTCCCAGCGTCTGATTGACCGCTCTGTTGACGACGTCATACAGGTTGTCGCGCCGCATGCTGCGGATGTTTTCACGAACGCGATCGAAGATGACGATCGTGTCGTTGGTGGAGTAACCGGTCACCGTCAGGATCGCCGCGATGACGTTCAACGACAGGTCGTAGCGGAAGAACGCCAGGAAGGCGAACGTGACGAGCAGATCGTGCACAGTTGCGACGACGGCGCCGACGGCAAAACTGAACTGAAAGCGGAACGCGATGTAGAGAAGGATCCCAACGAGCGACAGCACCATAGCCCATTGGCCCTTCGATCGCAGATCCTTCCCTACCGCGGGACCGACGATCTCAGTGCCCGCTGGCTTGAACGACCCAATGTTGCCGGCCTTCAGGGCGGCAGTGATCTTGTCGGCCTTCTCGCTCAGACCAGCGCCCGACTCCACGCCCACGTCCGGAACGCGAATCATGTACTGACGCGCCGACTCTGGCCCGTATCGCTGAATGATCGCGTTCTGTCCCTCGCCAGGCATCGCGCGCTCGAGGGCATTTCGCAACACCGACGAGTCGGGCGGTTGCTGATCGAACTCGACGATCACGATCGTGCCGCCCGAGAATTCGACGCCGAGTGGGAGCCCCTTCGTCTTGATGACGACGAGGCCGGCGATGATGATCGCCCACGACAGGCCGATCGCGACCCACCGCCAGCGAAGGAAATCGAAATGAGGAGTCTTGAAGATCTGCATGATTCCGTGTTCTTCCGTGTTCTTCCGTGGCTTAGATACTGAGCGTTGCGGTCTGCCGATGGCCAAGCACCGCTTCGAAGAGCGTTTTCGACACGAACGTGGAGGTGAACAGATTCGAGATCAGGCCGATGACCAGCGTCATCGCAAATCCGCGGATCGGCCCGGTGCCGAACTGAAACAGGAACGCTGCCGAAATCAGCGAGGCGATATGCGTATCGAGCAGGGTCAGAAACACGCGCGAGAATCCCGCGTTGATCGCCTGACGCACACCTCGCTGTGCCTCGAGCTCCTCTTTGATGCGTTCGAAGATGAGCACGTTCGAGTCGACACCGATTCCCATCGTCAAGACGAAGCCGGCAATGCCGGGCAGCGTCATCGTCGCGTCGATGTAAGCCATGAGGCCGAGCAGGATCACGAGGTTGAAAATCAACGCCACCACCGCGTTGACGCCCGACAACTTGTAGTAGACGAGCATGAAGCCGACGACGAGCAGGAGACCGACAAGCGACGCCGTGACGCCCGATCGGATCGAGTCGGCACCGAGCGTCGGACCGACGACGTGCTCCTGCAGATACGTCAGGCTCGCGGGCAGCGCGCCGGTGCGCAGGATCAGCGACATGTCGGCGACTTGCTGCGACGTGAACGATCCGGTGATCCGGCCTTCGTCATTGATCTTGGTTTCAATGCGCGCCGCCGATGTCACGCGGTGGTCGAGGACGATCGCCAGCAGCCGTCCGATGTTCTCGCCCGTCGCTTTGCCGAACTTGCGCGCGCCTTCGTTGGTCAGAGAGAAACCAACGGCCGGTCGATTATTCTCGTCGATCGTCGGTCGCGCGTTCCGAAGATCAGTGCCGGTGACGGCTGCCGCCTTCCGCACGAGGTAGAAACTGGAGTCGCCCGATGCCGCCGATCCCTGGATCACCTCCATGTCGTTCGGCACCTTGCCGTTGTAGGTTTGAAGCAGCTGCTCCTGCGAACCCGCGGGACCGGCTTCGACAATCTTCAACTCGAGAATCGCCGTGTTGCGGATGATTTCCTTCGCGCGTGCGACATCCGTTACACCAGGCAACTGCACCAGGATCTCGTCGTTCGACTGGCCATATAGCGAAATGATCGGCTCGGTCACACCAAGCTCGTTGACGCGCCGATCGATGGTTTCCCGCGCCTGCGTGACGGCCTGCTCGCGCATCGTCACGGCGACGTTCGGTCGCATCGTGAAGTCGTAGGCCCCGCCCGCTCCAGAGTTCCGCTCGTACTCCGTCGTCGTCTGATCGTCGGCGAGTCGTGTGAACTGGGCGTCCTTGTCCGCGGGCACGCCCTCGACGCGGAAAACCGTCGGCGACGTCACCGAAATCGACGTGACGGTTATGCCTGCTGTCTTCAATGACTCGCGCAACTGCTCGCTCGTCGTCGTCGTATGGATCTTGAGCGCTTCATCGGTCTGGACCCGCAGAACCAGCTGCACACCGCCCTTGAGGTCGAGGCCGAGCTTCAACTGCTTCGCCGCCAGCCTCGCTGGCAGCGGCATGTGATAGCGCTGCGCAAGGATTGGATAGACACCAACCGCAAAGAAGATCAGGAAGACCGCGAGGCTCGTGAGGAGTTTCCAGCGAATGTTCTTCTTCATTTTCCGTGTTAATCCGTGTTCTTCCGTGGCTCGGGTTAATCCGTGCTATCGCGTGGTCCGGGATCTGGTGTCCGGGATCCGAATCGATCGTTCACGTCTTAGCTATTTGTTTCAGAAACAACCGGCTCCTGCCCTTGGTACCCGCCGACGGACGCTTTGGCCACTTCGATCCGCACCTTATCAGCGACCTGCAGCTGGACCGACTTGTCGTTGACGCGCGTGATCTGGCCATAGATACCACCGGTCGTGATGATTTTGTCCCCCACCTTCAACGCGCCCTGGAATTCCTGCACCTTCTTCTGCCGTTTCTGCATCGGCATCAGGATCATCACGTAGAAAATGCCCAATATGAGAACAAACGGGAATATCGCCCCGAGCCCACCCTGCGGGCCGGCACCAGACATTGCCATTAATAAAGGAACAGCTCCTGCGTCGAATCCCATTTCAAATTTGAGGTCGGCGGGAGAAGGTTTGATGGAACTCGCGGCGGAGTTTTTCAAACGAGCCGAACACTATAGCCTCCCTAATCCTCCGCATCGTGTCAAGGTAAAAGTGGAGATTATGCAATGAGTTGAGGGTAGCCGCGGTCATTTCACCGACGATAAAAAGATGGCGGAGATACGCTCGCGAGAAGTGCCGGCACGTGTAGCACGCGCAGTCCGGGTCGGGAGGCGACATGTCTTCGGCGTAGCGCGCATTCTTGATCGCCATCGGCCCGCGGCTGGTCAGCAACTGGCCATTTCGAGCGTTCCGGGTCGGCAGCACGCAATCAAAGAGGTCGATGCCTCTTGCGACACACTCGATCAGGTCGTCTGGCATTCCTGTGCCCATCAAATAGCGGGGCCGATCGTCAGGCAGAAGCGGCGCGGTATGGGCGACGACGTCGTACATGACATCAACAGGCTCACCCACGCTGAGACCGCCAATTGCATACGCCTCGAAGCCAATCTCGAGCGTTTTCTGGACGCTCTCGGTACGCAGGCCAGGATCGGTTCCACCCTGAATGATCCCAAACTGCGCCTGACCCAAATTCGTGATGATGACGTCGGGCGCGGATCCCGGATCCTGCCGCAACTGCAGTTGTCGTCGTCGCGCACGGTGCGCCCACGCAGCCGATCGCTCCATCGCAATGCGTGCCACCGAGCAGCCGCCATTTGATGGCGGTATCGTTTCGACACACTCGTCGAGCACCATCGCAATGTCGGACCCGAGTTGCGCCTGGATGTCGACGGCTCGTTCTGGTGTCAGCAGATGGAGGGAGCCGTCGAGATGAGATCGGAACGTTGCGCCTTCGTCGTTAATGCGGCGCATCGCTGCCAGACTGAACACCTGATAGCCGCCGCTGTCGGTCAGGATCGGACGATTCCACCCGATGAACTTGTGAAGGCCGCCGCACCGCGCGATCAGACCATCGCCAGGCTTCAAGTAAAGGTGATACGTATTCCCCAGAATGATCTCGGCCCCGAGATCCTCGAGATGACGTGCGGTGACGGCCTTGACCGCGCCGCGCGTACCGACTGGCATGAATGCCGGGGTCTGTACGACGCCATGCTGCGTGATCATTTCTCCGCGCCTCGCCGCACCGTCGCGGCTGAGAATGCGGAATTGAAACTCGCTAGTCACCAAGTGCAAGCATAGCCGCAGGCGCTTTCCCTTTTCCCTTTTCCCTTTTCCCTTTGTATGCTTCTCACGTGAAACGACTTCGCGTAGGTGTCCTGTACGGTGGCCGGTCTGGAGAGCATGAGGTATCGCTGGCGTCGGCCGCCGCGGTGTTCGCCAATCTCGATCGGACGCGCTACGAGCCCATCGCCATCCGCATCGAGAAGGACGGCCGGTGGGCACTTGCCGACCGGCCGCCGGCGACAATGTCGGCCGCCGATGTCATCGAGCAGGCGCGGCTCGAAGCGGCGCGGCCAAGCCGCAGCAGTCGCGAAGTGCACCTGATGGCGCGGCCAAGTGAGGAGACGATCCTGTCGATCGATCGTCGATCGTCGCGCGAGGACGAAGGAGGCGCGGTTGTCACCGGCCTCAACCTCGACGTCATCTTCCCTGTCCTGCACGGCCCTTACGGCGAAGACGGCACCATTCAGGGACTGCTCGAACTTGCCAACGTGCCCTACGTAGGCGCGGGCGTCCTCGCATCCGCCGTCGGCATGGACAAAGCGGTGATGAAGGTCGTATTCGCGGCGGCCGGTCTGCCGATCTGCCCGTACCGCGCCGTCCTGCGGCATGATTGGCAGAACAACCGGGACACGATTGCTGCAGACCTCGAGAAGGCCCTCGGTTATCCGATGTTCGTCAAACCCGCCAACCTGGGATCCAGCGTCGGCATCTCAAAGGCCAAGGTCCGGCCGGAATTGATAGATGCAATGGATCTCGCCGGCGGATTCGATCGCAAGATCGTCGTTGAAGCCGCGGTCCCGCAGGCGCGCGAGATTGAATGCGCAGTGCTGGGCAACGACAATCCGGAAGCCTCGGTGGCGGGCGAAGTCATTCCGTCGCGTGAGTTCTACGACTACGAAGCAAAATACCTGGACGACGGATCGAAAGTGATCATCCCGGCGAATGTCGGTCCGAAAACCGCCGCCGAGATACAACGGCTCTCGATCCTCGCGTTCAAAGCAATTGATTGTGCCGGCATGGCACGCGTGGACTTCCTGCTGAGTCCCGAGAAGATTTTCGTCAACGAAGTGAACACGATCCCCGGGTTCACCACGATCAGCATGTATTCGAAGCTCTGGGATGCCTCTGGCGTGAAGTACTCCGCGCTGCTCGATCGACTTGTGGCGCTGGCACTCGAGCGCCACGGGGAAAAGCAGCAGCTCCGAACCAGCGTTACATGAGCGCAGCCAGACACTGCGCCGTCGTCCTGCTGATGCTCGTTGGAGCGACGGCAGTGCTGGGCGCACGTCCCGCGCGTTCAATCCGCGGGGTCGACGGTCTTGCGCGCGCCTACGACTTCATTCTAGAAGCGCGATTCGATCAGGCAGACGCCGAGCTCCGGCGCGCCTGCGGTCCGGCGCCTCCCGAAGCCTGCGACGTGCTGAACGCCACCGCGATCTGGTGGAAGATCCTTCTTGACCCCGAAAGCCGTGAGCTCGACGACGAGTTCTCCACCGCCGTCGAGCGGGCCATCGACACTACCGACGCCTGGACCGATCGCGCTCCAGATGATGCCGAGGCGTGGTTCTACAAAGGCGGAGCGTATGCGGCGCGGGTGCAGTGGCGGGTGCTGCGCAATGAAAAACTATCCGCCGCGCGTGATGGCAAGAGCATCAAGCTGGCGCTCGAACGCGCGATTGAACTCGATCCGACGCTCGAGGACGCCTACTTCGGCGTCGGCATGTACAAGTACTACGCCGACGTGGCACCGGCGGCCGCGAAGTTTCTCCGCTTTCTCCTGTTGTTGCCCGGTGGGGATCGGCGCGAGGGATTAGATCAAATGCTTCGCGCGCGCACGCGCGGCAAACTGCTCCAAGGGGAAGCAGATTACCAACTCCACGTCATCTATTTGTGGTACGAGCGGCAGACACCACGCGCCCTTCAGCTCCTGCAGTCGCTGCATGAGAAATATCCGGCCAATCCGCTTTTCCTCGTGCAAATTGCCGAGATCCAGGACGTCTATCAGCACGACATCACGGCAAGTCTGGCGACCTGGCAGTCGCTTCTGGCCGCCGCGCGCGAGCAGAGAGCCAATGCGCCCGTGCTGAGCGAGGTCCAGGCACGTCTCGGAATCGCGAAACAGCTCGAGGCTCTGCATCAGACCGACGACGCGATCGAGATGTTGCAGGCCGTGATCGCTCTTCACTCTCCGGCTCCTTACGGATCACTGTCGCTGGCGTATCTCAGGCTTGGTGAGGCATATGACCGAATCGGGGCGAGGGCCTCGGCCGTTGATGCGTATCGCGCGGCGACCGCATCGGCCGTCTCGCCCGATCCGAACAATGTCAGAAGCCTCAGCGCTGAGCGCCTTCGCAAGGCACCCGACTCAAAACACGCCGAAGCCTACCGTCTCTCGCTGGAAGGACTGCGCCGCCTGGAGCACAATGACATCCAGGGCGCGACGAATGCTCTCATGTCGTCGTTGGCGCTCAACGGCTCGGATCCCGTCGCCCGATATCGCTACGGGCGCGTGCAGCAGGCGAGAAAGGACGATGCGGAAGCGCTGACGCAGTTCGAACACTCGATCCGAGGCGCGCACACGTGCCCGCCACCCATCCTCGGGAATGCCTACCTCGAAGCCGCGCGGGTACTCGAACGGCTCGGTCGTCGTGCGGAAGCGATCTCCTACTATCACACCGCGACGACGCTCTTCGGCGCGAGTGCTGACACTCGCGCTGCGGCAACACGCGCGCTCACACGTCTCGAGCGGTAGTGCTGCATGTCGATTGCGGATTGCGGACCGGCGAGTGCGGATTTTTCGATTGCCGATGGCGGATCGAGATCGCCGGTTGGGGATTGAGCGTCAATCATCAGTCGACAATCTCAATCGTCAATCGTTCGATCAACAATCGGCGATCATCAATCCGCGATCTGCAATCAACCTACCGTCATCAGTGAGTCCGGCCGACAAATTTGGTGTGCGGTTTTTTGACAATTCGTGCACTTTGTGCTTGACACTTAAATTTTCTCATCCATAATCTACATCTTGTATGAGGGTGGACGGCTCAGCCCACCTGTTGTAACGGTCAGGACGCACTAAATAAGCTGAGCTGCCAAGTTCCAAGGAGGAATAATGGCGAAGAAAGCCGCAAAGGGCGGAAAGAAAAAGGGCGGAAAGAAGCGCTAAGCGCTCGCCTGACTAGCGGGGGTGTCGCATGCTGACACCCCCAATTTTTTTGACAGATGCAAGACCTTCCGCGATCGCGGAAGTGAGCAACGAGGCGATGGGCACCGGCAGCCGCAGGCCGACGTGCCGGGAGGCAGCGGCGCTGCTACGACGGAGACAGGCCCTCGCGATCGGATCCCACGAGTGAAGGGGGGGATAAGCGCAATGGCGAAGAAGACTGGCGGGAAGAAGAAGGGCGGCAAGAAACGCTAAGCTGCCTCACCCGCTAAAAAGGGGGCGACGGTCGCCCCCTTTTTGGTTTCATATCAGTTTCCAGTTTCCAGTTTCCAGTTCACACTCGGATCCCGGATCCCGCACAACGGATCCCGACCGAATTCACTACTGCATCGTCTTTCCATCCCACACACGAATCCGTTGAATCGTATCTCCCTGCTGGATTCGATCGACGATGTCCATGCCGTTGACCACTCGGCCAAACGCCGTGTATCGCGCGTCGAGATGCGGTTGCGGTGAGTGAGTAATGAAGAATTGGCTGCCGCCGGTGTCCTTCCCCGAAAGCGCCATGCCCACGGTTCCGCGGAGGTACGGACGTTCGTTCAATTCGTCGCGGATGGTGTAGCCGGGCCCACCTTCCCCATCACCGCGCGGGTCGCCATCCTGAACGACGAAGTTTGAAACCACGCGGTGAATCTGGAGTCCATTGAAAAAGCCCTTGCGTGCAAGCGTCATGAAACTCCACGACGTCTGAGGCGCGTCAAGAACCGCCAGTTCAAACTCGATGGTCCCCTTCGCGGTTTCAATGAAGACATGTGGTGAGTACGCCGGTCCAACCAGATCGGCATTGTCATACGGCGACGGCGGCTGACCGGGTGCCGGACGGATGGCGTTCTGGTATTCGCCCGACGGATCGAGCTTCGCCAGGAGCGTGACGACATGGATGCGTACCGCCCAGTCCTTGTCGTCGACCGCTTCCTTCAATACCGGCATGGCCGCGTCCGCGCCGTATTGCGTCAGCGCGGAAAGGATCGCCGCGCGTGCATCAATTGCCGCATCGCCCCCGGCAAGCTTCCAAGCCTCCTGAAGCGCCTCGACCCCTCCCGCCGGTTTCAATTCGCCAATGAGCCGCGCCGCGGTCGCCCGCACGACATAGTCCGGCTCTTTCAACTGCGCGATCGCGATCGCCCCGGCGTCGGGAGCCTTGAGATGCAGGAGGGCATTGAGGACGGAGGGCACGACGCGGCGATCCTCGTCGCGCAACATTGAACGCGTTCGCTCGATTGCCTGTGGCCCTAGCGTTCCAAGGACGTCGGCAAGCGCCGCACGAACGGTCCAGTCGCGATCCGGTTCCATACCCGAAAGGACGAGGAGAAAGTTGTCGATGTCGATCGAGGCGGCGGCTCGAAGCGCCGCCGCGCGCATCGTTGGCCACGAATCAGTCACAGAATCCTGGACCACCGGCAGTCCTTCAGCGGCTTTCAGCGTGCCGAGCGCAGTAACCGCCTCCAGCCTGACATTCGGATCTGTGGTTTCGGACGAAAGTTTCACGATGGCCAGGATCGCGCGCGGGTCGCCAATTGTCGCAAGCGCTCGCACGGCGGATACCACGACTTCCATCGGTGTGCTTGCGGTTTGGAGGAGACCAATCAACGCAGTGACGGCGGATGTGTCCTTCAGCACGCCAAGTCCGCGCGCAGCGAACCCCGCCGAATACTTGCCCGGCCCGTTGAGCATCTTCAACAGGGGCGGGGCAGCCCGCCTGTCCTCGATGCGTCCCAGGGCATACGCAACCGGCCACCACGTCGTCACACGCGAACCACTGGAATCGAGCACGGCGGAGGCAAGAGGCTCGTAGGTGCCGAGTCGAACCAGCGCATAGATTCCCAGGCGGAATGCTTCGGCCTCGGGCGCCGCCGGCCACGTCTCATCGTCTCCCTGGAGCAGCGAAATGGCTGGCGAGCGCGCGTACTCGGCAACCATCCGTCCAATCGCGTCCCCCGCATCGCGACGCGCTGCCGCGTCCACTCTCTCCTTGTCTTTGGCGTTGATCTGCCCCAGCGCCTCGGCCGCCCGTCCACGAACGATCGGCGACGAATCGGCGAGCGCTTTCAGCAGTGGCGCCGTCGCGCTGTTATCACCGATCAGCCCGAGCGCGAACGCAGCCATCTCGCGCACATCTTGATCGGTGTCAGACAATGCCGCGACAAGCGGTTGGACGCCCGCGGCAAGGCCGACGCGGCCCATTGCGAGGGCGGCGCGACGGCGAACTCTGGCTTCGGAATCGCGCAGGAGCACCGTCAGGTCTGGAGTGGCCGGCGGAGCGGGTGGCGTGGGTGGGACGCGCGCGCGGCCTTTGACCCGCGGCGTTTCCGCAACCGCAGGCGCCGGCGGGGTCTCGAGTCGGAGGATCCGGCGATCCTCGAGCTGCAGGACCCACGCGATTTTCTTTTCGAGTGCGAGGCCTGGGGGTGGCGCCGTGACGGCCGGCGGCGCACTTGCGCAACCCGCAGCCACAAGACCCAATCCAAGAACAGAGACGCGAACGTGAGCCAGCGTAAGTGGATGTGTCATGAGGTCAGTGACGTCGAAGCTCCAAGCGCTCGATTGACGCACGCGCGACGCGATCGTTGACGATGTTGACGCCGATGCCCGGACCGGTCGGCACCGCAATCGTGCCGTCGGGACGGACGATGATCTCCGGATCGATTAAATCGGGCGCGAAATAGCGCCGGCTCGCCGCGACGTCACCCGGAAGCGTGAAGCCCGGCAGGGTCGACAGATGGATATTGTGCGCCCGGCCGATTCCGCTTTCCAGCATGCCCCCATGCCAGACCGGGACGCCGTGAGCAACGGCGATATCGTGCATGCGAATGGACTGCATGTGTCCGCCGACACGTCCCGGCTTGATATTGATGATCCGGCAGGCACCCAGATTCAGGGCCTCTTCGGCGAGCCGTGGCGTTTCGAGCGACTCGTCCAGGCAGATGGCCGTGCTCATGCCCGACTGCAGCTTCGCATGATCGCGAAGGTCGTCGTAGTCCAGCGGCTGTTCGATCATCATCAGGTCGAATGCGTCGAGCCGGGCAAGGTGCGCGGCATCTTTCAGTGTGTATGCCGCATTGGCGTCGACCATGAGAGGCACGCGCCCGAACCGCTCACGTAACAGTCGTACCGGCTCGACGTCCCACCCCGGTTTGATCTTGATCTTGATCCGGCGATAACCGGCCGCGAGTTCAGCCTCGACGCGAGCCGCGAGGCCCTCGAGCGAATCCTGGATGCCGATCGACACCCCGGACGCGATCCCGCTCGCGATCGTCGCCTTCGTGCCGCCGAGGACGTCGGCCAGCGATTGGTTCTGCTGCCGCGCGAACAGATCCCACACAGCCATCTCGATTGCGGCCTTCGCCATGTGGTGACCACGAACGGGCGCGAACGAGTCGAAGACCTCGCGAGGGTCGGTGAACGTCCGGTCGAGCACCAGTGGCGCCAGAAAGTCGGCGATGATGTGCCACGCGGTGCGCGTCGTCTCGGAACTGTAGAACGGCCGTTCATCCGCGACGCACTCGCCGATGCCGACCGCGCCATCGTCCTCGACGGTGACGAGCACGAACGCGCGATCGTCAATGCGCCCAAAACTCGTCTCGAAAAAGCGGACGAGCGGCAGTCGCAGGAGGGCGAGCTCGATCCGCTCGATTCGCACGCGACAATGCTATCGCAATCGCTCGCGGCGATTCGCTATACTTCGCCTCACGCGGGCGGCCGACGGCCTCGCGACACGCGTGAGCTCAACCCTCAACTTTCGATACATCGCCATCGAAGGGCCGGCAGGCGTCGGAAAGTCGCTGCTCGCCGATCGCCTCGGTGCGCGTCTCGACGCCACCGTCGTGCTGGACGAAACCGAGAATCCATTTCTCGCCGATTTCTACAGTGACCGTCCCGGCGCGGCGTTTCAGTCGCAACTCTTCTTCACGCTCTCGCGCCACCGGCAGCAGACGGCGCTGCGACAGAGCGATCTGTTCAGCCAGCTGACGGTCTCCGATTACCTGTTCGATCGAGACAAGATTTATGCGTATCTGAATCTCGATGACAACGAACTGTTCATCTATCAGCGGCTGTTCGAGCTGCTGGCACAGGATGTGCCGACGCCGGATCTCGTCATCTTCCTGCAGACTCCCACGGACGTCCTGCGCCGTCGTCTTCGCGAACGCGAGCGCGCCAACCCGGACTTGCCGGCGCTTGACGACGAGTATGTTCGTGAATTGAACGAGGCGTACAACCACTTCTTCTTTCACTACAACTCGACACCGCTTCTCGTCGTGGAGACGTCGCAGTTCGATCTGACCTGGGGGGAAGATGCGATGGCCGATCTCGAACGGCAGCTACGATCGATGGGACGCGGCACCAGATATTACGTGCCACGCAAGTAAACTGAAATTGCTGATTGCTGAATGCTGATTGTCGCGGGGTCTAAAGACCCCGCCCTACACTCGGATATCGAATCGATGTTGTAGAGCGCGGTCTTTAGACCGCGCTAATTCAGCAATCAGAAATCGACAATCAGCAATGCTATGCTCACCTGAATGGCCTGGTTTAAGAAAGTTCGTAAACCGATAGAGGGTGCCGGGGACAAGAGCCGCGTCCCCGAGGGGCTGTGGGTCAAATGTCCTTCGTGCGCCCAGATCATCTACAACAAGGATCTCGCCGCCAGTCTCAGCGTCTGCACGAAGTGCGCACACCATTTTCGCCTGAACGCAACCGATCGCCTTCGCAGCCTGTTCGATGACGGATGGGAAGAACACGATCCCGGTTTGATGTCGACCGACCCGCTGCAATTCACCGACACGAAGCCGTACCGCCAGCGTCTCGAGGCGAGCACCCAGGCAACTGGCCTTCGCGATGCCGTGCTGTCTGCGACCGGCCGCGTCGGCGGCATGGACTGCGAGATCGCCGCGATGGAGTATGGCTTCATCGGCGGCAGCATGGGAGTCGTGGTCGGAGAAAAGATCACACGCGCGATCGAACGCGCGACGATTCGTCACCGGCCGATCATTGTCGTGTCGTGTTCGGGCGGAGCGCGGATGATGGAAGGTGCGCTGTCGCTGATGCAGATGGCGAAAATCAGCGCCGCGCTCGCGCGCCTGGATCGCGCGCGGGTGCCATACATCTCGATCCTGACCGATCCGACGACCGGCGGCGTCACCGCGAGTTTCGCCATGCTCGGTGACGTCAATATCGCTGAACCGAAAGCGCTCATTGGATTCGCCGGCCCGCGGGTCATCGAGCAAACCATCCGCCAGAAACTGCCCGACGGATTTCAACGGAGCGAGTTCCTGCTGGAGCATGGCATGCTCGACATGGTGGTCGATCGCCGTGAGCTGAAAGATGTGGTGGTACGGCTGCTCAAGTTCGGATGCTGCCGTCCGCGACGGCCGCTCCTCGAATCGCCGCCTGAGTCCTGACGACGTTTTGGATTCCTTAGATTTTCTTTTCAGCCTCGAACGGCTCGGCATGAAGTTCGGGCTGGAGAATATCGCGACGCTGTGCGCGGCGCTTGGCCATCCCGAGCAGACATTCAAATCCATCGTGATTGCCGGGACCAACGGCAAAGGGTCGGTCACCGTGATGGTGGAGACTGCTCTGCGAGCGGCAGGTCACCGAACCGCCCGTTACACCTCTCCGCATCTGGTGCGTCTGGAGGAGCGATTCGTCATTGACGGGCGCGAGGTCGAAACTGCCGTTCTCCGCGATGTCGTCGGGTCGGTGCAGTCCACCGTGGAATCGCTGGTGAAGAGCGGCAAGCTCGAGTCGCTCCCGACTTTTTTCGAATGCACGACGGCCGCAGCCTTCGAAGTGTTTCGCAGAGCGGCCGTTGAGATCGCTGTCCTCGAAGTTGGTCTTGGCGGCCGCCTCGATGCGACCAACGTCGTCACGCCAATCACCACGGCGATTACCTCGATCGATTTCGATCACCAGGCACAACTCGGCAGCACGCTCGAATCCATTGCGCGCGAAAAGGCGGGCGTGGCAAAGCCTGGTATTCCGATGGTGTGCGGTCGCGTGCCCGCAGCCGCGGGGCGTGTCATCCGCGAAGTTTGTGAATTGCAGCACGCGCCACTGACACGTGTATCAGACGTGGTGCAAATAGACCCCCGCGATGACGGTGAGACGCTTGACGTCCGCGTCGGAACGCGGTCGCTCGAGGCGGTCCGATTGTCGCTCGCCGGCAGACATCAACGCGAGAACGCAGCAGTCGCGGTCGCCGTGTTGAATGAAGTCAGTGAACGTGGATTTCTCCTCCCGGATGCCGCGATGCGAACGGGACTGACGGAAGCGTACTGGCCGGCGCGGCTCGAGCACTTCCTGCGCGATGGTGTGGATATCCTGCTCGATGTCGCGCATAACCCGGCCGGCGCCCGCGCGCTTGCGTCTCATCTGCAGGATATCGGGTGGTCCAAAGTCACGATGCTGTTCGGGGCCATGCGCGATAAAGATGTGAGTGGAATGCTCGCGACACTCGCGCACCTGTGCGAACGGGTGATCTGCACGACGGCACCGTCGCCTCGCGCACTGCCTGCCGATGAGTTGGCGGATGTGGCCCGTCGATACGCCCCCGTGGTCGAGGTTATTCCCGACATGCAGCTCGCCGTGCAGCGGGCGATCGCCTATCGCATCCCCGTTGTCGCAGCTGGCTCCATCTTCTTGATCGGTCCCCTGCGTGATATTCTTCGCTAACTCCCGGCCTCGAACCGCGTCCGTTCACTTCATGCGTCGCATCCTTCTCATCCTGATCGTCTGCACAACGCTCACGTGGGTCGCGGCGCCGTCGGTCGCCCGCGCGCAGACACAGATTGCCGGCTGCAAAGTCTCCAAGACCCAAAACATGAGCGTCACTCGCCCGGAGGAGGAACATTACGTCATGGAGGGAACCGACGACCAGCCGGTGCAGATCGATTGCGACGACCTCCAGTTCTTTGCCAGGCACATGGAGCTTTTCCAGAAGGAAGGACGCGTCACCGCTGAAGGCAATGTTGTTTACATTTCGGGCGGCAACAAGATCAACGCGGAACGGATGGTCTACTACACCAAGACGCGGACCGGTACGTTCTATGTTGCAAACGGCACCGCGGTTCTCACGCAGAAACCGGAGCCAGGCATCTTCGGAACGCAGGAACCCGATGCGTTGTTCTGGGGCGAAGAGCTTCAGAAGATCGGCCCTAAGGTCTATCGCATCGTGCACGGCGGATTTACAACCTGCGTGCAACCGACACCGCGATGGGAACTACAGTCCGACACGATCACGCTGCACCTCGATGACTATGCCTTTCTGAAGGGTGCCGTCTTCAAAGTAAAGAACGTGCCACTCATGTATCTGCCGGCCTTCTATTACCCGATTCAGGAGGACAACCGCGCGACCGGATTTCTGATGCCGATCTACGGCACGACAACGGCTCGCGGACAATCGATTACGAATCAATTTTTCTGGGCGATCAATCGGAGCCAGGATGCAACCATCGAACACGACTGGTTCTCGAAGACCGGCCAGCAGCTCGGTGGGGAATATCGTTATGTGACCGCGCCGGGTTCCCAGGGGCGAGTACAGCTCGCGTTGCTCAACGAGCACGCGACAACCGGGACGGGATCAGGTGGATCGACGCAATCGTTTCCCGGCACGCGCAGCTACACGCTCAACGGAGACATGGCGCAGCGGCTGCCGCACAGGTTTCAAGCCCGCGCAAATGCCAACTACTACACCAGCATTACGACGCAGCAACGCTACCAGCAGGATCTCTATCAAGCGACCAACCGGAGCCGCCGGCTCGGCGGCAATCTGAGCGGCGCGTGGGGCGCGTACTCGATCGGTGTTACAGCCGATCGGAACGATTATTTCAGCGATGAGACATCGTTCACGACGACCGGGTCGCTGCCGCGCATTACGGTGCTGCGCGGCGAGCACGCGCTCGGGAAATCACCAGTGTATTTCGGCCTGGGCGGCGAATACGCCACGCTCGTCCGAAGTTCGACGAACGACGACGTCAAGGTGTCGGATCAGGGGCTGACGCGGATGGATATCAATCCAACCCTTCGTGTTCCCTTCACCAAATGGCAGTTCTTCACTGTCAACTCCGTAGTCGCGTGGCGCGGGACCTATTGGACGGAAAGCCTGGACGATAACAAGCAGCAGATCGAGGAACCGATTGGCCGGACATATGTCGATCTTCAGACCCGCCTGACCGGTCCCGTATTCAATCGCATCTGGACACCGAACAGCGGCTATGCGGAAAAATTCAAACACGTCATCGAGCCGTCACTCACGATCCATTACATCCCGGACATCAGCAACTTCAACCACATCGTGCAGCTCGATTATGTCGACACTGTGCTCGGCACGACGCAATTCACCTACGCGGTGAACAACCGGCTCTACGCCAAGAAAACGACGTCGCGCGAAATTGCCAGCATCGTGCTGATGCAGAGTTACTACACCAACGAGAACGCGGCCACCTACGACCGGACGCAGTCGAGCGGCTACGGAATCAGTCAGCCAACACACTTCAGCCCTGTGATCCTCGCTGTACGAGGGGCACCGACCGATCGCATCCAGGGAGATTTCCGAACGGAAGTCGATCCGACTGTCCACGCATTCAGAACGTTCTCGGCGAATGGGACGGCGAGTTTCAGCGACTGGCTGCAAACCACCGTCACCTGGAGCCGGCGGCGTTACATTCCGGATCTCCCTGGATTCAACGACCCGAACGGTGCGTCACACTTTCTCGGCGCCAGCGCGAACGTGCGTCGCATGGGTAACCGAATCGGCGGCTTTTACAGTTTCAACTACGACCTGAAACAGGACTCCTTCCTGCAGCAGCGATTGACCGCGTATTACAATTCGCAGTGCTGCGGCATCGCCGCCGAGTATCAGACGTACAACTATGGCGCCAGTTTCGTGGCACGTGGCCTCACACAGGATCACCGCTTCAATCTGTCGTTCACGCTCGCGGGCGTGGGAACGTTTTCAAATCTGTTCGGCGCGTTCGGCGGACAGCAGGGACGCTAATGCTTCAGGTACTCGTCACGGGCGGCGCCGGTTTCATCGGATCCAACTTCGTCCGCTACGCCCTCGCCGCGCATTCCGACTGGCACATCACAACGCTCGACAAGCTGACCTATGCCGGGCGCCTCGAAAACCTGCGTGACATCATCGACCACCCGCGGCACACGTTTGTCAAAGGTGACATTGCCGACGCAAACACGGCCGCACCGCTCGTCAGCGCATCAGCCATCGTGGTGCACTTTGCCGCGGAGACGCACGTCGATCGCTCGCTCATGAGTGCGGGCGAGTTCATCACGACCGACGTGTTCGGCACGTTCGTCCTGCTCGAAGCCGCGCGCAACGCCACCCGGCTGCAGCGCTTCGTGCAGATCTCGACCGACGAGGTGTATGGCAGCGTCGCTGAGGGTTCGAGCCGCGAGACGGACGAATTGCGCCCGCGCAATCCCTACTCCGCGAGTAAAGCTGCCGCGGATCGGCTCGCGTACAGCTACTGGGCGACCTACAGCGTGCCGGTCGTCATCACCCGCGCTTCGAACAACTACGGGCCGTATCACTTTCCCGAGAAAGTGATTCCGCTCTTCATCACCAACGCCATCGACAACATCCCGGTTCCGCTTTATGGCGACGGTCTGCAGGAACGCGACTGGCTGCACGTCACCGATCATTGCCGCGCTGTCGATCTGCTCATCGCACACGGAACTCCAGGCGAGGTCTACAATGTCGGCGGCGGTAATCACATTCGAAACATCGACCTGACCAAGCGGATCCTGGCCTTGACCGGCCGAACCGACGAGCTGATCCAGCGTGTGCCCGATCGGCCGGGCCATGATCGGCGTTATTCACTCGATACCGCGAAACTTGAACGCCTTGGGTGGCATCCGCAGATATCGTTCGAGACGGGTCTCGCTGACACGGTCGCCTGGTACCGCGAAAACGAGTGGTGGTGGCGTCCGATCAAAGAGAACGACCCGGCCTTCCGCGCTTACTACGACGCGCAGTACGGCGGTCGCGTCTGACTGCCTAACGTGGCTGGTCCTCCTCTGGTCACGGGCGCCACCGGTTTTGCCGGCAGCCATCTCGTCGATCATCTTCTCGAACACGAGAGCCGGGTTGCGGCGTGGGCGCACGTTCGCCGCCGCGAACCACATCTCGCCGGCGATTCGCGGGTCGTCTGGGAATCGGTCGACTTGCTCGATCGCACGGCCGTCGCGCGCGCCCTCGCTGCGCTCCGACCGTCAGTTATTTATCACTGCGGCGGCATTGCGCATGTTGGCGAGTCGTGGTCACAGCCGGTCAGGGCGTTGCACGTCAACGTGCTGGGCACGCACCACGTGCTCGAAGGTGTGCGTGACGCAAATCTCGAGTGTCCGGTGCTCGTCACGGGATCGGCGCTCGTGTATCGGCCGTCCACGACGTTTCTTCGCGAAGACGATCCGATCGGCCCGTCGGATCCGTACGGTGTCAGCAAGCTCGCACAGGAGATGGTGGCCGCACATCAGCTCCACGGGCCGGTGTTCATCGTCCGCCCCTTCAATCACGCGGGACCGCGACAATCACCAACCTACGTGACGTCGAGCTTCGCACGGCAGATTGCCGGGATTGAAGCAGGGTTGCATGAACCCGTACTCCACGTCGGTAATCTCGACTCCGAGCGCGATATCACCGACGTCAGGGATACCGTGCGCGCGTATCACCTTGTTGTGAAGCACGGATCGCCGGCACGGCCGTATAACGTTTGTTCCGGCCGCGCCTATCGAATACGCGATTTGCTCGACGGACTCATCGGGCGGTCACGCACACCAATTCGGATCGAATTCGATCCGGCGCGGCTCCGACCGAGCGACAACCCGATCATTGCGGGCGATCGAACGCGAATCGGCGTCGAAACCGGCTGGGAACCGCGGATACCCATTCAACAGACGCTCGATGACCTGCTCGAATACTGGCGTGCGCACACGGCCCGCCAATCATGACCCGCACCGAGCAGTTTTCCGAGGACAGCCGGCAGATCGTGCACGTGGCCGTAGGGTCACTGGCATTGCTGCTGCGCTATCTCAGTGCGTGGGAGGCAATGATTCTCGCCGGCGCAGCCGTGGCGTTCAACTTGTACGCGCTGCCGAGACTCGCGGGAACGCTGTATCGGCCTGGTGAAGTCCGGCGGCGTTTACGTTCTGGAATTGTCCTTTATCCCCTCGCGGTTCTGTTGTTGATTGTTGCCTTCCCCGATCGCCGCGACATCATCGCCGCTGCGTGGGGAGTGCTGGCGTTCGGAGATGGAATGGCGACACTGGTCGGCCGGCGAAGTTCGGGTGCCCGCATTCCATGGAATCCGGAGAAGTCGATTGCCGGCTCCATCGCCTTCATTGTTTTTGGCGGCGCGGCCGGATCCTTTCTGTGCTGGTGGTGCCGGTCCACGATCGTTCCGCCGCCGTATCCCTGGTTCACCCTCTGGATGCCGTGGGTCGCTGCCATTGTCGCCGCCGCGGTGGAGACGATCCCGATAAGGCTCGACGACAACATTTCGGTGCCAGCGGTCGCGAGCGCAACGTTGTGGTTCGCGTCAATCGTCAGCGAGGATCTCACCGCTGCAGCGACATCTGCTGCGGTGCACGCGTTACCGCTCGCCCTCGCCGCGAACGGCATCGTCGCCGCGCTTGGCTGCGCCGGCGGCACCGTCACCATCCCCGGGGCGGTGACCGGTTTTCTCATCGGCATCGTGATCACGCTCACGGTTGGATGGGGCGGGTGGGCCGTGCTGCTTGCGACCTTTGGCGTTGCGGTCGTGAGTTCGCGACTGGGACTACGCAGAAAGACGCTTCTCGGAATCGCAGAAGAGCGCGGCGGACGACGGGGCGCCGGAAACGCCATTGCGAACACCGGCATCGCGGCTGTCGCCGCGATGCTCGCGGCGCTCACCTATGCGCACGAGGCCGGACGCATCGCGTTCGTTGCGGCGCTCGCGGCCGGCGGAAGCGACACCGTCGCAAGCGAGATCGGAAAGGCGTGGGGGACGCGGACAGTGCTCGTTCCAACGCTCGCGCCGGTGCCTCCAGGGACCTCAGGAGCAATCTCCGCGGAAGGAACCGCCGCCGGATTGATCGCGGCGGTCGCGCTCGCAGCTCTTGCCTCAGCCCTCGGCATCATCGCATTCACGATGGTTCCCGCGATCGTCGTTGCCGCTACGATCGGGTCACTTGTGGAGAGTAGTCTCGGTGCAACGCTCGAAGGGCCGGGAATCGTCAACAACGACGTCTTGAATTTCGTCAACACCGCGATCGCGGCGGCTGTTGCGGTGGCGCTTGTCGGAGCGCTGCAATGACACGCGCGCGGGTTCTGCTCGAGTTCTCGCGCCCGTTTACTCTTGTAGCTCCGGCACTCGGCTTCGCCTCCGGCGCCGCAACGGCCGCGGGGGCAGCGCCCCGTGAACCGTGGACGACGGATCTGCTGCTCTACCCCGTCATCGGACTCGTCATGGCCGCCGTTCTCAATGCGGCGTCAAACGCCTTAAACCAGATCTACGACCTCGAAATCGATCGCATCAACAAGCCGAAGCGTCCGCTTCCCTCCAGCCGTCTCACGTTGCAGAATGCGTGGAGATTCACGCTCGTGACGTATGCCGTTGCGCTCGTGCTTGCATGGTTCGTTGAACCCGGTGGACGCCACGAGTGCTTCTGGATCGTGGTCGTGGCGACGATCATCACCGTGCTTTACTCGGCACCTCCCTTTCGCACGAAGCGACTCGGCATCTGGGCAAATGTCACGATCGCCATTCCCCGGGGGGTACTGCTGAAGGTGGCCGGCTGGTCGGCGGTGAAGACCATCATGGGCACTGAGCCCTGGTTCATCGGTGCCATCTTCGGTTTGTTCCTGCTCGGCGCATCGACGACGAAAGACTTCGCCGACATGGAAGGCGACGCGCGGGGTGGATGCCGGACCCTGCCGATCATGTATGGCGTGCGGCGAGCAGCATGGCTGATATCGCCGTCGTTCGTCGTTCCTTTCATCATGATCGCGATTGGAACGTACTTCAGAATCCTGACCGGCGCGCCGGCGTTGTTGTACGTGTTGTCAGTCGTGATGACGCTCTACGGGATCTACGTCTGCTACCTGATGTTGCGACGGCCCGAGGACCTCGCCGTCGAAGAAAACCACGTCTCGTGGGCGCACATGTATCGAATGATGTTCGTGGCGCAGGTCGGTTTTGCGCTGAGCTACCTCTTGTGAATTGGTGAATTGGTTCGACCGCGCCTTGACAATGGGCGAAGAAAATACGAAACTGCGCAAATGTCGGAGCAACCTCTGATCTTCGATCTGGGAAAGAGGCCTCCGACGACACGGACGATTGCCCTCCAGATCCGCGAGCGAGGGGACGCCGCGCTGGATGAGGCGCAGCGGCGAGCAGACGCCGCGAGGTATCAGGAAGTGACGTGCCGCTCCGCGTTGAACGCGGTGAAAGGCATGCCGTTCAACTGGACCTTGAATCCCTACCGCGGCTGCACGCATGGTTGTCACTACTGTTTTGCGCGCCGTTATCAAACACAGTTCGAGCTTGGACCCGACGACCACTTCTCGTCGGTGATCTTCGTCAAGGTCAATCTTGTCGAGGTGCTTCGAAAAGAACTCGACAAGCCTTCATGGGTCCGGGAGCAGGTCGCGCTCGGCACCGCCACGGATCCGTATCAGCCGATCGAGGGTCACTACAAGCTCACTCGCGGATCGCTGCACGCGCTGCTCGCCGCAAGGACTCCGATCGGGCTGGTCACGAAGGGCCCGATGGTCGTGCGTGACGCAGAGGTCCTGGCGGAGTTAGGGCGTCGCGCCGGTTGCACGGTCTACATGAGCGTTCCAACCGTTGACGACGAAGCGTGGCGAGCGCTCGAACCAGGAACGGCTCCGCCGTTGCAGCGACTACGCGCGGTGCGCCAACTTCGAGACGCCGGTGTGAATGCCGGCGTCCTCATGGCTCCAGTGGTCCCGGGCTTCACCACGCAACCTGCGCGACTGGAAGCCACGATCAAGGCCATCGCCGAACACGGCGCCGCCTTTATGGGAGCAAACCTTCTGTACCTCAAGGGCGGCACCAAAGATCATTTCATGGGATTTCTGGAGCAGCAGTTTCCACATCTCGCCGGTTCATACAATCGCCTCTACGCCGGCGCGTACGCAAAAAGTGAGTATGTGAAGGCGGTGCGAGGAATGATCGACGTGCTTCAGGAGCGGTACGACTTACGAGGACGGCGATCGCGCGACGAGGAAAGCGTGCCGCAGGTGGGCCCGCCGGAGGACGAAGAAGAGGCCGCTCCTGAACAAGCGGCCCTTTCCTGGGAATAGAGATTACGCCGTCGCCGCGAGTTCCGGATACTGTCCGTTGGCGCGAGTTACTTCAATCTCTACATGCCCCTCGCGCACATCGGCCGTGAACTCGTGCCCTTCCGTCCACCGCTGACTGATCGGCAGCTTGATCTTGGTTTCGATCACCCGCTTGAGGAAGCGCGCACCGTAGGCCAGGCTGTATCCGTCGGTGACGAGCTGTTCGATCGCTGCCGGCGCCACCTTCAGTGTGCGCCCGCTCTTCGCAAGGGCACGCTCCACCCGGGTGATTTGCTGCAGCGTGATCGTCCGGACTTCCTCCTTCGTGAGCGGCCTGAAGGTCACGACCTCGTCGATGCGATTGCGGAACTCCGGCGAGAACCGTCGCTCCAATTCCCTCGCGATCTCGCCATTGACCTGCTGGATGTCGATCTGCTTCGAGTAGAATCCAAGCGGACTGCTCAACTTCCGGAAGCACTCAGAGCCGATGTTCGACGTCATGATCACGATCGCATCGCTCAGATAGACGCGCTTGCCCCGGCCATCCGTGATCCATCCTTCGTCGAATGCCTGGAGGAACACGTTGAGCATCGATGGGCTGGCCTTCTCGACTTCGTCCAGCAGCACCACCGAGTACGGGTTGTCCTTCAACTGATTGGTTAAGACACCACCGCGCTCGGAGCCGACGATGCCGCGCGGCATGCCGATCAATTTGTCGACCGAGACAGCGCCGTCCTGATACTCCGACATGTCGACGCGAATCATCTTCTTCTCGTCGCCGAACAGGAATTCTGCGACCGACTTTGCCAGTTCGGTCTTGCCGACACCCGTCGGCCCGAGGAACAGCAAGACGCCGTCTGGCCGATCGAATCCGTCCTTGAGCGGCCCTTTGTTCAGCACCAGCCGCTTCGCTACGGCGTCGATGGCCTGTCGCTGGCCAACGACCCGCTGTCCCAGCTTGGCTTCCATGTCGCGGAATCGATCGGACACTTCGCGGAAGACCATGTCCTCGGGGATCTGTGCCACCTTCGAAATCACGTTGACGACGTCGTTCGAGGTGACTTCCCAGCGCTTCGCGATTTCGGCTTTGACGGCCGCCGTGTCGAGCCAGCCGATCACTTTGTCCGGCAGCTGCAGATGCCGCATGTAACGCGGGGACATCTCGAGTGCGGTCTCGATCGCGGCATCCTGAATGCGAACCGAGTAGTTCCGCTCGAGCCTCGGCCTGAGGCTGTAAAGGATCGTCCGTGTTTCATCGATCGAGGGTTCGGAAACCTGAACAGTGCGGAACCGCCGCGCGAGCGCTTCGTCTTCCTGCAGGAACTCCTTGTACTCGCTCAACGTCGTCGCACCGATGATGCGGACCTCTCCGCGTGCCAGAACCGATTTGAACACGTTGGCTGCATCCGATGGGGCGCCGAGCGCGGAGCCGGCGCCAATCATCGTGTGCACTTCATCGATGAACAGGATCAGGTTGGGGCGTTCCTTGATCTCGCGAATCACATTCTGAATGCGGTCCTCGAACATCCCGCGGAGCATCGTTCCGGCAACCATCGTGTTCATCTGTAGGTTCACGATCTGGCAGTCGCGCAATCGCACGGGCACTCGCTCCGGTTCGAACTCGATTCGACGCGCAAGTCCTTCCGCGATCGCAGTCTTCCCCACACCGGGCTCGCCGAGGAGGAGCACCGAATTGGCGCGCTCGCGGTGGCAGAGCACCTCGAAGACCTGGTCCATCTCCCGCTCACGGCCGTAGACCGGCGGGACCTTATCCTGCCGAGCCAACTGGTTGAGATTCGTGGCGAAGTGTTTGAGGAATGGCGGCAGCTCGAAGCGTTTCTTCAACCGCTCCTCGTGCATCTCGTGATCGCGCATCCGGGTCGCAAGACGAGTGACGAGCATTTCCGGCTCGATGCCGTGTCTCCTGATGATTGATACAGGAATACCCTGGGTCTCTTCGAAGATCGCCGAGAACAGATCGGTTGCCTCGATAGTATGGCGTCCGGATCGGCTGGCGTGTAAGAGTGCGAGTTTGAACAGCAGCTTGGTTGAAGGTGCGACGCGCAATTCGCGTCCCGGCACGTTGGGGAGCAAGCGGAGGTGTTCCTCAATCGCCTGAAGTATCTCGTGCGGATTCAGTTCGAGGTCACGCATGACCTGCCCGAACATGTCCCATTCAACCTGCGCGAAGGCTAAGCATACGTGTTCGTTGGTGAGCAAGGCGTGGTCGCGCCGACGAGCCTCGTCAAGTGCGCGATCGACCACTCGTTCGGCCGACTCGGCCATCTTGTTCTGCGGTATATCGAAATCCTCCACGGCCGCCTCCAAGAGCGAGTCACGCTGCGGCTTTCGCCGCTCGACCCGCCTACTACCTACTGAGCAAAAGAAAGGCCACCGATCAGGACCGTCGAGACGGCGGGTAATCGTTGAAAACAGCCAGGAAGGTCGACGGAATGGTACAGCCAAGCCGTCGCCGGGACCGGAACACGCCCAGCCCCGGAGACGGCGGTCACCCACTAGTGAAGGGAGTTGCCCTTACTGGCGCTTATCCGACTCCGCCCAGTAGCGCGCGAATGCGCGCTTCGGTGGGCGGATGACTGCTGAAGAGGGACATCAGGCCACCCCCGGTGAATGGCTTGACGATAAACATGTGTGCCGTAGCCGGATTCGCGTCGAGCGGCACGCGCTTGGAGATCTGATCGATCTTTCGCAAAGCGTCCGCCAGGCCGTACGGCGTTCCCGCAATGCTGGCGCCACCCGCGTCCGCGGCAAATTCCCTGGAGCGTGAAATTGCCATCTGGATCAGAAAAGCGGCCAGCGGCGCCAGGATGATCATCGCCAGGAGCGCGATCGGATTGTTCCCGCGTTCGCGATCGTCGCCTCGACCGCCGTAGCCACCAAATAACGCGGCGAAGTGCGCCATACGCGCAACCATCATGATTGCGGCCGCCATCGTCGCGGCAATCGAACTGATCAGGATATCGCGATGCTTCACATGGGCCAGCTCGTGTGCAATCACGCCTTCCAGCTCGTGCTCGCTGAGCACTTGGAGGATCCCCTCCGTGGCGGCGACGGCTGCATGCGAGGGGTTGCGCCCGGTGGCAAACGCATTCGGCGAAGGATCCGGAATGATGTACACCTTGGGCATCGGCAGTGATGCGCGCTGCGTGAGCCGCTCGACGGTTTGGTACAACGGATGTTCGGGACCGACCTGTCGCGCGCGATACATGCTTAGGACAAGCTTGTCCGAGAACCAGTACGATCCGAGATTCATGATCGCGGCGAAGACAAATGCGATCACAAGGCCGTTCGCTCCGCCCAGCAACTCGCCCAGTGCGAGCAGCACGCCGCTCATGAGGCCGAGCAGCAACACCGTCTTTATACCGTTTGCCATAGCTCTATTCTATCGTTGAATGGCTGACGTGGAGGACCGGGCGAGAGAGTCAATCAACCCCGCCAGGAACGCGCCTCGCCAGCTTAGGTTGTCAAGTAAAACGTGTTCGTGAAGCGCATGAGCCCCGTCCCCTTCCGGTCCGAGACCATCTAGAGTAGGAACACCGAGCGCACCGGTAAAATTCCCGTCCGATCCGCCTCCGGCTGCGCCTTCGGCGAGATCCCGTCCGAGCGCGGCCGCAATCTGCCGCGCCTGTTCATACAGACGAACGACAGCCGGCGAACGTTCGAGCGGGGGGCGGCCGATGCCGCCAGTCATTTCGATTCGAATCGACGAACGCGTCGGACGCAGACTGAGAATCGCGCCGTCGAGGCGCGCGGCGTCTTCCATCGTCTGTACTCGCACATCAATCGCGGCCGACGCGCGATCGGCAATCACGTTGGTGCGCGAGCCCCCCGAGATCACACCAACATTGATGGTGATCCCTCGCTCAGAATCCTGAAGTGCCTCGAGCGCGAGAATCAGTCGCGCCAGTTCGTGAACGGCACTCGCGCCCTTGCCGGGATCGAGGCCCGCGTGCGCCGCTATGCCGTGCACTGTCAGTTCGAATTCGCCAACGCCTTTGCGGCTGGTCTTGACCGCGCCTCCAGGCAGCGAGGGTTCGAGGACCAGGACTGCCGACGACGCGCGCGCGGTTTCTTCGATAAGGGGCCGCGATGTACTACTGCCAATCTCTTCGTCCGTCGTCCACAACATGACGACGCGAGGCGTCGTGCCGCGACATTCAGACAGTGCGCGCATCGCGAGCATCGCTGTGGCGATGCCAGCCTTCATATCGAAGATGCCCGGACCATGGAGGCGGCCATCTCTTTCCTGGAGCGGCATTCGCTCGAGTGTTCCAACTGGCCAGACGGTGTCGAAGTGGCCGAGCAGGAGAATCGGCGCAGGCTGTTCACTGATTGCCTCCGTCGGTCGCCACTCCGCCCGGACGTGATCGCCGCACGTCGTCTGCGGCCAGCGCGTCACGTCAGCGCCCAGTCCGATCAGGCGCCGGGCCAGTTCGGCGCCGCATCGATCGACCGCACCTTTATCATCGCTCGGCGACTCGAGTGTCACGAGCGCTTCGACGGTCTGTCGCACCCACGCTGATTGCGCTCGACAGAAATCCAGCAGCGGTGAAATGATGTCGTTCACCTGTTCAGTTTATCTGTGCCACTCGAAAGCGTTCTGTGGCTTAATAACATCATGCTCGGCAGGCCCCCGCGTCTCTTGCTCGCCGCAATCGTGCTGACGCTGCCAACGCTCACCGTTGCGCAGGGACCGCCGCCGTTTCCCCGACCGGGCCAGCAGCCATCGAAGCCAGCGACGCAGTCGCCGCCGCCGACGTCACCCGAGACACCGGCACCGCCGACTTCTTCGTCCTCACCAGACAGAAATGATCCAGGCGATCTCGGTGTCCCGATCTATCCAGGATCGCAGTTCATCACGTCCTACGACGCGGGACGCGGACAACGCTACTACTTGTATGGCACCCTCTCCGACTACGCGCAGATCGTCGGCTGGTATCGGACGACGCTGAAGCAGAAAGGTGAGGTGGTGTTCGACGAACCGCCGGTTCACATGTTCGAGATCGGGAGGTTCAAGGAAGACACGATGGCGTTCATGCCGAGCGTCACGGTGAAGGATTACACGTGGGCCGGATCGGCCGGCTACATCAATCCAAAACCGGGCGCGACACCGCCGCGCTTCAAGACCATTATTCAGATCGTTCCCAACCCGCCGGGCGCATCAAAGTAAGACCGCTTACAAAATCGTGTTTTTTCTCCTGACCTTGTAAGTATTCCCCCACAGATCTGCACGGGAATTCGCGGTAATTGGTGTCCGGTGGCGCGGCTTTCACCTTGCAAAGTTGGAGCGCCCTTCTATATGGAGTTCAACGCCCTCGCGGCCAAAGAGACGTCAGCATTGCTGGCGCGGGTACTCGAGAACGCTTCGCAAGCGTCCCGGAAACGGGTCGATGCGTTGCGCGCTGCCCTCGATTCCGCAACCAAGGCCCTCGAGCAGTCATCTGCCTCGGCCTCCGACTTCGAGCGCGACGTTGACGAGGTCGTCAAACGCATCTCCAAGGCGGCGGCCGCTGAGGCCGACGGCAAGCTGAAACACCTGTCCGCCGAGGCGCGAAAAATTGCCGACGCGTTGCGCTCCGAGCTCGCCGACGTCATCGGAGAGAAGGAAGCGCTCGCGATTTCGCTGAAGGATGCGCGCACGCAGCTGGACACAATCCGCGGAGAACTGCAGGCGGAACAGAAACAGGCACAGGCAGTTCAGAAGCAACTCGCCGATCTCACGGGGTCTGTGAAAAAGATCGAAGCCGCCAAAGCCGAAGCGATGGCGGGCCGCGAAAAGGAAGCGGCCGCGCGCGCCGCCGCCGAGAGCGAGCTTCAAATCATCAAGTCGCAAATTGACGGCGCGCGGAAAGAAGCCAAGCGCGCCTGCACAGATCTCGAAGCGGCCGTGGCCGACAAGCGAAAGGCAGAGGCGGCGGCAACGGCGGCGAACAGCCAGGCGCAGGCAGCCGAAGCGAAGCTCAGCGCGGTCACGACGCTGTTCAAGACGAGCGCGGCGCGCGTCCAGGCGCTCGAGCGTGAGCAGGAGCAGCATCTCGCCACGATCCGGGAGCTCGAAGCGCGCGGCGGCGGGTCAGACGTCGTCGTCGAACAGGTGGACAACGATCTCGGCGCGGCCGGCGCCGGCGTGCTCGACGGGCTGATCGGCGCCTTCGACGCGCTCTCGGCAGCGACAACCATCAGCGATGTCCTCGCCACGCTCGGCGAACAGCTCGCCGCTGAATTCCCGCGGGTGGCGCTCTTCCGCGTCAAGGGCAACCGACTCGAAGGCGCACATCAGATCGGGTTCGATCTCGCGAACGACATCGGCAAGGTTGTCATTCCGCTCGCGATGGACTCACTCCTGACCCGTGCCGTCACATCCGGCGTCACCGAGCGTTTGAGCGGCGAGGCGCTCGACGCAAGCGGGCTGCCGTTCGGCGGCTCACCGACGTTCGGCCTGGCGATGCCGATCGTGGTCGACAGTGAGACGATCGCGCTGGTGTACGCCGACGACTTCTCCGAAGCGGGCCAAGACAGCCGCGGCGCGGATGATGTCAACGTGAAATTCGCCGAAGCGATTCGCCATCACACGGTCGCGCTCCTCATGCGTCTGACGACAGAATTGAAGACGATGGCGGAGTTGCGCGCTTATGCGACGTCGCTGCTCACCGAAATCGAGCAGATGTATCACTCCGACGTCGAGGCAGGGAAAGAAGGCGAAGAGCTCAAGCGAAGACTGCTGGCAAATCTCGATTACGCGCGCAGCATCTACAGCAATCGCGCGCAGTTCGAATCGCCGTCAGCCGCTGCGCTTCTCGATGCCCAGGTCTTGGCGATGGTCGATTCGCATCAGGACAGCGCATTCGGCCGCGACCTGGCCGTCGTCGTCGAATGGTCCGCGGGATCGCGCGCCGCTGAGGCGTCGTAGCGAATTGGTGAATTCGTGACTTGGTGACGTGGTGAATTGATATCGGTGCTTCTTCGAGCAACCGGGCTCAATTCACCAATTCACCAACTCACCAATCTCATTCCTGCTTCAGATAGATCTCGCCGCCCTTGTCGCGGAACTCGCGCGCTTTCTCTGCCATGCCCTTCAGCGCGTCGCTCGCAGCAAGATTGCGCACCTGCTGCGTCAGCTCCATCGAACAGAATTTCGGGCCGCACATCGAGCAGAAATGGGCGAGCTTGGCTCCCTCAGCCGGCAGCGTCGCATCGTGGAAGGCCCGCGCGGTCACGGGATCGAGCGCCAGATTGAACTGATCGTCCCACCGAAACTCGAACCGCGCCTTCGACAGCGCGTCGTCCCACGCCTGCGCACGAGGATGGCCCTTGGCGAGATCCGCCGCGTGCGCTGCGATCTTATACGCGATGACGCCGGCCTTGACGTCGTTACGATCCGGCAGACCGAGATGCTCCTTTGGCGTGACGTAACAGAGCATGGCCGTGCCATACCAGCCGATCTGTGCGGCACCGATCGCTGACGTGATGTGATCGTAGCCGGGTGCGATGTCGGTCGTCAGCGGTCCGAGCGTATAGAACGGCGCTTCGTCGCACCACTCGAGTTGCTTCTCCATGTTCTCTTTAATGAGATGCATGGGCACGTGCCCGGGTCCCTCGTTCATCACCTGGACGCCGTGATCCCAGGCGATTCGCGTCAGCTCTCCCTGCGTCTTGAGTTCGGCAAACTGCGCTTCGTCGTTCGCGTCGGCGATCGATCCCGGACGCAGGCCGTCTCCAAGCGAGAAGGAGACATCGTACGCGCGCATGATTTCGCAGATCTGAGCGAAGTGCGTGTAGGTGAAATTCTCCTTGTGATGCGCCAGGCACCATTTCGCGAGAATCGATCCGCCCCGCGACACGATGCCCGTCACACGGCGAGCGGTCATCGGAATGTAGCGCAGCAGGACGCCCGCGTGAACGGTGAAATAGTCGACTCCCTGCTCCGCCTGTTCGACGAGGGTGTCGCGGTAGATCTCCCAGGTGAGATCTTCCGGCCGGCCACCGACCTTTTCGAGCGCCTGGTAAATCGGCACCGTGCCGATCGGCACGGGAGCGTTCCTCAGAATCCATTCACGCGTTTGATGGATCTCGCGGCCGGTCGACAGGTCCATCACGGTGTCGGCGCCCCACAGCGTCGCCCAACGCAACTTCTCGACTTCTTCGTCGATCGACGATGAAACGGCGGAGTTACCGATGTTGGCGTTAATCTTCACCGCGAAGTTGCGCCCGATGACCATCGGTTCCAGCTCGGGGTGGTTGATGTTCGCCGGGATGATTGCGCGGCCACGCGCCACTTCGGACCTCACAAACTCGGGGTCGAGCCCTTCACGCACCGCGACGAAGGCCATCTCTTCAGTCACGACGCCGGCGCGGGCGAATTGCAGCTGCGTAACCAACTCGCCATTGCTTCGCTTCGCGATCCACGGCGCACGCAATTTGGGCAGTCCCGTCCGGACATCTGCACCCTGCGGCCCACTCGTGTCGTAGACGCGGACAACCTCCCCGGTCGTCAGTCCGATTTGCCGCATCGGCACACGAACGCCGTGCTCCTCGACATAAACCTTGGTGGAATTGGGAAATGCAGACGAGAAGTCAGACGTCTGCAACGGCGGCAGCGAGGCGCGAGTTGTCATGGTGTCCCTGGGATGAATATAACACCCGGAGGGTTCGTGAATTGGTGAATTACCGATTGCCGGCGCGGTGCAGGTCGGCGAAATCGGGCATATAGGTGCGAAGCGCGTGATCGGGTGTGTTCTTCGAATACCCGGCAACCAGCTGTTCGTTATAGCGCGCCGAGTAAAAATCAAACGGGTCACGCGGGTCCATATCGATGAGTTTCAGATCGGCGTCCGACATCGTCAGCCTGCCGAATCGGATCGACGCGCCACGAAACCAGATGTAATTGCCACTCGAGCGGGAGGCGGCGCCGGCCCCTTTCCCGAATACCTGTACGAGGGCGTTGCCTCGAATGTACGCCTTCGTGAGCTGCCCGGTCGTCCGCGGTGACGGAACCAGCCGTGTCGCATCCAGAAAGAGATCGTTGTCTTTGAAGTTGATGCCACGATCGGGACGACTCTTGAGGATGTCGTCGAGCTCGACGCCAAACAGCGACATCATCTTTGTCGTCGGAACGCCGGCCGTTTTGACCTTGATCGGGTGGACCGCCAGATGGCCATCGGGTGTCGCCGCCACGTCTGCGGTGATCGTAAACGGCACGCTGATTCCCTTCTTCAACGTGCCGCGCTGAATGAGATGACCATCTTCAATCGTGAGCCGTAAATCGGAGAGCGCGGATCCTTTGTAGTCGAACGCGTGATTCACGAGAGACGTCAGGCTTGACGGCTCGACTGCCATCTCCCCGTCGTCGATCGCCATGGTGTACGAGTTCTGGTCGTCAAAAATCGGCATGTGCCCGGCCGGACTGACGAGCGACCCCTTTAGCCACTTGACGTCCATTACCGCATCGCTCGATACGTGCAGCCGCACGTTGCGCATTTCGATACCGACGCGAGTGGATTCGGGCTTGCCCTGAGCGGGCGCACGATCACGCGAGTCGAAGGGCAGTAAGGTCAGCAGGGACAACGAGAGTGCGCCGACGCAGAGTTTCATCACTGCGCGGAGATGGCAACTGTCGTTCCATCGATCAGTCGAGCTTCCGAAGGATGAAGCACTTCAGGTAGAAAGTCTCCGGCACGGTAATGAGGACAGGGTGATCGCGACCCTGCATCCGCTTTTCAACGACGGAGATGTGCGCGTGCGCGTCAGCCGCGGCGGCAGCCAGCAGATCGGCAAAGTCTCCTTCGCTTACGTTGTACGAACAGCTGCACGTAATGAGAAATCCTCCCGGCGACAGGATCTTCAATGCGCGGAGGTTAATCTCCTTGTATCCCGACAGTGCTTTCGCGACCGACGCTTTGTTCTTGGCAAAGGCCGGCGGGTCAAGCACGATGGTGTCGAACCGTTCGCCACGGCGCTCGAGCTCGCGCAATTCGTCGAAGACGTTCATCGCACGGGCATGAACGTTGCGCGCGCCGTTGCGCAGCGCATTCGCTGCAATGCGGGCGACGGCATCTTCCGAGATATCGATCGCAATCACCTCGTCACATTTCGGGGCGAGCGCGAGCGCAAATCCTCCGTTGTAGCTGAACGCATCCAGCAGCCGGCCGCGGGCGTACTTCGCGGCGGCGATGCGATTCTCGCGCTGGTCGAGAAAGAGGCCGGTCTTCTGTCCGCGGTACGGATCGACCAGGTACGACACGGTGCCTTCGCGAACTTCGATCTGGTCGGGGACGGTTCCATGGAGGACTTCAACCCGCTGCTCGAGCCCTTCGAGCAGCCGCACGCGAGGATCATTCCGCGCCAGGATTCCTGCCGGGCCGACAAGGTCCACCAGTATTGACGTGAGCTCGGGGACCAGACGATCCATTCCCTGCGACAGCGCCTGCAGCACCAGGTAATCAGCGTAACGGTCGACGATCAGGGACGGCAGGAGATCGGCCTCGCCATGCACAAGCCGATACGCGTCAGCATTGAGATCCAGTCCCTCCCGGAATCGGACGGCCTGCAACAACCGTCGGCGCCACAGGCTGGCATCAACAGGCGCGGCATCGCGCGTGAGGAAGCGGAGCGCAATCTCGGAACGATCGCTGTACAGCGCGTGTCCGAGCGGCCGCCCGCGTGCGCCAATAACGCGTACGGTATCGCCGCCATGCGCATCAATTTTTGCGACGTCGGATTTGTAGATCCACGGATGACCGGAACGCACGCGTTCCTCGCCGCGGTGTTTGATGGTGACGGTGGACATGACCTATTCGCCGCGTACTCGTGTTTTGAGGGTAACAGAGGGCGAGCGAGGTAACGGAGTCTGCCTCACCACAGAGGAAGCAGAGCAAACAGAGGATCAGGTATCTCTGTTTCCTCTGTTGCCTCTGTGGTTAGAATTTCTCCGTTGTCTCAATTAACCTCCGTTAACTCTCAGGGCCAGTGCGCGCGACGGCCCTGTATAATCGCATGCTATGCGGATCGCCATCGGCGCGGATCATGCAGGCTTCGCGCTGAAGCAGCATCTCATCGCGACGCTCCAACGTCTCGGACACACGGCCGACGACCGCGGCACTTACAGCGATGCCATTATTGATTACCCTCCGATTTGCGCCGACGTGGCGCGGCACGTGGTCGACGGTCGCGCCGACCGCGGCATTGTGATCGGCGGCAGCGGCCAGGGGGAACAGATGGCCGCCAATAAAGTTCCGGGCGTGCGCGCCGCGTTGTGCAACGATCTCTATACGGCGCGCCTGTCGCGCGAGCACAACGATGCCAACGTGCTGGCGATCGGTGCACGCATCGTGGCGAGTACGCTCGCCGACGAAATCGTGACCGTGTGGCTGACGACCGCCTTCGCCGGCGGCCGGCATCAGCGTCGGATCGATCAGATTGCGGAAATCGAGCGGTCGGAACGCGCGGGAGCTTCGTGAGCCGAATCGCGCGCGCTCCCTCTCCTCCTCTTCGACAAGGACATCATGACGACGAAGATTGAGACTCCGACCCGGTGGCGATCGCTCGCCGAATCCGATCCGGACATAGCGTCCGCGATCGGAAACGAACGCCATCGCCAGAACAGCGGACTGGAATTGATCGCCTCGGAGAATTTCGTGAGCCAGGCCGTGCTCGAAGCGGCCGGTTCGGTGCTGACGAATAAGTATGCCGAGGGGTACCCCGGCAAGCGGTATTACGGCGGATGCGAGTTCGTCGACGTTGCCGAATCACTGGCGATCGCGCGCGCGAAGGAACTGTTTGGCGCCGAACACGCCAACGTCCAGCCGCACTCGGGCGCGCAGGCGAATATGTCAGTCTATTTCACCCTTCTGAAACCTGGCGACCCCGTGCTTGGAATGAACCTCGCGCACGGTGGCCACCTCACGCACGGCCACCCGCTGAATTTTTCCGGCAAGCTCTACACCATCATTCCCTACGGCGTGCGGCAGGACGATGAGCGGATTGATTACGAGGACTTTGAGCGGCTCGCGCACGAGCACAAGCCGAAAATGATTATGGTGGGGGCGAGCGCGTATCCGCGCGTGTTTGATTTCGAGCGGATCGCCAGGGTCGGTCGCGATGTTGGCGCGCCGATTGTCGTCGACATGGCCCACATTGCCGGACTGGTTGCGGCAAAAGTGCACCCGAGTCCGGTGCCACATGCGGATTTCGTCACGACCACGACCCACAAAACCCTGCGCGGCCCCCGCGGCGGCATGGTCTTGTGCCGGGCGCAGTACGCAAAGGATCTCGACCGCGCGCTCTTCCCCGGTGTTCAGGGCGGGCCACTGATGCACATCATTGCGGCAAAGGCGGTCTGCTTCAAAGAGGCAATGGAGCCGGGATTCATCGAGTATCAGCGCCAGATTGTCGCCAACGCACAGCGCCTCGCGCGCGGCCTTTCGTCGGCCGGATTCCGGCTGGTGAGCGGCGGTACCGACAATCATCTGATGCTCGTCGATGTGTTTTCCAAAGGTCTGACTGGCAAGGTTGCCGAAGCGGCGCTGGGCAAAGCCGGCATTACGGTCAACAAGAACGCAATACCGTTCGACAAGAACCCGCCGATGGTGGCGAGCGGCATTCGTGTCGGCACGCCGGCGGTCACGAGCCGTGGCATGCGTGAACCTGAAATGGATCTCATCGCCGATTACATTGCGCGCGCGCTCGCGTCGCCGGAGGACGACAGCGTGCTCGGATCCATCCGTACCGAAGTCGAGGGACTGTGCCGGAAGTTCCCGCTTTATCCGGAACAGTAAACAGGCCTACCGGCGCGGCCACGTTGCACGCCGCGGTCGCGGCAGCATTCGCTCCAGACGGGCCGATTGCGAGAGCGCTCCACGGCTTCGAGGCGCGGCGCGGCCAGCTCGAGATGGCCGACCGCGCCGCCGATGTCTTCAGCGATGGCGGTGTGCTGCTCGCCGAAGCAGGAACCGGCACCGGCAAAACCCTCGCGTACCTGATCCCGGCAATCCTCTCCCGACGTCGAGTGCTGGTCTCGACCGGAACGAAAAATCTTCAGGAACAAATCTTCTACAAGGATTTGCCTGTCCTGCGCGAGTCGCTCGGGCTTCCGTTTACCGCCACATACATGAAGGGGCGCGGCAACTATCTCTGCCTGCACCGCTTCGAATCTTTCAAGGAAGGCGGCACCGCGCAGTCACTCGGATTTACCCGCGACGAATCCATCTATGTTCGGCTGATCGACGAATGGCGGACCGAGACGGCTACCGGAGATCGCGCCGAGCTCGAAGATCTGCCGGAAGACCTTCCGTTCTGGAAGGACATTGCCGCCACGAGCGAGAACTGCATCGGTACCGAGTGCCCGCACTATAACGACTGCTTCATCACGCGTATGCGTCAGCGCGCGGCCGAATCCGATCTGGTCGTCGTCAATCACCATCTGCTGTGCGCAGATGCAGCGGTGCGCCAGAGCGCCTATGGAGAGGTGATTCCAACGTGCCACTACGCCGTGGTCGACGAGGCGCACCAGCTGGAAGACGTCGCGACGCAATACTTCGGTATCGCGGTCAGCAACTATCGCGTCGATGATCTCGGGCACGACGTCGACCGCGCGGTCGCGGCAAAGCTGCTGCCGGATGAAGAATCTGCGGACAACCTGAAAAATCGGGCCGAGCGGGTTCGCGACCACGCGCGCGCGTTCTTCTCCGTCGTGCAGCTGATCCGGTTCGATGCGCCTGGCGCCGTGGGCAATGAAACGCGGATGCGCATCGGCGCGAACCAGTTGAATCGCGTGGCCGATGAAGGGCTGTCGCTCGTGCGCGCGCTCGAAGCGCTGGAGGCGGAAATCGCGCTGGCGCGCGAGGCGCCCCCCGACGTCCTCGCGCTGGCGACCCGCGCGGCGGAACTGCGAAAGGACCTGGACTTTCTGCTCCGCGCGGACGACACGGGGTTCGTGTACTACCTCGACGTCCGCGGACGTGGTGTGTTCCTTCGCGCCGCGCCGATTGACGTGTCGTCGATCGTCAGGGACTTGCTGATCGATCGAATGTCGGGCACGGTCCTGACATCGGCGACGCTGACGGTAGATGGCTCCTTCGAATACGTCCGCAGCCGTCTCGGCATTCGTAAGGCGCAGGAAATTCGTCTGCCATCCGAATTTGATTATTCGCAGCAGGCGATACTCTACCTCCCCAAACGGATGCCCGACCCGCGCGCGCGCGAGTTCGCGTCTGCCGTGGCGCGCGAAGTCGTCGAGATCGTGAAGCGGACTAAGGGGCGGGCGTTCGTATTGTTCACCAGCTACGCGAACCTGCGGGAGGTGCAAGCGCGTGCGTCGGCGGAGATTGAATATCCGATTCTCGTCCAGGGATCGGCGCCGCGCTCGGCGCTCTTGCGCGATTTCAAGGCGACAGCCAATGCGGTCCTCCTCGCGACGTCCAGCTTCTGGCAGGGCGTCGACGTCGTCGGCGAGGCGTTGAGCTGCGTGATCATCGACAAGCTGCCGTTTGCCTCGCCGGGCGATCCCATCACGTCGGCACGAATTGAAGCGATCAACGCCGCCGGTGGCTCCGCCTTCGGCGAGTATCAGATTCCACTCGCGATCCTGGCGCTCCAACAAGGACTCGGCCGACTGATTCGCCACCGTCAGGATCGCGGCGTGCTGGCGGTACTCGACCCACGCCTGCGATCGATGGGATATGGGCGTCGATTCCTGAATTCCCTGCCTCCCGCGCCGGTCACTTCTGAGATCGGTGACATTGACAGGTTCTTCGCCGAGTAGCTGAGCGGTAAACATCATCTTCTAGCTTCCAAGGAGGCTGTCTGCTCGCTCCCTTCGCTCGCGCCGATTGATCGATACGCCTTTCCACTTAGTCAACACGTGAGTGATAAACTACGGTCAGACTTCACTCGGTTCACGCCGTTTCAGTTCTGACGGAGGATTCGACATGGTGGGCACACACATCGTCAGCCGTCCCCTGGTCATCTGCGCGATGATGCTTGGCCTCGCAGCTCTGACCGTGCCGGCGGCTGCGCAGACGGGACAGGTCAGGGGCAAGGTGACCGATGCCGAGAACAAGCCGGTCGAGGGCGCCAAGGTCACAATTCAGCAGCTCGACAACAACACGAAGTTCGAAGTGAAGACCAAGAAGAACGGCGAGTACATGCAGATTGGGCTTCCGCCCGGACAGTACAAGATCACGGCAGAAAAGGACGGCCTGTCGGCATCGAAGACCAACAAGATCAGCCTCGACATGGCGGAAGTGAACCTGACGCTGACCAAGGGTGGCGCGTCGACGGAAGGCATGACGAAGGAAGAACGCGCGAAGGCGGAAGCGAAGGTCGCCGGAATCAAGGCAGCGTACGCCGAAGCCGCGGGCCTGGCCAATGCCGGCAAGAACGACGAGGCGATCGCCAAGTTCAACGAAGTGATCGCAGCCGTGCCCAAGTGCGCGGAGTGCTACATGGGCATCGGTCTCGCCAACAGCAACAAAAAGGATTACCCCGCGGCCGAAGCGGCCTTCAAGAAAGTGCTCGAACTGGATCCGAATTCATCGGATGCATACAACGGACTGGCGACGATTTACAACGATCAGAAGCAGTTCGACAAGGCGAGGGAAATGAGCGCCGAGGCAATGAAGCGGGCGCCAGCAGGCGCCACTGGCGGCGGCGCGGACGCGATGTATAACGCGGGAGTCATTTCCTGGAACGCGAATGATTTCGCGAAGGCGGCCGAGAACTTCGCCGCCGCCGTTGCCGCGAATCCGAATCACGCCGAAGCGCACTTCATGCTCGGTCAGGCTTATCTGAACCAGGGCAAGTTGCCGGAAGCGGGTAAGGAGTTCGAGGCGTACTTGAAACTTGCGCCGAACGGTCCCAACGCCGCGAAGGCGAAATCGAACGCCGAGATGTTGAAGGCATACATCAAGTAGCCGCGGCGCCCATCGTGGACGCCCCTATCGTTCGAAACCTCCAATCGGTCAGGTCCCGGCTCGACGAAGCCGCCCGCCGCGCCGGCCGGGACCCCACAACCGTCCGCCTCATCGCCGTTTCCAAGACCTTCAGTGCCGACGCCGTGCGGACCGCCTGGTCTGCGGGGCAGGTTGATTTCGGCGAAAACAAAGTGCAGGAAGGGCTGCAGAAAATCGGCGTCACAGCCGACATCAAGATAAGGTGGCATCTCATCGGCCACCTGCAGTCGAACAAGGCGAAGAAAGCCGCGACGGCGTTTCACTGCATCCATTCGATTGACTCGATCGAATTGCTGAAGAAAGTCGATACCGCCGCGGCCGATGCCGGTGCGGCACCCGAGATCCTGGTTCAAGTGGACCTCGCAGGCGAAACGACGAAGTTCGGCGCTGCGGCGGAGGAAGCCCGGCGCATCGTCGATGCGACGCAGGCTCTGCGCGCGGCCCGAATGACAGGGATCATGTTGATCCCGCCATGGAACGAGGATCAGGAGCAGACGCGGCCGTGGTTCGTCAGATTGAGGGAGCTGCGGGACCAGTGGGTGACCGAAGGTGTTCCACGCGCGTCGCTGACCGAGTTGTCAATGGGAATGAGCCACGATTTTGAGGCGGCCATCGAAGAAGGCGCTACTATGGTGCGCGTCGGCACCGCCATTTTCGGCAAGCGCACGTATACGTCTACCTAGGCGCGCCACCGGCGCGTGGGGGGTCAGCGGCGGCGAAGCCCCCCGGATCGAAATTGGAGTCTATCTATGTTCGACCGTCAGCCAGGTCAATCACAGGCACCGTCCTCGACTTCCGCCGCGCAGACCGGTTCGCTTCCGCCGGAACGCGTGATGCGCATCGCGCCGCTTGACCTGCGGCAGCAACGGTTCCGGACTGCGGTGCGCGGATTCGATCGCACCGAAGTGGTCGCGTTCCTCACCGAAGCTGCCGACGACTACGAGCACGCGCTGCGTGAAATCGATCGGCTGCGCCAGGATTTGCTTCGCATGGAAGCGCTGCTCGCGGAGCATCGTGAGCGCGAGACCAATCTGCGTAACACGCTGCTCACGGCGCAGCGGCTGGCCGACGAAGTCAAAACCGCGGCAGAGAACGAAGGCAAGATGATCGTACGCGAGGCGCAGGGGCGCGCTGATCTGCTACTCCAGAAAGCGAGCGGACGGCTCGAGGAAATCGAGCGCGACATCAACGAACTCAAGCTGCGGCGCCGCGACGTCGAGGGCTCGCTCGAGGCGTCGATCCAGGCGCTCTATCGGGCGCTCGAATTCATCCGCGAGCAGGAGAAGCCCGACGAGCGGGTGTTGCTCCATCGTCCGCGCAACGCTGAGGCAACGGCGCCTGCGACGCAATGGCCGTCCGAACAGACACCTCGGGTGGCCGACGAACGGGGCTGACTTGTGAATCGAGAATCACTAGTCGTGAATCTGTGAATCATCGAATCATCGAATCGCGCGCTCAGCGCGCGGCGATTCACGATTCAAGGATTCGCGACCAGTGATTCGTGATTCAGTATTCGCCGATCTGATGTGATAGTTCGCGCCTCCCTGACGCGTGCCGGCCTCGCGTTCGCAGTCCGTGTCACCCCCCGGGCCAGCCGAACGACGGTTGCCGGTGTGCGTGGCAATGCCCTGGCGATTCGGCTCGCGGCGGCTCCCGTCGATGGCGCGGCGAACGATGCCCTCATCGCATTCCTGTCTGACACATTCGATCGTCCGCGCCGCGACATTACGATCGTCTCGGGCCATACCTCACGGGACAAACGAGTCGCAATCGCCGGGTTGACTGAAGCCGACTTCGACGCTCGCCTGAACGCTATACTCAACGCGTGATTGCGGCCGACCTTCTCATCTCCCATGCTCGCCAGATCATTCTTTACGATGGTGAACCGCCCTTTCGTGGTTCGGCACAAGGTGCGGTCGACATCCTGACGGATGGCGCGATAGCGGCCTGGCGAGGAAGAATTGCGTACATCGGACCATCAACCGAGATCGATGAAGCGGTTCTTACGGTTCCCGGTGCGACGTTGGTGGACGCGCACGACCTTTCGGTTCTGCCAGGTTTTGTGGATCCTCACACGCATGCCGCTTTTGCGGGGGAGCGGCGAGAAGAACTGAGAAAGCGCCTCGCGGGAGCGACTTACGCCGAAATTGCCACGGCAGGAGGCGGCATTGTCTCAACTGTGGCGGCGACTCGCGCCGCGAGCGAAGGCGAATTGGTCGACCAAACGCATCGGCGCCTCGACGAGATGCTCGCCTGTGGCACAACGACGTGCGAGATCAAGAGCGGGTACGGTCTCAGTCTCGAATCGGAGCTGAAGATCCTGCGCGCAATCGTCACCGTTGCAACTAAGCACCCGATCGAAATCGTTTCAACTTTCCTCGGCGCACATGAAGTGCCGGTCGAGTTTCGGGCCGACCGCAACGCATACGTCAATCTCCTCGTCGAGGAGATGATCCCTGAGGTCGCGCGGGAACGCCTCGCTCATTGGTGCGACGTTTTCTGTGAGACGGGTGTGTTCACGGCGTCCGAGTCGATACGGATTCTTGAGGCTGGACAGGCAGCGGGATTAGCCTCGCGCATTCATGCTGATGAACTCGGCCCGAGCGGAGGATCTGCTGTAGCAGCTCGAGTGCGAGCTCGCTCCGCCGATCACTTGATATTCGTTCCGCCGGATGGAGTCGAGAAAATGGCGGGGGCAGGCGTGACGGCGTGTCTCCTCCCTATCGCCGCGTTCTATCTCAAGCTTGGCCGATTTGCTCCCGCTCGCGATCTCATTGCTGCTGGCGTGCCCGTGGCGCTCGCGACCGACGTGAACCCCGGCGGCGGCTACTCACCATCGATGCCGTTCGCGATGACGCTGGCGTGCTTCGCAATGAACATGACGTTCGAGGAAGCACTCGTCGGCGCCACGATCAATGCCGCGTGGTCGATCGATCGCGCTGACAGAGTCGGGAGTCTGCAAGAGGGCAAGCAGATGGATGCGGTGCTGGTGGATGGCGACGCGATCAATCTCATTCGCGTCGGCGCTCCGGCCATTACCGCAGTGCTCAAGCGCGGTGAATGCGTGGCCGGGTCGCTTCCCCGCACGATGGAAAGCTCGTAGGAACGTATGCGACTCGCCGATCAACGGTTCATCGATCTTCTCGCCGCCTTCCGTTCACCGGATCCGACGCCCGGTGGCGGCACCGCATCCGCCTTGAGCGGCGCGGTTGGCGCGTCGCTCCTCGCGATGGTCGCGGCACTGCCGAAACCCCGAGTCCAGCACGGTGATGACGAAACACACCTCGCTGCTGCCCGCGTGAAGTGCACGACGATCAGCGATCGACTGGCGTCGCTGATGGACCGCGACAGCAAAGCTTACGACGCGGTTGTCGCGGCATTCCGGCTTCCGAAGAGTTCCGACGACGAAAAGCGGGAACGGAGCGGGCGAATCCAGGAGGCGCTCCGATTGGCGACGGAGACTCCGCTTGACGTCATGCGCGCATGCCTGGAGGGGATTCAAGCCGCCGCGGACATTGCCGCTCTTGGAAACTCCAATGCCTCGAGTGACGTGCAGGTCGGCCTCGAGCTGCTGATGGCGGGATTGCGGGGAGCAAAGCTGAACGTCGCGATCAACGTTGCCAGCATCAAAGATCAGACTTACGTCGACGCCGCGACGAAACAGGTCGAGCAACTGGAAGCAGAAGGAGAGAGCGGGCGCCAGGCAGCGATTCGCCTGCTGCCGTCGAACAGCTAACGCACGTCGAACGCCTTCGCCTCGATGTCGAACTGATGGTCGTAGCTGTACCCGGGCAACACATTCATCGACTCTACATACGACACGTCGATCAGCAGCTGACCGTTCGAGCGGCGCACCTGGACGTAGTCCCGCTCGAGCGGAACGCTGTTTTCGTCGGCAAGCGCCATGACGCGATCGATCAGTTCAGCGTCAGGCGTCTTCTGAGAAAACAGTGCGAGTTCCTGCACCGCGTCCTTGAACTCGTAGTAGTGAATGGTGGGAGGGATGATCCGATAAACCGCGTTCGCGATGAGCAGGAATATCGCGAGCTTGACCAGCTTCCGGATCACACGGCCTCCGTTCGGGCGTCAATGAATCTGGTGAAACAGCCGCTCCCAGCGGGTCTTGGTGAAAAAGTGCGTGACGACCGAGAACATCCGTTTGACCGTCGCGCCCGCCCCTTCGTCCAGATAATCCTCACGTCCTGATTCGTACGACCAGTAGATCATCAGGGCGCGCCCCTTGATGTAGTCGCGCGTCAGAAAGCCCCAGTAGCGACTGTCCTGCGAGTTGTCGCGATTATCGCCCATGACGAAGTAGTGCCCTTCCGGGACGCGAACCGGCCCGTACCTCTCGCGCACGTCGAACGACGTCACCTCCTGCGCCTCCGACGCTGGTTCGAGGAAGTGCACGTAGGGTTCGTCCAGTGGATGCCCATCTATATACACCTTCTTGGCCTTCAATTCGACCGTTTCACCCGGGAGCCCGATGACCCGCTTGATGAAGTCACGGTCCGGTTCGTCCGGATACTTGAACACCACGATGTCGCCGCGCCGGATATCCCGGATCGGGAGCAGCGCGCGTTCGATTCGGCTGGCCGTGGGGCTGAAGACGAACTTGTTGACGAGCAAGTGATCGCCGATGAGCAGGTTGTTCTCCATCGATCCGGTTGGGATCTTAAACGCCTGCACGACCCACGTTCGGACGAACAGCGCCAGAATGACGGCGATCACGATTGACTCGGCGTACTCCCGAAGCGTGGACTTCTGAAACGTGGTGGCCATATCGGTTATGACTCCGTTCCGACCTTGAGCACCGCAAGAAAAGCTTCCTGGGGGATTTCAACCCGGCCGACGCGCTTCATCCGTTTCTTGCCTTCCTTCTGTTTCTCGAGGAGCTTGCGTTTGCGCGTAATGTCGCCGCCGTAGCACTTCGCGAGCACATTCTTACGAAGCGCCTTGACCGATTCTCTTGCGATGATCCGGCTGCCAATGGCCGCCTGAATCGCAACCTCGAACATCTGTCGTGGAATCAGCTCACGCATCTTCGACGCGAGCGCCCGCCCGCGCTGGTAGGCCATGTCGCGATGGACGATGGTCGACAGCGCGTCCACCGGTTCTTCGTTCACCAGGATATCGAGCTTCACGAGCGGTGCTTCCTGATATCCGGTGACGTGATAATCGAGCGACGCGTAGCCACGCGAGAGGGTCTTCAGGCGATCGTAGAAATCCAGCACGACCTCGTTGAACGGCAGTTCGTATGTGATCAACACGCGGTCGGCAGCAAGATACTCAATCGATTTCTGCACACCGCGCTTTTCCTGACACAGTTGAAGGATGGCGCCGACGTGCTCGGACGGCGTCAGGATCATGGCGGTGATGACGGGCTCTTCAATCTTTTCGATTCGGCCCGTTTCAGGGAGCTTCGAAGGGCTGTCGATTTCCTGGACGACACCGTCGGTGGTCGTCACGCGATACAAAACGCCAGGGGCCGTCGTCACGAGATCCATATCGAACTCGCGCTCGAGCCGTTCCTGCACGATTTCCATGTGCAGAAGCCCGAGGAAGCCGCAGCGGAACCCGAATCCCAGCGCCGCGGAAGTTTCCGGCTCAAAGAAAAATGACGCGTCGTTCAGCCGCAACTTTTCGAGCGCGTCTCTGAGCTCCGGATACTCACTACCCTCCACGGGATAGAGTCCCGCGAACACCATCGGCTTGCTTTCTTTGAAGCCCGGAAACGGCTCGTTCGTCGGCCGGCTCGCGTCGGTGATCGTGTCGCCGATCTTTGCGTCGCTGACCGTCTTGATCCCCGCGAAGATGAATCCCGCTTCGCCAACGCCCAACTCGTCGGCGCTGACTGGTTTCGGCGAAAACACGCCGACCTGATCCACCAGGTATTCCTGACCCTGCGCCATCAGGCGGATCTTCATGCCGGCGCGGATCGTCCCGTCGATGACGCGGGTGAGGATGATGACGCCTCGATACGGGTCGTACCAGGAGTCAAAGATGAGTGCCTTCAGCGGCGCCTCGGGATCGCCTTTCGGCGGCGGCAAGCGTGTGACGATGGCCTCGAGGATGTCGTGAACGCCTGTTCCCTCTTTCGCGCTCGCGAGGATCGCCCCACTGGCGTCGAGCCCGACGATCTCTTCGATCTGGCGTTTCGCTTCGTCCGGCTGCGCGCCGGGCAAATCAATCTTGTTGATGACCGGAATGATCTCGAGACCGTTGTCCACGGCGAGATAGGCGTTGGCCAGGGTCTGCGCCTCGACTCCCTGCGAGGCGTCCACGAGCAGCAACGCGCCTTCGCCAGCGGCCAGCGATCGGGTGACCTCGTATGAAAAATCAACGTGACCCGGCGTATCGATCAGGTTGAGCACATACTCATTCCCATCGTCTGCCTTGTACGTCAGCCGGACCGCGTGCGCCTTTATCGTGATCCCACGCTCGCGCTCGAGGTCCATCGAATCGAGGACCTGCGCCTCCATCTCCCGCGGCTGCAGGGCCCCGGTGATCTCGAGAAAGCGGTCCGCGAGTGTCGACTTGCCGTGATCGATATGGGCGATGACGGAGAAATTACGGATGAAACGCTGATCCATTAAGAGTGGGAAATTTCTGAATGCTGACTGCCGATTGCTGATTGCTGATTGAAGAGGTTCAGCAAATTATAGCATTCAGAGGACTTTGGTATGGATTGCGGCCTGCCGGGATCCGGGATCCGGGATCCGCGATCCGGGATGCGATCGGATCCCGCACCCCGGACAACGGATCCCGGTGCGTTTCAAAGACGAGCGTCAGTTCGACTTCACCGATTGTTCATGCTCGAGCAGCCACTGCTTCCGCCACCGACCTCCACCGTACCCGCACAACGTGCCGTCAGAACGAATCACGCGATGGCAGGGGACGATAATCGCGATGCGGTTCTGGCCGTTGACGCGACCGATGGCTCTGACTGCCGCGGGAGACCCAACTTCACGCGCCATGTCGGCATAGCTTCGCGTCTCGCCGTACGGGATCCGGCAGAGGGCGCGCCACGCCTTCAACTGGAATTCCGAACCGCGCTGGTTCAATGGCATCGTGAACTCGCGGCGGCGGCCATTGAAATACTCCGACAGTTCCCCGCGCGTCTGGCGCAGAATCGGATGATCGCCGGGAACAATTGCGCCGCCGAGCGATCGACGAAGCTCGCGCAGTTCGGTTTCAAGCGCACGGCGATCAACGAACTCGAGCAGCTCGAGTCCGCGATCGCCCGCGATCGCGAGCATCGGCCCAAGAGGCGTCTCGATCCACGCGGCGGTCAGCAGTGATGTGTCGCGCGCGTCGCCAGGTGTTTCACCAAAGACCTTCGCAAACGCGTCGCGAAAGCCGCTGCCTGACTCGAAACCGGCATCCAGACCAGCCTCGAGCGTGGACGCGCCGTCATGCAGCGCGCGCATCGCGGTGCCCAACCGGCAGGCGCGCTGGTAGGCCTGAAACGTCATGCCAAAGCTGCGCTTGAACGTGCGTCGAACCTGAACGGGATCAAGGCCTCTCTGGCGGAGATCTTCGTCGCGCAACCGAATGTCCGGGTTGCGGAGCATCTCGTCGACAAGCGGGGCGAGCCAGTTGGGCGCCGACGTTGCCGACGACATCGGATCGCATATCCGGCACGGGCGATAGCCGCGATGAAGCGCATCCTGGATCGTCGATGCATATTCGACGTTCTCAGGTTTCGGCTTTCTCGCGCTGCACGTCGGCCGGCAGAAGATGCCGGTCGTGCGCACGCAGGCGAAGAACAGACCTTCAAACGATCGGTCGCGCTCGACGAGGGCGCGATACATCTCGGCAGCAGTGGGCATCAACATCATGCGGTCAGGATACGGGCTCCCTGTGCTGGTGCGCTACCGGAAAATGGACAGCTAATTTCGCCCGCATGAGCGCTTTCCTTTGCCCTTTTCGCATTACGTTGAGGAGGGCGCGGTGCGACGTGCTGCATGGTTTCGAATCTTCCTCTCGGTGCTCACACTCCAGCCAACGTTTCCACTGGCTGCGTCTGCAACCCCTCAGCGAAGCACGTCAGGGAAACAACTGACATACGTTGTCGATTTTAGTTGGTCGCAAGTGCAAAGGCTCTTGCCCGGGACGGAGATCATGGTCAGAAAGCCCGGTCTTGCACTGCCCCGGCAGCGTGTCCTCACGGTTAACGACGACGAGGTAAAAACATTTGCGGTATCCGACCTGGCGGTTGAATTTGCCAGGCAGTTGCGCAAGGCTGCCGTGGCGCACCCGGAATATTTGTTAGAGCCGCACCCGGCGGGAACCATAATCGCCCTGGGTAATCATGTGTCCCTTAGGGTTTCAGGTGTGTTCGTTGGCGAGCGGAGGGTTGCCGAGTTACAAGAGTTCATCGTCACCATTTCGCGACGTGAGATAGACAGCGGGTCTGTTACGCTCTCCACTGTGCCGGTCGAGAGGCACCTGCCCACGTCCGCGAAGATCCTCATCGGCGTCGGCATCGGCCTCGTCGCGTTGGCGATCATCGTCCGGCATTTGGTGCCATACACATAATCGCGAGTTAACATCCGAAGACAGCCAAACGTCCATGATCTTGCGCTGGATCATCGCAACCGTTCATCTCCTCGCGCTGCCGCTTGGCCTCGGGGCCATCTGGGCACGCAGCCGCGGATTGATTCAGGCGCGCAACGCCGGCGACCTGTCTCGAGCCTTCATGGCCGACAGTTTGTGGGGGCTCGCTGCGGGCCTGTGGATCGTCACCGGCCTGTGGCGTGCATTCGGCGGCTCGAGAAGGGAACGGAGTACTACATCAACAATCGGGTGTTCTACGTCAAGATGGGCCTTCTGCTGCTCATCCTCCTTCTCGAAGTGTCGCCGATGTCGACGCTGATTCAGTGGCGCATCGTTATCCGCCGAGGCCAGCCGGTGGACATTGCGTCGGCTCCCGCGCTTGCGCGCATCAGCCAGGTTCAAGCGGTCCTCGTTATCTTGATGGTGTTCGCGGCCACCGCGCTGGCTCGCGGGTTCTTTTATGGGTAGCGAATCACATTTCTGGACCAGCACAAAAAAGGAGACGCTCTATTTCCTCATCGGAAGCGCAGCGCTCTCTATCGGAACACCGGCGATTATCGCCGCGACGCGCCCCGGCGCAGAATTCTATCTGCTGCAACCATTCGTGTTTGTTGGACAAGCAATTCCAAATGTCGTTGCGGCGGCGCTATGGCTTCCTGCGAGATCGGTGCGTGCCACCAAGATTGGACTCATCCTTGCCGCGCTGCTGTTTGGCGCGTCGCTGTTGTTCTACGTCAGCATCCTGACGGACATTTTACCGACCGGCGGGGACATGATCGCGTTGGGATTCGTGCTATTCGCCTTGGTTACACTGATATCGATCCTCGCCGCGACTGGCATCGCGTATGTGGTGTCGTGGCTGCTCGAGAGGCGTGCGAATCGAAACGGCGCACCAAGAGTCTCCCGATGACACCCCCGACAGCAGAAGTCGCGATTGTCGAGTATGACGCCGCGTGGCCCTCTCGATTCGAGGAAGAGTGCAAAGGCCTCGGTCGCGTTCTCACGTCCTGGCTTGCAGGTCCAATCGAGCACATTGGCAGTACCGCAGTTCCAGGCCTCGCAGCGAAGCCAGTGATTGACATCATGGCCGGCGTCGAAACACTCGAGGGATCCCGTGACGCTATCGAAGCAGTCGGGATACTTGGCTATTGCTACTTCCCGTATCGGGCCGAGATCATGCACTGGTTTTGTAAACCATCGGACACGGTTCGGACGCATCATCTGCATCTCGTCCCCGTCGGTAGTCCGCGGTGGGTGCGACCGATCGCCTTCCGCAACTATCTGCGGGCACACCGTGACGTCGCCGCGGAATATGAGCAGTTGAAGCGCGGGCTCGCACTGCAATTCAGGTTCGACCGTGAAGCTTACACCGAGGCGAAAACCCCGTTCATCGAGACGATGACATTGAAGGCCATGACGGCTGGCTACGACGAAAAATAGGCCGGCTACGACGCGCTAGTCACCAGATGTATTCCACCTTCCAAATCCGGATTCGGAGTTGCGCTATTGCCGCTGCTCGGGCCTGTGATTGCGATTTGCGGGTTCGAACCAGAGAGGCGGCCTGCCATGGAAATCCTGACCGGTGCGTTCGAAGGATCAATAGTTAATGCTCCGGGGCCGGAGTAACATCAAGACATCGCTGAGCTTTCCAGGAGGCACTATGAACCGTAAGACCGGGCTGTTGCTGACGCTGGCGGGGCTGCTGGCACTCTGTCCTGCAACCTTTCCGATCGCGGCACGGGCACAGGAACAAAAGCCACAAGTCAAGATTCCTCAAGCTGGTGTTCCGCAGGTCATGACCATTGAAGGCCTGTTCGTTCGCGCCGCCTACAACAACGAGGGCTACGCGATCATCGGCTACAAAACCGCGAACATGTCGGTCGGCGACGAATGGATGCTGCTCGAAATGGGCGCCACGCTGCGCGAGGGTGTTCCGAACTACACGTTGAAGCGCGACGCGCTATCGCTCGACACACCGGACGGTACGAAAGTGCCACTCGCATCAGTCGACGACTACCGCAAAGCGAACCTCGCGGCGCTCGACAACCGGGCGAAGGTCGCCCGTGACTCAATCAATTACTTCCCACCCAATGCCACCCAGGCCTGCCGCATCGGCTTCTTCAGCGAGCTGCAAAGCCCGGCGATGTCGTGGACTGAAGTCGAGTTGAGCCCGACGCGCGCCTGCCTGGGCCGCCTCTACTTCAAAGTCCCCGGAGGCATCAAATACGGCCAGCACTGGCTGAACGTACAGTTCGAGAAGAGCCTGGTTCGCGTGCCGTTCCGGATCCTGACCAAGGACGAAGAGAAGCTCGCGTCAAAAAACTACAAGGACATCAGGAAGCAAGTCCAGGAAGCCTTCAAGCCGCCGAAGAAGAAGACCTAGAATGCGTCGCGAAAGACGACGCGAGCGAGCGCAGCGAAGTGAGCCAGGCGAACGGAGCGAGCCGGCGAAGCGGCTCGCGAGAGAGCCTGTAAGGGAGTCCGAGGGGCGCAGCCCCTCGGAGTAATCAAGACGAAGAGAAGCTCGCGTCAAAAAACTACAAGGACATCAGGAAGCAAGTCCAGGAAGCCTTCAAGCCGCCGAAGAAGAAGACCTAGAGCAATTGGTGAGTTGGTGAATTGGTGCGTTAACGGACATGGACGAGACCAGGATCACGCGCCGGAGCTTTGGACAGACACTGGGATTCGGTGTCGTTGCCACTAGTCTCCAGGCTCTCGGCGCCACGCCTGGTCAGTCGAACACACGAGCGGCAGGTGCGCCAATGGCGGAAGCGCTGTGCGAGCTGAGCGCAATTGAGCTGGCAGCGAGGATTCGTCGTCAGGAGATTTCCGCTCGCGATGTCATGGCTGCACACCTGGCGCGAATCGATCGCGAGAACCCGAAAGTCAACGCGATCGTGACCCTGGTCGCCGATCGCGCGATGGCGGATGCGGCGCGAGCAGACGAACACACAGCGCGCGGCGGTTCGCTCGGCGTCCTGCACGGACTGCCGGTCGCACACAAAGATCTCGTCGACACCGCCGGCATTCGGACGACAAGAGGATCGATGTTTTACCGCGATCACGTTCCCGACCGCGACGCGCTGATCGTGACACGGATCCGTGCGGCCGGCGCGATCACCTGCGGAAAGACGAACACTCCCGAGTTGGGTGCCGGATCGCAGACCTTCAACAGTGTTTTCGGTGCCACCCGCAATCCGTACGACACGACGAAAACGTGTGGCGGCAGCAGCGGCGGAGCTGCCGTGGCACTCGCGTGCGGCATGCTGCCGATCGCGGACGGCAGCGATACGGGCGGGTCGCTGCGCAATCCCGCGTCGTTCTGCAATGTCGTCGGGTTTCGAACGTCGCCAGGACGCGTCGCCAGCGAATCCACCTCCTGGTCGCCGCTATCGGTCTCAGGACCAATGGCCAGATCGGTCGCGGACGTGGCGCTGTTCCTGAGCGCAATCGCCGGTCCGAATTCGCAGAACCCGCTGTCGATCGATGAAGACGGCGGCCGGTTCCGGGAACGGCTCGAACGAAGTTTCAACGGTGTCCGCCTGGCGTGGTGGAAAGGACTCGGCGGCATCCCGTTCGAGCCCGAAGTTCGCGCGGTCATAGACGGCAACCGGCGGATCTTCGAAACGCTCGGTTGCACGATCGTCGACGACGAGCCGGATTTCGCCGGCGTCGATCAGGCATTTCCGGCGCTCCGATACGCGGCCAACCACCCGCGATTCGCACCGTTGATTCGCGACAGAGCCGAGTGGGTCAAGGACACGATCAAATACGAAGTGGCGCAAGCCGAAAAACTGACCGGGGCCGACATCGGCCGCGCCTTGATGCGACAGGCCCAGATGTACGAACAGAGCCGGCAATTTTTCGAGCGGTACGACTACTTCGTGTTGCCAGTGACGCAGGTTGCGCCGTTCGATGTGAACGTTCCGTATCCGACCGAAATCGACGGAAAGCCGATGGCCACGTATATCGACTGGATGAGGTCCTGTTGGTATGTGACGTTGATGACGAACCCGGCGATTTCAGTGCCTGCCGGTTTCACTTCCACGGGGTTGCCGGTAGGCATCCAGATCGTCGGACGTCATCGCAACGACTGGAGCGTGCTGCAGCTTGCGTATGCGTTTGAGCAGGCCACCGGGCATGGAAAGAGGCGGCCGCGTTTGGTGAGCGCGTAGCGAGCAGCCAGGAGCGAGCAGCGAAAACTTACCGCTGCTCTATCGGCAGTACCGTCTGCGGATACGTGGGACCGATGTAGTCCGTGCGCGGACGAATCAGGCGATTGTTCGCGTACTGCTCGAGACAGTGAGCGGTCCAACCGGATATTCGGCTGACGGCGAAAATCGGCGTGAACAGATCGATCGGAATCCCGAGCGTGTAGTAGGTCGACGCTGAATAGAAATCGACGTTCGGATTCAGCTTCTTCTCCGACTTCACCAGGTTCTCGATTCGTTGCGACATCTCGAACCAGCGAGTGTTCCCGGCGCGCTCGCCAAGCTCCTTCGACATGCGCCGCAGATGTGTCGCGCGTGGATCCTCCGTGCGATATACGCGGTGACCGAACCCTGGGATCTTGATCTTCTTCGCGAGCTTCGTGCGAATCGCTTCATCGACGCGCTCTGGCGGCGCATCGGGACCAATCTCGATCAAAAGCCGCATCACGTCAGCGTTGGCACCACCGTGAAGCGGTCCCTTCAGCGTGCCGATCGCCCCAACGATTGCGGAATACAGGTCAGTCAGCGTCGCCGCTGCCACTCGCGCCGCGAATGTCGATGCATTCAGCTCATGGTCCGCGTGGAGTACCAACGCGACGTCGAACGCGCGCACCGACAAGGCATTCGGACGATTGCCGGTCAGCATGTAGAGGAAATTCGCGGCATGTCCGAGCGCAGGATCCGGTTGGATCAGACCGCCACCCGCTTGCATGCGACCATAGGTCGCGACAATGCTGCCGAGCTGTGCGGTGAGACGGATGGCCTTTCGATAATTCGCAGCCGGTGACTTGTCGCCGACTTCCGGATCGTATTGCCCCAACGCCGACGTCAGCGTGCGCAGCATGTCCATGCCATCGGAGCCGGGCAACTGCTTCATCAGGCGAAGAATCGGCTCGGTCAAGGGACGCGCGGCCGCCAGTTCTGACTGCAGATCGCCAAGCTCGGCGCGATTAGGAAGCCTGCCGTGCCACAAGAGATGGCAGACCTCTTCGAAGGAGACCGCTCGCGCGAGGTCGTGAATGTCGTAGCCGAAATACGCAAGCACCCCGCGATTGCCATCGAGGTAGCAGATCGAAGAGGACGCCGCGACGACGTCTTCAAGTCCAGCCTTGGGCTTGGCTTCTGTTGTCATTGGAAAATGATACTGGAAATGCTGAATTCTGAATGCTGAATGGCGCGGTCTTCCGCCTTCCGCTAAAGCTACGGCGGACCACCGTAGCCTTGGCGTAGGTGGTTACACCGCGCCAATCAGCAATCAACAATCAGCAATTTCAGCAATTCACTTTGCCACTTCCGGCGTCTTGAGCATGACGCTCTCGCCGGTGAATTGCTGGAGGATGGACAGAAGCCCGGTGTAGAGGAAGCCGATCTGGAAAAGCATCAGGAACGGCAGCGTCGCGTAGATCTGATTCACCAGCGCGTAGAAGACCGTCGCGCTGAAGTAAAGTCCAAGCGCGAGTTCAATGAGCGGCTGCACACCGACCGACTGGTGGTACTTTTTACCCACCCACTCGTCGCTGTCCTGCTCGATGCCGTACTTGGGCGTGCGCGCGAACTCACTTTGTTTGCCGAACAGCGCTTCGAGTACCGCGCGAGTGTTGTTGACTGACAGGCCGATCCCGATCGACATGAGGAACGGCAGATACTTCAGGCGCTGGCGCCAGTCGCCATAGAGCTCGCGTTGCGCCTTGACGTAGAACACCGCAATCGAGGCTGTCGCGGCGAAAAACAGCGGCACGTCGATGATCAGCATCTCCGTCCATCCCATGTTGTAGCGCACCCACATCGCCGGGAACATCAGGATGGACAGCAGCGACATCAACAAATAATTGAAGTTCGCCGACAGGTGAAAAAACGCTTCAGCCTTTACGCCAAATGGCTGCTTCGAGCGCAAAATCCGCGGCAGCAGCTTCAGGCACGTTTGGATCGATCCTTTTGCCCAGCGATGCTGCTGCGATTTGAACGAGTTCATTTCCACCGGCACTTCGGCCGGCGACACGACGTCAGGCAAAAAGATAAACCGCCATCCCGCAAGCTGGGCGCGATAGCTGAGGTCCAGATCCTCGGTCAGCGTATCGTGTTGCCAGCCGCCTGCTGCGCCAATCGCGTCCCGCCGCCAGACACCGGCCGTTCCGTTGAAGTTGAAGAAGCAACCGGCACGGTTACGCGCCCCATGTTCGAGGACGAAGTGCGCGTCGAGAAGAATCGACTGAATCTTCGTGAGCAGCGAGTAATCCTGGTTGATGTGGCCCCATCGCGCCTGCACCATACCGACGCGGCTATCGGTCGCAAAATACGGGAGCGTCCGCTTGAGAAAATCCTGCGGCGGAATGAAATCGGCGTCGAAAATCGCGATGAACTCGCCTGTCGCTTCCGCGAGACCAGCGTCGAGCGCGCCCGCCTTATAGCCGGTGCGATCGACTCGATGCAGGTAACGGATGTTGACGCCGCGTAACGCCTGGCGACGAACCGCGTGCTCGGCGATCGACGTCGTTTCGTCGGTCGAGTCGTCGAGAACCTGAATCTCCAGCAGGTCGCTCGGGTAGTCGAGTTCGCAGACGGCGTCGATCAGTCGGTCTGCCACATACATCTCGTTGAAGATCGGCAGCTGCACCGTAACCCGAGGCAGATTCGAGAGTTCCGGCAGCGGGGCGGGCGCCTGGTCCTTGTGTTTCGTGTAAAGATACAGAAGGTAATACCGGTGCCACCCGTAAATCGCGAGGATGCTGAGGACAAAGAAATAAAGAACGAGGATCAGCGTCTCAACAGGCGTCATAAAGGAATGAATCCGTCACTGAACACAAACGATAATATTACAGCTCTGCCGTTTAACAGATCAACATCGGCACCGTATTTCCCCAATTCATGAACCGGCTTCAGCTGCGAGCGCTGCTCGATCAAGTGCAGTCCGGAACGCTGACGCCGGAGTCGGCACACGAGCAACTCTTACAATATTTGCGCCACTCGCCTTACGAGAATCTCGAGTTTGCACGCGTCGATCACCATCGAAGCGTGCGCCAGGGTTTCCCCGAAGTCGTGTACGGAGCAGGCAAAACTCCTGAGCAGATCGCGGCGATTTCCGAGCGTATCGTCGCCGCCGGACATAACCTCCTGGTCACCCGGACAAGTCGCGAGGCCTTTGACGCCGTTCAACTGCGCCTCCCCGGTGCATCGTTTCATGAACATGCGCGAACCATTACACTGCGCGCTGCCCAGCTCCCGGCCGGCCGCGGAATCATACTCGTCGTCGCCGCCGGCACGGCCGACCTGCCCGTCGCTGAGGAGGCAGTCATCTCAGCTGAGATCATGGGAAACCAGGTCGACCGGCTTTACGACGTCGGGGTCGCCGGTCTGCACCGGCTTCTCGCCGAGCAGTCACGTCTCGCCGCAGCCCACGTCGTCATCGTCGTCGCCGGCATGGAAGGCGCCCTTCCGAGCGTGGTCGGCGGGCTCGTTGATGTACCCGTCATTGCCGTCCCGACGAGCGTCGGCTACGGCGCCAGTTTCGGCGGAATTACCGCGCTGCTGGGGATGCTAAACAGTTGCGCCAGCGGCGTTTCCGTCGTCAACATCGACAACGGGTTTGGCGCCGCGGCGGTAGCAAGTTTGATCAATCACTTACCGTGATTTGGTTCTGAAGCGTTCTGCAGGGATGCGCGAGGCTTCGCCGAGGTTCCCGGTTGGGGTCGTCGAACCTTGTAGAACCCAAGGGTGATCCGCTATAGTTAAGGATTGCCCTGTCCCCGGGTCAATCTTCCTAACAGTCAACCCGATGCACGCTGGCGGCCTGAGGGCCCTCGAATTCGATCGCATAGTCGAGGCGGTTTGCCGTTACGCGCTCACTCCACACGGAGTGAGCCGGCTCGCTGCGCTTGAACCAGGGACCGACCCCGCCGCGGTTGGCGAGGGCCTGTCGGCCACCGCGGAGACGGTGCGATTCCTTGCCGACAATCAAATCGCGCTTCAGGCGGGGTCCGACCTCGAGTCCATCATTGACTCAGTCGGCGTCGAAGGACGCGCGTTGGAGGCGCTGCATCTCGTCGCGCTCGGCGCCTTTCTTTCGTCGGTTGACACCACTTGCGCGGCAATCCGGCGTGCAGGTGCTGCGACACCGTCACTTCGCCGGGTCGCCGGTGCTGTGACGTCATTCGAAGCGGAAATCAGCGAGATCCGCCGCAAGATCGATCCCGGTGGCGAGGTTCTGGACGATGCGAGTCCGGAGCTGAAGATGGTTCGTGAGCGTCTGAGAAAACAGCGGACGCGATTGCGCGGGACGCTTGAATCGTACCTGCGCGGCAAAGACACGTCGAAGTACCTACAGCAGCAGATCGTCACCGATCGGAACGGACGGTATGTGCTTGTCGTCCGCTCCGAGCATCGCGCTGCGATCCCCGGAATCGTCCATGGCAGTTCGGGCAGCGGCGCCAGTTTGTTTCTCGAGCCCCTCAGCACCGTCGAAATCAACAACGACATCGTCGCGCTCGAACAGCAGGAAGCCGAGGAAGTCCGTCGCATTCTGCTGAATCTCACGAACGCGTTCAGGCGTCGCGCGGCAGATTTGACGCGCACCGTCGACGCGGCAACCGAGCTCGATGTCCTGCAAGCCCGCGCCCGTTTCTCGCTGCTCGTGGACGGCGTCGAGCCAGCAATCGCTGCCGATGGTCGGTTGGAATTGCGAGGTGCGCGGCATCCGCTGCTTATCGCGGAAGTCCGGCGACACCTGAGCAGTGGTGAGGCCGATTCGCAACTTGATCCCGGGACTCCGGATCCCGCGCCGCGGAAGAACACGGATCAACACGGATCGGATCCCGGACCCCGGACCACGGATCCCGGCACGCGAAGTCCCGTGCCGGTTGACATCGTCCTGATCCCACCGGTCAATGTCCTCGTGATTACCGGACCGAACACGGGCGGAAAAACGGTCGCGCTGAAGACCGCGGGACTGTTGTCCCTGATGGCACAGGCCGGGCTGTTGATTCCGGTCGCCGGCGGATCGCAGATTCCCGTGTATAAGTCCGTCTTCGCCGACATCGGCGACGAGCAATCGATTTCCGCCAGTCTCAGTACGTTCTCCGGCCATATCGCGAACGTTGTGTCGATGGATAAGGCGTTGGCGCTTCCGTCGCTGGTGCTGCTCGACGAAGCAGGTGCCGGAACCGATCCGGTCGAAGGCGGTGCGCTGGCGATGGCGATCATCGATCACTTTCGGCGGCGGGGAGCGACGGTCATCGCGACAACCCACTACGATGCGCTGAAATCGTATGCATCCACGACTGAGGGAGTCATGGCTGCGGGTTTCGGCTTCGACCCGCAGACGTTCGCACCGACCTATCGATTGAATTACGGTTCTCCTGGTAGCAGTCTAGCGCTCGAGATTGCCAATCGTCTCGGGCTGCCGGCTGACGTGATCGAACAGGCGCGGGCGCATCGCACCGCGCGCGAGACGCAGCTCGCCGAACATCTGGCGAAGATCGAACGCGACATGCAGTCGCTCGATCACGAACGGCGACTTGCCGCACGTGAGCGCGAAACGGTCGCCGCGGAAACTGCGCGGCTCCAGCAGCGCGAACAGGACTTGCGAAATCGCGAGGAAACGTTCAAGCGAAAGCTGGACGAACGGATCGAAGAGCGGCTGCGCGACGCGCGCCGGGAGATCGACGATGTGGTCACGGCGCTGAAAGCGCGAACCGATGCGCTCGCGGCGGAAGCCGAGAGGAGGATGGCTCCCCGGCTGGTCTCCACCGGCGATACCGGTGCGGCTCGCGCGGAGGCACGCGCGGCGATCGAGGCGATTGGAAATCGCCTGCGTCAACCGTCGGCGCCCTCGGCGGAGGCCACGCAGAAGCCAACCACAGGGCGCGCACCGTCGGTCGGCGATCGGGTGTTGGTCGGAGCGTTTGGGCTCGAGGGCGTCGTGCAGTCGCTGCACGATCGAGAGGCGGAAATCGACGTCCGCGGAAAGAGACTCCGCGCGCGAGTCGACGAGCTTCGAGTGCTCGCACCGGCAGCGGCAGCGGGCAGTCAGCCGTCACGCGTTCGCGTCAATATCGAACTTCAACCGCGCGAAGGGTCGTTGACCGAGTTGAACGTCATTGGCGCCCATGCCGATGAAGCCGTCACCCGTGTCGAGAAATTTCTCGACGAGGCCATGCTGAGTGAGTTGAAATCCGTGCGCATCATTCACGGGTACGGTACCGGCCAGCTCCGCCGCGCGATAGGCGAGTTTCTTCGGGCCCACCCCTATGTCGCCAGTTTCGCGGCGGCTCCGGAAAATCAGGGAGGTGGCGGGGTGACGGTGGTGGAGTTTAAGGAGTGACTCCGAAATTGCTGATTTTTGATTGTTGATTGCTGATTGAAAAGCTTGAAAATCGGGCGTTGATATTTGGCACGCATTCAGCAGCCGACAATCTCAATCGAAAAATCGTCAATCGTACAAATCAGCAATCAGAGATCATCAATCAGCAATTTCCGTGGCTCTCTTTCCCGCTTCCTTCGTCGATGACCTGAAGTCCCACGCGGACATCGTGCAGGTCATTCAGGAACGCGTACCGCTCAAGCGAAGCGGTGCGGAGTGGAAGGGTCTGTGTCCCTTTCACGGGGAGAAAACGCCCTCGTTCCATGTCAATAGTGAACGGGGAGTCTTCTACTGTTTTGGGTGTAGCGCGGGTGGAGACGTCATCAAGTTCGTCGAGCTCTTTGACAAGGTCACCTTCCCCGAGGCGGTCCGGCAGCTCGCAGGGCGGTTTGGTCTCGCGGTGCCGGAAGCGGAGCACTCGAAAGACGAGGGGGAGGGACAGCAGGAGCGAGATTCGCTGCTGAAGGCACACGAGGTGGCCGCGGCGTGGTTTCGCCAACAGCTGGCGACACCCGCAGGGGCGGCGGCGCGACGACAGTTGCAGGAGCGCGGCTTGACTCAGGAGACTATCGACGCCATTGGCGCCGGGTACGCACCAGTGTCGCGAGATGGGCTCAGGACGCGTCTTATAAAAGAGGGGTTTGCGCTGCCGTTGCTCCTTCGAAGCGGGCTCGTGCTCGAGCGGGAGCAGGGAACGACGGTCGATCGCTTTCGGAACCGGCTCATGATTCCGATCTGCCGCGACAACGGAACCATCGTCGCCTTTGGCGGTCGTGCCATGGATGCCGGGCAACAGCCAAAATATCTCAATTCACCCGAGACGCCGATCTATGTCAAGGGACGGACGTTATACGGCCTGCATCTGAGCAAGGCGGCAATCCAGCGGGCAAAGCATGCTGTCATGGTGGAAGGGTATTTCGACTTCGCCCAGGCGTACCAGGGTGGAATTACAAATGTGGTCGCCTCGTCCGGGACGGCCCTAACCCCCGCCCAGGCGAGGCTGCTGAAACGATTTGCCGCGAAAGTCGTCCTCAGTTTCGATCCCGACGCAGCCGGACAGGGCGCCGCTGCCCGGTCGTCGGAATTGCTGGTCGCGGAGGGGTTCCAGGTGAACGTCGCCATGATGCCGTCAGGCGACGATCCCGATACGTTCATCAGGAAATCAGGGGCGGCGGCGTATCAGGACAGGCTCAAGAATTCGCGGCCGTATCTCGAATACCTGCTTGACCGGGCGTCGGCGGCGCACGATCTTTCCAAGGATGAAAGCCGGCGAGAGTTTTTGAATGCCATGCTGACCGTTGCGGCGCGAATACCGGATGCGGCGGCGCGCGATCAGTTCGCCGACCGGCTGGCCCACAAGGCGAGGATTACGGAAGAGGTAGTGCGCGCGGAAATTCGAAAAGCTGCCGTGCAGCGTCAAACCACGGTGGCCGAACGCACCATCGTGGCGACAGGCCAGATCAAACCGGCGGAACGGGGCTTGATTTGGGCCATTATGAAGGATCCCGTCCAGGCTCTTGGGGTCCTTGGCGATTTACAAAACGAGGAGTTGGAAGGTTTGACGACGGGGGATATTCTACGGCAGGCGCGATCCCTGCAGGGATGTCCTCCGTCATCCTTACCTCAGACGCTCCTCGAGCGTCTAAGTAAAGAGGAGGTTCGATTGGTCGAATCGATCTCCATCCAACCGGAAGCACCAGCCAGAATCCTGAGCGATTGCGTGCTGGAACTTCGTAAACACCGTCTCATTCGCGAACGCACCGCCATCGAGCGGCAACTGGCGAGTTTGCTCGACCAGGGCGTTCCGAGCCACGATGGACGGATCGACGAGCTCGGAATGAAGCAGATCGGCTTGAAACGACAAATTGAAGCAATGAATCAGGAAATGGCGAAGTAATCATGGCATCTGGAAGCGGAAAGGCGCTGGCAGGTAAAGGAGATCTACCGTTGTCGATCGAAGAAAAATACGATGAGGTGAGGCAGCTCATCTCTATCGGCAAGGAAAAGGGATATCTGCTGTACGACGAAGTCAACGAATTGCTCCCGGCCGACATCACGTCGTCCGACGAGCTCGATGACCTGTTCAGTACGTTTGGCAGTGCAGGCATTGAAGTTGTTGACTCGGAGCAGAAATACCGCGAAGACAAGCTGCTCGATCGAACGGGCGAAGGCGCAGAGGAACTGGAGCTCGATCTTACTCCGGGTGCGCTGGACAAGACCAACGATCCGGTTCGGATGTACCTGCGCGAGATGGGGACTGTTCCCCTGCTGACTCGTGAGGGTGAAGTCGAGATCGCCAAGCGTATCGAGCGCGGCAAGCTGGCCGTCATCAAGTCCATTTCGCGGACACCCACCGTCGCCCGCGCCATCATCCAGATGGGCGAACACCTGAAGGCGGACGAGCGGAGTATCCGTGAGCTGGTCACGTTCGTCGACGAAGAACTGACCGACGAAAAGATCGAAGACCGCAAGAAACAAGTGATCCGTCAGATCGACGCGGTGCGCAAGGCTTGGCAGGCGGTCGAGAAGTGTAAAGAGAAACTCGATAAGACGCCGCGCGGCACGACGTCGCGTGATAAGCGGAAGTTTCGCCGGGTGCGCTGGGAATCGCTGCGCGCGCGTGTCGAGCTGTCGAAGTTGATCCGGAAGATCGAGTTCACCGAGAACATCAAGCGCCGCCTGATCGACGAGATCAAGGAAAAGGTCGAGGCGGTGATGCGCGTCAAGCGCCAGATCGATCACATCGAGCGACAGATTAATCCGAAGAACAAGAAGAGCAAGTTGAAGGAAGAGGAAAAGAAGAACCTCCTCAAGCAGCAGAAAGAGCTCAAGGTTGAAGTCAAGTCGATGGCCGACGAGCTCGAGGAGACGCCCGACCAGCTGATGCGCACACTGGAAACCATTGCGCGCGGCGAGATCCAGGCGGAACAGGCGAAAAAAGAACTGGTCGAAGCGAACCTCCGCCTGGTTGTCTCAATCGCGAAAAAGTACACGAACCGCGGCCTGCAGTTCCTCGATCTGATCCAGGAAGGCAACATCGGTTTGATGAAGGCCGTCGACAAGTTCGAGTACCGGCGCGGCTACAAGTTCTCGACGTATGCGACGTGGTGGATTCGCCAGGCGATCACCCGTGCGATTGCCGATCAGGCCCGGACTATTCGCATTCCCGTCCACATGATCGAGACCATCAACAAGCTGATTCGGACCTCGCGCGCGCTGGTGCAGGAGCTCGGCCGCGAACCGACGTCGGAAGAAATCGCGAAGCGAATGGACATTCCGGTCTCAAAAGTCCGGAAGGTCCTCAAGATTGCGCAGGAGCCCATTTCGCTCGAAACGCCGATCGGGGAAGAGGAAGATTCGCATCTTGGAGATTTCATCGAGGATCGCCAGGTCGTTTCTCCGTCGGACGCGGTCATCAATCTGAACCTGAAGGAACAGACCGACTCGGTGCTGAAGACGCTGACGCCGCGCGAAGAGAAAGTGATCAAGATGCGGTTCGGTGTCGGCGACGGCAGCGAGCACACGCTCGAGGAAGTCGGCCAGAGCTTCGCCGTCACCCGCGAGCGCATCCGCCAGATCGAGGCCAAGGCGCTCAGGAAGCTGCGGCACCCGTCACGGTCACGCAAGCTCCGCGCGTTTCTCGAGGGAAGAACTTAAATAAGGTAGAGGCCTTTTTCCTTTTACCTTTTTGCTTTTGCCTTTAGAGTCTGTGAGGGCCCATAGCTCAGCGGTCAGAGCCGCCGGCTCATAACCGGCCTGTCCCAGGTTCGAATCCTGGTGGGCCCATCCTTCGCTCACATCTCACGCGAAGGATGCCCACCGTAGCGGCGTGGACTGAATCGCCGCGAAGGTGGGCCCGATCGGTGACGATGTGAGCTACGGATGGCGAGCCATTTATCCTCGTGAGCACCACCTGATGCTGATTTTTGATTGCTGAATGCTGAGTTGATAAACAACAATCAGCAATCAACAATCGACAAATCAGCAATCCTTTGATGCACCCAGATCTTCAACACCTCATCCAGCTCCAGGACCTCGATCTCGCCGCTGACCGGGCGCGGCGCCGAATCGCAGAATTGCCGGCGGCCGAGCACGCGCTCGAGACGCGGGTTGCGGAGAGATCCGCCGCGTTAAGTGCAGTCAAGGAACGTATGGCCGCGGATCAGACCGCACGGCGCGAGGTCGACAAGGAGCTCGCCGCGGTTCAGAGTCGACTGTCGAAATTCAAGGGACAGTTGATGGAAGTAAAGACGAACAAGGAATACCAGGCGATGCAGAAGGAGATTGCCGTCGCCGAACAGGAAGTGCGGGCGCACGAGGACCGGCTGCTGGAGCACATGGAGCGGGCTGAAACATTCGCGGTGGAATTGAAAACCGCCGAAAGTGCGCTCAAAGCCGAACAGGCAGAGGTCGCGCGCGAACAGAAACTGCTCGAGGGAGAGCGGGGCGCACTTGAACAGGAGATCGCGAGACTCACCGCCGCGCGCACCGAACTGGTTGCGATGCTGCCGCGCGAGGCGTTGTCGCTCTTCGAACGCATCGCGCAGGGCCGGAAAGGCGTCGCCGTCGCGGAGGCGCGGGACGGCCTGTGCACGGTGTGCCACGTCCGCCTCCGTCCCCAGAAGTTCAACGACGTCCGCCGCAACGACACATTGACGCAGTGCGATAGCTGCACGCGGATTCTGTATTTCGTTCCGCTGACAGCGACGGGCAACGCGGCTCAACCCTCCGATCGTTAATGGTCGTTGCGTATATCGATGGCGGTGCCCGCGGCAACCCCGGCCCCGCCGGCTACGGTGTTTCCATCCAATCTCCCGACGGCGTCGTGCTCGACGAACTGCACGGTGGCCTCGGCATAGCCACCAACAACATCGCCGAATACAACGGTCTTCTCGCCGCTCTGCAGTGGGCTGTCGATCATGATGTGCGTCGAATTCACATTCGCGCCGACTCCGAGCTGCTGGTCAGGCAGATGCGTGGTGAATACCGCGTGAAGAATCCGGGGTTGCAGCCCTTGCACGTGCGCGCGCGGTTGCTGACGATGCAGCTCGAGGAGGTGAAATTCGAGCACGTGCGCCGCGAATGCAATAAAGAGGCGGACCGGCTGTCGAACGTGGGAATGGACGAAGCCGAAGAGGGCTTAAGGCTCAAGCCTCAAGGCTCAAGCGGGCTCAAACGCCCTGAGCCCTGAGTCCTAAGCCGTTAGCCCTAAGCCCTGATGATTCCCACCATCCTTCCCGCCTGTTCTTTGCGCACCCGGTAGGAGTGGAACACTTCCGGAAACGATTTCGTGCAGAGGCCGGAAATGTGGATCTGCGACGACGGCACGCCGGCGGCGGCGAGTTGATCGCGGTTCGCGAGCGGAAGATCGAGCTGAAGACGATCGCCGCGTCCTGATGTGAACCATCGCGCAAGTGATTCCGCGTCGTGGCCGGCTTCACGAAATGTCTCGAGAACCTCTGGACCAACTTCCCCGCAGCACATACCTAGGCATGGCCCAATCGCGGCGACCAGATCGTCGGGATGCGATCCGAATCGCTCGCGCATCGCATCGACAGCGGCGTTCGCAACGCGCTGCACGGTGCCACGCCATCCGGCATGCGCGGCGCCAACGACGTGCTGACGGCGATCGCCGATCAGAATGCCCGCACAATCGGCGACACGGACGCCGATCGCGATCATGCGGTCGTTGGTAACCGCCGCATCCGCTTCCGGCCTTCGGCCTGGAACGTATTCACCTCGGTTCACGACGACTACGTGCGCGCCATGCACTTGCCGCAGCAAGAGCACGCGACCGAATCCGACGTGAATCTGCCGCCCCACCGCGTTCCACTCGTCTCGCGAGTCGCGCAACTCCAGGTTGGCGATGGTGAAGAAATGGTCGGCGATGTCGGCGAGTGGGCGGCACCGCAAAACGAGCCCCCATTCGGCTTGCGTCCACTCGAAAGCATCGCTAGGCTGGGGCTGAACCATGACCATCCTCGGATTGGGAATCGATGCCACCGACATCCCGCGCATCGCCAGCGCGTTTGACCGATACGGAGAGCGGTTTCTGCGCCGTGTGTTCACGGAAGGGGAGATTGCTTATTGTACGCGGCGGCGCGATCCGGTGCCTCATCTCGCCGGCCGCTTTGCCGCCAAGGAAGCGGCAATGAAAGCCCTCGGCACCGGTCATTCGCGAGGGGTGCTGTGGAAGGACATCGAAGTGTTCCGCGCGTTTGGTCCGCCGCACCTCCGGTTGCACGGAGGAGCGGCCGCGCGCGCGGAACGCATGCACGTCCGATCCTCACTGCTGACCATTACCCATTCCGATGCAATCGCGATGGCCCAGGTCCTTTTGCTGGGAGACTGAACGCAACCAGCGTTAACGGTTTTACCTCGTCCCGCCCCGGCCCAAGCCGCTCGTTTGCGACTCGAAAATCCGTAAAATCTGCAGCGGCAGTGTGATCCAGGGACATCCCGCGATCCCGGCGTCGCGGCATCTCGCTTGCGCTTGCGGCTGCTGATACCGGCTAACGCGAGAGGAGCAGCAGACGTGACCATCAAGATTGTGCCGAACGACAAGGGAAACCCGCCGGGCAAGCTGGCGGATGCGGAACTGCATTTCATCCAAGGGCCACTCGAGGGATTGAAGCTGGTCGGATTTGCCGTCTGGGAGCGCAAGACGGGAACCGGCCGGAACGTCACGTTTCCCGCCAGGCAGTATTCCGTCGGCGGCGAGCGGCGCAGCTTCGCGCTGCTTCGTCCGATCGCAGACGCGACATCCCAGAACCGGATCCGGGATCTGATTCTCCAGGCGTACAAGGAGTACGAGGCCGAAACAGCAGTCGCGTCATGAGCCTCGCCGAAGCTTAGCGGAGGCGGGCAGGGCTGCCGATCCGTTTAGTCGAGCACCGGCAGCAGTTTGAGGTTCTCTCGCTGGCGTTTCGGCGGGAGCGTCCATTCTTCGCGGAGCCCTTTGGCGAACTCCGCCTGGAAGAACGAAGACTTCATGCCGCCATCGATGATGTCCCACGGAAGCAGCGCGTCGTTCGAACGATCGCGAAAGATGTAGAACGCGGCATCGATCCCGCTTTCGGCGACGGCGGCGCGCCACTGTCCGCCATTCCGCTCGGCGGCCTCGACCGCGTCTGCGACGCGACGATCGCCTAGCGAGAGGAGCGCCTGGTAGTACGAGTGCCGCTCGGATTTGATGTTGAAGTACACGTTGTCGAGGCCCGACAGGAGATGACGCAATTGCTTCCCCTTCGCATCGGTGACGGCAGGATCTTCCATCGGCAGCCACTGATAGGCGGTGCCGGGCTTCGGAATCAGCGGGTTTACGCTGCCGACAATGCGGCCGACGCGCCCCCGGGGTCGCGCGTGCTTCAGCATGATGTCGCGCATCTCGATCGTGAGATCGCGAATGGCAACCAGATCCGATTCGCTCTCGGTGGGAAGGCCGATCATGTAATAGAGCTTCAAGTTATCGATGTCGTTGGCGAAGATCAGATCCGTCGCCGCGAGAATTTCGTCGTTGGTCACCGTCTTGTTGATGACCCGCCGCAAACGATCGGAACCAGTTTCCGGCGCAATGGTGATCGACCGTTCTCCACTCTTGCGCAAGAGACGAACGATTGGCCCGGTGAGATCGTCGAGGCGCAGCGACGCCGGGCTGATCGAGTACCCCATGTCGAGCAAACCGGTCAGGATTCGTTCGATCTCCGGGTGATCGCAGAGCGCGATCGACACGAGTCCGGCCTTGCTGGAGTGGGCTTTCGCCTGCTGTGCCAGTTCGAGAATCCTGTCGGCGGGGAACGCTCTCACCGGCAGGTAGTTGTAGCCCGCCCAGCAGAAACGGCACAGATTTGCGCACCCGCGCACGACCTCGATCAGAAAGCGCGATCCGAATTCCGTGTCGGGAGTGAAGATCGATGTCGACGGTGGATCAAGGCGATCGATGCTTTTGACGGCCGCCTTCTTCACCGTTGCCGGCGCGCCAGTTCCCGGCTTGACGTCGAATGCCGCAAGCGTCCCGTCTGGCGCGTAGCGAACCTCGTAAAAGGACGGCACGTAGAAACCGCGTTCGGCCGCGAGCCGTCGCAGCAGCTCGCCGCGATCCCGAGACTCGCGCATTGCGGCTACGAGCGACGGAACCAGCAACTCCCCTTCGCCCGCGGCAATCACATCGGCGAACGGTGCGAGCGGTTCCGGGTTCACGAACGTCACGGCGCCGCCGATGACGACGAGCGGATCTCGCGTCGCGCGCCGGTCAGCACGCGGCGCCAGCCCCGCAAGCCGCAGCAGCGTCACCACATTCGTGTAGTCCCATTCGAACGACACGGACATGGCGAATACGTCGAACTGGGAAACGGGAGTCTGCGATTCGAGCGTCACGAGCGGTGTGCCAGCCTGAAGCTGCGCCTGCAGTTCCTGTTTCGGCGGCAGAAACACCCGCTCGCACACCACATCGTCGAGATTGTTGAAAAGGCGGTAGACCGTCTGAAACCCGAGGCTCGACATGCCGACGTAGTAGGTGTTCGGGAAGGCCAGAGCGACACGAAGCCGTCCGCCGTGCGGTTTCCGCACATAGCCGACCTCGCGCGCGAGCATGTCCCGCGCGCGTGCGCGATGTTCCCAGGCCTTCATTGAGATGTCGAAGCGACGAGACGGAGAGCGCGTTGGCGCGCCGTGCGATTACATCGGTGCGGTGCGCGGCATTCGCCTCAGAAGACGACGCAGCCGCGTGCCGTGGATTTATCTAGTGTATCACGCGCGTCCGAGCGGACTCTGGTGTCGGACGCGCCTTGACAGCTACGCTTCGCTCTGGCGACGCAGAAATGCCGGAACGTCGAGCGGAGACACCGGTTCGAACTCTGCTCCAGGTGAAGTCGACGGCTCTTCTTGACCGGCCGGCGACGTCGGCATGGGAAGCTCGAGCACAGCGCGGCGCGAGAACGTCATCCGCGAGCCACCCGCGGCGGCGATGCGTTCGCCGCTTTCCTGCTTCCAGTTCGTGTACGACTGGAGGTCGACCGGCGTTTGCGCCGCGGATGCGGACGCGATCTTCGGCGTCTCGCGGTCGAAGCCGGTTGCGATCACCGTGATCTTTACCTTCCCTTCCATCTTCGGATCGACGACGGCGCCAAAGATGATGTTGGCCTCTTCATGCGCCGCCTCCTGGATAACCGCGGACGCCTCGCTGACTTCGATGAGAGAAAGATCCGACCCGCCGGTGACGTTGATGATGACCCCGCGTGCGCCTTTCACCGAGGCGTCTTCGAGCAGCGGGCTCGAGATCGCGGCATTGGCCGCAACCATCGCGCGCCCCTCGCCCTCGGACAGTCCGGTGCCCATGATGGCCAGCCCCATACCGGACATGATCGTTTTCACGTCGGCGAAATCGAGGTTGATCAGCCCGGGGACGAGAATCAAATCCGAGATTCCCTGAATCGCTTGCCGGAGCACGTCATCGGCGGATCCAAACGCGTTGGTGAGCGAGGTGCTGCGCGTGATGGTCGCCAGCAGCCGCTCGTTTGGAATGGTGATAACGGTGTCAACACATTCACGAAGCTCCTGGAGTCCGCTCTGCGCCTGAAGCTGCCGCTTCTTGCCTTCGAACTTGAACGGCTTGGTAACAACCGCAATCGTCAGTGCTCCGAGTTCGCTGGCCAGGCTCGCGATGACCGGCGCGGCGCCGGTGCCGGTGCCGCCGCCGAGCCCGGTGGTGACGAACACCATGTCCGCACCGTCGAGCGCCTCGATGAGCTTTTCGGTGTCCTCGAGCGCGGCTTCGCGGCCGACATTGGGATCGGCGCCGGCGCCGAGTCCTTTGGTCAGCTTTGCGCCAATCTGCAGCTTGATCGGTGCCGCGTTGAGTTGCAGTGCCTGCACGTCGGTGTTCGCGACGATGAATTCGACGCCGTCGAATCCCGCCGCGACCATCCTGTTCACGGCATTGCTGCCGCCGCCGCCCACGCCGACTACTTTGATTCGCGCACCCGATCGACGCGTTTCGTCAAGCTTCAGACGCAGCATATCCGTGTCGGTCGATATCGTCTGGGTCCCTTTCGCCATGTCTCCCCTCCCGGTTTCTTCGCAGGTCGAATCTGTAGCTGTGTGGCTTCCACCTTCAGGTGGAAGCTCCGTGTTGGCCGGAAGCACCGTCTCCGGAGGCACCTCCTCAGGCGCAAACGGAAGCTTGGTGTTCCAGCCGAAGCGCCAGCGTTTCAAAAGAACTCCTTGAATAAAGTGCGCAACCTTCCTGCGACGCGGCCGAACGCGCCGGCGCCCACAGGTCGCGCGGGTTCACCAACGTGATTGCGATGGCCGTACATCACCAGCCCGACCGCAGTGGCAAATGAGGGGCTGTTCACGTGATCGGCCAAGCCTCCCACGCCGACCGGCGCGCCGCGCCGGATCGGCAAATCAAAAATCTGCTCCGCGATTTCGGCGACCCCTTCGAGCATCGCCCCGCCTCCGGTCAACACAATCCCGGAGTTGAGCGATTTTTCGAATCCGGCGCGCCGAATCTCGTCCCACAGCAGGTGGAAGATCTCCTCGGCGCGCGGCTGGAGAATCTCCGAGAGGATCCGCCGCGCCATGACGCGTGGCTTTCGGCCGCCAACGCTCGCGACTTCGATCGTCTCGTCCTCATCGACCATCGCCGACAACGCGCAGCCGCATCGCCGCTTGATCTTCTCGGCGTCGGGAATCGGCGTTCGCAGTCCGACCGCGATGTCGTTGGTAAAGTGATCGCCGCCGACCGAGACGACACCGGTGTGCCACAGGCTGCCGCGTTCGAAGATTGCGAAGTCGGTGGTACCGCCGCCGATGTCGACGATAGCGACGCCCAGTTCTTTCTCGTCCTGCGTCAGCACCGCTTCGCTCGCTGCCAACTGCTCGAGGACCGTCTCGATGACCGCGACTCCGGCGCGGTTGACGCACGCGACGATATTTTGTGTCGACGATGCGCTGCCGGTGACGACGTGCACGTTTACTTCGAGGCGGGTGCCGGTCATTCCCACCGGCGCGCCGATGCCGTCCTGCTCGTCGACCACGAAATCCTGCGGCAGCACATGGAGAATCTCGCGGCCGCTCGGAAGCGCGACGCCCTTCGCCGCATCGATCGCGCGCCGGACATCCTCTCTCGTGATCTCCCGGTTCTTTCCCGCGACCGCCACCACACCGCGGCTGTTGAACGCCTTGACGTGCGCGCCTGACAATCCGAGATGGACCGAGTCGATTTCCACGCCGGCGGTCAACTCGGCTTCGTCGATCGCTTTCTTGATCGAGTCAACCGCCGCTTCGAGGTTCACGACCACCCCGCGGCGAATGCCGCGCGAATCGGCCAGGCCGATCCCGATGATGTCCAAGCTGCCTTCGTCGGTGATCTCGCCGACGATGGCGGAGACCTTCGACGTGCCAACGTCGAGTCCGACCAAGTACCTGTCCTTGCGTGCCACCTCGGCCCCCGTTCTGCAATTGGTGAGTTGGTGAATTGGTGAATTGGTGAATGGCTTCGGTGCTCAATTCAGCAACGTGCCATTCACCAATTCACCAATTCACCAATTCACGAATTCACCAATTCACCAATTCACCAATTCACCAACTCACCTGGCTCTCGTCATGGCTGCTGGTGCGCGGCGCCGACGGGCCTTACGAACACGCGATCCTTGAAGCGGAGATCGACGTAATCGATGTCGTGCACGCGTTCGCGCAGGGCCGGAGCAACATCGACGTACGATTGCAAGCGTTCGAGAAACCGGTCCTCGCCAAGGTGCAGGAGCGCGGTGTCGCCCTCGATGAGCACCACTGCGTCGTGCAGGTCCGTGACGTCGATCTGCGAAATGCTGCGCGCAAGATCTTTTCGTGGCGCGATGCCGTCAAGCACGCGCGCCGCGAACTCGGCGCGCCGTTCGTCGATCGCCGGCTGTCCCGACGACGGTGGCCGCACGAGCCCGTCGATGAGCGGCAGGTCGAATTGAGCGTATTGCGGACCGAATTCATCGATCACCACGCCGGATCGATCGACCAGATACAGCTGCTTCTGAAGGCGGCACAGCCCCATCGGCTCGCGCTCCGAGACGAACACTTCGATCGTTGACGGCAGTACGCGACGCAGCCCGACGTCGGCAACCCACGGCGACGCGAGCAGTCGTCGTCGATATGCTGAGAGATCGGCGGTCAAAATGCTCTTCCCCCGGACGCCGTCGGCCAGCGCGCGGATCTCTCCGGCTGACATCTTCGAGTTGCCGTTGACCGAAATGTGTTGCACCTGCAGCGCCGACGCGCTCACGACCAGATCGAAGGCGCGATACGCCGCGTAGGTCACGAGGACAGTGACAACCACGACGCGTACGGCGCGCCACGGCACGCGTCGTTTCGCGCCCCGGCGCTTTCCCGGTTTCACACGAGCGCGGCGGAAGTTCTTTTCCGTTGCCGCCTTGACGCTCATCCGCCTTCGCGGGCGCGTTCACGCCCGGCTCCGGCGGACGAGTCCGCCTTTTGTTCAGGTCGGTGTTCACCACCAGCTCCCGACGAGTCACCCCGCAATTCGCTGAGAATGCGATCGCCGACGGCGCCGATCGAGCCGGCCCCGAGGGTGATCACCAGGTCGCCTGGCCGCGCCAGTTGCGACACCGCAGCCGGCAGCGCGTGAAGATTCTTGACGACGTGCACCGGACGATTGCCCGCGGCGCGGACCGATTCCGCAACACGCTCGATGGTTATGCCCTCAATCGGGTCTTCCCCCGCCGCGTAAATGTCGGTGAGGACAACTTCGTCGGCGGCGCTGAGGGCGGTGCCGAATTCGCGGAGCAGCTGGTTGGTTCGCGAATAGCGGTGCGGCTGAAAAACGACGACCACACGGCGATCGATACCGGCGCGAGCCGCGGCAATCACCGCAGCGATCTCGGTCGGATGGTGGCCGTAGTCGTCGACGACCATCACGCCCTTTTCCTCGCCGCGCATCTGGAAGCGCCGGTCGGCGCCGCGGAACTCGTCGAGCGCGGCGGCGATTCGGTCGAATGGCACGCCGGCTTCGAGGCCGACCGCCACCGCGCCGAGCGAGTTGAGAAGGTTGTGCCTTCCGGGCACGCGCAAGCGGAGTCGCCCCAGGCCGGCGGTCACTTCTCCTCGCTGCTGAATGACTTCGCACGCGGAACCGAACGCCTCGAGACGCATGTTGACGCCTCGGATGTTCGCCGACGATCCGTTCAGCCCATACGTGATCACCCGGCGCGTCAATCGCGGCAGCAGTTCTCGAACCCCGACGTCGTCGATGCACGCGACAATCGCGCCGTAGAACGGCACCTTGTTGGCAAAGTCGACGAATGCCTGCTGGAGGTTTTCCCAGCTGCCGTAACTCTCCATGTGTTCGCGATCGAGGTTTGTGACCAGGGCGATCGCCGGCGTCAGTTTGAGAAACGAGCGGTCGCTTTCGTCCGCCTCGACGACCATGTAGTCGCCGCGCCCGAGTCGTGCGTTGCTCCCGAACGCGCTGAGCTTTCCACCGATGACCGCCGTCGGATCGAGACCTGCCCGCTCGAGCACGAGAGCGACCATCGACGTCGTCGTCGTCTTGCCGTGGGCGCCCGCAATAGCGATTCCGTAACGAAGCCGCATCAATTCGGCGAGCATCTCGGCGCGAGGGATGACTGGAATGTGACGTCGACGCGCCTCTGTGACTTCAGGGTTGTCCGAGCGAATGGCAGAAGACGTCACCACGACATCGGCGGTGCCGATGTGGCGGGCGTCGTGCCCAGCTGACACACGCACGCCGAGCTGCTCCAGACGTTCGGTCACGTCCGATCGCTTCGCGTCGGAGCCAGTCACCTCGTAACCGAGATTGGCGAGGAGTTCGGCGATACCACTCATGCCGATGCCACCGACCCCCACGAAATGAATCCGCCTTGTACGGCCAAGCACTCTATTCCTCCGAGGGGCTTCGCCCCTCGGACTCCCCTACACCCTCTCTCGCGAGCCGTTTCGTCGGCTCGCTCCGTTCGCGTGGCTCGCTTCGCTCCGCTCGCTCGCGCCTTCCCTTCACGCCGCCTTGCCACGCCGTAGCGCTGGCCATTCCTGCTGCGCGAAGGCGGGTCCGCTCGCGTGCGCTCGTTCGCCACGTTTCCGTACCAGCTTTTGAGACCACTTCCAGCCATTACTCCTTCTTCATCAACTCGATCGCTTTATCAGCAATGACCTGGACTGCATCAGGCCGTCCCAGCTTTCGTGCCGCCGCCGCCATTGCGGCGAGTCGATCGGGTGCATTCATGAGCGCTCGAATCCGTGTCGCGAGCGCGCCGCCGCCGAGATCCGTTTGCTCGACAACTTCCGCGGCACCTGCGGCGCCCAGCACTTCCGCGTTCTTGCGCTGGTGATCGTCGGTCGCCGTGGGCAGAGGCACGAGCACGGACGGTCTGCCCGCGGCTGTCAGCTCCGCGATCGTCGTCGCGCCCGCTCGGCAGACGACGAGATCGGCCGCCTTTATTTCCCGGTCCATGGCGAACAGGAACGGCTCCACGCGGGCCTCGATCCCCGCACGCCGATACCCATCGCGGACCAATTCAAGATCGCGCTCTCCTGTCTGATGCGTGATTGCCATCCCGCCAGGGTGGGCTGCCAATTGCGGCGCTGCCTCCACCATGGCCACGTTGATCGCGTGCGCGCCCTGGGAGCCGCCAAAGATCAGAACCCTCGGAGGCCCCGCGGCGCGCACTCCGGGGCCGGAACCATCGGACACGAACTCGGAACGTACGGGGTTGCCTGCGACAATGGCCCTCCTTCCGAAGTAAGTCGCCGTCGATTCGAACGTCACGGCCGCTGCGCTGACGGCAGGCGCAAGCAGTCGATTCGTCAGGCCGGGCACCGCGTTCTGTTCGAGCAGCAACGTCGGCACGCGCCGGATCGCCGCCATCATCACGACGGGACCCGAGCTGTAACCGCCGACCCCGATCACGAGATCCGGCGACCGCCGGGAGATGATGCGCCACGCGTCGATTGCGCTCAGCGGAAGCAACAGCAGGCCGCGCCCGCGCGCAGCCACCGATGTCCCCTTGAGTCCGCTGCTCCGCAGAATGTCGAGCTCGAATCCTTCGCGCGGAATCACGCGCGATTCGATCCCGCGCGCCGTCCCGGCAAACGTGACCCGCGCGTCCGGGTGACGGCGAAGCAGTTCGCGGGCAACCGCGATGCCCGGATACAGGTGGCCGCCCGTCCCACCGCCCGCGATCACCACGCGCATCGGGTTCATGCATCCTGCGCCGGCAGCGTCGTGATGACGTGCGTGGATGAAGCGTGCTGCGACACGTTCAGCAGGATCCCCATCCCGAGAAGGTTGATAAGCAGCGACGAGCCGCCGTAGCTGACGAACGGCAGCGGAATCCCTTTGGTCGGAAGAATTCCGAGGACGACGCTGATGTTGAAGAACGCCTGGAACGCCACCATGGTCGTCAGACCGAGCGCTAAGAACGACCCGAACCGATCGGGCGCGCGAAGCGCCGTGCGCAGACCGCGCCACGTGATCACACAGAAGCAGGCAAGAACGATGGATGCTCCGAACAGGCCCAGCTCTTCTGCAATGACTGAGTAGATGAAGTCGGTGTGAGGTTCGGGGAGATAGAAGAGTTTCTGGACGCCGCCCATCAGGCCACGGCCGAACACACCGCCGGTGCCGATCGCGATCATCGATTGAATCATCTGGAAGCCGTCGCCGAGGGGATCCGCCCAGGGATTGAGAAATGCCAGAATGCGGCGACGACGATAGTCGGAGAACGCCAGAAGAAAATAGAAGGCGGGCAGCGCTGCGAGGCAGACACCAATGACGTAGCTATAGTTGATCCCCGCCGCGAAGATCATCACCGCTGCGATCACGACCACTGAGACTGACGTCCCCAGATCGGGCTCAGCGAGAATGAGCCCAACGATCACCGCCAGCACGACACCGATCGGCAGGAGAGCGTAGACGGGCTCGTCGATGCGATCGAGGCGGCGCTCGAGGAGCGCGGCCATGAATACGACGACAACGATCTTGGCGAGCTCGGACGGTTGGACGCCAAGGCCTCCACCGCCAAGCCACCGCGTGGCACCGTTGATCGGATGAGCGAACAAAACCGCAACCAAACTCAGCACTACAACGGCAAGGCCGGCCCAGATAACCACGGGCTGTCGATATTTGCGATAGTCAATCCGCATCATCAACGGCACGAGCGCAACGCCGAGCAGCGCCCAGGTGCCCTGCTTGAAGAGGTACAGATACGGATCGCGATTGTTTTCCATGGCGACGACGGCTGACGCGCTGTAGACCATCACGATGCTCGTGCACACGAGGAGCACGGTGGCGGTAAACAGCAACTTGTCTGATTTGAGCTTTCGCGCCATACTTCGCCGCCTAAAGGTCCGGACGAGTCGGACCGACAACCACCCTGACGGTGCACATCAACCCGCACTGTGAGGGTGCACGGAACTGCACTCACGACGCGAATTGCTGCGAGCGCGAGCCGTGAGTCGCGCGATCCGGACATCGTTCGCCGCTGCGGCCGCCCAGCCGCGACAGCGACGCGATTGACGGAACGTCAGCGTAAGCAGTCAGCAGTCATCAGCCGGACGGGGGCTAAGACACCACCCTCGCAGACCGGGGCAGCCTGCGTTCCCAGCGGACGGTTCTTCACCGCACCAGCCGGACTGATGACTGCTCACTGTTCACGCGTGACGTTCCATTCCTCCTGCAGCCGCCGCACTTCCTGCTTGAACGCGTAACCGCGCTCGGCGTAGTCACGAAACATGTCGAAGCTTGCGCACGCCGGCGCGAGCACGACGGTCCCTCCCGGCGCCGCTGAGGCGAACGCAGTACGCACAGCGGCGGACATGTCGGCCGCGTCGTGCAGCGCGACACGACCACCGAGCGCCTGCGCGATGAGCGGCCGCGATTCGCCAATCGCAATGACAGTGGCGTGGCGCGACTCGAGCGGCTCGAGAAGGTCACGAAAGTCGCCGCCTTTGAACTTGCCGCCGAGAATCACCACCACACCCGAGTCAAAGCTTTCAATCGCCCGTTTCGCCGCTTCGATGTTGGTTGCCTTCGAATCGTTCACGAAGCGGACGCCGCCGACTTCGGCTACCGGCTCCAGCGCGTGCTCGAGTCCGGAAAAACCTTCGACGGCACGCGTCATGGCCGCGGCACCGACGCCCGCGAGCCACGCGATCGCGGCGGCGGCGAGGACATCGGCAACCAGGTGCGGGCCAATCAGACGGATCGAAGCGACCGGAATCAGCGGTTCGCGTTCGAGGCCGGCGCGCCGGACGATCGTGTCGCCCTCGAGCACGATGCCGTCGGCAAGCTTCGCCTGCATCGAAAACAGCAGGCGCCGCGCGCGCGTCGCCCGCGCCATCTCCAACGTTGCGGGATCGTCGGCATTGAGCACCGCCCAGTCGTTATCCGTCTGCTGCGAGAACAGCCGCGTCTTTGCCGCCGCATACTCATCAACCGTCTCGTGACGATCGAGATGATCGGGCGAGAAATTGAGCAGGACTGCGATCCACGGATGAAACGTCGCGGTCGATTCCAACTGGAAGCTGCTGGCTTCAATGACGTGAATCGTGTCGTCGGTCGATTCGTCGACCTGCGCGCTCAGGGCACGCCCGATGTTTCCGCCGACAAGAACGCGATGGCCACCCGCCTCGAGCATGCGCCCGGTGAGCGTCGTGGTCGTCGATTTGCCCTTGGTGCCGGTGATGGCAACGACTCGCCCGCGAAGCCAGCGCGACGCAAGCTCCAGTTCACCCATGACCGGCACACCCGCGTGCCGGGCAGCTTCGACGAGTGGATGGCGATACGGCACGCCGGGACTGGTGACGATCAAGTCGGCGCGGAGGAGGGTCGCTGGCACGTGACCACCGAGCTCGAGCTCAACCCCTGCCTGTCGTAATCGATCCTCTTCCTCCACATGTGCGCGCATTTCGCTGAGCGTCACTGATGCGCCGCGTCGGGCGAGAAGCTCCGCTGCCGCGACACCACTGCGTGCCGCACCGACGACGGTGACGCGCTTGCCACGAACGGAAAACTGCAGATCGCTCATCTCAACTTCAATGTCGTCAGGCTGAACAGGGCAAAGATGATGGCGAGGATGACGAATCGCGTGATCACCTTCGGTTCGCTCCATCCAATCAGTTCGAAGTGATGATGGAGCGGCGCCATTTTGAACACGCGGCGGCCGGTCGTCTTGAACGAGCCGACCTGGATGATGACGGACGCGGCTTCCATCACGAACACACCGCCGACGACGACGAAAAGAATCTCCTGTTTGATGAGAAGAGCAACCGTGCCGAGCGCACCTCCGAGACCGAGCGATCCGACGTCACCCATGAAGATTTCCGCCGGATAGCAGTTCCACCACAGAAACCCGAGGCTGGCGCCGACGAGGGCGCCACAGAAAATCGTCAACTCCGCCGCTTCCGGGTTCAACCGGACCAACTGCAAATAGTTGGAAAACACGACGTGGGTCGAGACGTATGCGAGCGCGGTGAAGGCCGCGGCCGAGACGGCAAACACGCTGATCGCCAGTCCGTCGAGTCCATCAGTGAGATTCACTTCGTTGGTCGCACCGACGAGAAAGACGATCGTGAAGACGACGTAGAACCAGCCGAGATCCGGAATCAATCGCTTGAAGAACGGAAAGATCAGCCGTGTGCTGTAGAGCGTCGGTTCATGATTCGCCAGCATCAGCAACGCGACACCGACGCCTGCGGCGACCACGATCTGGCAGCCCATCTTGTATCGCGGCAGCAACCCATGGTGCGAATGACGCACGATCTTCAGGTAGTCGTCGGCGAACCCGATTCCGCCGAATGCGCTCGTTGCCAGTACCGCGATCCAGATGAACGGATTCGTCAGATCGGCCCAAATCAGTGTCGGCACCAGGGCCGATGTCAGGATCAGCAGTCCACCCATGGTGGGCGTGCCGGCTTTGGTGCGGTGTGTCGCCGGACCGTCCTGCCGAACCACCTGACCGATTTGAAACTCGCGGAGCTTCCGAATCATTGCCGGCCCGACGAACAGCCCGATCACGAGAGCGCTCAAACTCGCTGCCGCCGTGCGAAACGTGATGTAGCGCGTCACGTTCAGCACTGTGAACTGCGTGTGCAGCGGATAGAGCAGGTGGTACAGCATCAGGCGTACTCCGCCTTGAGGCGATCGACGACAACGTCGGTGCCGATGCCGCGTGATCCTTTGACGAGAACGAGATCTCCGGGGCGGGTTTGCCGTACGGCCAAGTGCGCTGCGTCCGCGCTTGCAGCCACGTATGACACTGCGGTCGGCGGCATTCCGCTGGCGATGGCCTCATCGGCAAGAACTTTCGCCGACGACCCACCGACCGCAATCAGCAGGTCGATCCCTGCCGCCGCTGCGGCGGCGCCGCATTCGCGGTGCAGGCGCTCGGAGTGCGCCCCGAGCTCGAGCATCTCGCCAAGTACGGCGATCTTGCGCGCACTGCCGGTCGCGGACTTGATGACGTGCAGCGCGCGTCGTAGCGCGGCTGGGCTCGAGTTGTACGAGTCATCGATCAGCGTGAGGCCGCCGGGAAGGCGCAGGAGCTCACCGCGGTGATGCGCAGGCTGGAGACGAGCAGCCCGATCGGCTATTGCCGCGAGCGGCACCTCGAACTCGATGGCGACGGCTGTCGCCGCGAGCACGTTCGCCAGATTGCCGGCACCAAGTAGCGGCGTGTCGAGGCGGACCTCTCCTGCCCGCGTTCGTACGAGCGCGCGCGATCCGTGGAGGCCTCGATCCTCGACCGAGGTTGCCTGCACGTCAGCGGGTCGCTCGATCCCGAACGTGGTCACGCGTCCGGCGAATCCCTTGGTTCGGGCCACGATGCGATCGTCGTCGGCATTGGCGACAAGGACGTCCGTCGGTCGCGCGTGTTCGAGGATTTCTGCCTTGGCATCGGCGATGGCGTCCGAGGATGCGAAGAACCCGACGTGCGCGTCGCCGACGTTTGTCCACACGCGGACTTCGGGTTCGGCGACGCCGACGAGCGTTCGAATTTCTCCCGGATGGTTCATGCCAAGCTCGACGACCGCGACGTCCGGTCTCGACCGCAGCTCGAGCAGCGAGAGCGGCAGGCCGATGTGATTGTTCAAGTTGCCCTTGTTCCGGAAGACGCGGAACCGCGTCGACAGAAACTCAGCCGCGACTTCCTTCGTCGTTGTCTTTCCAGCGCTGCCGGTGATCGCGACGACTTTCGTGCCGGCGCGCCGCCGCACGTCACGAGCAATGTCTTGAAGCCCGCGTGTCGTATCCGGCACACTGACGATCACGAAATCCTGCCGGCCCGACGCAACGGTTCGCGCTGCATCGACCTGCCCCGTTTCGACGATGACTCCGACCGAACCGCGCGCCATCGCTGCCTCGATAAAGTCGTGTCCATCGAATCGATCGCCCCGGATCGCGATAAACAGGTCGCCGCCGCCAATCGTCCGTGAATCGATCGAAATGCCGCTGATACCCTGCTTCGGGTCGCCCTGCTCGAGCCGCCCGCCGGTCGCCGTCACGATGTCCCCCGGGGTGAGCGGAAGCCGATCCACGCCGCTACGTCACCCGCGACCCGGCGCGCCTGCGAGCCAGCGCGGCTCGCGCAACTTCGACGTCATCGAACGGCAGCGTCTTGTCGCCGATGACCTGGTACTTCTCGTGTCCCTTACCTGCAATCAGGACCAGATCTCCGGTCGCGGCGTCGCGAATGGCGCGCTCGATTGCCGCCTTCCGATCCACGATGGCGATATGCGGAGTCGACTTCGCCGCGGTCCCGCCAGGCGGCGTGCGATCCGCAGGGATGACGATGCCGCGCTTGATCTCGTCGATGATCTGATTCGGGTCCTCGGAGCGCGGATTGTCGGACGTGATCACGACGAGATCGCTCAGTCGCGCCGCGACCGCTCCCATCAGGGACCGTTTGGTCCGATCGCGATCGCCGCCCGCGCCAAAGACCGTGATGACACGGCCGGCGGATAACGGCCTCGCGGTCTCGAGCAGGTTCTTCAACGCATCGTCGGTATGCGCGTAATCGACGACGACCCGCACGTCGTCGGCGCCGGTCGAAACCACCTGGAAGCGACCGGGAACGTTCTTCAGCGATGCGATCCCTTTCTCGATCGCGCTGAATGGAACGTCGAGTGCCATGGCGGTCGCGACGGCGGCGAGGATGTTGTAGGCGTTCGGCCGTCCAACAAGCGGAGACGTGAGCCGAAGCGTACCGCGCGGTGTTCGCGCGTCGAACCGGAGTCCCTCGATCGAAAACGTCAGCGGGCCGGGACGGACGTCAGCGGCCGCATCGATCGCGTAGGTGACCGGGCGATGAGCAGCGGCGGCGAAGTCACGGCCGCGGGGATCATCCAGGTTCGTCACCGCGATGCCGGCATCCGGCAGCAGTTCCGCGAGCTGGCGCTTCGCGAGGAAGTACGTCTCCATGTCCCGGTGAAAGTCGAGATGATCGCGCGTCAGGTTGGTGAACACGGCCGCGGCAAAGTGCAACCGGTCGGCCCGCCGCAGCGTCAGCGCATGCGATGAGACCTCCATCACGCACGCGCCGCAGCCGGCATCGACCATCTCGCGCAGCATGCGCTGAAGATCGGGAGCTTCAGGGGTTGTCCTCGACGCTTCGAATTCACGCTCGCCGATGCGGTATCCCACAGTGCCGATGCGCCCGCATTTGATCCCGGCGGCTTCGAAGATCGATGCGAGCAGGTACGACGTAGTGGTCTTCCCGTTCGTCCCGGTGATGCCAACGAGCGTGAGCTCTTCGCTTGGTTTGCCGTAGAGCGTCGCCGCGAGCGCCGCGAGCGACAAACGCGCGTCCGCCACCTGAATCCACGGCCTCGTCACACCAGTCGGCGCACCGGCTTCGGAAACGACGGCGATCGCGCCGCGATTCAACGCGTCGCGCGCAAACGACGCGCCATCGGCGTGAACACCACGGAGCGCCACAAACACGGCACCCGGCCCTGCCTGCCGGGAGTCGTAGGTGACGGCCGTGACAGTGGTTTCGCCGAGCGACGCGTCGTTCACATTCATGGACATCGGCGCGGGGATCTCGCTGAGGAGGTCGTGCAGCGTCACTGGACGGCTCCTCCCGGAACCGCCAGCGGACGGCGCCCAAGCTTGAGCACGCATGTATTGCCGGGCGCGAGTACGGCACCAGCGCGAGGAGACTGATCGATGACAAAGCCGTCGCCCTCGATGTGCGGTGTCAGCCGAATCTGCATCAGCGCGCGAATCGCGTCACGCGCGCTCAACCCGTGCAGATCCGGCATCACGCCTTCCGGTGTAGAGGCGACGACTTGCTCAGATAACGCCGCTACCACCGGAACCGGAACCATCTCCTGCGCGGGATTGTCATGATGCGCCACGATCACGGGCGGCGGCGGATTGAGTGTCGGCCCGACGCCCAGATGCCGCAACGTCGCCTCTGCAATGCGTTTGAAAACCGGTGCGGACACGACGGCGCCGTAGTAGCTGCCCGCATGCGGCGAATCGATCACCACGACGATCGCAACCGCGGGCCGCCGCGATGGAACGAAGCCGACGAACGACGCGTTGTAGTCCGACTTCGAGTAACGGCCGTTGACGATCTTCGACGCCGTGCCGGTCTTGCCGGCAACGGTATAGCCATCGATCTGAGCGAATGATTTGGCCGTTCCGCGCTCGACCACCGCTTCCATGATCTCGGTGACGGTCGCGGCCGTCTCTGGTGCAATCGCTCGCCGCACCACGTTGCGCGGGACTTCTTCGCGATGGCCGTTGCGGATGAATGCGCGTACCACATGTGGCTCGACGAGCTCGCCGCCATTTGCCACCGCCGCGACGGCGGTCGCCATCTGCAACGGAGTCACCCCGATCTGATAACCCATCGACACCGACGCTAGCGCGCTGGCGTCGAGCCGGTCGGCGCCGTACACCATCCCGGCGTTCTCACCACGGAAGTCAGACCCGAGCGTCTGGCCAAAACCAAAACGACTGATGTACTGACTCAGGCGGTTTGGTCCGACCTTCATTCCAACTTTGATCGCACCAACATTGCTCGACTTGGCAATGACATCGATGAACGGCAGCACGCCGTACTGATGCGTGTCGCGGATAACACGGCTGCCAAAAGTGATGTACCCCGGGCTGCAGTCGATCTGATCGGTCGTTCGAATCAAGCCTTCTTCAACCGCCGCCGAGGCCGTCACGATCTTGAACGTGGAGCCCGGCTCGTACAAGTCCTGGACGGCGCGATTTCGCCGCGCGGCGACGTCCGAGCCGTTAAAGGCGTTGGGGTTGAACGTCGGCCAGTTCGCGAGCGCGAGGATCTCACCGGTGTACGGCTGAAGAATCACGGCAGTTCCGCCGCTCGCACCATTCTCGGCAACACCGCGCCGTAGCTCCCGATCTGCGATGAACTGCAGGTACTCGTCAATCGTCAGCTCGAGACCGTCTCCGGCGGTCGGCAGCCGCTCTTCCCGAGTCGACGTCGCGCGTCGGCGCGCGTCCCGCTGAAGGAGCATCTTCCCCTCGCGGCCGCGGATCCGGGTATCGAAGGTCGACTCCAATCCGCCGAGCCCGACGTTATCGACACCGACATACCCAAGCACATGCGCCGCCAGATCCTTCTTCGGATAGTAGCGCCGGCTCTCCTTGTAGAACGCAACGCCTGGCAGGTCCAGCGCCTTCACCCGCCGCGATTCCTCGGGCGACACCTGCCGCGCGAGAAACGCGAACTGCTGCTTACTGCTGAGCCGCTCGACCATCAGCTGTCGCTGCTGCGAGGTGCAGTGGTCCAACGCGTTGCAGACTCGAGTCGCAACGGTTTCAGGATCGTCGACGTCGGTTGGATCAGCAGCAATCGTGTCGGCATCGACGCTGTATGCGAGCACGCGGCCGGCGCGATCGACAATCTCGCCGCGCTTGGCGGGAAGCTTGACCGTCTGCAGCTGCTGACGATTCGCGCGCGCCATCATGTCGCCGTGCTCGACGACCTGCAGATACAACAGACGCGCTTCTATCGAGACGGTCCAGAGAACGAACAGCGCGGCGCAGACGAACAACCTCGATCGAAGCACCTCGCGCCAGTCGGCCGGCGCGGACGCAGGCTCACGCTTCAGGATGCGCTGCGCAGAGCGGCTCCAGGGGAGCTTGAATCTGCCGCCGTGTTCGTCCGCCACCGATCCTCCTGCCGCGCGCGTCCCGGGTCAGCGAGCCGCGACGATGGATTTTTCGGGAGGCGCCGACGGCGTCACCCGCTCGAGGATGATTGCCTGGTCGCGCGTCGGCGCGACGAGGTGGAGCTCTTTCGTTGCGATCCGCTCGACTCGCGCCGGTGCGCGCAGCGTCTCGATCTCAAGCCGCAGATGACGGTTGATCTCTTCCTGTTCGGCGCGCTCGCGCTGCATCCGCTGCATCTCGTAGCCATGACCGAGCAGCGCGAATCGCTGCCATGCCGAGAACAGGATCACCAGCGACAGGAATCCGACGATGACGACTGTCTGGAGCAGCTGCCGCTGTCGCGCTTCATCGATCTCGCGGACGATCGGGTTGTTGCGGACGTCTTTCTTGATCGCGTATTCAAAATCGATGGCGCTCATGCGAGCCTCTCTATCGCGCGGAGCTTCGCGCTTCGCGCACGCGGGTTCCGCGCCAGTTCGCGGTCATCCGGAACGATCGGCTTCTTAGTCAGCAGGCGCACGGCTGTTTCGCCCGCGGTCAGCGCGCGGAACGTGTGCTTCACCACGCGATCTTCCAGCGAGTGGAAGGTGATGACCGCAAACCGCGCGCCGCGGCGGAGAAGACCGGTTGCCGCCGTCAGAAAGGTGTCGAGGCCTTCCAGCTCACGATTGACCCATATGCGCAACGCCTGAAAGGTGCGCGTCGCCGGATCGATGCGCTGGTAGCCTTTCCTCGGCAGCGCACGACGGACGATGTCGGCCAGTTGCGTCGTGGTAGCGATCGGTGTCGCGCTTCGCGCCTCGACGATGCGGCGCGCGATGCGACGCGAGAAGCGCTCCTCGCCGTAGCGATAGATCACGTCGGCGAGATCGGCTTCGTCGACATCGGCGAGCAGCTCCGCAGCGGTCGGGCCGGTCGACTGATCCATGCGCATGTCCAGGGCTTCGTCGCGACGGAAACTGAAGCCACGTCCTGGGGTATCGAACTGCATCGACGACACGCCCAGATCGGCGAGCGCGCCGTCGACACCGTCAATACCGCGTGCGGCAAGTACCGCAGGCAGCTCGCGATAGTCCGCATGCACGAGTTCGACACGCGCCTGCCACGGCGCCAGCGCCTGAGCCGCGATGTCGAGAGCAAGTTGATCCCGATCGAGTCCAAGCAGGCGCGTCGCGCCAGACTCGAGAATGGAACGGCCGTGTCCCCCGAGTCCGACCGTGCAGTCGACGAAGAGTCCGCCGCGCGAGGGATCGAGCAGCTCGATAACTTCGTTCAGCAGCACCGGTTCGTGTGTCGGTTCCATGGCTAGATACCGAATGCCGCGAGCGCACGCGCGTCGTCGTCGGTGTACGGTTCACGCTGCAGCTTTGCGATGAACCGTTCGTGATTCCACACGTCGAGCCATTCGTACTGGCCGAACACATCGACCTCTCCCAGCATTCCGGCCGAGTCGCGCAGTCGTGAATGGATCAGGACTCGCCCCTGCACGTCGAATTCAGCGGTCTGCCCGAAGTAGTTGACGCGATCGAACAATTTCAGCCGCGCAGGATGGGTCGACGGAACGGCGGCGAGTTTCTCTTCGTACGCGAGCCAGACCGGCATCGGATAAATACGTACGTAGTCCCCCGTGATGCTCGTCACGAACAACTCCTTCCCATGAGTCCCTTCGATGAGACTGCGGAAGGCGTTCGGGATCTTGAGCCTGCCCTTATCATCAATTTTGGCGGCGTAGTTGCCCCGAAGCACGGCCCCCTACTCCACTTTGCTCCACAAAATTCCACCGCGATAGTAGAGAAGCCACGTCCTCATGTCAACCGCAAAACCAACAGGCTCAGGGCGTTACGCTTTTGTTTCGCCCCTATAAATCGCTCTCGGCAATCGCCCGCGTGCCAGCGCGTGCTAGCATGAGCAGTTCTGCGATTGAGAATGGAGCCCCGTGAGGAACGCTGACGCAGGTCATGCGGCTCCTGCCGGGATCTGGTTTCCGGAATGTGGGATCCGGAGGCAATCATCTGGCGGGATGCGGGGCTGATCGGACCCGGATCCCGGACAACGGATCCCGATCTGATTCAAGAGAGTCATGCTTCGTGCGGGATTGATTGGGTTTCCATCGGCGGGAAAGACCGCGCTGTTTCAACTGTTGACGAGCGCGCGTGAAGCGCCTCGATCGGCGGGCAAGTCGGAAGCGAACGTGGGTGTTTCACGCGTGCCCGACGAGCGGCTCGATCACCTCACTGCTCTCTTCAATCCACGCAAGCACGTACCGGCGACGGTGGAGTTCGCCGACATTGCCGGTGTCGGCGGTGCCAAGGTCGGCGCCGCGGCCCTTCTCGATGTCGCGCCATTTCGAAACGCGGACGCGCTCCTTCACGTCGTACGAATGTTTCGTGATCCATCGGTGCCACACCCCTCGGGCACGATCGATCCCGCGCGCGACGTGCGCGCGATGGAAGATGAGATCATTCTCGCGGATCTCGGCGTCGTTGAACGGCGCCTGGAGCGGCTCGAGCGGGATCTAAAGAAGGGTCAGAGCGCGGACCTTCGCAAGGAACAGGAAATTCTCTTGCGCTGTCGCGCTGCGCTCGAAGAAGGACGCGCACTGCGGGCGCTCGATCTGTCGCCTGACGATGCGAAGCGGCTGCGCGGCTTTCAGTTTCTCTCGGCGAAGCCGCTGCTGATCGTGCTGAACCTCGACGAGGCTGATTTGCCGCGGGCCGACGAAGCAGTGCAGCTCGCAGGTATTGGATCGTTTCTCGAAGGAGCCGCAACGCGCGCCGTTCCCATCTGCGCGAAGATCGAGCTCGAGATCGCCGAGCTCGATCCGGCCGACGCGGCGGCTTTCATGGCGGATCTTAGCCTGCGCGAATCCGGACTCGATCGAGTGATTCGTGCCAGCTACGATCTCCTCGGCTACATTTCCTTCTTCACCGTTGGCGAGGACGAGAACCGGGCCTGGTCAATTCCGCGCAACACGCCGGCCGTTGTCGCTGCCGCCGAGATTCACACCGACATCTCGCGCGGGTTCATCCGGGCTGAAGTGATCCGCTACGAGCATCTGTTGGCACGACGCACAATCGCGGCGTGCCGTGACCACGGTGAACTGCGGCTCGAGGGGAAGGACTACATCGTCCAGGACGGAGATGTGATCAACTTCCGCCACGCGACATGACCGTGCAGAGTGTTCTCGTCTGCGAAGCGCAGGTTCCCTTTGTTCACGGCGGCGCTGAAGTCCACGTCCGACAACTCGTGAGCGAACTGCGTGCCCGCGGCTACGCGACCGAATTGGTGAGCGTTCCGTTCAAGTGGTATCCGAAGGAAGAGATTCTTGCGCACGCAGCGGCGTGGCGCCTGCTCGATCTGAGTGAAAGCAACGGCCGGCCGGTCGACCTGGTGATCGGCACCAAGTTCCCGTCGTATTTCGCGCGGCATCCGAACAAGGTGGCGTGGCTCATTCACCAATATCGCGCCGCCTACGAGCTGTGCGGAACCGAGTACAGTGATTTCGCACACACTGAACTTGATGTCGGACTACGGGAGAAGCTGACGCAGCTGGACGCGAAGATGCTCGGCGAATGCCGCGCGCTCTTCACCAACGCGAGAAACACGGCGTCGCGTCTCGCCAAGTTCAATGGTCTCGCCGCCGAACCGCTCTACCATCCGCCGAAACTGGCCACTCGATTAACCGGCGGTCCGTATACCGACTATGTGCTGTCGGTAGGTCGTCTCGAATCGGTCAAGCGGGTGGAGCTGATCATCGCGGCCATGGCCAAGGTTCCCTCGGCGATCCGATTGGTGGTCGCCGGTGACGGAACGCAACGTCAGAACGCCGAACGAACGGCCGAACAAGCCGGGGTGGCCGACCGCGTCACGTTTCTCGGAAATGTCGAGGACGAACAACTGATCGATTTGTACGCGCGAGCGTTGGCGGTGGTCTACCCGCCGTACGATGAGGATTTCGGATACGTCACACTCGAGGCGTTCCTGGCGCGAAAGCCGGTCATCACGTGTGTCGACTCCGGCGGCCCGAACGAGTTCGTCATCGACGATGTGAATGGGTTCGTATGTGCCCCGAACGCCGACGAACTCGCGACGGCGGTGAATCGACTTGCCGCTAATCCGGCGAAGGCAGCGGCACTCGGCGACGCGGGCCGTGAGGTGGCGAGGAAGATTACGTGGGATGGAGTCATCGAGAAGCTCACCACGTTGCGATAATTTCGAGAATGGCCATAATGGCGAAGACTCGTGAGACGGTCGCGGATCACGAGCTCGACCCGGTTCGGATTCTGTGACAAAACTCATCATCCAGATTCCGTGTCTCAACGAAGCCTCGACGCTGCCGGCGACGCTTGCCGATCTGCCGCGCGCCGTTGCTGGCGTCGACGTGGTCGAGGTGCTCGTCGTTGACGACGGATCTCGTGACGGCACGGCGGAGGTGGCGCGACGGTGCGGTGCCGATCATGTCGTGCGCCTTACCCGTAACAAAGGTCTGGCCGCCGCCTTCATGGCGGGCATCGATGCATCGCTGAAGGCGGGTGCCGACTTCATCGTCAATACCGATGCCGACAATCAGTACGCCGCTCACGAAATCCCGAAACTGCTCGCGCCCCTGCTGGGCGGCGAGGCGGACATCGTCATCGGCGATCGCAACATCGCGGAGCTACGCCATATGTCATGGCGGAAGCGACAGCTGCAGCAGCTCGGAAGCTGGGTCGTGCGCCAGGTATCGAGCACGAGTGTTCCCGACACTACCAGCGGCTTTCGCGCTTACACCCGTGAAGCTGCGCTGAAAATGACGATTGTGTCGGAGTTCTCCTACACGCTGGAGTCGATCATTCAGGCGGGCAAGAAGCGGATGGCGATCGCGCACGTGCCGATCGAGACGAACCCGCGAACGCGTCAATCGCGATTGTTCGATTCACTGTTCTCGTACATCAAACGTTCAGCGGCGACGATTGTGCGCATCTATGCGATGTACGAACCGCTCAAGGTGTTCACCTACATCGGAGTGGCCGTTTTCAGCGGCGGCTTCTTGGGATTTCTGCGCTTTGTCTACTATTTCTTCCAGAACGAGGCATTCCGGCATATCGCCTCGCTGATCGTCGCGGCAGTCCTGATGATTGTCGGCTTCCAAATTGTGCTCATCGGATTGCTCGCCGACATGATCTCAGGGAACCGCAAGCTGCTCGAAGACCTGCTCTATCGCGTACGCGTCCGCGAGCTAGGCGACGAGTCGTCGGAAGAGACGCGCTCGACTGTGCTGTCCGGCAACGCTGGCCGGGAGCGTTAGCCGGTGGCGGAACCGTCCACAGTTTCGATCGTCATCCCTGCCTACAACGAAGCGGACGTTATCGGCGGAGTGGTCGCCGGTCTCAAGGCCGGTGCTCCGTGGCGTGAAATTATCGTCGTCGACGATGGATCCCGCGACGCGACCGCCGCGACCGCCGCCGCCTCCGGTGCGGCGGTGATCAGGCATCCCTATAACAAGGGCAACGGTGCGGCGGTTAAAACCGGAATCCGGCACGCGACCGGCGAGTTCGTGTTGATAATTGACGGCGACGGTCAACACCCGCCCGAGGACGCCTGCCGGCTCGTCTCGCGGCTTGGAGAGTACGACCTGGTGATCGGCGCGCGATCGGCCTCGACGCAGGCCACACACACACGACGGTTCGGAAACGAAGCACTGAACCAGCTTGCCAGCTATCTCACTGGACGACAGATTCCCGACCTCACATCGGGGTTTCGCGGCGCTCGCCGCGAATGCCTGCGCGAGTTCATTCACCTGCTGCCCAACGGATTTTCGACGCCAACGACGACCACACTGGCGTTTCTGAAGGCAGGCTATAACGTTGCGTTCGAACCGATCGAAGCGCGCTCGCGCGTCGGTCACTCAAACATCCGGCTTGCTCGCGACGGAGCCAAGTTCCTGATGATCATTTTGAAGATCATCACGCTCTTCAGTCCACTGCGCATCTTTCTTCCGCTCAGCATCGCGTCCTTCGTGCTCGGCGCCGCCTATGCAGTCTGGACGATCGTCACCCAGAGCCACGTGACGAACTCGTCGGTGCTCCTGATCATGCTCGCGGTGATCGTGTTCCTGGTCGGGCTGGTGTCGGAGCAGATTTCCGCGTTGCGGTTCGAGGGGCGCCAGTAACAGGACGCATGGCTGTCGATCCGATCCGCGCACGACGGCTGATCGTCGCCGCTGCCGCCATTGGCCTCGTTTTCCGTCTTACATTCGCCTTTGGTTACTGGGTGGGCAGACCGCTCACACACGATGAGCGCGAGTATCTGGCGCTCGCGCAAAGCGTGACGCTCGGGAAGGGATTCACCTACGACCTTCCACTTGACTCGAGCGGTGCCCCGCGATTCGGAAGGGCGCCAGGCTACCCGGCGTTCCTCGCGCTCGTCGGCGGCGGCCGACGAGAGTTCGACGCCAGCCCACCACAGGTCAAGCTCGCCCAATCAATCGTTGGCTCGATCGGTGTGTGGCTGATTGGCACCATCGCGCGACGAGCGGCAGGGCCTGCTGCGGGAATCGCGGCGGCATGGCTCGCGGCCGTTTATCCGCCGCTGGTGTGGATTTGCGCCTACGTGTTCAGCGAGGCGCTGTTCAGCACGGTCGCACTCGCGGCTGTGCTGCTACTGAACGTTTCACTCGATCGTACACGCTCTGCGGATCCGACGCAGATACGTTCGGCCCCGGTTTGGGGCATCGCCGCCGGCGTCATGACAGGCATCGCCATGCTGGTTCGCCCGGCGATGGCATTCTTTGTTCCCGTCGCTCTCCTCTGGTTAATCGCGAGACGGCGTATCGCGCTGGCTGCAGTGCTGGTCGCCGGAGCGATCGCGGTCATTGGGCCGTGGACGGTGCGCAACATCCGTCTCTATGACCGGCTCGTGTTCATCGCGTCGGAAGGCGGTGTGACTTTCTGGACGGGAAATCACCCGCGTGCCACCGGTGAAGGCGACATGGCGGCGAATCCCGACATCAAAATTTCGGAGATTGACTTCCGCCGCCGACATCCTGGTTTGACTCAGGAGGAGCTCGAGCCGCTGTATTATCGCGAGGCAATCGCGTACATCGCCGCACATCCCGTGTGGTGGGCAGGGCTTGTCCTCAGGAAGGCGTTCTATACCGTTGTGCCCGTGGGCCGCTCGTATGCGCTACACTCGCCCTTGTACCGGACGTCGTCGATCGCGTCGTACTTGATCGTGCTGCCGTTCGGCGTGCTCGGCGCGCTGATCTGGTGGCGTCGTCCACATCCGCCGGAGTCGCTCTTCCCGCTGGCGTTATCAGCGGTGATCGTGTGCATCCTGTTTTTTCCACAAGAGCGGTTCCGGATTCCCGTGATCGATCCGACGCTGATCATCTGCGCCGGTCTGTGGTACGCCGATCGCGGCGCGAATGAGACAATCAAGACTTGACTTACTGCCAATGAACGCGCTGGCCGTCGTTCCAACTTACAACGAGCGGGAGAATCTCCCGATTCTTGCGCGCGGCGTGCTCGCCCATCCGGGCTTCCGCATGCTGGTCGTAGACGACGGATCTCCCGATGGGACCGGCGACGTCGCCGATGCGCTCGCACGCGAGCATCCAGGACGAGTGGAAGTGATGCACCGGACCGGGAAACGTGGTCTGGGACGCTCGTACATCGATGGGCTTCGCCACGCCCTTGCCACGACCGACGCAGAAATTATTTGCCAGATGGACGCGGATCTCTCACACAACCCGGAGCACCTCCCGGCGTTGACTGCCGCGGCAGCGAACGCGGATGTCGTTATTGGTTCGCGATACCTCAATGGCGTGAGCGTGGTGAACTGGCCTTTGCATCGCATCTTCCTGAGTGCATTCGCGAACCGGTACATCCGCGCTGTCACCCAGTTGTCCCCCTCGGACTGCACGAGCGGTTTCCGTTGCTGGCGTCGCGAAGCGCTGGCACGTCTGCCACTCGACACGATGGTGTCAGACGGCTACGCGTTTCTCGTCGAGATGTTGTTCGACGCGTCACGGAACGGATCGCGCATCGCAGAGGTGCCGATTATTTTCGTCGAACGCCGCCAGGGTCAGTCGAAGCTCTCCTCGAACGTGATCCTCGAATCCATCATCATGCCCTGGCGCCTGACGCTCCGCGGCGGACGACGCTGATCCCGATGCGTCACGTCGTCGTGATGGTTACGACGTCGTATCCGCGGTTTCCGGGAGATAGCGTTGGCACGTTCATGGAGCCGATCGCTCGCGGCGTTGCCGCTCGAGGGCATGAAGTGCACGTCGTCGCCCCCTGGCACCCACTGGTGACGCGGCGACCGCAAGAAGAGGGCGTACGATTCCATTTCTATCGATACACTCCCCTGCGATCGTTGAATGTGTTTGGCTATGCAGCGGCGATGCGAGCGGACGTCACTCTGCGCGCCGCAGCGTACATCGCGGCGCCTCTGGCACTGGCCGCCGGGTGGCGCGCGTCACGGGCTGTTGCACGGCGTCATCACGCGACCGTGATGCACGGACATTGGGTCGTCCCGGGCGGCATCACGGCGGCACTCGCCGCACCAGGCTTGCCGCTGGTGATCAGCCTGCACGGTTCCGACGTTTACGTCGCCGAACGGCTCGCGCCAGCACGAACGGCGGCACATCATGCGTTCGCGCGCGCCGGTTTTGTGACCGCGTGCAGCGACGATCTTGCTCGCCGCGCGATCGCGCTCGGCGCATCGGCCGATCGGATCGAGACCGTGCCTTATGGTGTTGACACGGCACGATTCGGTCCAGACGTCGCGGCCAGATCGGCCCGCCGAAAGGAGCTGGGCATTTCGAATGGTGTGCCGCTGTGCGTTGCCGCAGGGCGTCTCGTCCACAAAAAGGGGTTCGAGTATTTGATCGATTCGGTCGCCGCTGTCCCCGAACTTGTGCTCGCGATCGCCGGGGAAGGCACGCTCGATCGAGCGCTTCGCTCGCACGCCGACGCGAAAGGGGTCGCCGGCCGCGTTCGGTTCCTCGGCAACCAGGCTCAGGACAAAGTGGGAGAATACTTCGCCGCCGCGGACGTGATCTGTGCGCCATCGATTCGCGATGACGGCGGCAACGTGGACGGGCTTCCGAACGTCGTCCTCGAGGCGATGGCATCGGGCACGCCGCTCGTGACGACCGCCGCCGGAGGGATCGGCGCCGTCGTTGAACACGGACGAACTGCCCTGGTCGTCGCGGAGCGCGATGCCGCCGCAATCGCGACGGCGATCAGCCGACTTCTTGGTAATCACGTAATGGCACGCGAGATCGGCAACGCCGCGCGCGCCGAAGTGCAACGGCGATTTGGCTGGAATCGAGCCGCCGAGCGCTTCGAAGCTGCATACGCTCGCGCGCTTGCCTTCAAGTCCCTGCCCAGCTAAGATTCACCGCTTCGCCAATGCCGCCGACACGCGCCAGGGCGCCTGGCCTCAGTGTGTTTTTCCCCGCCTACAACGACAGCGGGACAATCGCGAGCCTCGTTATCTGCGCGCGTCAAACGGCGGCGAGTTTGACCGATGATTTCGAGATCATCGTGATCAATGACGGCAGTGCCGACGCTACCGCGAGCATTGTCGACGAGCTCGCGCGCACGTACGCGGAAGTCAAAGTCGTCCACCACCAACGAAACCGTGGATACGGAGCCGCTCTGCGGAGCGGCTTCGCAGCGGCCACCCGGGAACTGGTCTTCTACACCGATGGCGATGCGCAGTACGATCCGTCGGAGATGACCATTCTCTGGCGCGCATTGCGAAGCGACGTCGATCTCGTCAACGGATACAAGATCAGTCGTTCGGACCCGCGGCATCGCATTCTCATCGGACGCATCTACCACCACACTGTAAGGCTGTTGTTTGGCCTGCGCATCCGCGATGTGGACTGCGATTTCCGGCTGTTACGTCGATCGATATTCGACCGTGTGTCCCTGGAAACAAGCAGCGGCGTCATCTGCCTGGAAATGATGAAGAAAATTCAGGACGCCGGCTTCACCGTCGCGGAAGTGCCCGTCCACCACTATCATCGCGTCTATGGCAAGTCGCAGTTCTTCAACTTCCGCCGCCTGTTCAAGACGGCAATCGACGTGGCCACGCTTTGGGTGGCGCTTGTGATCCGCAAGGAACACCTGCGACAGGGCGCGGACCGCGTTGCGCCGCCGGGGCCACTGCCTCCGCACCGCAGGGATCACGTATGACCGGCTCCCCTCGCAGATCCCTGTGATTCCATTCCTGCAGCTCACTCCAGGCGAGGATGCGCGAGCGATCCGGATGGCGATCGATCGCGTGGTCGCGCGCGGCTGGTTCGTTCTCGGCCCCGAGCTCGAGGCATTCGAAAACGAATTTGCGGTTGCGAGCGGGGCCGCGGCAGCGGTCGGCGTCGGCACAGGCACCGACGCATTGGCGATCGCGCTGCGCGCGCTTGGCATCGGACCGGGCGACGAGGTCATCACTACTCCGGTGTCGGCCGCCTATTCGGCGCTGGCGATCATGATGGCCGGTGCCCGCCCGGTATTCGCGGACATCGATCCTGATCGTTTGACCCTCGATCCGCAGGCTGCGGCTGGCGCCGTCACGTCGCGGACCGCAGCCATCATGCCCGTCCATCTTTACGGGCAACCGGCCGACATGATCGAGATATCCAGCGTTGCGTCCAGGCACGGTCTGGCGATTGTGGAAGACTGTTGTCAGGCACATCTCGCAACGTGCGCAGGCAAACCGGTTGGCAGCTTCGGCGCCGCGGCCGCCTACAGTTTTTATCCAACCAAAAATCTCGGTGCGCTTGGCGATGGCGGAGCCATCACGACAAATGATCCAGAACTTGCGGCGCGCGCGAAGCGGCTACGCAACGGCGGCCAGACCGATCGTTATCATCACGGTGAATTCGGTGTGAACTCGCGGTTGGACGAAATGCAGGCGGCCATCCTTCGCGCCCGTCTGCCGTTTCTTGCCGCCTGGACGACGCGACGCAGGGAATTTGCGGGACAGTACCGCTCGCGGCTGGCGAACCAGGGGGCCGTTCTCATTCCGCCGCAGCTCGACGCTGGACACGTGTATCACTTGTTTCCGGTTCGCTCGGCAGCGCGGGACGCCGTGCAATCGAGTCTGCGCGCAGCAGGAATCGAAACCCTGATCCACTACCCGGTGCCGATACCGCAACAGCCCGCACTTCGGTCCGAACAGCCGGTCGATTGTCCTGTCGCGAATCGTGTGTGCAGTGAGATCCTGTCACTGCCGCTGTATCCGTCGTTGCCGCCGCAGGCGATCGACCGGGTCGCTGACGCGCTCGCGTCGGTGTAGCGACATGTGCCGGAATGGGCACAGTGCTTCTGTTTCTGATTGATGACGTTTCTCACTCAGCTTGCGCAGGTAATCCTGATTGGGTGGCTACCGGGCGCCGCCATCTTCCGGTTGCCATGGCTGAATCGCGATCGCCGTGCGGCCCTCGATGCCGAAGAGCGGGTCTTCTGGGGCGTGATCCTAAGCATTGCGGTCTCGCTGTCCGTCGTTCTCGGTCTCGCCATCTTTCATCGCTACAGCTTCCAACGCCTCCTTCTCGCTGATACCGCGTCGGTCATCCTGTGTGCGGCAGTCGCACGCAGGCGGCTTCGATTCGGATCGGCGGCACGACCGGTCACATGGACCGCGCTCGTACCCGTCGCTATCGTCGCAATCGGGCTCTGGAGGTTCTTCCCGCCCTCCGAATACATCATCGGTGGCAAGGATCCCGGAACTTACATGAACGAAGGAATCCAGATCGCGCAGCGCGGCGCAATCGTCGTTCACGATCCGGTCGTCGCGTCGGTGCCACCGTTCGCGCGCGACCTGTTTTTTCCATGGCATGGCCGGACCGACTACTACTCCCTGCGCTTCATGGGATTCTTCATCCAGGACCCCGACAGCGGCGCCGTCGTCGCTCAGTTTCCGCACCTTTTTCCGGCGTCCATCGCGATCGGCTACGGGATTGATGGGCTGACAGGCGCACGCCGGTCAGTCGGCGTCTGGGCGATCCTGGGCCTGCTTGCCGTCTACTTCGCGGCCTCGCGCCTTGCCGGGCGCGCCGTCGGCGGCGCCGCCGCGGCGCTTCTTGCGCTCAACGTCATCACCGTCTGGTTTGCGAAGTATCCGAACGCGGAAGTCACGATGCAGGCGCTCCTCTTCGCAGCCCTCCTTGCGAACGCGCGCGCACATGTCGATGACGATGCATTCTTCGCTCCCGTTGCCGGCCTTCTCCTGGGATTGCTGCTGTTCCTGCGATTCGACGTCGTGCTCGGAATTCTCGGCGTCGCTGCCGGCCTGGTCCTTGGAGTGCTAAACGGACGACGAGCACGTGTGTCGTTCATCATCGTATTCGGCATCGTGACGGCCGCCGCGTGTATGTACCTCCTCGGCCCGATGCGCGCCTACGCGGCGGCGCCGATCCTGTTCTTCAGAACATTGCCGTCGTGGGAGCGCGTGGCGCTTGCAGCGATGGTCGTCGCCGGAGTGGCCGCCGTAGCACTGTCGTGGCGCGTTCCGGCAGCGATGACGCGCGTTGCGCGATGGATACCGGCTGGATTCGTTGTCGGAGTGGGTCTGCTCGCAGTGTATGCGCTGGTGTTCCGTCATCAGGTCGGAAAACTCGCCGAGCACGACGCCAGCGCGCTGCGGACGTTCACCTATCTGTACTTCACGCTCCCGGCGCTGATCGCGGCCCTGGTTGGTCTTGGGCTGCTGACACGGCGGTTCTACCGCGATCCCGCACTGATCAGCACGATCGTGATCTTCAGCTGCTTCCTGTTCTACAAAGTGCGAATCGTGCCCTATCACTTCTGGATGACGCGCCGATTTCTTCCCGTCATTCTTCCGGGCGCGCTGATCTTTGCGTGTGCCGCAATCCTCACCGGCGTGCGTGTGCCACGCACGTTCTCAGGCACGTTCCGCACGGCAGTTCGCGCCGTCTTCATCATCCTGCTTGCCGGCTACTACCTGCGTGTCAGCCGCCCGGTCGTCGGTCATGTCGAGTACGCAGGATTGATTCCGAAGCTGGAACAGCTCGCACGGACAATCGGTGACAACGATCTCGTGATCGCCGAGTCTCGCGACACGAACAGCGACATCCATGTCCTCGCGCTGCCGCTCGCCTACATTTACGCGCGCAACGTTCTGGTCCTGTTTCCTGCTCGTCCGGATAAGTCCACGCTCGCAGCGTTTCTCGAGTGGGCGCACACGCGATATCGCCGTGTGTTGTTTATCGGCGGCGGGGGAACAGACTTGCTGTCGCACCGGTACGGCGTGCGATCCATCGCCAGCGAACGTTTTCAGGTTCCGGAATACGACGCCCCGCTGAATGCCTTTCCCCGATTCGTGAGGCAGAAGGAATTCGAGTACGGACTGTACGAGTTCACCGCACCAGAACCGGTCAACGAAGACACGGGGTTCGATCTCGATGTCGGTGTCCGCGACGATCTCAATGTGGTTCGCTTCCACGCGAAGGAAATCTCCGAGGGGCACACCTTTCGGTGGACTGGCACCCAGTCATACGTCTTCACCCGCCTGCAGGCATCGAGCCGCGAGGTGACGTTGTGGCTGAATAATGGCGGTCGGCCGCCGGCTGCGGGTCCGGCACAAATTGAAGTTTTTCTCCAGGGCCAGTCGCTCGGACGAGCGGTCGTTGAAAATGCCTTCCGTCCATATACGTTCGCCATTCCCGCGGATCTTGCCGCGCGCGCCGCTGCCGGCGGCGATCCGGTCGAGCTCCGCCTCGTGACTGCCACCTGGAATCCGCACAACGTGCTTGGCACGGCCGACGATCGCAACGTCGGCGTGATGGTCGATCGCGTGGCGGTAAGATAGCCTCAGCGCAATGACACTGCACATCTCCGACCGTCGCGAGCGTGCACTCGTCGCCGCCGCGGATCGGACCCTCGCTGCGCTGACCGCTATCGTGAAGCCATTACGGCGCCGGCAGCGATCTCGCACGCCAAAACGGATCCTGGCACTCCGCCTGGAACGAATTGGCGATCTGTTGATGACCCTCCCGGCGCTCGCGGACCTGCGCGCTTTCGCGCCACGTGCCGAAATCGATCTCGTGGTCGGCAGCTGGAACGGCGATCTCGCGCGCGCGATCGATCCGGTTACCCGCGTCATGTGTCTCGACGCCTCGTGGCTCTCGCGTGAAGTTGAAGGGCGCGGCGCCTTGTCTCTGATTTCCGCCGCTCGTCAATTGCGCCGCAACCACTACGATCTTGGCTTCAACTTCGAGCCGGATATACGCGGAAACCTGATACTCGCCTCTGCCGGCGCCGAGTGGACGGCTGGTTACCGCAGCGGTGGCGGTGGTCCGTTGCTCGATGTCGCTTTGGACTTCGACACGACAGCGCACACGACCGACAGCGCGCGCCGTCTGGTTGCCGCGATCTTCGAATCGCCTGTGCCGGCGGAACAACCTCCGACACTCGTGGTGCCGTCGGAAGCTCACGAAAATGCGTCGCGGCTATTGATCGACGCGGGGCAACCCTTAATCGGCATCCACGTGAGCGGTGCCCGCGCGATCAAACAGTGGCCGGTCGAACGCTTTGCGGATGTTGGACGACGCCTGGTGGAACATTCGGCGGCAACCATTGTCTTGACCGGCGCTGCAGGCGATCGGGCCATGGTGGAAGCCGTCAAGTCCCGGTTGCCCGGACACAAGGTTATTGATGTTGCGGGTCACGTCGATCTCTTGACGCTCGCCGGCCTGATCGAACGCATGGATCTTCTCGTCACCGGTGACACAGGTCCGATGCACCTTGCCGTAGCTGTGGGCACACCGGTTGTTGCGGTGTTCGGTCCGTCGGATCCCGCTCGCTACGGACCGCGCGGTCCGCTCGATCGCGTCGTCCGCATCGATCTGCCGTGCAGCCCGTGCAACCGGATCAGGCTTCCACCGGCGCGGTGCGTGGGTCACACGCCTGACTGCCTCGAGTTCATCACCGTGAACGACGTATTCAGCGCCGCCGCAGCCGTGCTGAATCGATCGGCACGAAGCGGGGCCATACCCGCGCGTCTCCTTCCGAATGATTGAAGACATACTTTTCATCGAGCGCGCGAGCGGAGGCCAGCGCGTGCGACTCGACGAGTATCTGGATCCCACTGCCGAACAGCGCGCCCTGACAGCAGAGTACGAGTGGATCAAACAGCTGCGCCATCTCGAGGTTGATGGGCAATCCGTCCGCAGGCGGTTCACACTGCGCGGCGACTCGCTGTGGTGGTTCACCGAGCTGTATCTGCATAAACAGCAGACGATGCTGAATGTGTTCCGCACGATTGCGGCATTGGGAGCGTTGCATGCTCGCGAGCAACCGCGACACATTCGTATCGAGCAAGGTGGCGCGATTCTGCGCACGCTCGCGCCTCAGTTCGGGCTCAAGATGGGGGTCAAGTACGAAGGCCTGACAAGTCTGGAAACACAGCCTGTGCGGGCGATGCGGCTGAACGTGCGCGCGCGCGCCTTGACGATGTCGGCGCGTCTCTCACGCATACGCGGCGCCGTTGCGCCGACGCGGCCGGGCGCTGTGACGGTTGCGGCGTTCGTGCATCGCGCATTCTGGCACACCAGTGCGACCGAGGGCAGCGCCGAGTCATACATCGGACCGGTGCTCGGCGAATTGGAGGCGCGAATTTCCGATCGCATCAGCTACGTCGGAGTGGGGCCTTCAGAGAATTTCCGCGCCAGGCGATGGTGGCACACCGTAATGAAGCCCGCGGCGGTGGAGGGCACCGTGGTCCCCATCGAGCTATTCGCTCCGCTTTCGAAGCTGAGTGATGCCCTCAGTTTGTGGCGCGATCGCCATCGGCTGCGGCGCGCGCTCTTGAACAGCGCGCAAATCCGGCAACACGCGATGATCGATGGTTTTGACTGCTGGCCACTTGTGCGTGAAGAACTCACCGGGATTGCATTTCTTCAGTGGCCCTGGTCTGCGCGCGCAATGGACGAGGCTGGCGCCGCACTTGACGTGCTTCGTCCCGAAGTCGTCGTCACCTACGCCGAAGCGGGTGGATGGGGGCGCGCGCTGATGCTGGAAGCGCGGCGCCGCGGTATTCCAAGTGTCGGGCTCCAGCACGGATTCATTTATCACTCGTGGCTCAATTATCTCCATGAAGACGACGAGATGCGGCCGGATCCGGCAAATCCGGGCGACTCGGGCTTTCCCGCACCCGGGCGCACGTTCGTGTTCGATGACTATGCGCGAACGCATCTCGAACGCTGCGGACGTTTTTCTCCTGAATCGCTGGTCGTCACCGGCAGTCCTCGCCTCGATGCGCTGGTGCGAACAGTCACGCAACTCACGCCGGAAGAAATCGCGACCGCACGCGAGAGCACGGGGGCAAGCAGCTCACAAGATCTCGTTCTATTCGTCGCCAAGTACAGTCAAGCCAACCATGTCCTGCCCACACTGGTCGAAGCCGTCGCACGGATGCCGAATGTTCAACTCGCGATCAAAGCGCATCCAGCGGAAACACCCGATGTGTACTCGCCGCTGATTCGCCAGTGTAGGGCGGGATCTTTAGACCCAGCCAACGTCACCGTGCTGCCGGCGGCCGCCCCGCTTGGACCGCTGCTCCGCGCGAGCAGGCTCGTCGTGACGGTGAACTCGACTGTCGCTCTCGATGCGGGCGTCCTTGGCATCCCGGCACTGGTCATCGGACTACCGAACAACCTCTCGCCATTTGTTGCGGCGGGAATCATGGCCGGGGCGGCAACGCGATCGGACATCGAGGCCGTGCTTCAGCGAATCCTGTATGATGAGAGTTTCCGTCTGCAGATTGAGCGCTCCAGAGGGGAGTACTTCAAACGATTTGCGATTGGCTCGGACGGCCGCGCGGCCGCGAGGTCTGCCGATGCCGTCCTGGAGCTGGCGCACAGATCTGGCGCGGTCTAAAGACCGCGCCGGTTTTGAGACGGATGTAGGGCGCGGTTTTAGACCGCGCCGACATATGCAGCGAAAGGGATAGTTCCTGATGCGGGTGTTGATCACGGGCGGCGCGGGCTTCGTTGGAAGCCATCTTGCGGAGGCGCTGCTCGACCGTGGCGACGAAGTCTTCATCATCGACAATCTGTCGACCGGGTCGATCGACAACGTCGTGCATCTCAAAGCGCATCCGCGCTTCCATTACACCATCGACTCTGTATCCAACGAACCAGTCGTTGCTGAACTGATTGATCGGGCCGACATCGTCGTGCATCTCGCCGCCGCTGTTGGCGTGAAGCTGATCGTCGAGCAACCAGTGCACACGATCGAGACCAACGTTCACGGAACAGAAGTGGTGCTCAAACACGCGAACAAGAAGAAAAAGCTGGTACTGATCGCGTCGACGTCGGAGGTATACGGGAAGAGTGCCGATGTGCCGTTCCGTGAAGATGCCGATCTGGTGCTTGGCCCGACGGCGAAACACCGGTGGGCCTACGCCTGCAGCAAGTTGATCGACGAGTTCCTCGCGCTCGCGTACTGGAAGGAACGCAAACTTCCGGTGATCGTCGTTCGCCTCTTCAATACCGTGGGACCGCGCCAGACCGGTCGATACGGAATGGTGATTCCCAACTTCGTTCGTCAGGCCCTGGCCGGTCACCCGATTACCGTCTTCGGCGACGGCACGCAGTCGCGCAGCTTCACTTACGTCGGGGATGTCGTGAGGGCTATGGTAGCCTTGATCGACGAGCCACGCGCCGTCGGTCAAGTCTTCAACGTTGGGAACGGGAACGAAATCACCATTCGTGAGCTCGCAGAAAAGGTCAAGAAGATGACCGGCAGCAGCTCCGAGATCGTCACGGTGCCGTACGACCAGGCGTACGAGGCTGGGTTCGAAGACATGCCTCGTAGAGTTCCCGATATCGGGCGAATTCAGGCGCTTGTCGGATATCGGCCGACGGTCGATCTCGACGAAACACTGACGCGCGTCATCGAGCACTTTCGGCAGCTGTAGCACTGATGTCCGGATCATTCAAAGTTAAGGCGCGCGGGCGTCGCGCGGCGGAACGTCTGCTCCGCGCGCAGGCGAAGCCCGTACGACGCCTGCTGCTCGCGACCGGCCGTGATCGCGCGCCGCGGCTGCCAGAGATCGTCCAGATCGAAGCCACCAACATCTGCAACGCCAAGTGTGTGTTCTGCCCGCGCGACGAGATGCATCGGCGGCAGGGCATCATGAGTGTCGAACTCTTCAGGAAGATTGTCGACGAGTGCGCGGAACTCGGAATCACCCACGTGCGGATGCACAACTACGGTGAAGCATTTGTCGATCGCAAGCTCGTGGAGAAGGTCCGATACGCCAAGCAGAAGGGAATCCAGGAAGTCGGCATGATCAGCAACGGCTCGCTCATCACCGAGCCGGTCGCGAAGGGCATGATCGACGCAGGACTCGACGCCATCAACATCAGTGTGGACGCGTCAGGGAAAGAGGTTTTCGAGGCCACACGGATTGGTCTCAAGTACGACAAAGTTATCGCCAACATCGAACGGCTTCTGCGTCTACGTGCCGAGAGCGGCAAGCGGCGTCCGAAGCTGATCCTCTCGTTCGTCCGTCAGAACAACTCGGCAGATGAGCAGGCGTTCATCGAACACTGGCGGACGATCGCGGACAAAATTCACGTGACGGATTTGCACAACTGGGCCGGCACGCTGAACACCGAATCGGACGTGACTTACCCGTGCTACCGGCCCTGGCTCACATTCACCGTCCTGTGGGACGGCCGCGTCTCGCTGTGTTGCGCTGACTTTGATGGAAGGACGATCCTCGGCAACCTCAACACCCACACGATTGCCGAGATCTGGAACGCCGAACCCTATCGCAAGGTACGACGTGAGCACCTCGAAAGCGGCGGACCAGATGTCTGCCGCGCCTGCGATCTCCCCCGTAAAGACTCGCCGCTCTGGATTACCAAGTTAGTGTAATCACCCATCCCTGAGCTCGCATCCCCTGTCTAATGAGGGGTATAATGGCGTTTCGCTGGAGACAATTCCCATGCACAAATTTACTCGCTTGGCACTTGCGGCGCTGTTGATTTCCGGAAGCGCGACGCTCGCAGCAGCCGGTGATTTGAAGCTGACGCTCAATAACGGTCGAGTCACGCTGATCGCCACGGACGTGCCGCTTCGCCAGATTCTCGACGAATGGGCACGAGTCGGAAAAACGACCATTGTCAATGGCGATAAACTGACCGGCCCGGCGTTGACGCTTCAGCTTGTCGACCGACCCGAGCGCGAAGTGCTGGACGTCCTCCTCCGCTCGGCTAGTGGATACATCGTTGCCCAGAGAGCGGAGAGCGTTCCCGGCGCTTCGGTGTTCGACAAAGTCATGATCCTGCCGGTGAGTCGCGGGCCCGTGGGTGTGGCTGCGAATACGCCACCAACGCCGTTCAATCGGCAGCCTATGATGCAACAGGCACCCATGCCGGTGCCCGACGATGACGATCCGCCTGTGGAGCAGCCGCAGGTGATGCCTCCTGGCATGGTTGTGCCGGGTGGAGTACAGAACCCGGCGGCTCAAATGCCCCCGGGTCAGCAGGCTCCGGTGACGGCGCCACGTCCGGGATTCCTTCCGGCGCCGCCAGTCGGCCAGCCCAACCCGTACGTGCAGCCGAACGTTCCTGGCGCGCAGCCCAACGTTCCTGGCGCGCAGCCCAACGTGCCGGGCGGAGCGCCTGTGCCGGGCATGCAGTCGCCCGTTCCGGGTCAGGTTCCGGTCGTCGTCCGACCGCCGGGAGGTCCGGGAGGCGAATTCGAGTAATTGGTGAATTGGCGAATCAGTGAATTGGTGAATGGTGAATTGGCTCCGCACGCGCTACTAAGCGTGCTGTTAAAAGCGCGGCGGTAGCCGCGCGATGCAAATTCACAAATTCACAAATTCCCCAACTCACCAATTCACCAATTGGTTAGAATCAACGCCCATGACCCAGCCGTCCGTCCGCGGCGGCGAATACGCCACACGCGGCGATTACCATCGGGCGCCTGATCCCAACTGGGAGTTCTATCCGACCTACCTTGCAAAGCTTGACGCTGTTCGCGACTGGCTCGATCAGAGCGCCAAAGGTGTTCGAGTGCTCGACGCCGGTTGCGGAGAAGGCGTCCTCGTCGAGGAATATTCCGATCGGCTTGCAATCGAAGGGATCGATCCAAACTACTCATCGGACCGCGTGCGAATCGGATCGCTCACGGCCCTCCCATATCCGGACGGCACGTTCGATCGTGCCCTGTGTCTTGATGTCCTCGAACACCTGTCGTTCGACGAACAGCCTCGCGCGGTCGCGGAGCTCTTCCGCACGCTGAAGCGCGGCGGGGAACTGCTCGTCTCAGTACCGAATCTCGCCCATCTTCAATCACGTGTGCACTTCGTTCTGCTCGGCCGGCTCATTCGGACCGCGTCGGAACATAAACACCCCGGCGACCGTCCCGCTGCGGAGTACATCGACCTGGCGCGGCGAGCCGGCTTCCAACTCGTCGATCGACGCGGAATCTTTCCGACTGTGCCGGTGCTCACCCGATGGATCCGCCGGCGTCCGCTCGCGCTCGAGCCGCTGCACCGATGGTTGTCACGTCTGCTGCCGATCCCCGGCTGGTGTTTCCTGAATCTCCTGACACTGCGCAAGCCCTGAACCGTTGTTTCAGAAGATCCGCGAGCTCTCAAAGCACCTGGCGATTTACGGCTCCGGCGATGTCGCCATCCAGGCGCTCAACTT
>JBKPSH010000085.1:0-106329 GCA_046734955.1 Acidobacteriota bacterium
TGACTTCCGTTTCTTGACGTTCTGACGTACTGTCCTCGTCATGGGTGGTCCTCCTTTGGCTGACGTACTTTCTGGTCGAAAGCAGTCTGCCCCAACTGGAGGCGCCACCCAAATTTCAACTGAGATTAGCTCGCACCCATCACTGATCGTGAATCTCTGATCGTGGATCCCTGATCCGTGGATCCTTGAATCTCCGAATCACCGCGCCGATTCAGGGATTCGAGGATCCGTCTGGAATGCACATGCCGTGGGGTGTCTACAACTCCGACCAGGACTGGGCCGTTCGTATATTGATCGCAATGCGTTCCAATCGCCTGCGCCGTTTACCTACGGCAACACGCCCCGGACGCTCGCGTTCGATCTCCGCAATCCACGCTACGTCAACCAGGACCTCAGCGTGCGCCGGGACTTCCCGATTGGCAAGGTGAAGCTCGGCCTCGGCGTCGACGTATTCAACGTTTCACACGGTCGTGTTTGGAGGCATTCAGACCAACATTACGAATGCAAACTTCGGCAGGGTCAGCTCGCAGACGAATACCCCGCGCGTCGGCCAGATCAAGGTGCGGCTGGTGTTCTGACATCAGGACGCAGGAGACCGGAACCGGCGGACAGACGCCTCAACGAATTGTCAAGTCGCCGTTCTCGGATGTCGAGCACATCGATTGCCTCCCGAACCGCAGCGGCTGAATAGGAACCGACGTAATCAGCTCGTCCGACCGCCGGTTGGTGTCAATGTGCGCTGGCGATTGGCTCGTACCTTGCGTATTAATGCGCTGCGCAGGGGACGACATGATTCGTGACTTGCCACGTGCGGAATGGCGCGACGAACTCGATAGCTTCAGTCGCCAGCATCAAGGGTGGCTGGTTTCTGTCACAACGCGTAATCCCCATGGACAAACGTCGTTTGAAGCCCGCGACCTCCCTCTGCAGGGCGTCAGTCAAACCAGTCCAGATTCGAAAGACATTGCAGTAGAGGTTGGCGATACGAGCCACCACCTGACGCACGAGGTCCGCGATGTCATCGCCATGAAGATCGAGCTGACGGATCGTCAGGCGGAGCGTGCGCTCATCATCGACAGCGGGGATCGGACGCGCACGACTGTGACGTTCCGTTCACCGATGCGTGCGGAGGAGGTCGATGGACTTCCGCGCAATCAGCGGGAGTAGGCCGGTCGTCCGACCGTTCACCGACCGCCGGGAGGCCGGCCGGGAACTCGCGGCCCAACTGCAAAATTATCGCGGTGATCGTTCTGTCATCGTGCTCGCGCTGCCGCGCGGTGGCGTCCCCGTTGCGTTCGAGATCGCGGAAGCGCTCGACGCTCCCATGGAAATCTTTGTGGTGCGGAAGCTGGGAATGCCTGGCCAGCCGGAATTCGCCATCGGCGCTGTCGCATCCGGAGGTGCCCGCGTGGTGAACGAACAGGTTATCCGAATGTATCGCATCCCGGCCGCCACGATCGAGCGGCTCGTCGCCGAGGAGCTTGCCGAAATCCGGCGACGTGAACGCGAGTACCGCGGCACCCGTCCTCTGCCCAGCCTGGCTTCTCGCACGGTCATTCTCGTCGACGACGGTCTGGCGACTGGATCGACGATGCGCGTCGCGGTTGAAGCAGTTCGCGCATTCGAACCATCGCGCGTTGTGGTGGCCGTTCCGGTCGGTTCGCCGGAAGCGTGCGAGGAGTTCGCAGACATCACCGACGAGACGGTGTGCGCGCGTACGCCACAGCCGTTTCAAGCGGTCGGGCTCTGGTATCAGGACTTCTCGCAAACCACCGATGACGAAGTCCGATCGTTGATCCGGGCGCACGCCGATCGCTGGCGGGAGAGGGGCGCCGACGGTGCGCGATTCGAGAGCCGTTGATGCCGTGCGACGCACGGCGATGCGATTCGAGGCGCGGCCGGACGGATTCGCCGCACTGATCGACGACATTGGCAGTGCGAGCCTCGTGCTGATTGGCGAAGCGTCGCATGGCACGAGCGAGTTCTATCGGATTCGGGCCGAGCTGACGAAAGCGCTCATTCTCCAAAAGGGCTTCACGTTCATTGCAGTCGAAGCGGACTGGCCGGACGCGTACCGCGTGAACCGCTGGGTGCAGAATCGCAGTGACGACCGCGGCGCTGAATCGGCACTCGGCGATTTCATCCGCTTTCCACGATGGATGTGGCGTAACCGCGAGGTCGTGGCCTTTCTCCAGTGGCTTCATCAGCACAATAAGGCCCGTGATGCTGTTGGTCGCGTCGGCTTCTATGGACTCGACTTGTACAGTCTGCACACATCGATTGACGCGGTGTTGGCATACCTGCGTAAGGTCGATCCCCACGCGGCCGAACGCGCGAGATACCGCTACGGGTGTTTCGAGGACTTCGCTGAAGATTCGCAGGCCTACGGCTACGCTGCAGCTATCGGTTTATCGCCGTCGTGCGAAGACGACGTGGTCGCCGAGCTCGTGCAGCTTCGCCGTCGAGCCGTCGAATATGCGTCGCGCGACGGCCGGATCGCTGCCGACGAGTACTTCTTCGCAGAACAGAACGCGCGTCTCGTACGCAATGCGGAAGAGTACTACCGCACGATGTTTAAAGGACGAGTTGAATCGTGGAATCTTCGCGACACTCACATGATGGAAACCCTCGAGGCTCTCATCACATATAACCATCACACCTCAGAACACGCGCGTGGCGTGGTTTGGGCGCACAACTCGCACCTTGGTGACGCACGGGCGACGCAAATGGGAGAATCCGGCGAGCTGAACCTCGGTCAGTTGGTGCGCCAGGCATACGGCACACACGCATACCTGATCGGGTTCACCACCCACGCGGGCACGGTCACCGCCGCGATGAACTGGGACGAACCAGCCGAACGAAAGCGGGTTCGTCCGTCTTTGGCCGGCAGCTACGAACGGGTGTTTCACGACACAGGCATCGATCAGTTTATGCTGATCATGAAAGATTCTTCCGTGCGCTCGGCGCTGATCGATCCACGCCTCGAGCGCGCGGTTGGCGTTATCTACCGTCCCGACAGCGAGCGGGTCAGTCACTATTTTCGAGCACGTTTGCCGAATCAATTCGACGCCGTCTTCCACATCGACGAGACGCACGCGCTCGAACCACTCGAACGATGGTCCCGCGATGAAGCCGACATGCCGGAAACATATCCGTCGGCCCTTTAGTCATCCGGTCCCGACATGCAGCGGAGCGTTCATGAGAGCGACCGGCGATTGACGGCGCCTCACACGGTCGCTCGTCGCCGCCGTTGCCGAGTCCTCGCCGCTTTCTTCGCCGCTGCTCGACGCCTCTGAGCTCCTTTCGTGCGAACCGCGCGTTTCGCCGAAGCACGGCGTGCAGCGCGTGATCGGCGATGCGCAGCTGTCCGTGCCTGACGCGCCAACGCCGGACGCGATGCGGCAGTGTGCCCTTCACGTTTCAAGGCCGTGCGAACGCCACGCGATCGGCGAGCGGCCGGGCGCTTGCCCGGGTGACGTCCGGCCCGGGCGGCATATGCCGCGCTCTGCCTGGTTTTCGGCTTTGCTTTGGCGGGCGGCCGCAGCTTCACGCCGGCGCGCCGCGCCTTCGAGAGCCCGATCGCAATCGCTTGTTTCGTCGACCTTGCGCCATGTTTGCCTTCACGAATGTGGTGCATCTCCTCGCGAACGAATTCGCCCGCTTGAGTCGTTGGCGCCTTACCTGCGCGCTTATCCTGACGAGCTCGCTGGATGGTTTCTTTTTCAGGCATCTCAGGCCTCCACCTCGAGTCATCGCAACAGCGGTACCAACTCTCGCGGGTTTTCGGCCTCAGTACAGGTCAGCGGCTGGATGTGCAATGGCGCGGTCGGCACCACCGGTGCATTCATTTCATGGCATATCAACGACCATGCGCCGGACAAACGCACAACGAACGAGACGTTCCACCTCAACCAAGCGACGATCGACTAAGAAGAAATGGGTACGACGTGTCATTACGGATTCCACGCATCCGCCACGGGGAACCTTCACCGGCTCGGCCGCCGAGATCGCCCGGACCATGGCGCGCAAGGACGTGTCTCCGCGTGGCCTCGGCTCTGGAATCCGGATGATTCAATACTTCATCAATCGCGGGGGAAAGAACCTCGGCGCGAGACGGCGCGCGACACTCGAGCGCGCGAAACGCATACTTCAGAAGCGAGCAGAGAGACAGAAGATCGCGGCCAAGAAGCGATAGCAGGTGTCCACTGAAAATTCTGAATGCTGATTTCTGAATGCTGAATCGCCGGACGGTCGCGTCCGACGTCCTTTTTCAATCACCAATCAGAATTCAGCATTCAGCACTTTCAGCATGAGTCACCACTCGCGCGGCCGCGCTTGGCGGTATCGGAAACAATCGACCAGGTGGTCGTTCACCATCCCGACCGCCTGCATTTGCGCGTAGATCACTGTCGAGCCGACGAAGCTGAATCCGCGTTTCTTCAGGTCCTTGCTGAAGGCGTCGGACTCGGCTGACGTCGCTGGAATGTCCTTCATCGTTTTCCAGCGATTCAGCCGTGGCCGGCCGTCGACGAACCGCCAGCAGTAAGCATCGAAGCTGCCGAACTCGTCCTGGACAGCAAGGAACTCGCGCGCGTTGCGCACGGCGGCTTCAATCTTCATTCGATTGCGAATGATCGAGGGATCCAGCATCAGCTTGTCCACTCGCTTGCCGGTGTAGCGCGCAACCTTCTGCGGATCGAACCCGCTGAAGGCGCGACGGTAGCCTTCGCGCTTCCTGAGCACGATCGCCCAGCTCAATCCCGCCTGCGCCGCTTCGAGCACGAGGAACTCGAAGTGTTTGTGATCGTCGTGTACGGGAACGCCCCATTCGCGATCGTGATAATCGAGCATCAACGCATCGCCCGCGTTCACCCATCCGCACCGCTTCCTCGTCTCGCCCATGACTCTTACCGTCTTAAAAGCCCATTTGCGCCCGGCCGAGAGCCGTCAAGTCGGCGAGCGTTGCGCGCCCTTTGAAGTCGACCTCGAAATCCATCGCCGCGAAGTCAGGAGCCGAACGCCCTTCGAGGAAAGCGTCCCGCTGCTTCGGAAGATAGGCGCGATTCTTCGGACAGTCGGGCGCCGAACCGATGTAGATGACGCTGGCGTATTCGGTTCCCGCGTGCTCGTCGGCGACGGCGTGGCAGATGTCGGTGTGCCAGAACACCGTGTCGCCGGGCATGACCTCCGGGATTGAAACGAGGCCGGCAACGAGGTCGGGGTGCCAGACGTTGCTGACCCCGAGTGCGCGTCCTGGTTCGGCACCACACAGATCGCCCTCCTCGACGTCGTCCTGAAGCGCGCGCAACAACACGTAAGCAATGCCGGCGGCGATCGGAATGAGACGCAGCGTGCCGTCTCTCGGCCCTTGACGCGTCAGCGCGGTCCAACCCTGGTAGGTTCTGAACATGCTGCACACCGCCGGCGACGGGATCTCCTGCGTCTCCAGCCGGTGCTTCGCATCGAACGGGTCGTAGCCACGCCAGTCGCCGGCGAAGATGCTCTCGTAGACCTTTTGATATCCCGGATCGATCCACCGCTCGACCGTGCCCGCGTCCATGTGGGGAGAAAGTCCGAGCGTCTTGTCCCCGGGGTGCCTGCGGCGCAGCCGGTCGGCATACGTGCACTGAAGGTCGGGATTGAAAGCGCCCTGGTATCGCCAAAGGCGATCGAGAAACGCGCGCGTCTCGGCGAGCCGCGGATCCTGCCGCGCCATGACCTGCGGTCGCGACCAGTACACGTTGAAGATCTGCGGTTTCCCTGCTTTCAACGCGGAGAAGTACCTGTCGAGGCTCCGCTTCTCCACTTCCCGTTCTTCATAGCGATTGATTTCGAGATACTCGCTGACCTCGGCGAACCATTTGCTTGCAAGAGACGCAGGAATCACACCGCGAACCACCACGCAACCACTGCTCCGAATCGCACGTCGTACCTGTTCGGAAACCGCGCCGTCCCGAATGTCCCGATACTCAACCTCGGGCACGACCGGACGTCCCGCAGCGACGTCTCTGACGATTCCCTCGACCGCCCGGCTGATGTGGCTCGTCACGTCTGCGAAGGCGTGTTTCAACGCGTCGCGATTTGGCGCAATCTTCCGCTTGAACGCCACAATCTGGTCACGCACATGCGGTTCTGAAACCATAAGGCTGCGAATTCGGCGAGTATACTCACCATGAAATACGATTTCCTAATCGAGAGTTATCAGACCGAACGCCTCAAGGTGCTCAGCGTGTGGAGCGAGTTTCACGACGACGACCTCGCCGTGCGGCCGAAGCACGACGATCGACGCGGTCGCAGCGTTCATGAGCAAATGGTGCACCAATGTATGAGCGAGGATACGTGGTTTCGCACCATGCTCGGAATTGAGGTCGGAGGATCTCCACTTCCGCAACATGAAACTCGCCTCGAGTTCATCCGCCGCTATGCGGAAGACAGCGGCCGGCGCCTCGAGAGGCTCCTGCAGACCGACGACACCTGGTGGGAGGAATCGACCACGTTCTTCGACGTGCATCGATCGAGAGCATGGATCATGACCCGCCGGCTGACGCATACGTCGCACCATCGCGGACAGCAAATGGCGATGCTGCGGATGCTCGGTCGCGAGCTGCACAGCACCTATGGACCGACGGCCGATACCGGTGGACTCCCGAAGAACAACGCGCCGACGATCTACGCCTACGACAATCTCGCAGCACTGCTCGACGGCGAGAGCCGGGGAGGGAGGAAGTCGAGCCTGCCTGCCGCGGCAACACTCGCTGCGATGGCGGTGACCGAACGGCCGACGAACTAGGGGTCAAGTGTGCGCCGGCGAACGAGGTCGTGCCAATTGCGAACAGTTTCATTGTCCTAAGAAATGCCAATTCGTTGCAGTCGCACACCTGGCGTCAGTGAACGAATGGCATACGAAATGCGACGGTGTCTGGCGGAGACTCAGCGAACATGCGCCCAGTCGTTTTGATCGACGATGCATCGAAGGACCTTCGCTATGCCGCGCGCGTGCTACGGCGCAATCCGAGCTTCGCGGCGATGGCGGTCCTCACCCTCGCACTGGGCATCGGCGCGAACACCGCGATTTTTACTTTGGTTGATGCCGTCCTCCTCAAGTCCCTTCCAGTCAACGATCCGAAGTCTTTGGTGATCGTCGACACGATCACGCCGCGAGGCGAGCGGCGCAATATCTCCCACCCATTGTTTCAGGCACTCCGTTCGAACCACGAGATCTTCACCGGCGTGTTAGCGGCGCAGGACGGCACACGTCATTTCGAGATGATCCGCCCCGAGCCGGCAAGCGTCTCTGAAGACGTCATTGTGCAGCTCGTCTCGGGTGACTACTTCGACGTCCTGGGAATTCCGCCCGCGCTGGGCCGCACGCTGAGCGCGGCGGACGATGCGGTTACGGCACCGGGCGTTGCGGTCGTGAGCGATGGTTTCTGGAAACGACGGTTCAATCGTGATCCGGCCGCGATCGGCAGGACCATCACGATTAAAGATCAGGCGATCACCATTGTCGGGATTGCCCCTGCCGGATTCTTCGGTGAATCAGTCGGGCGGCTACCGGACTTCTGGATTCCTCTGGCACTGCAGCCGCGATTCGACCGTGTCTCGATCCTCGACGATCCTCGAACGGGGTGGCTTCAGGTCGTCGCTCGATTACGGCCGGGTCTCGAAGCCGATCAAGCTGCTGCCGGACTCGAACTCTTTCTGACGCGATCCGATGGAGAGTTGAGCGCACTCAATCGCTCGACGCGTTTCATCGATCAGGTTCAACTGTCAGATGGGGCTCGCGGCTTGCCTGGCTTGCGCGAGCGGTTTGCCACGCCGCTCCGTATCCTCATGGCGATCGTCCTGCTGGTCCTGCTCATCGCGTGCGCGAACGTCTCAAACCTGCTGCTCGCGCGAGCTCTGGCCCGTCAGCGTGAAGTTGCCGTCCGCCTGGCGATCGGCGCAGCGCGTCGGCGCCTGATTCGTCAGTTCCTGACCGAGAGCCTGCTGCTCGCGGTGATTGGCGCGGTGGTCGGCCTGATCGTCGCTTGGTGGGGAAGCACCTTCCTCCTCGTGCTCGCGTCCGAGAATGCGACGCCAATTCCGATTGACGTGACACCGGACGCTCGTATTCTTGCCTTCACGCTGAGCGTGTCACTCGTCGCGGTGGTCTTCTTCGGCTTGCTTCCGGCACTGACCGGTTCGCGCGTCGACCTACACACCTCGCTCAAATCAAGTACACCGTTCAGACGCGCGACGATTTCCCGTTTACTCGTGGTCGGGCAGGTTGCCGTGTCGTTGGTGCTGCTCGCGGGCGCCGCGTTGTTTCTGCAAACGCTCCACAATCTGCGGACTCGCGATCTTGGCTTCGCGTCAGGGACGCTGCTGCAGGGCAGGATTCGTCCCGAGCAAAGTGGTTATAAGCCTGAGGAGGTTGCGGCACTGTGGCGCCGGGTCCTCGAACGCGCATCAGCAATTGCGGGAGTGGAAGCGGCGACAGTGGCGAACTCTGGATACGCAACGGGAATGTCGACCACCTGCTGTTTCGCCGTGCAAGGCTACGACCATCGACCTGGTGAGGATCGTCAGGTCAACACCCTTGGCATCGGCACGAACTACTTTCGGACGATGGGGATTCCGCTGCTACGCGGCCACGAGTTCGGGACACAGGATTTGATCGACGATCCGAGACAGCCGTCGCCGGTGGCAATCGTCAACAGCGCATTTGCCCAGCGATATCTCCGCGGCAGCGATCCGATCGGGCGACGCATCGGCTGGGGAGATCCGCCAGACGTCAAATACGAGATGCAAGTCGTCGGCATCGCCGGTGACGTGGTGTACGGCAATCCCCGTGAGGCCGCGAAGCCCGTGATCTACCTACCCTCCTCACGCGGAACAATGTTGCTGATACGAGCGACAGGATCGCCGTCAGCGATGATCCCGACCATCAGCAGAGAGATCCACGCGTTCGCGCCGAAACTCGAGGTCTCCATGCGGCCAGTCTCTTCAGAGGTGCAACGCGCATTGAGCCGGGAGACACTCTTGTCGCAGCTCGCGAGCTTCTTCGGTGTGCTTGCCGTGGTGCTCGCGGGAATTGGTCTTTACGGGCTGCTCACGTTTACGGTCGCGCGACGCACGCGAGAAATCGGCATCTGCATGGCGCTCGGTGCAGACCGCAGGTCGATTCTGTTCGATGAGATTCGTAGCGCGTTTCGATTGATCGCTTTTGGAATCGCGATAGGCCTTCCGCTGGCCGTCGCGGGCGCTCAACTGATTCGAAGCCAGCTATTCGGGGTCACCGCATGGGATCCGTTCACATTTGTCGTGGCTTTCGTCATCCTCTTCGTGGCGGCGGTTGTGGCCGCGTGGATTCCAGCGCGCCGCGCGGCGCGTATCGAGCCGATGGACGCCTTGAGATGGGACTAAAACCGCATCGCAGTTCGCGAATCTGACGACCTCCAACCCGCAAGCCTCGATCATGAAACGGCCTGCCACTTTTGGACGTCGACGCCTCTGACAAGCAGCCACAACGCCAGCGACAGCTCGGCCACGAACGGCGGCAAGAGGATGAACGGAAACAGCCTGGTGCCAATCGGTGGATACAGGAGCAAGGCGAAGCTGTTGACGATGTAGCAGACGCCGGCAATCTGCATCATCATGCCGAGCGCCTTCGGAAAATACAGCGATCGGACGATGAGATAGCCGATGACCAGGCACTCGACGCCGAAGTAGATGAGGCCGAAGGCGAATCCGTAATCGTGCGTCCTGATCGCGACGTACGACAGTGCCTGAAGTTGCTCTGGCGTGAACGCCTTTAGGTAGGCCGCGTCGCCGAGCAAAAACAGCGGCACGACGAGGTTCAGCTTATTGCCGACGAGCACGCACGTCTGAACAAGGTTGAAGAGGATCGCCAGCCGCGCCAGGTTCTGGCTCACGGGGCGAAGCAACACGTAGAACACCAGCATCAAGCCAACATCGCAAATGTGCATCAGCAGATCCCCGGCGATGCCGGCGCGCCAGAAATAGCGCGACTGGGCGATGTTCGCCGCCGTCGCCGCGGCGTTGCCGGGCACGACGAGCGAGGCGCGGACGAAGAGCTCGCCGGACAGTCCTGCGGCGATGATGATCAGGTAGAGCACTCCGCCGATGCGGGCGTATCGCTGCGCCGAGATTCCGGTCTCGTCGTTGGGCATGTCAGCCGTTGCCTCATTTGAGTAGTAGACAGGCTACGGCTTTGACGTAGACCGTCTACGTCTTGTTCCAACCATACAATGTCGGGATGATCCGCACAGTCCGCCTTCATCTTTCAACGTCCGGGCAGGGCGACGCTCACGACATCACCACGAAAGCTGCTGCGGCACTGAAGGAATCCGGCTTGACCTCAGGCGTGATGACCGTGTTCGTGTCCGGGTCGACCGCGGCGGTCACGACCATCGAGTTCGAGCCGGGCGCGGTGTCGGATTTCAATCGCTTGTTCGAGCAGCTGGCACCTCGGCGCGGCGAATACCGGCATCACCTGCGCTGGGGCGACGATAACGGCTCGAGCCACGTGCGCGCGGCGCTGCTCGGGCCGTCGCTGACGATCCCGTTCGTCGACGGTGCGCTGACCCTCGGCACCTGGCAGCAGCTCATGCTCATCGAGTTCGACACAAGAGTCAGGCGTCGCGAGATTGTGGTGCAGATGATTGGAGAGTGAAGTGGCCTCGTGCCGTCGAGCCCACGTTCGCTGAACAGCTTCATCGCCGCCCGCAGAATGTGTCGTTTGGCTGGAGGATCGTCGTCACGGATGTAGAACAGCACCGGCGAGCTCATACCCTGACGACCGGCTACACGCGCCCGTTCGGCGTCATCGTGTCGACCGCCTGCGGCAGAATCGTGGACAACTTCTGCGTGAGCTCCTGGACCGAGAGGCCGGATTTCGCCGCCAGTTGCTGAAGCAAGTCCGGCCCCAGCGCGCGCTGTACTTCGTCGGGTGAGATCGGCTTGTTCGGACCTGTGCTCACCCACGAGTTCACGGTCTCGCCAAAGCCCTGCTGCTGAAACTTATTGATCAGTCCCTGCAGCCCACCGTGCTGCTCGACAAGGTTGTTGATGACAGAGACCATGCCCGCACCAACGATGCCTCCGAGCAGACCATCGAACAGTCCCATGATTTCTCTCCTGCGAGCTAGGTTATCATCGGACGGTTCTATGAACATGATGCGACTCGTACTCGCCGTGACCGTTTCTATAGCCTTGGCCTCGCCGGTCGCCGCGCAGCGATACACCGCAACCGAGAACGGCGACGTCGTCGAACTTGTGGACACCAGCGCGCAGATGAACGTGTCGGTAGTGTGGACGATGAGCAACGCCTGGCGGGTTCAAGTCAAAGGCAAGGACCTCGTGCGTACGTCGCCGACGCTTGCCGACTTCCAGGCTCGGCCGGGATTGAACGGTGTGCCGCTGCTTGCGCCGTTCGCGAACCGCCTCGATGAAACCGCCTTCTATGCCAACGGGCGCAAATACAATTTCGATCTCGAACTCGGGAACGTGCGCGGCCCAATTCCATCGACTGGCTACGTCAACGGGTCGAAAGCGTGGCAGCTTGTCGAAACCAAGGCGGACCAGCGCAGCGCGTGGGTGACCTGCCGGCTCGATTTCTACAAGATTCCAATCTTCATGGCGCAGTTCCCATTTGCGCACACGATCACCATGACGTATCGCGTCTCCGAAGGCGCACTCGAAGTACACACACGACTCGACAACCTGAGCACCGAGCCGATGCCGGTCGCGATCGGTTTTCACCCGATCTTCGAATTGCCCGAAGGCAACCGCGACGACTGGACCGTGTCGCTCGATGCCAAAACGCACTGGATCGAAATCCCGCAGCGGCTGCCAACCGGCGAGACGCAGCCGATCGAGAACTTCTTTGGATCCGATCGGACTGCCATTCAACTGAAGAAGTACGCGCTCATCGACGACGTGTTCACGGATCTGATTCGCGACGCAAACGGCCGCGCCACGATGAAATTGCTGTACAGCGGCAAGGAACTCGACGTGATGCTGGGACCAAAGTACAAGACGGTGCTGGCATGGTCGACGCCGTTGTCAGGTGGCGGTGGTGGGGCGCGCGGTGCAGGCGCCGGCCGCGGTGGCGGTCAAGGCACGGGAGTGCAGACACCTCCCGCGCCGTCAGGTCCATTTCCAGTTGACGCCGCGCAGGGCGTGAAGATCGCACCGCCGGCGGTTGCCGCTGCGGAGGGTGCGCCGGCGCCGACGACCAAAGGCTTCATCGCTTTCGAGCCGATGGTGGCGATCACCAACGCACTGAACCTCGCGCAGAAGGGCGTCTACAAGGATCTCCAGACCATCACGCCCGGTGGTTCCTGGGAAGAGAGCTTCTGGATCACGACCAAGGGCTATTAAGCACCGCCGCGGCCGCCGCCGCGCCCACCGGTCGCGGGCAAGAGCGCCACCAGTTTGTCGTCACGAAGCGAGACCGATTGGCTGACGGTGTCGAATACCATCGCCTGCGGATCTTCCTTCGTGTAGGGCTTCCAGTCGAGACCAGGCTGACTCGGATTCCCTGTCTTCGCGAAATTGATCCACGCCTGTGACACCTTATCCTGCAGCGCCAACGCCACCGGGCCACCGCCGGTCGCGGTCTTGATCTGCGGCACGCTCAACGCGTGGAAACAGAATGCGAGCTCGGAGCAATGGAACGAAGTGGTCCCCCCGTTGATCGGGTACTCCCACGCAAACAGATAGTTGTAGACCGGCACTTTCGTCTTCTCGAGCTTGCGATTCAGCAGGTTCTTTACGCCGGGGCGCGACGCGCCCGCGTAATACAGTACGTCCTGTACTTTCTTGCGCGGGAACGCCTGCTTGAACTCGGCAGCGATGTCGTTCTTATTCGCGCCGAAGGCGGCGGTGAGCTGGTCGTCGATTTCTTTCTGAGACCACTCGTTCTTGCGGCCGTCGCCGCGCGTCAGCGTGCCCTGCATCTCGCTGAACACTGCACCGGCCATGAGCGGAATGTTGTCGGCCCAGTCGCAGAACTCACGCATCACATACTGATCGTCCGCGATGACCTCCCAGTTGAGCGTCGGCCGGCCAACGTCCTGCGCCGCGGATCGGAGTGCGGCGACACCGGCGGTAATCAACTGTGAGTAGGGCACCGCCTTCAGCTTGTCGATCTGATCGCCGGTGAGATTCAGGTTCTTGAGCGTGTGCGCCGCGATCGTCTGTTGCGCCTTGATGCTCGCAGCAACATCCGTCGTGCGATAAGTGTTGTTGCCGCCGCTCTGGGCCGAAACCTTGTGGAACAAACCCTTCGCCGACGGCATGTGCAGCATGCGGACGACCTTGCCGCCGCCGCCGGACTGGCCGAAGATCATCACGTTGCTCGGATCGCCGCCAAACGCCTCGATGTTCTCCTTCACCCACTGCAACGCCATCACGAGATCGGCAGTGCCCGTGTAGCGCGAGTCTGCATATTGTGAACCGTAGGCCGACAGATCCAGGGTGCCGAGGATATTCAGCCGATGGTTCATGCTGACGACGACCACGTCGCCGAATTCGCTGAGGGAACGGCCGTCGTAGGCGTACGCCTCCATCGAAGATCCGTTCGTGAAGCCGCCGCCATGCATCCACACCATGACCGGCTTCTTTGCCGCGGGGGTGAGGTTCTGCGTCCAGACGTTTAGATACTGGCAGTGCTCGTTCGCGATGAAGTAGCGATGCGGGAACACGAGCTCATCAGCGCTGACGGTGGTCTGTTCCGGCGCCGGGCAGACAGGGCCCCAGACCTGAGCGTTCTTGATGCCTTCCCATGGTTGCACCGCCTTAGGCAGGCCGAATCGCTCCGCTTCCGCGTAGCGAACGCCGAGGAACGAGAGAGTCTTGCCCTCCCGAAGACCGCGAAGCTTGCCGCACGTGGTCTGCACGATCGGGGGACTCAAGTTGGGGCCTGCTGCTGATGCGCCCGCCGGCGCTGCGGGTTTCGGCTTTTCCTGGCCGATGGCGTCTCCAGTAACGGCAGCGACAACTCCTCCGATGAAAGCAGTGGTCCCCAGCATCTGCCGGCGGCTCATTCGCCCCATCGGCGTATTCGGTGATTTATCCGGCATTTTGCCTCCTGACTGACTGGATTCGGGGGCTCCGCCCCCCGGATCCTCTCACGGCCCAAGCTCTGCGGTTTCATGCGTCGGGCAACGGCAACCTTTTACCCCTTTTGCATGCGATCTACGCCACAGCTAATCGAACTGTTTCGGGCCCATCTTCGGAAAATAACCAACAAAAGTCGACAAAGTCGCCCGTAAACTATTTGGGGATCCCTTCGGCTGCATGCAGCGAAAACTCTTGGTGTTGACAGCCGACACCAAGACCTTATAGTGTCGAATGTCGACACCATGTCGCGACAAACAGTTCCGGACCTGCTCCCAGGCACACTCGACCTGTTGATCCTGCGGACGCTGCAGACCGACCCGATGCACGGCTGGGCAATCTCCGAGCGTATCCAGCAGATTTCGCAGGACGTGCTCCAGATCAACCAGGGCTCACTGTATCCGGCGCTGCATCGGCTCGAGCACCAGGAATGGATCGAAGCGGAGTGGCGCATCTCGGAGCTCGGACGGCGGGCGAAGTACTACCGCCTCACCGCGTCGGGCAGGCGGCAGCTCGCGATCGAAGCGAGCGAGTGGGAGCGGATGTCATCAGCGATCGACCGCGTCATGAAGTTCGCCTGACCGATGAAGTTTACCGATATCAGGCTCCGCGCTCGCGCCCTCTTCACGCCTGGCAAAGTCGAGCGGGAGCTCGACGACGAACTCGCCTTCCACATCGAGTGTGAAACACGAAAGCTAATAGCCGACGGCCTCAGTGCCAGAGAGGCGCGTCAGCGCGCACTCGCGCGCTTCGGCCCCGTGCCGCTCGCGGCAGAACGGTGCCGCGACGAACGTGGGATCTCGTTCTTCGAAACCTTGCGGCGCGACGTCAGCTTCGCGCTGCGCACGCTCCGCCGGGCACCATTCGTCGCACTGACGATCGTCGCGACCATCGCGCTCGGCCTCGGCGTCGTCACCGTTGCTTTCACATTCTTCAATGCGTTCTTCTTCCAGGTCGACGCCGTGAGAAATCCAGACGAGCTCTTCGCGGTCGAACGGCTCGAACGTCCCGGCTCCCGCAGCGAGGTTCCGTTCTCGCGATCGGAGTACGAGGCCATTCGGCGCGACACGAATGTGTTCACGGATGTCGCCGCTGCCCGTCCGAGCTTTCCCACGCGTATCGATGGGCGCGCGGCCGTTGGCATGTTTGTCTCCGGCAATTTCTTCGACATGCTTGGCGTTATGGCGGCGCGCGGACGAACGTTGACGGAAGCTGACGAAGAGAACGGCGGCCGCGCGGTGGTCGTGCTGAGTCATCAGGGCTGGGAGACGTTGTTCGCCAGCGATCCGGAGGTCATTGGCCGGCAGTTGGTACTGAACGGCCATCCGTACGAAGTCGCCGGCGTGATGCCGGACGGGTTCCGAGGACTGCGCCAGGCGCCGCCGCACTACTGGGCTCCGCTCGCGCTGGTTGAGCAGTTCCGACCCGCGGAAACGCGAGATCAGGGCTGGGTGGATGTCATCGGGCGATTGAAACGAGGCACAACACCGGGTGCCGCGGCCGCTGCGGTCAGCGCGTGGGGCTCTACGCAACCGGGTATCCGCAAACCTGATGACGGCATCGTCCACGTAATCCTCCGCGAGAGCCGCGGCGTGATCGCGAAGGATCGTGGTGAGGCGATGGTCGTGTTCACGCCGATCCTGTTTGCGTTCGGTCTGATTCTCATGATCGGATGCGCCAACGTGGCGAACCTGCTGCTGGCGCGTGGGCTGTCGCGTCACCGCGAGATTGGCGTCCGTCTTTCACTGGGCGCGACTCGCTGGCGGATCGTGCGCCAGCTGCTGACGGAGAATCTCCTGCTGGCACTGGTCGCGGCCGCGCTGGGATTCCTCGTATCACGGGCGTTGTTGGCCGGCAGCCTTCACATGGTAACGAGCATTCTTCCGCCGGAATTCACCGAACCAACGGACTCGGCAGGATTGACGGTCCCGCCCGGCGACTGGCGCGTGTGGGCGTTCCTCATCGGCGGCGCGTTCGTGTCGACGGTCATGTTCGGCCTCGTTCCGGCGCTGCACTCGACACGCCTCGAGCTGGTGCGAGCGATGCGCGGTGAAGTGACGAAGGACGCGCGTCCGAGCCGCGTTCGTCAGATCCTAATCGGCAGCCAGGTGACCGCGTCGGCGCTTCTTCTCGTCTGTGCTGCTGTGTTCCTTCGCGGCACGTACGCTTCGGCAACCGCGGAAGCGGGCGTTCGGACCGACGACACTGTCGTTGTCCGACGGATCACGGAGTCGACGCGGACGGCGATGATTCGAGCCATGAAGGACGATCCGTCGATTGCGTCGGTCGCTGCCTCGTGGCCCGGACCGATGGACAGCGGCGAGTCCATGGATGCTACTGTGGGTGCCACGACCCTGGGCGTCGGTTGCAAGCTCGTGTCGCCGGAGTACTTCGATCTGCTCGGCATCAACGTCGTGCGGGGACGGATTTTCGCTTCCGATGAGCGCAGTCCCGCCGCCGCAGTAGTGGTGATCTCCGATGCGGTTGCGCAGCGTCTCTGGCCAAACAGCGACGCGCTCGGCGAGACGATTCGCCTCAGCGACGCGTCCACGACCGCGAACACGGATCCGACCGCGCCCCGGATTCCCTCGCAGCTGTACACCGTCATCGGCGTCGTCCGCGACGTGCGCAGCGCCCTCAAGCTGTTTGACTTCGCCTACTCCGGCATCTACCTGCCGACGTCGGCAGAGCAAGCGAATACGTCGTTCGTCCTGCGCGTGCATGGTGATCCCGACGCGACACGGCGCGCGTTGCTCGACGGGCTCATGAAGATCGATCCTGCTCTCGGCGAGATCGCGACGATGAGGATGATGGCGGGACTGGAGACAGCAATTCTCGAGGTCCTGTTCTGGATGGCGGTCATCCTGGGAAGCCTCGCGCTGGTGCTGACCGTCTCCGGGCTGTTTAGCGTCCTGTCGTACCTCGTCGAGCAGCGCAGGAAGGAGATCGGCGTGCGGATGGCGCTCGGTGCCACGCCGCGCCACATCGTCAGCCTCGTCGTCTCGCAGTCGATGCGGCCGATCGCGATCGGCGTCCTCGTGGGTGGCGCACTCGCGGCGATTACGGCAATCGTGCTGCTCGCGACGCCGGCCGCGGAGATGATCGGCACGTTGATCCGACCGTTGGATCCCCTCGCGTATACGGTCGGCCTGAGCATCATCATCGCGACGTGCGTCGTCGCGGCGTTCGTTCCGGCGCGACGCGCCGCGCGCATCAATCCGATCGCGACGCTGCGCGCCGACTGAGTTTCTTCTTACTGCCGCGCGACCGCGGTTCGGCTGGAATCTTCAGGAGACCGATCCACTCGTTGTGGCGCCACATCGCGTAGTGCGGCTCGGTCGCGCAGAAGTTGTGGACGTCGAGCACGATGCGCGGAATACCTCCGCCGGCCCACCCTGCCGGTGATCGTGGTCCCAACGAAATACCATCGGACGCCCCCCACGCGCGTTTGAACGCGATGATTTCCGGCTTTCAGGTTCGTTGGTGCGAGAATCGTCGTCGAATCCCGGAGGCTTCAGCATGAGAAGGCTACGCTTGATGATTCTTCTAATTGCGTGCGGTGCGATGACGGCCCTGGCGTCGCAGCTGCCGGTCGACCGCTCGTGGACGCCTGGCGTCCGCAAAGCCCCCGCCGAGTCGCCGCCGCTTACGCCGCAGGAGGAGATGCAGCACTTCGTCCTGCCACCGGGGTTTCGTGTCGAGCTGGTAGCGAGCGAGCCTCTCATCCAGGACCCGATAGCGATCGACTGGGACGCGGATGGCCGGATGTGGGTGGTCGAATACCCCGAGTTTGTGCCCGACCTCCAGACGCCCGAGCCGAATCTCGATCCGATCGGACGGATCGCTGTGCTCGAGGACACCAACAACGACGGCACGATGGACAAGCGGACGGTGTTTGCCGGTGGTCTCGTGCAGGCGCGCGCGGTGAAGGCGCTCGACCACGGCATTCTGGTGCTCGAGCCGCCGAACGTCTGGTTGATGCGCGACACCAACGGCGATCTGAAGATGGACACCAAGGAGCTCGTCGGCAGCGATTACGGCAGGCGGGAAGGAAGCGTCGAAGGCAATGCCAACAGCTTCTATTGGGGCCTCGACAACTATCTGCACTCCGCCGGATCGAACGTCAGCTACTCGTTGCGGTTGAAGGACGGCGTGTTCGATCGGAAGCCCACGCTGTCGCGCGGCGAGTGGGGCGTGAGCCAGGACGACTTCGGCCGCACCTTCCGCAACTCGAGCGAGTCGACCATACAGGTCGACGTCGTGCCAACACCGTACTACGCGCGCAATCCCGGCCTCGTTCGCACGCGCGGAAGCTACGAGGTCATGACGAACGACGTCAACAACATCAACGAGGTCTGGCCGGTACGGCCGAATCCGGGCACGAATCGCTCGTATCAGTTCGGCGTAACGCGGCCATCCGACGGCACGGTGGTACAGGTCACGGCCGCGTGCACGCCCACCGTCTACCGCGGCGATCGACTGCCGCGAGAGATCTACGGCAACGTCTTCGTCGGCGAGCCGACGGCGAACTTCGTGAGGCGGATCGTGCTCGAAGACGACGGGACAACGCTCAGGGCAAGGAATGCCTACGACCGCGCGGAGTTCATGGGATCGACCGACGAGCGGTTCCGTCCCGTGTTCATCTCGAACGCTCCGGAGGGGACACTGAGGGTGTTCTATTTATATCGAGGCGTGATCCTGGATCGCGCCTCGACGACGCTCTATCTGAAAGACTACATCCAGAAGCGGAAACTCGATGCGCCGATCGGCGTCGGCATGGGCCGGGTCTATCGCGTCGTCCACGACTCGGTCCAGCGGGATGCAACCAGGCCGCAGCTCTCACGCGCGACACCCACCGCTCTCGTCCAGGCTCTATCTCATCCGAACGGCTGGTGGCGTGATACCGCGCAGCGGCTGCTGGTCGAGCGCGGTGCTCGATCGGTCGTACCTGAGCTGAAGGCGCTTGCGACGGGATCAGCGCCGCCGCACGTACGCGTGAAGGCGCTCTGGGTGCTCGACGGAATCGACAACATCGACGTCCCGACGATTACCCACGCGCTGGCGGACGGCTCGCGTGAGGTTCGCACATCGGCCGTGCGGATCGCCGAGCGATGGCTGGGCGATGCGAATTCTCCCGTTCAGGCGGCGGTCGTGAAACTCGTCGACGATCCCGACTGGCAAGTGCGCGAACAGCTCGCAGCGTCGCTCGGCGTGTTGCCGTCGGGAGTCAGGGAAGAGGCGCTCGCGTCGTTGCTGAAACAGCACGGCGACGATCCAATCACGATGGATGCCGCGTTGAGCGGCGCTCGCGGAAGCGAGCCGGTGCTCCTGGAAAAGCTGTTGCACGCGGAGGATGCGCAGACGGCGGCACACGAGGCAGCGATCGTCATGGTGAGCGCCACGATCATGCGCGCCGGGCAGGATGCGGCCGTGCAGACCGTGCTCGCGGCGGTCGCCGATGCGAATCGGCCGACATGGCAGCGCGGTGCGCTGCTTCGCGGCGCCGAGGTCGCACTCGTGCCAAACACGCCGATGCCGGGGGTGGCGCGGCGCGGAGCCGCGCCTTCGATCACTGCAACTGCGCTGGCGACGCCTGGTACACCATGTCCGAGCTGTCCCGGAGGACGCGCGGGGCCGGGAGGCGCCTACGCATTCGAAGACGCGCGGGGCGCGACTCCCGCACGGGCCGGCGGGCCTGGTGGCCGAGGCGGCGGTCGGGGCGGTGGGCCACGCCTCCAAATCCTGCGCGAGCCGTCGTCGTTCGCGGTCCTTGCGAGTGGATCAGGAGATCTGCCATCGCGCGCGGCGAGCGTGCTCACGAGGATCGAATGGCCTGGCAAGCCCGGCACCGTGCCGGTGACGCCGCTCACCGCTACCGAGCAGCAGCGTTTCGAAGCAGGTCGCGAGGTCTATCGCAACATCTGTCAGGCGTGTCATCAGCCCGATGGCCGCGGTCTTGCGCTCGTTGCGCCGCCGCTCGTCGGCTCGGCGCTCGCGCTCGCGCCCGCAGCGGTGACGTCGCGCATTCTTCTGAACGGGAAGGAGGGGCGTGTCGGCCTAATGCCGCCAATCGGTTCGACGCTCACCGACGATCAGATTGCAAGCGTTCTGACCTACGTGCGGCGCGAGTGGGGACAAGTGGGTGATCCGGTCGATCCATCAGCGGTTGCAGCGGTGCGTGCGCAGACTGCCGGCCGCACCAGGCCCTGGACCGATGAGGAGCTGCAGGCTATGCTGCCGCGCACGGGCAGACAGTAAGGCGACCGAATCGGAAGCGCAGGCACAATGACAAGATCCTCCCCCTACCCGTTCACAAACAAACTGTTCAGCGAGCGATTCCATCGCCGTTGACGAGCTTTCAGCGGGTAATCGTGACAGTCAAGACACAGTGACTGATCATCGTTCCGCCCAATTCAAATGCTTGTGCAGGAATGCAAACGTGCCCTCGCCATTGATGGTGTGACCGCCGTTGAAATACTCGATCGCGGTTCGATCGGACAGTCCGAACTGGGTGTAGAGCCATCGGACCTTGGCATATTCGTGCGCCACCCATTGATCCCGTCCGACGCGATCGTGATGGCCTCGTTCCACCATGAACGGCCGCGGCACCATCAAGTACGTCAGCTCCGCATAATCAAACGTGTTGCCCATGTTGAAGTAGGGCATCTCCCATTCAATCGTGTACATGAAGCTGAAACGTTCGTCGGTCGCAGCCACTTTTCGCGTCCAGTCGTTGAAGTCTCCCGAGCAGATTGAAATGCTGTAGCGCTCCAGCACCGTCGGCACACGCACCGCGGTCTCGCCGCCGTAACTGAGCCCATAGAATCCGATCCGCTTTCCGTCCACGAACGGCAATGTTTCAAGCCAGCGCAGAAGTTGATCGTGCTGCCCGATGATGAAGGAGAAAAGCGAGGCCTTCACGCCATTGGCCTTGCGACTGAGCCAACGGTAGCGATCTTCCCCGCGGTAGAGATTGTGCGGAACGAATACGACGAACCCGCGATCCGCGAGGCGCGCCGCAAAGTTGTGATAGTAGGCGTCGTCCCCCTCGACGACATCTTTGGGCACGCTGCCGCGGCCATGCTGGCAGACGACGACGGGGCGACGCTCGCCTGGTTTCAGATCTTTAGGCACGAGCAAAATGCCCCAGGCAAACACGTCTTGCCAAACGTCGAGGGCGACTTCATACCCGACCCACTTGTCGGTGTCGTAGATCTGCCGCGTTCGAGGATTGAAGGGCGTATAGGGTTCATCGAATCTGCCAAGCACCTCTTCTGAAAGGTACTGGCGATACCATTTCGAGCTTTCGATAAACGTCTCTGGAGAGATCGTCTTAAAACGAAGCTCCCGGGTCCACGTTTCGTCCGCGAGTTGTGGCGCGACTTTGTACAGGAAGAAGCGATCGCGAACGTGTTCTGAATCTCGAACCAGGCGCTGGACGTGATTTTCGAGCTCTTCGACTTGTCGCTTCTGCCTCTTCGCAACATCAAGGGAGTGACGGTGGTCCGAAGGCGCGTTGCCCATCGGCGACAGCGAGGAAGCTGTCGTCATAAACTTCGCGAACTGCTGCAGCGCTTGTCGCGATCCTGGACCAGTCGGCGCATTTCCGGCGCCGCTCACAAATTGCCTCGCTTGAAATCCGGGCGGTGTCAGTCGATCGATCCGATCGAACTCGGACTTGACGGTTTCAAAGCTGGGAGTCGTCCAACTGCCTCTGGGATCGTTGAGGTTTGGCACGGCGCTGTATTCAACGACCAAACTTCGCGGCGCAATTAATGTCGCCAGTTCTGCATCGCCGAACTCCCGCAGCAGTCCCCAGACGTTGCGATAGATAGGCTCCGCCCAGACGCGCTGACGTGAATCGAAATAACCGCTAACCAATACGGCGTCGATTCGGGTGTCCACAGCCGCCGCGTAAAGCGCAAGCAGTCCACCTTCAGCGTAGCCAGCAACGCCCACCCTGGCCGTGCTGCCGCGCTTCTGTTTGAACCAGTCCACCGCGGCCAGCACTTTCTGGACTTCGTACCCGATCACATGACGGCCCATGTGAAATGCCTGCCGGTAAATCCATTCGCGATGGGACTGGTCGGTCATGCGAATGTCAGGATGTCCTGACCATCGCGCGGTTCGATCGATCAACACCGGAACGACAACTTCGAAGCCGCTTTCCACCAACCGGCGGGCGAACTGCGCGTCAGGAGCAATGCCCGGCGCGAGTCCGACGATCTGTTCTGGTGTTTGATCTGCATCGGGAAGAGCGACCACATGTCCTGTGGGCCGGCGTTTGGGTTCGAGGAGTAGCCCTTCGCCCCACACGCCGTTCAATACCGGCCAACGGACTTGAAGGATGCGATAGGTAGCCGTATCCGCGGCAACTGCGCTGTCATCGTTCTCGCCAAATCGCTCCAGTGTCACCGGCACACGAGGATCGACAACCCCAATCCTCTTCATGAAGCGCTCGCGATTGGCTTCGACGGATTTCTCGTATGCCTGGCGAGTCGTGAAGTCTCGATTCCAATACCGCTGACGGCTCCCAATGGACTCGTCGATCTTGCGTTCGACGAAACGATGGGCTCCGTCCATCATTCTTTCTGAGAGGTCGCCTTGCCAGGTTAGTAGGTCAGTGCCTGGGAGCGTGTGAACCTGCGGTGCGGGCGCCAGCGCCCCGATGCTCAACACGAGGATGCAAGTTATCGAAACGCGGGTCATGACCGGCTCCATCACTCAACTACGATGACCTCGTACGCTTGAAGACGTGGGACGGTGAACGATCGCAGGCGGCCGCTGCTCGTGATGGGCAGATCGCGATCGAGCGCGACCGCGTGCGCCCGGTGGACGTCGCGTGGCAGCTCGATTCGAATGTCGCGAATCTCCAGCGGCGGAAAGTATGCGGTGTCCTGATGCCCGGTCCCGTTGACGAGATGAATCAAGGTGCGGCCACGCGCCGGCTGATCCATCACAGTCATTTCGACGAGCGGATGTGCATTGGTTCGAAGCTGCCGCTCACCTGGCAATAATCGATCGATGACGTCGGCGAGAAGACCGCGATGTGCCTCTGAGCTGTGACGATAGTACAGGCCGCCAACATCCCAAGGGATGTACGCTGCTCGACCCTTGCCATGGTCCGCGATCACGATGCCGGGCACGGTCGTTTCGACTTTGTCGCTCCACACTTTTTCCGGCGGGCCAAACATCGCCGTCGGAATGAGCGTCAGGATCGGATGCTGCAGCGGTGCGATCTCCAGGTATTCACCATCGATGAATATCAGATCCGCGTCTCTCAACGACGGGAACTCGCGGCGATCGTGGATGCGCCAATATCCCTGAGTCGATCGGCGTCCGGCGATGGCACCGACCGGGAATGGTGGCGCGGTAGTTCCGGCGACGAGCACTCGCCCACCCTCCTCAACGTAGCGGCCGAGTTCTGTCGGGGGCGCGCCAGGAGCAATGACGAGATCGAAGCGTGAGCGCTCCTCCATCCACCACAGGTTCTCGGAGACGACGAACGGGATGTGCTCCTCGGTTAGCAATCGGAAGAATCCGCGATACGACGCCGTGTCACCAGTCGCCAGCAGCATCACTCGTGCTGCACTCTTTTGGCCGACGTACAAATCTTCGTGATGCCCGTGCCATTCGAAGATCGGTTTGGCGGCAAGAAGGCCGCTGCGGTCCTGCTGCTGCATCGGACCGGAGACAACGATCGCCGGCGGCGCTCCATGCGCGATGTTCTGATACAACCGCAGAGCCGTCTCCGCTCCTGGCACGTCGGAATAACGCCAGGGAAAATCGATGAAGGTCATCGCCAGATTGATCGCGAGCTTGTCCGGCTCGGAACCGAGTGATCGGCTCACGTTATCGCTCGCCGAGTACGGCCACAGCGGCAGCGGTCGGCTGACGGCCGTGTTCGACTCGGAGATGATGCCGTCGGTGTGGTCCTTTATATAAGTCAGGAAGGCGGCACTCGGTCGCTTGCGGTGAATGAGCTCGGCGATCGTCGCAGCCACTTCTCGCGACGAGTCCGACATGAAGGAGCGATAGTCGGCATCGGCGGTGGACGGCACTGGCCGGCCGAATCGCGCGCGATACCGCGCTTCGCACGCCTGGCAGTGACACGGCCCCGTCGCGACGCCGCTGTAATCGGTCGTCGGGTTGCCAAACATGTTGAAGAACAGACCGTCGACCTCGTAGCGCTCGAGCGCTTCGGCCAGAATGGTGAGCGCGTGCTCGCGGTAGTAGTTGCCATTGATACACGTCGAATAGAGGCCGTTGTAGATCACCGGCTGGCCATCCGCACGACGGAAGAACCATTCGGGATGCGCGTCGAACACGGCTTTCTGCGTCTTACTCAGATCGAAGCGTCCGACGACGCGAATCCGTCGCGCGTGCGCCTCGCGGACGACGTCGCCGAACAGATCGCGGCCGGGCGGGAGGAAGGCGCTTGGATAGTGAAAGGGCACGCGCGTCGGGTACTGCGCGACGATCCCTCCCATATTCATGAGGAACGTATTGGCACCGAAGTCAGCGATCGCGCTGACGAGGGCTTTGGGATCGACCGTCGAATCGTTTTCGCTCAGGTTGGTCTGAAGAAATCGAATCGGCTCGTACTTCCACCACTGCCCGTCCGCAGCGCGGACTGCGAGAACGAAGACACAGGCCGCAATGATCGGCCGCATCAGGCGAAAGATAGTTGGTGTTCGCATGGCAAGCTGTATATCCGGCCTCACCGATGTCGGGCAGTATACGGGCATCGGCCTACCGCCGAATGCCAACAAATATTGCGAGATGACGTTAATGAATTGCGGAGGAGCGGATGGAGCGATCTGTTGAAGTCCTTGCCATCATTCTGTTCGGGGTATTTGGCCTCTCGCACATCCTGCAACCCAAGGCCTGGGCGGAGTACTTCATCCTCCTACGCTCAGAGCTTGCCGGCGGGCCGCACGTTCCTGCCGACACGCGTCGTCAGCGAGTCGCCGAGATCGTCGCGCGCCCGGTCGGCATGCACGAGGAGCTCCTTGACGACGGACGGGTTCAGGCCGGCGACATCGGTCGTTTCACCCGGGTCCTTTTCAAGGTCGAACAGCGACAGCCCGATCTCCTTCCGGACGTATTGACCCGGGTTCCCGTCGTTCCCCGCAGATTCGAGCGACTGGTACGGGTGCGGCAGGTGCAGCTTCCACTTCCCGCTACGGATCGCGTGCAGCTCGGCGCCCCAATAGAAATACAGCGCGTCGTGCGGTGCGCGCGCGCCCCGGTCCGCTGCGAGGAGCGGCCAGATGTCGCGGCCATCGATGATGCGCTCGGACGAGACCTGCGCGCCTGCCAGCTTTGCTAGCGTGGGCAGCAGATCGATTGTCATGGCCGGCAGGCGTTCGACGGCGCCCTTCGGGATACGTCCAGGCCAGCGCGCGACGAACGGGACGCGGACGCCACCTTCGAACGACGTCCCCTTGCTCTCGCGGAACGGGCCGGGCGATCCCGCGTGATTCCCGTACGACATCCACGGTCCGTTGTCCGACATGAAGATGACGAGCGTGTGTTCGTCGAGGCTGGTCCGCTTCAACGCATCGAGGATCTGTCCCACCGACCAGTCGATCTCGGCGATGACGTCGCCGTAGAGCCCTGGCGTCTTCCCCTTGAACTTGTCCGAGACGAAGAGTGGGACGTGCGGCATGGCATGCGCCACGTACATGAAAAACGGCATGTCGCGGTGGCGTTCGATGAAGCTCACGGCGTGCTCGGTGTACCACGTCGTCAGCTGCGATTGATCGGGGTCGAGCTTGACGGTGTCGTCGCCGTCGATGAGGGGCAGGTCGGGGTAGAAGTTCTTCTGCGTCGGATGCCGCGGCCACATATCGTTCGAGTAAGGGAGGCCGAAGTACTCATCGAAGCCGTGATGCGTGGGGAGAAACGGCTTCAGATGACCGAGGTGCCACTTGCCGAAGATCGCCGTCGCGTACGATCGCCGCTTCAGCACTTCAGCAATCGTCATCTCGCTGGGATTGATGCCGTACTGTGCCGTGTGATTCAGCGCGCCGAGAATGCTGACGCGGTTGGAATACGCGCCAGTCAGCAGCGCCGCGCGTGAGGCCGAGCAGACCGCCTGCGCCACGTAGAAGTCGGTCAGCCGAATCCCTTCCGACGCCATCCGATCGAGATTCGGCGTCTGAGGCCGGGCCGCGCCGGTCTTCGTGCTGAACGGCCCGATGTCGGCGTAACCCATGTCATCGGCGTAAATGATGATGAAGTTGGGCAGGCGCTGCGCCCCGGCTGGTGGCGAACCCGCGTTGCCGCCGAGCATGGCCATGCTGAGCAGCGTCAGCACACTGAAGGCGCGGGAGAACGTTATTCGCATTGGAACCCCGCGCATTCTACCGTGCCGCCCGCGCCATTCTTCGCCCATACACTTCAATCCAGTCCACGCGCGATGACGCGGGCGTGCCGCCGCCAGCCGCAAGCTCGGACCAGCCGATCTCATCGACCTGCCGCAGATCGGGATTCATCACCCACGGACCTTCGACGATGGTCTTGATGTCCATCCGTCGCCACCGGATTCCTGCAATCGAAAACTCGCTCTCGTGCCAGTCCACCGACGGACCTTCTGCATAGTCGCTCACCAACCACGTTCCATCGGCGAGTTTCAGCGTGAGCCGGAGGCTTCGAAACCCTGTCTGCTTGGTTCGCCATCGGATTCTCGCGAGTCCGGTCAGGTCCACGAAGGCATCCTTGTCCCGCAGCGCGATCGCGCAGTTCGCCGGACACGACCCAAGCCAGATGTAATACGGGTCGTCCTTCGGGGTATCGTGATGACTCTTTCGGATGCCGTCCTTGCCAGGGCCGTAGAGGATGACCTGGAGCCTTGAATTCGCCACGTGCTCCTGCGTCACCGGCGTGGCGGCGGCGATTTCCTTCCAGTCCTCCCGGAAAAACAGCGGCGGCCTATCGTCCTCGGGCGCCTGGACCCCTGCCATGACCACGATCAGCAACGGCGTAGCGAACAGCAGTCTCGACATGACTCACCAGTGCAACAGTATCAATCCGAGGGGCTTCGCCCTCGGAGTCTTCTACACGCTCGGTCGCGAGCCGCTTGGTCAGCTCCCTCCGTTCGCGTGGCTCGCTTTGCTACGCTCGTTCGCGTCGTCCGTCGCGTAGATCGGTCGATCTGAGGGTGCGAAGGCGGTCTCGTGGCTCACTCGCGAATCAGGTGTGATGATAACTGAGCGGCTACTTGACCCAGATTCCGACTGAAGCGGATTGCGCGTCTTCCTCGAGGCGCCTGAATTCCTGTTCACGCACGAACTGACGGGTGAGGTCGATCCGAGCCCGTCCGGCTTTGAGCATCTCCGCATTGAGCAGCGTCCCGTCGGCGAGGAACACATACGCGCCGCGCTCGCCGTCCGATCCGACGAGCGGGTCGTATTCGACGCGGACGGTCCTGCCGAGAGCGAGCTTCCGCAGAAAATCACGCGACGGACGATCGCGTGTGAGATTGATATGACCGCTCGCAGCGGGCGGCGTCGCGGGCGGATCGCGGCGCGGCGGCGGGAGCGGACCGCCCGGGCCCAAGTGCCATGCCGGCTGGTCCGCGCTCCGGATTCCCAGGAGACGCACTTTGCCTACGCCGTCGACTACCACGCTGTCGCCGTCCGGCACCTTGGTCACTCGTTGCGCCCATGCCGCGGCGGGCGCCGATGCGATGACGAACACGGCAATTACAGTTCGGAGGACGCCCATGCCCCTAGCGTACTCACAAATGGACCGCTCTGCGGGGATTGTCCAAGATCGGAGACCCAGTCGCGGTGATTACGTGTGGAACGTTTTTGCCGCTTCTATCGTCGAACTCACCGGACCTATGTAGTATACTTTCTAGCTGCAGGAGACGCCGATGACCAGCCGGATTGCGCTCGGCTCAATTGTCCTCTCGCTTGCCGGTATCATTGCCGCCGCGCAGAGTGGACTCAGTGGAACGTGGGAAGGCGAAACACGAAACGGGACGACGATCGTGCTGACACTCGTCGTCAAAGACACCGCACTCACTGGTACCCTCACACGTGGCGAAGAGACGGCGACGCTGGCCGAGGGTAAGGTCTCGAAGAACACCTTCACCTTCAAAGCCACGCTCGGCGATCAGGTCGAAGGATTCTCAGGCGAACTGGCGGGTTCCGAGATCAAAATCTGGCTCGATCGGCAGGGCGCTGAGAGAGCAATCATGTTGCATCGGATCAAAAAATAGGCAATGGGCAAGGGATTTCTGAGTCTGGCAGCGGCGACGATTCTGAACGCCATCGCCAACGGCTTTACGTTCGGGTTCGATATCGTCGACGTCACCGGTATGCCGGGTGGCACGGTGTATCCGGCATTGCGACGGCTCGAAGAAGCGGGATACCTGACGTCGGAGTGGGAGAAGCAGCGCGTTGCCCAATCAGAGCTCCGTCCGCGTCGCAAGTACTACGAAATCACCGGGAGCGGACGCCAGGTTCTAGCTGCCGCCGTCAAACGCTACCGGCTCGATCAAGCGCAGCTCGCACGCCTGCGCGATCCCAAATCTTCACGCGCGTGAGTCGCCCGTGATCGGTCTGACCACACTGCGGCGCCTGTTCTCGCGTCCCCACTTGCGGCTGATCACAATCGTGGGTGTGATCGTGCCGAAACGATTGCGCGCCGACTGGCGAGAAGAGTGGGAAGCCGAGCTGCGAATCCGCGAACAACGTCTGGCGGATTGGGATCGGCTCGACACCTGGGAGCGATGGGATCTTCTGCGGCGGAGCTCGAGTGCTTTCTGGGACGCCCTCTCGCTCCAGCGGCAGCGCCGGGAGGAAGACGTGGTCCAGGACCTTCAATTCGGGCTGCGCATGCTGGTCAAGAGCCGGACGTTTACATGTGTCTCCGTGCTCACGCTCGCGATCGGGATCGGCGCCAACACCGCCGTCTTCACGATCGTCAACGCCCTGCTGCTGCGGCCGCTCGACGGTGTCGCCAAACCCGAGCGGCTCGTCCAAATTGGACGTCAGTTTCCAGACAAGGCCTACCTGAGTGATTCGAGCTATCCCGACTATCTTGATTATCGAAATCAGAACACTGTGCTGTCGGGCCTTGCGGCGGTAGCGCCTCGGGCCTTTCAGATCACCGCTCGACGGACGACCGAACGGGTCGAAGGGGAACTCGTTTCGAGCAACTACTTCGACGTGCTTGGTGTGACAGCGGCGCGCGGACGATTGATGGCTCCCGACGACGACCGTGAGGCCAACGGCGGTCACCAGGTGGTGTTGGGTCATCGCTTCTGGCAGCGGAGTCTCGGCGGTGATCCGTCCATCATCGGTGAAACGATCGATGTCGACGGGTACCCATTCACGGTGATTGGGATCGCCAGCGAGTCGTTCGCCGGTACCAAGATCGGAACGCCGCGCGACGTCTGGGTGCCGCTCGTCAGCGTGCGCCGAACCGATCCTGCCCTCGCAGGACGATTGAGCCAGCGGACACCGTCATGGCTGGAGATGATCGGCCGGCTCAAACCTGATGCGACCGTCGAACAGGTGCGCGCGGAATTAACCGTCATCGCTCGCCGCCTCGTCGACACCTACCCAGACACGACCGTCCGTGCCACCGTTGGTGTCGAGCCTGGAATAGGACGCGACGTCGACGTGCAGCGCGCGATGAGCCGATTCGTCAACGTTCCTTTTGTGGCGGTCGGCGTCGTACTGCTGATTGCGTGCGCGAATGTCGCCGGATTGCTGCTGGCGCGCGCGGCGACCCGCCGCAAGGAGATCGCGACGCGGCTCGCGCTCGGCGCCGGACGGATTCGCGTCGTACGCCAACTGCTCACCGAAAGCCTGGTGCTCGCATTCATCGGCGGAGCCGGTGGACTCGTCGTCGGTCGCTGGCTCACGACCGGACTCCGAACTCTTCTGCCCGAGCGATATCTGTTCCTGTCGTTCAACGTCGACTTCAGTCCCGATTGGCGCGTCTTCGCGTATGCGTTCGGCGTCACCACTATCACCGGTGTGCTGTTCGGTTTGGTTCCCGCGCTCCAGGGGTCGCGCCCCAACCTCGTTTCGGGATTGAAGGGAGTCTCCGTGTCCGACGATCGGCGGAGCGTTGGTGTTCGCGCCGGGCTGGTGATCGTCCAGGTCGCGCTGTCCATGGTCCTGCTGGTTACGGGCGCTTTGTGCGTCAGAACGCTGTTCAATGTGACGGCAATCGATCTCGGATATCGCACCGGAAGCGTTCTCACGGCTCGGTTGGATCTCGCGAAACCGCGATACAACGAGGCGCGAGGACGACTTCTGCATCAGCAATTGCTCGCGCGTGTTCAGGCGCTGCCGGGCGTCGATGCCGCAGGTTATGCCGTCACGCTGCCGCTTAACGACGGACGATGGGAAGACGGGATCCGCCGCCAAGGTGAGACGATTCGGGTCCAGACGTTTCTGAACGTCATCTCGCCCGGATACTTCGATGCGCTGAGCATTCCACGGATCGCCGGCCGCCTCTTTTCCGACAGCGATGACCGGAATGCACCAACGGTCGCTATTATCAACCAGACGTTGGCGCGCACACTGTGGCCGGACGGGAGTCCAATTGGCAAGCGCGTGTCGATGAAAGGGCAATCGCTGGAGATCGTCGGCGTGGTGAGAGACATCAAGGGGAGGAACCTGCTCGAAGCAGCGGCACCGACCCTTTACCTTCCTCTTTGGCAGTCGTATCAGCCGAACGTGATCCTGCACGTCCGCGCGTCCGCCGCGCCGATGTCTCTCGTCGCAGATGTTCGCCGTCAACTGCGCGAACTCGACAAGGATCTCGCGTTGTATGGTGCCGCCGCTCTGAGCGATCACGTGACGGCGACGCTGACACCGCAGCGATTACTCGCGTACCTGGTTGGTGGCTTCGGCATGCTCGCGCTGCTGCTCGCCGCGGTCGGCTTGTATGGCCTGGTGGCTTACGCCGTCACGGCGCGCACGTCCGAGATCGGAATCCGAATGGCGCTTGGTGCGCGCAACACTGATGTCGTCAGCCTGTTCGTGGGCGGCGGCATGAAACTGGCGATTGCGGGCGTGACTCTCGGCGCCATTGCGGCAAGCGGCGTCACGCCGCTCATGAAGAGTGTCCTCTTTGGCGTCAGCCCTGTCGACGCATACACGTTGATCGCGGTTTCTGTCCTCCTCCTCGTTGTCACGTTGGCGGCTTCTTCGCTACCTGCGCAACGCGCCGCACGCTCGGATCCGAAACTGGCGCTTCGGTGCGAGTGATCCGCGGCGTTAGTAAGCTGGCCCGCTTGGTTACGCGGCCGCGCGCAACCCGAGCAGCCGCTCGCCACCCTCGATGCGGAACACCATGAGCGCTTCGTTGCGACGCGTCTCCGCGCGCCGCAGGATCTCCTGGAAGCGTTTGTCGTCGCGCAATGGGGCGAGCCAGGGATCGTGAAGCAACGGGTGGACCACACTGTAGCCGCCGTCCACCGCGGCACCAAGCGAGTGCAACGCCAGGTCGTAGCTCCCCAGGCGGGCCAAAATGAGCGCGCCGGTCATGTAGCCTTCCGGATCGAACCAGTTCATTTGGCCTAAAGCGGCCTCCGCCACTTCGCGCGCGTCGGGGGCATCGGACAGGCAGGCCACGATCAACCGGTCCCACGCCTTGAAGGTGGGCGGCGCATCCGCAGGTACGCCCTGCCAGGCCGCGAGTGCCTCCTCGCGGCGGCCGAGCCGGTAGAGCGCCATGACCTTTCCGTCGGAATCCCCGGTTTCCGCTATCCGCAGGACCTGCTCGTGATCGCCAAGCATCTGATAGCTGTTGATGACGCTCGTCGGAACCGTCGGATCGAGCCGACGCGCTTCTTCATGCGCCGCAACCGAAGCTTCGAGCAGCCCGGCGTAGCGGCACGCGTGCACCAGGCCGGCGAAGTACTCGGGATCGACGGCCGTCATCGCGCGACGCAACAGCCGGCGCATCGCGTCCACGGCTCGGCCAGCATCGCACTCGAGTTGCGCGTAGTACTTGTGCAGCACCGGCAGGTCGGGGTTGAGGGACTGCGCCCGTTCGAACGAGCGCTCCGCGTCGCGAGTAGCGTCGGGCTTGTCGAAGTACTTGCCGATCACTCGCTGGCATCGGCCGAGTCCGGCCCATGCCGGCGCGAACTGTGAATCGAGCGCGACGCACTGCTGATAGACATCGCGAGCCTCGGGAATGTGATCCCAGTCGCGCGCGAGCTGGTTGGCGCGCAAATAGAGATCGTACGCGGCCGCGTCGCGCGGAACGTCTCGTCCGCCGACGCGGCTCTCTGGCTCACCCAGCGACTGTGACAGCGATCCGACGATGCCGGCCACCAATTCGTCCTGCATCGCGAACACATCGTCAAGCGCGTGCTGTGACGAGTGCGACCACATCACAGTGCCGGCCGGCGTTTCGACGAGCTGCGCCGTCGCGCGGAGGCGGCTGCCGGCGCGAAGGATGGTGCCCATCAATGCCACGTCGACATCTGCGTCGGACGCCAGCTTGCGCAGATCCGGCGCATGAGGGTCAAAGCGCGACGCCGCGGCGCTGGATCGCACAAGCAGATTGGGCGTACCGGTGAGCGACAGCGTGATCGCGTCGGGCAGACTGAACGCGAGGAAGTCGGTCTCCGCATCGGGCCGCAGCACGCGGAAGGGCAAGGCGATGAGCCGCGTCATCGGTCGCGTCGCCGACGCCGACGCGCTCACCGAATCGTGCACCGCCATCACCTCGCGAATTGCGGCGGTCATCGCCAGAGCCGATTCATAGCGGTCAACGGGCTGCTTCTGCAGCGCCTTGTGAATCACGCGGTCGAGACCGGCAACGACCGCTCCACCCGACAGCGCAGGTGGCTGCTCATGCAGCACGGCATGCAACACGTCGATCATCGTCGCGCCGTTGAAGGCCAGCCTGCCCGACAGCATCTCAAACAGCATCGCGGCGATCGAGAAAAGATCGGCGCGAGCGTCCAGGGCTTCGCCACGCGCCTGTTCCGGCGCCATGTAGTTCGGAGTGCCGACGATAACCCCGACCTCGGTAAGGAGCGTGGTCTCGGCACCGAAACTGCCGGAAACCGGCCGCGCCAAGCCGAAGTCGAGCAGCTTCACGCCGCGCGGCGTGAGAAACAGGTTGGACGGCTTGAGATCGCGATGAATCAACCCGCGCGAGTGCAGCGCCGCGAGCGCATCGAGGGCCTGCAGCGTGATGGTTGAGCCGTCGGCCGGTAACAACGGGCCGCGCGTCAGACGTGCGCCGAGCGACTCCCCATCCAGCAGCTCCATCGCCAGGACGAGTCCATCGTCCGTTTCATCGACTTCATAAAGCTGGCAGATGTTGGGATGGGAGATGCCGGCGGCGGCGCGGGCTTCACGCCACAGGCGCTTGCGCGCGGTGTCATCGCTGGCCCCGCGGATCGTTTTCAGCGCGACGGTGCGATCGAGCCTCTCGTCGCGGGCTGCGTACACGATCCCCATGCCACCCTCGCCGATTTTTCGTTCAATCAAGTAGCGTCCGATACGGTCGGGCGCGGGCGGCGGCGCAGGCGAAGACATGTGGATCGATTGTAGAACATGGTTTTCGTGAGCGGTGCTCATCCCTCGTTCGTTCGGCGCGCGATTTGCTTTGAGCGGCTATCGGCCACAGCCGCCTGCGCGGATTGCAACAGTTGGACAAGCTCAAGGGTTGAGGTTGAATGCGGTTCCTTCGAGATGCGCTTATCACGGTGATCGTTCTCGGGATCGCGGTAGCGATCGTTGGGTACAGTCGCATCCGTGGCGGCGGGTTTTCAGCCGATGCTGAGCCTGGCACGCTCGAGCGCAGCATCGCGACACGATTGCTCCGCCTGTCCATTCCGGCTGATGCCAATCGACAACAGAATCCGTTCGCAGCGGACGCGAATGCGTGGCGAAGTGTCGTCGATCACTACGAAGATCACTGCGCGACGTGTCATGGCCGAGATGGGCGCGGCACGACGGACATGGGCAAGAACATGTACCCCAAGGTTCCGGATCTTGCCGATGCACGCATCCAGGGCCTGAGTGACGGCGCGCTCTTCTACATCATTCAAAATGGCGTGCGTTGGACGGGAATGCCCGCGTGGAAGGCCGAGCACTCGCCTGAGGAGACATGGAGACTGGTCGCCTTCATTCGCAAAATGCCGTCGCTCACGCCGCAGGAAATCGAAAGTCTCACAGCGCCGGTCGAGCCCAAAGCGGAACATCCTGCTGATCACGAGCATCCCGCTCCTCACGAACATCCGAATTCAGCACGGCCTCCGCGGTGAGCTCACGAAATGTTCGGCGAAGCACCTCAGTACTCTGACAATTTGAGCGGCTCTACTTCGCTCGGCAGTACGTCCTCGAACATCAGTGCCGCCCTGCGCCAGGACCAAAGGCGTTGTTGCCGCAGGTACAACAAAACAGCACCAAGAACAGTCATGACACCCAGCCACGCAATCGGGTGATTGCTGCTGTACCAGGCAAGCGGAGGGCCGACCGTGGTGAACAGCACAAATGCCGCGATGCCCATGACCATCGACTGCCACACGAGCTGTCGACTCGGCTCATACGAACATGTAAACGGAATTCGCAGCCATTCGGTCGTGTGCAGTTCTACCAGCACGAGGCCGCTCAGACCTGCGATCGATGTGCACTGGATTGCGCGCCAACCCAACACCGCCAACTGCAGTGGGAAGAGGATCACCAACGGGAGCACAACTCCAAGCAAGATCAGGGTACGGACGACTGTGCTTAGTTCTTCCGCGCGTGTCGCCTCATCTTCGGTCATCCGGAAAATCCAGTTCGCACGAAGCTCGGTAGGGAGAACCAGCGCGGCGCGCACTGCGACGTTCATCGCAAAGACAAGCACGAAGGACGCCCAGATGACCGTAGTCACGAGCGGGGTCCGAGCATTTGACACAGCGCCCGCATGCCAGTTGCTGACAAGGCCATTCAACACCAGAGCGACTCCGCAGGCGGCGGTGACGACCAAGACTCCCTGATGCAGTGGGCTGCGGCTTAGCGTCGCGCGAATGAAGGATCCAGTGGCGGCGCCAGTCGGCTTCCGAGAGCGCAGGCCGAGAAATCGAGCACGTTGTCGGCGAGATCGATCCGACGCCAATACCGGAAAGATCACCCGCTCGAGGCGCTGATAGAGAAACACATAGCTGCCAACCGCGACTACGAATGATGCAACTCCTGCCATGGCGGCAATCTGCGCAAGCCGGAGGAAATACGGTGTGGCTTTACCCAGCAGCCACTGCTCCAGACCCAGGAACCACACCGGCGGAGCCAGGTAGAACACGGGTGATGCACTGGCGATGAGTCCTCCGGTAGTCGGCAGCCTGAACGCCAGCGGAATCGAGAGCACGAGTGCGCACAGAGAGACCCCGCGGAATGCGATCGACGCCATCTGCAGTCTCGACCGTGGCACGCAGATCAAGAGCAGACCCGCAGTTGCGATGACCACGAGTGCCGTGACGATCGATGCGCTCAAGCTCGCAATGCCGTGGGCAACAAGCTCCGTCGGTAGTCCTCGATCGGCCCACCGGCTATTCCACATGACTATGACGAGCGGGATCGTCGCTGCGTACGCGCCACTCGCGAAAAGACTCGCAAACACAATGACCGCGAGCGCTTTACTTGCGAAGACGACGCGCTTCGAAACACCTAACGGCAGCAGAACGCGACAATCGATCACGCTCGGAAAGAGCGAGTTGCTGACCAGCACCACGACGAGGCCAACGATCAACATCGGGAACGCGATCACGAGGGCGCCATCGCCAAGGACGGCGAGTTGATACGGTTCGCGATTCGATTTGTAACCGGTCCCCCAGTCGTGAAACATTTCCGAGAGCAGCGTGTACTTCTGCAGGTACATGCGAGCCAGAAGCAGGCCCAACGACGCCATGACCGCGACGATGCCAATCAGCAGGCGGCGGACCGCGTCCGCGCCGGTATCCGAGAGAATGCCGAAGTCGAACAATCCGCGAAAGAATTGGATCGTCAACTGATACCAGGTGCGATCCTCGAGCCTGGGCCGCATGGTCATGCACGAATCGTGTCGAGGATTTCTCGCGCGAGTGGGCGGAAGTCGGCCTGCCTGGTCACGTGAACGAAGATGTCTTCGAGAGAAGGCGTACCCGCGGTACCGAATGCCGCGACGTCGTGCTCAGCAACGATGCGTCCGGACGACAGAATCACGACCCGCGAGCACAATTTTTCGACCATGTCGAAGCGGTGCGTGCTGAAGAGAATCATGCGGCCATCGGCTGCAAGCATGGCGAGCAATGTGCGAAACAACAATCCGGCGTTCACGTCGAGACCAGCGAAGGGCTCATCCAGGACGAGCAGGTCCGGATTGTGCAGCAGCGCCGCGGCAAGTATTACGCGTTGCCGCATCCCTTTGGAAAAGGCGGCCATCGTGGTATAGCGACTGTCGTGCAGCTGAAAGAGTCGTAACAGTTCCGGGATCTTCTTCTCCACCGACGCGTACGGAAGGCGACGAAGGCGCGCGACCAGCGTGAGGTACTCGGTCGCGGTGAGATGAGTGTAGAGGTACGGCTCCTCCGGAACGTAGCCGATCTTCCTCTGGTACCCGGGCTGATCCTCCGACAAGGTTCGACCATCGAGCGTGACGGATCCGGAGCTCGGTTCGAGCAAGCCGACGATGATGTTGACGGTCGTGCTCTTGCCTGACCCGTTTGGACCGAGATAGCCGAGTATCTCGCCACGGCTGACCCTGAAGCTGACTTTGTCGACCGCCAGCGTGCCGCCGTAGCGCTTCGTGAGCGCGTGTGCTTCGAGCATGATTGAGGCTATTCAGCGCGCGGAACAGTCATTGGATCGACAACACGATCGTGGTGCCGAGCGTCTCGAAGAGTCCGGGCATCACACGTGTCCACGCACCCTTGTCGTCGTCACCGTCAGTGAGCAGGCGGCCGCGGGAGGTTGTGACGCCAAACGTCTTGAAGAAATTGCCGGAGACGAACTGGCCGTTCGCACTCACAACTGCGCCGGACGCGCTCCGGGTCCGCACACTCAACAGAGTGTTGCCCATCTGTGCGGCGTAGCGTGCGCCCTCCGAAACGCACGTCCGTTATCAGATCGGTATTCCAAAACACCCGAGCAGTCTAATCGAGCTCCCTTACTTCTTCACTGATCCTCTGCCGAATAACCGTTCCCCGATGTCCTTCAACATCCCCGGGTCGATGCCATCGGGACCGATTGGCGAGGTCAACTGCGGTTCGTCCGGATGCATCGGCACACGTCCGCCTTCAGGGGGACCATCGACGACGCGTAGCTCGGACCCGTCTTCTGGATGCGGTCCACGCCAAATCGAGGAAATTTCACGGTAATCGTCAGGGCTCATCCGGTACATCACCTGATGCAGGCCCTTGGCCTCGTGCTTCTTCGCTTCAGGGAATCGCTTGTTGCTGATGTCGGGGATGGGGAGCAGCTTTCCAACGTCGACACCGGACAACGCTTCGAGTGCCTTGGCATACGCCACGATGTGCGTTCCGCCGCGGACGAGCAGATCTCCAACCATCTCGCGTGCGACTGGGTCATCGACCATGGCGTGGACATTTCACCGAACTTGCCGCCCAGGAGCTCCTGAACCGCCGACGCTGAATTCGGCGATGGATGCGCGGGCATCGGTAATTCGATTGCGAGTTTGTCGATGCGAAGGATCATTGAACTCTCCCCGTTTGTGATGGTTCGCGGCACCCCAAGATTCGTACCTCGGGCTCGCGCACGCTCCCGTGTGCGTCGCTGCAGATCGTTGATTTACACGCGTGCCCGCGTTGTAGCCGCGTCGTACGCAGCCGGAATGAAAACGGAACGTCAAAAGTCGAGCTGAACACCCAACCGAAGGGGGGCCGCTCACGTCCAACTATCCGACTATGCGCACCATGGATATACTCACCCTGTGAATACCGAAGCCGAATCGTTGTTGCCACTGCCGCCGGCGACATTTCACATCCTTGTGGCTCTGGCTGATGAGGATCGTCACGGCTACGCCGTCATCAAGGACGTCGCCGCGCGCACTGATGGCGCCTTGAGGCTGAGCCCGGGCACGCTGTACCGGTCAATCGACCGCATGGTGCAGCAGGGGTTGATTCGCGAGATCAGCACGCGTCCGGCGAAAGACATGGACGACGAGCGCCGGCGCTATTACCGGATCACTCCGTTCGGACGCGAAGTCGCTATGGCCGAGTCACGACGGCTGGCACAAATGCTTGATCTTGCGCGCAAGCGGGGGCTGGCGCCTCGGAAAGCCTGATGCGCATCTACCGGCTCCTCCTTTACCTGTATCCCGCTTCGTTCCGCGCCGACTACGGCGAGGAAATGGAAGCGATCTTCCGCATCCATCTGCGCAACGCCCGCGGTGCCGCTCGCATCGCGTTGTGGTTCGCGGCACTCCACGAGGTGATCATGAATGCGCCGGCCGTTCATTGGGACATCCTGAAGCAGGATCTGCGTTACACCGCGCGCACGCTCAACCGCGCCCGTGGCTTTGCCCTCACCGCCGTCCTCGTCACCGCGCTTGGCGTCGGCGCTAATACCGCGGCATTCTCGGTCGCGGATTTCGTGCTGCTCCGTCCGCTGCCCTTTGCCGATCCCGACGCCCTCGTGCGTTTGTGCGAAGGGCCGCGCACCGGTGGAGGATGGGGGTGCATGAACGAACTCTCGCCCGCCAACTATCGCGATTTCAAAGCGATGAGTTCGTCATTCGAGGGCATGGGTGCGTTTACCCTCGCCGGCGTCAACCTCGTCGGCGTCGGCGAGCCCCGCCGGTTGGAGATCGCACCGGTCACGCAGGAGGTGCTTCCGATCCTTGGCGTGAGTCCCGCGCTCGGGCGAGTGTTCGAGTCCCGCGAGGATGATCGCAGCGCCGTCGTGATCAGCTATGGACTGTGGCAGTCGCAGTTCGGCAGCGATTCTTCCGTGCTGGGTCGTACGGTCCACCTCGACGGTGTGCCGCACACGATCATCGGCGTCATGCCGCGGGGCTTCTACTTCCCCACACGAAGCGTTCAGATGTGGACCGCGCTGACGTTTCGCGACGAGGACTATGACGATCGTACCAACACATATCTTCGCGGCGTGGCGCGTCTCAAACCAGGTGTCACATTCGAGCAAGCGCGCGCGGATCTGGACGTCATTGCCAATCGTCTCGGGCACGATTATCCCGCGACGAACGAGGAAACCGGTATCAGCTTCTTCCGCATCCGGGACAACATGTCGCCGCGCTTCCGGCTGATGCTCATGGCGGTTGGTGGTGCGAGCCTGTGCCTGCTGCTGCTCACCTGCGCCAACCTCGCGAACCTGCTGCTCGCACGGGCGGCCGCGCGCGAGCGCGAGCTGGCGGTGCGCGCCGCGCTCGGTGCCGGCAGAGAGCGGCTGATGCGGCAACTTGTCACCGAGAGCTTGATCCTGACGCTGATCGGTGGCGCTGCCGGTTTGCTCGTGGCCGCCGCCGGCGTTCCGCTGTTCGCCAGCCTCGTTCCTGACACGTTACCGATCGCCACTGAGCCCACAGTCGACCTGCGGGTGATCGCCTTTGCGGCGTTGTTCACCACTCTCACGGCATTCGGCTTTGGTCTGTTCCCCGCGATACGCGCCGGCCGGCGCACGACATTCGATGCGCTTCGCGAGGGTGTCCGCACTGGCGGCGGAGCGAAGCAGCGTCTCCGAGCCGTTCTGGTCACGGTCGAAGTGATGATGTCGGTGATCCTGCTGATTACATCCGGACTGTTGATCAGAGCGGTCTGGCGTGTGCAAGCGATTGACCCTGGCTTCAGACCGCAGAACGTTCTTGCGCTCCATGTCGCCCTGCCGCGACCGAAGTACGACAAGCCGCAACAACGCGTCCAGTTCTACGATCGCGTGCTCGAACGCGTGCGGACGCTGCCCGGCGTGCAAAGCGCCGCGTTCACCAGCGGGCTGCCCATGGTCACAACCGGTCTCATCACCGCGGTCGCAATTCCTGGACGCGAGGTGCAACCCTACCGCAGAGAAGGCGTGAGCCATCGCTGGGTCACCGCGCAATACTTCACGACGATGGGGATTCCGCTTCACCGGGGGCGTGATGTCGAAGACAGCGACCGCGGCGATCGCGCGTGGGTCGCCGTCGTGAGTGCGTCTTTCGCCGAACGCTATTGGCCCGGCCAGGATCCGATCGGCAAGACCTTCCGGCACCTCGACGACACTCGGACCGTCGTCGGCGTCGTCGGTGACATCAAGGTCCGTGGATTGGAGCGGACCAGCGAACCGCAAATGTATCTCCCCGCCGCGCAGGCCCCGGATCCTATCCCTGGCGGCTTCGACCCGAAGGATCTCGTGATTCGACACTCGGGTCAGTTGAACGCGATTGTGCCTGCGGTGCGCCAGATCGTGCATTCGATCGACGCCGACCAGCCGATTTCCAATGTGCGGGCAATGAACGACGTGATCGCGGGGGAGACCGCCAGCCGCCGCGGCCAACTTCAGGTGCTGAGCGTGTTCGCCGTCGTGGCAGTACTGCTCTCTGCGGTCGGGATCTACGGGCTGCTCGCGTACACCGTCTCACAGCGATCACAGGAGATCGGCGTGCGCCTCGCACTCGGCGCCGATCCCGCGCGCGTCGGACGGATGATCCTTGCGGACGGAATTCGTCTGGCGGTGTTCGGCATCGTACCCGGGGTGATCGGCGCATACGCAGCCGCTCGAGGAATGAGCGCGTTGCTTTTCGGTGTTGCGCCCAGCGATCCCGCAACCTTCGCGATTGCCGTCGCCGTAGCGCTCCTGACGGTATTGGCCGGCACACTCGTGCCGGCTTGGAGGGCCGTGCGGTTGTCGCCGGTGTCGGTGCTCAGAGCGGAGTAGACCAATCCCTCGTCACTGATCACTCATCGCGAATCGCTTATCGAGAATCGCTCATCCTTGAATCCATGAATTATCGCAGCGAGTCGATGATTCGTGGATGAGCGATTGACGATCAGTGATCAGTGATGACTGATTCGGATATTAGTCGTTCCGGAGAAGTGCAATGGGATCGATCCGTGACGCGGTGAGTGCCGGCCTCACCGTTGCCAGGAGCGCAAACGCTGTGAGTAGCAGCGCGACCGATGTCAGCGTCCATGGGTCCGTGATCTGCACGCCGTACAGCTGCGACGAGAGGGGTCGACTCACGATTACGCCGAGCGGCATTCCAATCATCAGTGAGGGCACTACAAGCTTGACGCCGTCCATCAGGATCAGCGATGCCACGCTTCCACTGGTCGCACCAAGCGTGAGCCTGATGCCGAACTCGTGTGTTCTCTGCGCGACGTCGTACGACATCAGCGCGTACAGCCCGACGCAGCCGGTCGCAATGACCAGGGCCGCCAGAACAAGTGCGATGCCGCTCATGAGGCGTTCCTGAGCAATCGCCGCATCGAGCACCTCTGCAATCGTCCGGACCTTATCGATCGGCAGATCGCTGGCGATCGAAGCAATTTGGTGCGCAACCACCGGTGCGATCGCTGTTGGAGATCCAGCCGTACGAACGGCAAGTACGACCCGGCCATGGTCGCGCACAGGTTGATAGATAACACCCATGGCGCGATCGCGCGGAGAAGTCTGCTTGGCATCGCTGACGATCCCAACCACCGTCCATATCGGACTGCGTGGGCTGATCCGAAACCGTCCGCCGACGGGATTCTCGTTGCCATACAGAACCGCCGCGAGCGATCGATTGATGATGACCGCGTTGTGCGGAGGCTGCGCGTCCCGATCGATAAATCCTCGTCCCTGGAGAACGGAAATCCCGACGGCGTTGAAGAACTCCGGACCTACCGAAGCAAGCGTCCAACGTGAGCCAGGCAGAACCCGACCGAGGTCCGTCGAGAGCTGCTGACTGTCGTCGATCCAATAGTTGGTGAAATCCAGCAGGGCTGAACCAGAGACGCCAACAGCCTGGATTCCTGGCACTGCGGCGAGGCGTTCCCTGATCCGTGTGACGAGCATCGCAGCCGCTTCGTCCGCGTATCCGGCCTGTCGAGGGGAAATCGACACGAGCAGCACGTTTCGGTCGAATCCAAGCTCCTGCGATCGCAAGTTCATGACCGTGCGAAGCAGCAACCCGGCGCCGACCAGCAGGATCGCACACAGGGTCATCTGCGCAATCAAAATGGTTCGTCCGCCAATGGCTCGTGTGCGAGTGGAACCGTGCAGGTACATGTTCTGGTACACGGCCGATGCAGCTGTCGATCGCATCTGGAGTATCGACGGCAGTAGTCCGAAGGCGGCGGCCGCGGTCACGGATGCGGCTACGAACCCGAGTACCCGAACATCGAGAGTGAGCGACAGTTCGATTGGGATGATCATCGCGGCAAACTGCTTGAGGGCAGCGGCAGTCGCCCATTCGGCCAGCAGCACGCCAAGGGTTCCTGCGACAATGGCCAGCAGCGCGCATTCCGCCAGAGACTGCCGGATCAAGCGGCGCCGGCCGCCGCCCAGTGCAAGTCGAATACTGAACTCGCGGCGCCTGCGTTCCGTACGCGCGATCATCAGGTTGGTAAAATTCGCGCACGCCACGAGGAACACGAGCGCAGTAATGGCCGACAGGAACATCATCGGCCGCGCGTAGCGGGCCCGTTCGGGGGCAAAACCGGTGGCCGCGCTGAGTAGCGACACGACCCGCTTCCGTTCCCTCAGCACCTCAGGACTGTTCTCGCCGAATTCGATCGCCCTCTCTGCGACGAATCTCTGGTAAATCAGATTCGCCGAAAGGTTCGCCTCCTCGACTGCGATATCTGCGCGCAGACGTCCGATAACTCTCAGCCATCTGGCTTGCAAAGCCGCGCGACCCTCGAGCAGATTTGGCGAGCCAGCGATGAGTTCCGGCTGCCGGACGAGGGGAATCCAAATATCGGTCGGCTGTCCGACCGCGTGCCCAGTAAAGCGCTTGCCCGCGACGCCGACGATAGCGTAGCGGCGCCCTCGGAGGTTGATGCTTTTATTCAGGATGTCGGGCGTGCCGCCGAACCATCGCTCCCAGAATGCGTGGCTGATCACCGCCACAGGCTCCGCGCCGCGCGAAGAATCATCGGCTTCCGTGAGAGCGCGACCCAGCGCCACGTCCGCGCCGATGACTTCGAAGTAGTTGCTCGACACGAGGCCGACTTGCACGTCCCTCCGCCTGTCACTTTCGGGAGGACTGACGTCGTACGCCGTGACGTCCGAGACTGCGGCGGCATCGAAAAGCCTGTCGGGAGATTCCCGCCAGCGTGTGAATGCGACGTACGACCAGTTCTCCCAGGTGGGGCTCTCGACCGTCGATACCGCCACCAACCGCCGAGGATCGTGCACGGGCAACCCTCTGAGCATGAAGGCGTCGATGATTGAAAACGTCGTCGTGAGGGAACCAATGCCGACGGCGAGCGATGTGACCGCCACGCACGTGAATCCAGGGCTGCGCCGCATCTCGCGTGTCGCGTACCGCAGATCCTGGATGAAATCCTCGACGACGCGAAACGAAAGCAGATCGTGGCTGGCTTCCTGATACGCCGCGGCATTACCGAACTCACGACGCGCACGCTGGCGCGCCTCGTCGGGTGAGAGTCCTTTGGCGGCGTATTCCTCCTCGAGCAGACGCAGATGCAAATGATGTTCGTCGCGGAGCTCGCGATGATATCGACCGGAGAGTGTGGCTCGGGCGCGAAGCAGGAATCGGGTCACCCAGACCGGCACGCTTACGCCTCCTGGAGAATCGCCGCAATGGCACCGGCAATCGCATTCCATCGCCGGGTTTCATTCGTCAGCGCACGGCTTCCGCGTTTCGTCAGGCGGTAGTACTTGGCTTTGCGATTGTTCTCGGTCGTGGACCAGTACGACTCAATCAGGCCGTCGAGCTCCATGCGGTGCAGTGCCGGATACAAGGAGCCTTGCTCGACGCGCAACACGGCCTTGGAGATCTGCTGGATGCGACGTGCGATCGCAAAGCCGTGGTTGGGGGCGGTCACCAGCGTACGAAGAATCAGCAGTGGGAGAGTGCCTTGAAGTAGTTCTCCTCCTGATGCTCGTGCCATGACAACAAGAGGCAGTATCCGCCTCGCCCACCTTCCTGTCAAGCATCTACATGAATCCCTCATCACTGATTACTCATCGTGAATCGCTCATCCATGAATCTCCGAATCCCCGAATCGATTCGAGGATCCCAGATTCGATGATTCAGCGATGAGCGATTCACGATGGGTGATCAGTGATGAGGGATTCACGCTTGTCCTCAGAACACATTGGCTATACGATATGTGGCTATGACTGCTATAGACCGGCGGATGCTGGACCGCGAGCTGAAAAAGGGGTCGGCGGAGCTGATCATCCTGTCGATTGTCGAGAACCGCGCACGCCACGGCTACGAAATCAGCCGGCTGATCGAAAGCCGTTCCGGCGGCCAGCTGAAATTCCATATCGCGTCGCTGTATCCGCTCTTGTATCGCCTCGAAGAGCGCGGATGGCTGCAAGGGCGCTGGGTGGAGAAACCTGGCCAGCGTCGTCGCCGATTCTATCGGCTCACCGCGGAAGGACGCCGCGTCCTCGCCAGCCAGCGGAATACCTGGAAGGCCTTCGTGACCGCGATGCGTCTCATCACCGGAGTCGACCATGCCTGACCACTCGGCAAGCTCACGGTCCTGGCTCGATCAGCTCCGTCCGAGGCTCGCGGCACTGCAGCTGAGCGCAGCGCGCGAAGCCGAGATCATCGAGGAACTGTCGCAGCATCTCGACGACCGCTACGAAGAGCTGCGCGCAGCCGGTGCGGAGGAGGCGGCGGCGCGGCGGATCGCGCTCGAGGAGCTGGACGACGATGATGCGCTTGCGCGCCACATGCGTGCCCTTCGCCAGGCGCATGTTCCGCCGCCGGCGGTCGAAGCCCCGGCACGTCTTGGCGCGTTGAAAGATATCGGTCACGATCTGCGCTACGCGGCCCGCATGCTGCGGAAGCAGCCGGGTTTCACGCTCGCCGCCGTGCTCACGCTTGCGCTCGGCATCGGCGCCAACACCGCCGTGTTCAGCCTCGTCAACGCCACGCTGCTGCAGCGGCTCCCGGTCGCTGACCGCGCGCACCTCTTCTATATCTATCGCGGCAACGTCGGCGGGGTGTTCTCATATCCGCAGTTCGAGAGGTTGCGCGATTACGGTCGATCGTTCGACGGTGTGGCGGGCTGGGGCGGCATCACCGCGAGTCTGAATGCCGGCGACGCAGCAGAGCTCGTGTCGGGTGTGATTGTCACGGGCAACTTTTTCGATCTCCTCGGCATCCGTCCCGCACGGGGGCGGCTGCTCTCGACGAGCGACGACATGACACCGGGAGCGCATCCAGTAGCCGTGATCTCCTACGACTTCTGGCAGACGCGCTTTGCCGGTCAGCCAGACGTTATTGGACGCGAAATCCGTTTGAACGGACACGTCTTCACCATCGTTGGCGTCGCTCCGGCGGGATTTTCCGGTCCGCAGCTTGGAGTCGTGCGGCATCTTTACGTGCCGATGATGATGCAGGCGATCATGCGACCACCACGGGCCGGCTACTCAGGTGAACAGAATCCCGACCTGCTCAAGAATCCGACCAACAGCTGGATCTTTGCGGTCGGCCGGCTAAGGCCAGATGCGAAACTGGGCGAAGCTCGTGGCGAGTTGGACGCGGCCATTGCCGAATTCTTCCGGACAAGACTGAAGCTGCGTCCGGGTGCGTCGCCGCCGCGCATCTCGATGGTGCCTGTCGACCAGGGTAACGCGGGTCAGCGGCAGCAAATACGTTCGGTGGCGCTGCTCCTTGGAGGCGTCGTTGGCGCAGTACTGCTGATTGCGTGCGCCAATATCGCGAATCTCCTGTTGTCGAAAGCTGCAGCGCGTCAGCGCGAGCTCGCTGTGCGACTCGCGCTCGGTGCGAGCCGTGGCCGGCTGGTTCAACAGCTTCTCACCGAGAGTGTGTTGCTGTCAGTCATCGGTGGCGCTGCCGGGATCGCTCTCGCGTGGGCGCTCGTCGAGGGGTTCAGGTCGGCACCCCCTCCCGCCGGCGCTCTACCCATCGCCTTCGACGTGTTGATCGATCAGCGAGTGCTCCTCTTCGCATTCCTGCTGTCCTGCATAACCGGGATCGTGTTTGGTGCGGTGCCGGCGCTCAATGCGTCGCGGCCCGTCCTCGTGCCTGCGCTCAAAGGCGCGAGCAGCGCGGCGGCGGAACGTGGACGGCGGCTGGATCTCAAGAAAACGCTTGTCGTCGCGGAAGTGGCGCTGTCTCTCCTTCTTTTGACTGCGGCCGGACTCTTTGTCCGCAGCCTGCAATCAACTCGCCGGATCGATCCGGGCGTCGATGTCGACCGGCTCGTGTCGCTGCCGCTGAATATCAATCTCCTCCGCTACACTCGTGTGCAAGGCCGAGAGTTCTACCGTCAGATCGTCGAACGCGCCGAGCGCCTGCCCGGCGTCGAGTCGGCCACTGTCAGCCGCGTCGCAATGCTTGGTGGCGGAAGCCGAATCCTGAGCGTGCACGTCGAGGGGCGTGCCGCATCGCATGACCAGGTGTATTCCGAGAACAGCCCTGTCGTCGTTGGAGATCCGACGCTCACCAATGCGAACGTCGTTGGACCACGATTCTTCAAGACGATGGGGATCCCTTTGCTGAGCGGACGCGACTTTGATGAAACGGACAGCGAGGGCCGGCCGCCGGTGATCATCCTGAATGCTACCGCCGCCGCAATGCACTTCGGCGGAACGATTCCGACCGGCAGCCGGATCAGCCTTGACGGCCCGCGCGGGCCGTGGCGCGAGATCGTCGGTGTGGTTCGCGACAGCAAGTACGGGTCGCTCACCGAGGATGGAGTTCCCGTCGTCTACATGCCGCTTGCGCAGAACCACGAAACCGGCATGACGTTATACGTTCGTGCGTCGGTCTCGCCGGCCTCGCTCGTGGCCCCGTTGCGCCGCGAGATTCAGGAGTTGGAGCCCAACCTGCCGGTGCCTGCCATCGTGCCGATGACGCAGACGATCGGCACGTCGCTGTACCCAGCGCGCATGGGCGCATGGCTGCTCGGGAGCTTCGGTGGTCTCGCGATGCTGCTCGCGGTCGTCGGGATTTACGGCGTGCTCTCCTTCTCCATATCGCGCCGCACAAGAGAGATGGGTATCCGGCTGGCACTCGGCGCGGACCGACAGCACGTCTTTCTGCTGGTGGTCCGCGACGGAATGCTGCTGGTGATTCTGGGGATTCTCATCGGTCTCGGAACCGCCTTGGCGACAGCGCGTTCGCTCGCTGCGTTCCTGTACGGTGTGTCGGCGAGGGACGTTCCGACGTTCGTGGGCACCGTCGGCATCCTGTGCGCTGTGGCGCTGATCGCTTGCGCGATTCCTGCGCGTCGTGCCATTGGCGTCAATCCGATTACCGCGCTCCGGCAGGAGTGATCACGCTCGGGAACTAAGCAGTCAGGGATTCTCCCACCTGAGACGCGGGAACTGGCGAAGTCACGGCCGGTTATTCCTCTTCGCCTATCGCGATCCGCAACGCTGCCGCTGTCCGGCCCGGCGCGTGTTCAACGAACCATTTCGCGATCACGGCGCGCCACCCCCGCAAGTCGTCCGCCTGCGGCGGCGGCACTTCGATCACGTGCAGCGGCCCCTGGCGATCGAACGTGTCGTACGTGGTGGAGCCATCGCGGGCGCGTTCGAACCGAATCGACACGCGGCCAGTCCCGACGCGAAGGTTGTGGACGACGACGGTGTTTAACCACGCCGGCAAAGTCGGCCGGACGAGCGCGACGAGGTGGGCAGGCGCGAACGGATAGACCCCAAGCAGCGTTTGCGCCATCTGAATCGTGGCGCTGGCACTCCACGCCTGTGGACTGTTCGACGCCGGGTAAACGGTCGGCACCGGCGCCGCCTCGCGCCGATGGCCGCCGAGCGCTTCGGGAAGACGACGATGACGAAAGCGACCCGCGGCGGCAAACATCGCCTCGATCAATCGGTTCGCGTGCGCGTCGAGTCCGTAACGCTTGAATCCAAGCGCGATGGTTGCGTTTTCGACAGGCCAGACGGCGCCAAGGTGATAGGCCAATGGGTTGTAGGACGGGTGATCGGATGATAGTGTCCGAATGCCCCATCCCGAGAAGAGGTCCGGTGCCATCAAACGATCGCTGACGCGGCGGACGTGCGCCGACGGAACGAGTCCGGCGGCCAGCGCATGGCCCGCATTCGACGCGATTGAGCGGACCGGACGCTTTGCCGGATCGAGTGCCATCGCGTAGAAGCCATCCTCGTCGGACCAAAACGCCTGATGCCATGCTTCGCGCAGCCGCCGCGCCCGCGCGAGAAACTGCACCGACTGTGCATCGTCGCCGAGCGCCAGGAGGATTTCTGCCATCCGTTGAAGGGCGAGCCAGTGATAGGCCTGCTCTTCGATTGTCGCGATCGGGTTTTCGACTAGCTCGCCGTCTGGATATCGAATAGCCTCGTTGGAATCCTTCCAGCCGTGATTCTTCAATCCACCGGAAGAGCGGCGTTCGTATTCGAGGAATCCATCGCCGTCTCGATCGCCATACCGATCGGCCCACTCGAGAGTTCGCAATGCGGCATTCAGATACGTGCGTAGCAGATCGGTGTCGCCGGTCCAATGCCATAGCTCGGAGAGAGTCACGACAAAGAATGAAGACGATGTCTGTGTGCCGTAGTAGTGACGCTGGGGAATGAGATCGAGCTCGGAGAGAGGCCCGCGGCGCATCTCGTGGATCATCTTGCCCGGCTCTTCGTCGTGCCAGGCAGAATCCACGTCAGCCTGGGTAGCAGCCAGGCGGGCGATCGCGCCGCGGAGCAGCTCCGGCCCGATGAGCGCGGACTGCCACCCTGCAGTCAGCACGTCGCGCCCGAACAATCCGGTGTACGTCGGCACGCCGGCGTGCGGCACCCACGCGTCCGGTCCTGCGTCCTGCTCCCAATTCCGTAGCGCCCAGATATCGTCAGCGGCGCGTTCAATAACGCTGCCGAAAAGCGCTGGATCGGACTCGATATGCGTGCGATCCCGCCGCCATTCGGTCTCGAGTCGCTGCCGCGCGATGAGCAGGGACTGGCTGTCGAGTGGGCTGAGCCATTGGTCGTCGATCAGAAGTTCGTAGACCAACTCGGCATGCCAGCAAGCGTGCGGCGCGAGGTGCAAATCGAAGCTCAGTTCCTTCGCGTTGACGTGTGGCTCTGAATCGGCCCGGACGATGCGTACCCGCATCGCCCGATGGAGCGCTCGTGCCTCGTACGATGCGCGATAGTCAATCGTGAGCGTTCTGTCGCGAGCATCCCACGTATCTGAAACCGAGCCAACAGGACGGTGCGTCCGGCCGATTGCCATGACATCGCAGAAATCAGCATCGACCCTGATTGCGAACGCCGCGGACGCTGCAGTGGCACTGTGATTATCGATGTCAATCGTTTCGATCATCCCATTGCCGATCTCGCGTCGAAGGGTCAGCTCGAGCGCATCCTGGGGGAGATGCGGCCCGCGGGCGTCGCCACCGGCACGAGCGACAGTAAGCCTCGCGATCCAGTGGCTCGCGTCGATGAGCCCGGTCGAGTCTACGCGGGGGGCCACCCCGTCCAGCGCGATCTCATACCGTGAAAGAACCCGAGTGTCGTGATCGAACAATCCCTGTCGGCCGCCTTCGATCGTGCCGTCGGCGTTGGAGAGCAGGACCGTGTATCCGTGATGGACGAGGTGCTGGCCATGGTGCGGATCGACGTCCAGCTGATCTGGCCACACGTTTCCGAATGGGCCTAATCGATTGACGCCGGCTTCCGGCTGCTCGACATCGCGTTTCATATCGCTGACTCCGGCGATTGTTCATGCAAGGTCGCCGTGCGATGTGCCGTGCGAAGGCGATCAGTGAACAGTCGGACAATCGTCCTACTCCAGCCGCGGAATGCCATCGACTTCCTCCGCTCGTATCGGTGAACGGAACATGACGGTGGTCCTTGTACGATCGGCGCCGTCGATGATCAGACCACGCTAACGGCGCCGAACGGTAGAGATAAACACCGCCGCAAACGCTGCGGTCGTCACAATCGCCGTGGCGGTCGAAGTCGTATGGCGTACTGCGGGCGCGACCAGCATCCACCGCTCAATCCACAAACCACCGAGAATGGCGGGGGCGACAATCCTGAGCGCCGTCAGGCGTTTGCCAGCCGGTGGCACGAATACGACAAACGGAATGACGCATGAGAGCGCGAGCACAGTCCACGCCCACATCCGCAGGTCGGTGAGCCGAACCGTCACATAACCGACTTCGGATGTCAGATTGCCGTACCAGATCACAAGAAACTGCGACCAAAACAAGTACAACCAGAACAGCGACGCGCCGAGAAGCAGATTCGCAACATCGCGGCTCCGCGCAGGCGACATCTCCGTCGAAGACGTGCCGATATCCCACGCGGCCAGCGTGGCCACACTGGCCATTGCGGCGTACACGTTCCCTGTAAAGACGTAGGCGGGAAACAGCGTGCTCGTCCAGTGCGGTTCGAGCGACATGATCGTGTCGACGACGAAGAGACTGAATCCAAGCACGTACACAATCAGGAATGTAACGGCTACGGTCATCGTTGAGCGGCGGTCGCCACTCTCTCGTGCCCGCCGCGACGCCCGGCAGAACCAGAACGCAGCGACGTAGACGATGGCGCACACCGCATCCACTCGCAGCGCGACAAACCATGGCCGAAACCAGAGACCCGGCACCGAACCGTCTGCCCACGGATAGATCGCGCTGCTCTGCCACATCAGAATCAGGATCAAGACGAACGATACAGGCAAGAAGTACCGGAAACGTTCGGCACTGACGCGAACGGGCCCGGCCCATTCGCCGCCGGTGACTTCCAGCAATGCGGCGAAAACGACTCCGCCAATCGCGATGCCGCTCCAGAACAGGACGTTTGTCAACAGCGCGATGATCATTGATACGGGAGCGTGCGCACGAAACGCACGATCTGCCATCGTTCCGCCGGATCGAGCTGGTGACCGTATGCTGGCATCAGCGAAGTCCCATTGGTAATCGTGACGTACCACCACCCGTCGCCATGTCGCTGCAAGTCGGGAGCGCGAAGCGAAGGCATTCTCGAAAAATGTTTGCCGACTGGACCGCCGTGGCACGGGAAGCAATAGGTCGTGTACAGGATTCGACCCGATTCGGCCGGCGTCTCAGGCGACAGCGGATTCGAGATCACCTCTCCCGCAATCCGATCGAACGGGCCGCGGGCTTCGGTTGAGATCGATCCGACCGCCGGCGACCGCGGTCCATCAGCCGCGCCGGGCGATGGTTGATCGCGCATGTCGTGACGCCACGGCCCGTCACATGCCCCGCTCGCGAGCATCACGAGCGCCGCACCGATGAACCGTTGGAGAATGGTTAGAGCCTGTGCCACCGAAGGGCTCCGGCAGTGCGAAGCACGCCATCGATGTCCCGCGAATCGTCGTGCGATTCGAGCAATAACGTGAACTCGGCATCGGTAGTGGCGCCGCTGCACGCTCCGGCTGCCTTCCGTCGGGCGCGACGGCATGCGACCAGGAAGCTTGCAACCGCAGCGATTGCGGCAAAAAGAATCGCCAGTTCGAACACGATGATCAGGAACGGCGGCATCGCGACGAGCGGCTTTCCACTCACGATCAATCCGGGCCACTGGCGAACGGTGCCAATCGTCAAAATGAACCCGGAGACAATGCCGGCGACGGCGCCGGCACACGTCCAGCGGCCGACCGGCGACTGTGTGACCTCGACGGCCTGCAGGAGTCGCTCGTTGAATGCCGGCGAACAGACGCTCACCGCGGTCCAGCCCGCGGTTCGAGCGGCTGCGGCCGCGGCGCGGACACGATTCGGCGAATCGAGAATCGCGACCACTCGTGTCACCCGCCGCTCTCCATGAGAACGTGCTCCTTTGTTTCGGCGATCGGCACGGCCGGGATATGTCCGATCAGCAGGAGAAACCAGAAGAAGAACCACCCAGCGCTCCCGAGAAGAATCGTCCACTCGAAAATTGTTGGCCGGTAAATTCCCCAGGATGCGCTGTCGAATTCGTGGGCCAGCGACGACACGATGATGACGAGCCGCTCGGTCCACATACCGACATTGATGAGAACCGCGACGACGAACAGCGTTCCAGGACTGCGCCGCGCGGCCTGGCGGAAGAGCAGCAACGGCACGACCGAATTGCAAACGATGGTGAGCCAGAAGAGCGGCGCATACGCGCCGGAGACGCGAAATATGTACTGGGCGCGATCGTAGGCGTCGCCTCTATACCACGCGAAAAAGAACTCGCTGACGTACGAATACGAGACAACGATCGACATTGCCAGCACGAGCTTGGCGATGTTTTCAAGATGATCGACGCTCACGTACTCGGTGATGCCAATCAGCCATCTCCCGGGAATGATCAAGGTCAGCACCATGGCAAGGCCCGAGAAGATCGCGCCGGCGACGAAATACGGCGCGAGAATTGTGCTGTGCCACCCGGGAACAATTGCTGCCGCGAAGTCCCATGACACGATGCTGTGTACGGACACCACAAGCGCAGTGATGAGGCCGGCGAGGATTGCGTACGCGCTCCGAAAGTGACGCCACTCCTCCGCCGTGCCTGCCCACCCGAGCGCGGCCCATCGAAAGATCCGCTCCCGCCAACCCGCTGACCGATCGCGAACCGTTGCGAAATCGGGCACGAGCTCGAGATACCAGAACAACACGCTGACGATGAAATACGTGCCGACGGCGAATGCGTCCCAAACCAGCGGCGAGCTGAAATTGATCCACAGCCCGCGCTGGTTCGGATACGGAACCAGCCAGTAGAAGCGCCACGCGCGGCCGAGGTGAAGAACGGGAAAGATCGCCGCCGTCATCACCGCCACGATCGTCATCGTCTCGGCGACCCGGGCGACCGACGTCCGCCAACGCGCGCGGAACAGAAACAGAATGGCGGCGATCAGCGTTCCCGAATGTGCGATGCCGATCCAGAACACGAAGGCGGTAATGTAGAAGGCCCACATGACCGGATGCATCATGCCCGTGACATGAAGGCCCGAGTACATTTGATACAGCCACACGGCGCCGGCGATCGACCAGAGGAACCCGGACAACCCGACTGCTGACCAGTATGCAAGCCAACCGGGCAAGCGCCACTCGAAGGTGGCCAGCACATCGTTGGTGATCGTGTGCAGCCGCGCTGCAACCGTGCTGTCGAGATCATTCGACATCCGGAGCTCCCGGAATGACTCGACGCAGATACGTGATCGCCGGCTTCGTGTTGAGTTCTTCGAGCACGTGGTATCCACGCGCGAGCTGCGACAGCCGGGACGCGCGGCTGTTGGGATCGTGCAAATCGCCGAACACGATGGCCTCGGCGGGACATGTCTGCGCACAGGCGGGAACGACGTCGCTATCGCCTAGCGCGCGCTGTTCACGCCTGGCGGTGAGTTTGGCCGCTTGAATCCGTTGCACGCAGAACGTGCACTTTTCCATGACGCCGACGCTGCGTACCGTGACATCCGGATTGAGCTGCTCGCCGAGCGGCGGCGTCCAGCCGTAGCGCCCCCAGTTGAATCGGCGCACCTTGTACGGGCAGTTGTTCGAACAGAACCGCGTCCCGATGCAGCGCGCGTAGACCTGGGCGTTCAGTCCTTCCGGATTGTGATAGGTGGCATACACAGGACAGACCGATTCGCACGGTGCGTTGTCACAGTGCTGACAGAGCATCGGCAAAAACGCATTGCCCGGTTGCTGCAGTCCCTCGCCGCCTTTGATCTCGTGAACCTCGCGCTCGATTCGAATCCACGACATCTCGCGTCCTTGTTCACAGAGCTTCGGGCCGACGACGGCAATGTTGTTTTCGGCGTAGCAGGCAACGACACAGGCGCTGCACCCGATGCACGCATTCAGATCGATGGCCATCCCCCAACGGTGTTCTTTGTGTTCGTGCGGCGGATAGAACTGGACCGCCTTCGCCGGCGCGGATTCCGGTTCGTCGACGCGGGCAGGGCGAACGATCTTGGCAGCCGGCGTTTCTCCCGCGACGTGCGCCATCATCTGCTCTTGCAGGAGGACCAGCCGCGTTCGTTTCGATGTGCGCCGAACCGTGACGCCGTCCGATCGCCAACGAGCGCCCGCCGTTCCCGGCGGCGGCAGAAGCGTGATCGCGTTGGCGCCGCGCGTATCGGCAAAGCGCATCGAAGCCGTTCGACCGTACCCGATTGCCATCGCAATCGCGGTGGGGTGCAGGCCGGAGTACAGGTGAACCGTCGCCCTTGCCTGGCCATGCAAGGTCACGAGGTCGACGGAATCACCGTCGCTCAGATCGAGCCGGGCCGCCGTCTCCGGATGAATCTCCACGCAGTTACCCCAGACGGACTTGTGCACAGGATCGGGAAGCTCCTGAAGCCACGAGCTATCCGCATCCCGGCCATCGAAGAGCTGCGTAGTCGAATACGCCAGAAAGCTGAGCATTGTCGTCGGTGACGGAAGTGGAATCGACGAAATCGTCGTCGACACATCTCGGAGTGTCACCGGCGCGGCGGCGGCGCTCTCATCAAACCGTCCGCCTTGCTGAATCGATGTTTCGCGATCGTTGCCCCACCACTCGGCAAGGCGCTGCGGCCAGCCTTCGGTTCCGATCGCATGCGCCGTTTCCGCATCGATTTGTCGTGCGACTTCGACGAGCACATCGGCGGTGGCCCGGGTGTCGAACAGCGGCGTCGCTGCGGGCTGCTGCGCGCCGACGATGCCGCTGCGGGCCGTGAACGTCCCCCACGACTCCAAATCGTGGTGATCCGGCATGACCAGATGTGAACGATCCGTCGTTTCATCCTGCATCGATCCGAAATTGACAACGAGGGGCACTCGGGCCATTGCCGCCTCGAATCCGGTTGACGGCGGCAACGTGTACAACGGATTGGCATGATGGACGAGCAGTACGTCGACTTCGCCGGCGGCCATGCTGCTGACGAGATGCCGGATGTCGTCGCCGGTCGCGACGCGATTCAACGCGTGACTCGATCCGAACGTGACCGTCGATCCGATATTGCCGTTCACTGCGTTCAACACGAGCACGGCCACTTCGAGCGCGACGGCAGTGTCCCCGGTCGCCGCGGCGCCGCCGCCGATCGCAACCGACGCACCGTGGCGAGCAAACCGGCGCGCGGCCGCCCGGATGCCCTCCGCCGATACGCCGGTAGCGCTGCTCACGTGTTCCGGAGCAAAGCGACTCAACGCACTCCCGACGGCCGGGACCGCCGCGAGAGTTGAAGGTGGCACCAGACCGTCCGCGATCATCACGTTTGCCACCGCGCATGCGATTGCCGCCTCTGAACCGGGCAGCGCGGAAATCCAATGATCGGCATTCAGTCCGGTCAGTGACAACCGCGGCGATATCCAGACGAATGACCCCGCGGGATCGTGGATGCGGCGGGCGCGAAGGCGTGCATACGCTGCAGCGAACTCGACGTTCGAGACCCAGGTCTCGAGGAACTCGGCTCCGAACGCCAGGACGAATTCCGCCCGATCGAAGTCGTACCGTGGAATCTCCCTTCGGCCGAGGGTGAGCTGAGCTGCCTCACCGAGAGCGTGATAGTCAAACGTTTCATAGGCGAGGTGTCGCGTGCTCCCGAGCGACGCTAACCACGACGCGACCAGCTCGTCGAACGGGCCGGTCTCGAGTCGGCCGATCCATGCGATTCGGTTCGGCCCGCGGCGGCGTGCGTCGCGCAATCTGGGTGCGAGCAGTTGTTCGGCATCGCCCCACGACAATGGCTGGAGCTCGCCTTTCCGATCACGCAGCAACGGCTGCCGAAATCGATACGGGTTGTAGACCGACTGCACCGTCGCCTGTCCGCGCGGGCATAATCGGCCACGGCCGATCGGATGCTGCGGATTGCCCTCGGCTTTGATGATTCGCCCGTTCATCGTCGTGGCAATCAGACCGCAGCCGGCCGGGCAGGCGCGGCAGGTCGTCGCATAATGGGCCGGAGTTCCTGCAACCACCGCGTCGGGCGACGAGAAATATGGAATGAGTTCTTGTGCGGGTGGTTCCGCGCAGCCATCGAGCATCGCCGCTGATCCGGCCAGACCGAGTGTCTTCAGGAATTGGCGTCGTTCGATCACTCGTTGCTCCAATCAGTAGTGGCACGTCAGACAATCATCAGACGCACCCGAACGCCGATGGCAACCGACACACCACCCCATCGTCAATGGAGTCACGCGGGCGACGCGATTCATCGACGCGACATCGCCGTGACACGTCTCGCACCGGACGCGTGCCAGGGTATGGGCCTCGTGACTGAACCGCACGAAGCGTGGGACGGAGTACACCTTGATCCAGGAAACCGCCTTGCCCTCGTCGTAGTACCGTCGCAGCTTCGCAACTTCGGGATGCTGCGGCACGACAACGCGATGACAGCCGATGCACTGCTCCACGGGTGGCATCCCGGCAAATGGCGAACGACGGACGCCGCTATGACACAGTTCGCAATCCAGCTGATCGCTGGTGACGTGGTCGCGGTGGTGAAAATCAACCGGCTGCTCCGGCGCGTACGGCGACGCCGCGATTGACCATCCAACTGTAACGGCGGCAATGACGATCGTGAGGGCTGCTCCGGCGATAACTCCGCGCTTTCGATGTCTCATAGTGAACGGCGCGCAAACGCGGCCTTGCTCGGGATCAGGTCGGCCGAAGATGCCGTGGTGCTCGCCATGCTCCGCTCAGCGCAGCGTGTAGAGGTATGCGGCAATGTCGCGCGCGTCAGCCTCGGTCACACCGACATTGGGCATCGCAGTCCGCGGCTCAGTCGCACGAGGATCGCGTATCCAGTTCTGCATGTTCATCGGCGTGTTCGGCAGTTCGCCGGCCAGAAACGTACGTTGCGCGATCGCGTTCAACGGAGGCCCGACATGTGCGGCCGGCCCCCGAATTCCCGGAATGATGTGGCAGGTGTCGCAGCCATATTTCCGGATGGCCTCCGCGCCGCGCTCGGGATCGCCACCGGTAGCCCGCACCGTGTCGTAAATGTCGCCGCGACACGCGAACTGACTCAATAACAGTGTGCCGGCAATGACGTGGCGGAGCATCATTTCAGGGTTTCCAGGTACGCCAATAGATCGTGAAGGTCATCGGCAGGCAGCATCATGTCGGGCATCGCGTTACCCGGCTTGATTGCCTGCGACCCAAGAATCCATCCAGCAAGATGCCCACGCGAATTGGGGAGCGTCCCGGCGGCAATCGTGCGACGACTCACGAGGTGGGTCAGATCTGGTCCAACGGATCCGTACGCCGCGGTGCCTCTCACGGCGTGACACGTTGCGCAGGATCCCGTCAGGAAGACGCCACGGCCATGAATGGTTGCGTCAGCGTGAGGCTCAGATGCGGGCGCACGCTGGTTGTCAGCCCACCGCTCGAACTCGATCTCGGATTCCGCAACCACGGTGAGTGCCATGTGCGCGTGCTGGAGTCCGCAGAATTCCGCACATTGCCCTCGAAACGTTCCAGAGCGATCGGCCTGCAGCCAGATTGCCGTCGTGTAGCCGGGAATGAGATCGCGCTTACCTTGAAGGGTCGGAACCCACAAACTGTGGATCACATCCCGAGATGTAACTTTGAATACCACCGGCTGGCCGACTGGGATATGGATCTCATTCGCCGTTTTGAAGCGCCGCGCCGGCACCGCGTCCTCGTACTCGACTTCCCACCACCACTGATGGCCTACAACTGAAACACTGACTGCGCTGGTCGCACCCAGCGTCACCAGGACGCGATCGGTCCACACGCTTGCGATAAGCAACCCGCATAGGAGCAGGGTTGTAATGGCCACCGCACCACTGACAACGGCTGTCAGGGTGGTTTCAGTCGGACGTTTGAAATCCAGTCGCCGATCACGATTTCGATAAATCGCGGCAGCGATGAAGGCCAGAACGGCAACCGCGACGACTCCACAGGTCACCAGCATGATCCACCAGAGCCGTACGATGACCGCAGCCTGCGAACCGCTCGGGCTTAGAACCGATTGAAGGGTCTGCAACTCAGCCTTATGTAACTGCTGGCCTTGGTAAATTGATCCCCTCGATCACAGCCGATCGCCGACTGTTGACCTGCAAGCCGTGCGCCTCGTGTTGTGGAGGTGTCCCTTTCCCTCCCTTTCCGGAATACGAATTGCTCGGTGCAGTTCGATCTGACTGCAACGCAATATGGAAATACGGCTCGAGGCGTGTGCACCGAGTGAGGCAAACAAGACATGAGGACCCCAGTGGCGGCATCGCCGACGATGCCCGTACGCCTTGATGTTTCTGGCGTGACGCTAAACGGTGATCTAAGCCTGCCAGCAGAGGCGCGCGGAATCGTCCTCTTCGCACATGGAAGTGGAAGCAGCCGCCGCAGCCCGCGGAACAAGGCTGTTGCGGAGGTGCTCCACCATGGTCGCTTCGCCACGCTTCTGCTCGACCTGCTGACGAAGCAGGAAGAGGTTGCTGACGCAGCAACCGCGGAATTTCGCTTCGATATTCCGATGCTCTCGGACCGTCTGATCGGCGCGATTGATTGGGCGCAGACGAATCCTCAAACGTCGCCGCTTCCGGTCGGGCTGTTTGGAGCCAGCACTGGTGCGGCTGCCGCGCTCATCGCCGCCGCCAAGCAACGTACCGTCCGTGCGGTCGTGGCGCGTGGCGGACGTCCCGATCTCGCGGAAGCCGCGCTCGATATGGTCAGTGCGCCGACGCTGTTGATTGTCGGCGGCCGGGATGACGTCGTGATCGAACTCAACCAGCAGGCGTTCGCGCGGTTGAAGGGACCGAAGAAAATTGAAATCGTCCCCGGCGCGACCCATTTATTTGAAGAGCCAGGCACACTGGCGCAGGTCGCGAAAATCGCAAACGATTGGTTCGCGCAGCACCTCATGCGTTGATGCACGTGAATGCAGTGTGCGCCACCGGCGGAAGGTCGTATGTCCGACGTCGTGATCACCAGAAATCCCACAGATATTGGCATTGCAGTCGCCGACGCGCTGGCTGCGATCGCTCTCGAGCCGCTCGTCGCCGGCAAAATCGTCGCGGTGAAGCCAAACGATACGTGGGCCTCGAAAGACGATACGACCGGCATCACGCAACCGGACACGCTGCGGGCGGTCCTGCGCGCGATCAAGGCCCATCATCCTCGTGAACTGGTGGTCACCGGCGGGTCCGGCGCGGCCGAGACAGATGAAGTGTTTCAGATTGGCGGTCTGATGGAGATCGTCGAGCAGGAAGGCGCAACGTTTGTCGATCACAACCGGCCGCCGTTTGTCTCGGTCGATCTCGAATATGCGCCACGCGAGGACGTCCGCGGTCCGCAACGCAATGTCATGGTGAATCCTCGCGTTCTCGAATATGAAACGCTCGTGGCCGTCAATCAACTGAAGCTGCACGAGACCGCCACAGTGACGCTCGCGCTCAAGAACATCGCGATGTCGTACCCGGCTGCGGACTATTACGGCCACCCGAGATCAACCCAGGAACACAAGAACTGGTTCTTCGCGGATATGCATTCGTTCATTGCCGTGATGGCCAAGCGGTTTCCCATTGATCTCGCCATCACCGTCGGACACCCGGCAATGATCGGCACCGGGCCGCTCAGCGGCCATGTCGTCGAAACAGGCCTCGTGATTGCGAGCACAGATCCGCTGGCAGCCGACGTCGTCGGCGCTCGTCTACTTGGCTTCAAGCCGCAGGCGGTTCGACATTTGTGGGAGGCATCGCGGCTGGGCCTCGGAGAGTCGGATCACCATCGAATGCGCTTTCCAAAGCTGTCGCTGAACGACGCGATTGAGGCGTTCACGTTCGAGGCGTACGGCGAGCGGCTGACGTTCGAGCACGCGTGACAGTCGCATCGGCGCAATAGCTGAAGAACTCAGCGCTGCCGCATCCCGCTCGTCGCCATCGCCGCGCCAACGAGAACGAGTCCCACCGCTACAATCCGCGACAATGACAACCGGTCGCTCGAGTAATCTCTGACCTGCGCGCGCTCGATCGTGGCCGCTGACTCGGTCGCCGTTTGTCGCCGCGCGGCCGCAAGCACGTCGGCCAGATGCATCGCCACGCGATCCGTCGATTGCGCGATCTGCTCGCGGCAGCTGAATCCGTCGGCGACGATCAACGTATCCGCTCCCGCGTTCCTCACCTGGGGCAGCAGACGCCGTTCGCCAATCGCCTGCGACACCTGGTAATGATCGCGTTCGAAGCCGAACGATCCGGCCATGCCGCAGCATCCTGAATCCGTGACGACCGAGTCGAGGCCGAGACGATCGAGAACACGCCATTCGCTACCCATGCCGAAGAGTGCCTTCTGATGACAGTGCCCGTGGAGGAGTGCCTTGTGCCGCAGCTCCATTCGCGGCAGGCGATCAATATGGTCAGACAGAAACTCGCCGAGCGAGCGTACGAGCGTGCTCAAGCGCCGGGCACGCGCGTCATCGGGAAAGAGATTCTTCAGCTCATCGCGAAAAACCGCGATGCAGCTTGGCTCGAGGCCGACGAGCGGAATGCCTTCGTCGATTTCGCGATACAGCGCGTTGATGATGTCGCGCAGCCGCTGCTTCGCCGTATCGAGCATGCCGTAGTCGTAGAGCGGACGCCCGCAGCATAGAGGCGTGCGCGGAATCTCCACCGCGAAGCCGCAGTCCTCGAGCACCTCGACCGCTGAGATCCCCGTCTCCGGATGAAAGTGATTCGTGAACGTGTCGGGCCATAGAATGACGCGGTCGCCCTCTCGCGGCGCCCGCGTACGTGCGCGATCCAGAAACCACTCGCGGAACGTGAATGGGGCAAATGCCGGGATGCGACGCTCGCGCGGCATGCCGGCAAGGAACTTGGCGACCTCGCGCAACCCGGGCGTCTGCGTGACGAAATTGACGAGCCGCGGGGCATGCGATGCAAGTGTCGCCCACGTGTGAATCAGGCCGAAGGCGTACGCGGTCCGCGGGCGCCAATGGTGCTGGTAATAATGTGACAGGAATTCCGCCTTATAGGTGGCCATATCCACCTGCACCGGACACTCACCTTTGCAGCCTTTACATGACAAACAGAGGTCGAGCGCCTCGTGCACTTCTTCGCTCGCCCAGCCTTCTTTGATCTGCTCGCCGCGCAGCATCTCGTACAGCAGATGTGCCCGTCCGCGCGTCGCGTGCTTCTCCTCGCGCGTCACCATATAGCTCGGGCACATCGTCGCTTCGTCGAGCTTGCGGCACTTCCCGATGCCGACACAACGGAGCGTCGCCTGCGCGAAGCTGGCGTGGTCCTCGCCATAGTGGAAGTGGGTGTGTTCGCGCGCCGAGCCCCGAGTGGCGAGCGCAGGCCACAGGCGGAGATTCTGATCGAGCGGGTTGGCATCAATCACTTTCCCCGGATTCATCTTCCAGTCCGGATCCCAGATCGACTTGAACTCGCGGAACGCCTGGATCATTTCCGGGCTGAACATCCGAGACAACAGCTCGCCGCGGGCCTGACCGTCGCCATGCTCGCCGGAGAGCGAACCGCCGTATCGATGCACCAGATCCGCGGCGTCCTGCATGAACGATCGGAATTTCGCCACCCCTTCAAGCGTGTCGAACTCGAAGCTGACGCGGCAGTGCACGCAGCCCTGGCCGAAGTGCCCGAACAGATCCGCGGTGTAGTGATATTTCTCGTAAAGCCGGTGCAGATCGCGCAGATACGCACCGAGCTTCTCGGGCGCGACAGCTGAATCGTCCCAGCCTGCGCGCATCGCCGGCTCGCCATCGACTGCAGGCACCGCTGGACCGCCAGCCTCACGGATCTGCCAAAGCTTTTGTTGCTGTTCGCGGTTGGCGTAGATGTTGATCTCAGGACGGTGGCTCGATTCGCGCAACCGCGACACGAGTAACTCGGCACGGGCGCACGCGTCCTCGATTGCATCGCCGCCGAATTCGACGTAGAGCCATCCGCGGCCGGCTGGCAGCAGGCGGAGATTCTCCGCCTGCACGCCGCTGTGCCGGCCTGATCGAATCAACATCTCGTCGACGCCTTCGAGCCCCATCGGATGATGCTCGAGGATCGCCGGCACGGCATCGGCAGCATCGAAGATGTCGCGGTAGCCGAGCACCACGAGCACACTGTGCGAAAAATGTTTGACCAGTTGCAGAGATGCCTCGAGCACGCAGACGAGGGTCGATTCGCTGCCGACGATCGCGCGGCCGACGTGAAAGCCATTCTCAGGTAGAAGCGCGGGCAGGTTATAGCCGGAGATGCGCCGAGGGATTTCGGCAAACTCGCGGCGAATCGCATCCGCATAGCGTTCCTGAAATGTCTTCAGACGCTGGTAAATGTCCGCCTGCAGTCCTCCGTCACTGACAATCCGATGATACTCATCGTCAGAGGTGGCGCCGAGATGCATGCGCACGCCGCGGTAGGTGATCGCGTCGATGGTCTCGACGTGATGCGCGGTGGTCGGGCCAGGGCCGTAGAACTCCGAGAGCACCGAGTGCACGCCGCACGAGTTGTTGCCGAGCATGCCGCCGAGCGTGCACCAGCGATGCGTGCCAGGGTCGGGGCCGAACGTCCATGCGTACTTGTTCGCGGCCTGTTTGAGGTCGTCGAGCACGAGGCCAGGCTGCACGCGCGCCCTGCCGGCCGCCGCATCGATGTCGAGGATGCGGTTGAGATGTTTCGAGTGGTCGATCACGACGGCCACGTTGCAGCATTGCCCGGCGATGCTCGTTCCTGCGCCGCGGGCCAGCACCGGCGCGCCATGTCGATGACACACAGCCATCGCGCCGACAATGTCATCGACTGAACGGGGAACGACGACGCCGATTGGGACCTGACGGTAGTTGGACGCGTCGGTCGCGTAGAGTGCGCGGTCGCCGGCGCTGAATCGCACTTCGGCTTCCGTGGCCGCGCGCAAGTCGTTCTCGAGCGCGTCGACGTTCACCGGACTTCGAAGCGGCTCGCGTCGCTGCGTTTCAGTTCCAGGCCGAGGCCCGGTCGAGACAAATCTGGATACAGGCATCCGTCCGCCTGAGGTTGCGGCGCCCCGTCGAAAAGCATCCGTTCGATGCGTACGTGATCGTGAAAGTACTCCAGATGTCGGACCCGACCGAGCGCGCAGCAGGGCGCGAGATGCAGCGAGGGCGCCGTATGCGCCGACAGCGGGATCGCGAAGGCATCGCAAAGAGCGCCAGCCTGCAAAAAGCCGGTGATGCCGGCGCAGCGGGTTGCATCCGCCTGGAGAACATCGACGGCACCCGTCTCGAGCATCCGGCGGAAATAGAAAAGGTCGTAGCCATACTCGCCCGCGGCGATCTCCATCGCTGCCGGCGAGCGATCGCGCATCAGCCGCAGACCTTCGAGGTCGTCCGAGCTGACCGGTTCTTCGAACCACGTAATGTCGAACGGCGCGATGGCCTCGGCGACCGCGAGTGCCTGCTTCCGATCGAAGGCGCCGTTGGCATCGACGAACAGCTCGGCGGAATCGCCGATCGCGTCGCGCACGGCCTTGATGCGGACCACGTCGGCCTCGGGGTCGCGTCCGATCTTCATCTTCACGCGCGAGATTCCCGCTTTCACCCAGGCGGCACACTGATCCTGCAGACGCTCGAGCGGATATGACGTGAAGCCGCCGCTGCCGTAGAGAGCGACCCCGGGACGCACCGCGCCCAGCAGCGTCACCAGCGGCACGTCGAGTACCCTGGCTTTCAAGTCCCAGAGTGCGCTGTCAATTGCCGCGATCGCGGTTGCCGCAACGCCTGGCCGGCCCACGTTGCGAACGGCGCGCGCCATCGCGATCCACGCGGCGGCGGGATCCATGACGGATCTATCGAGAACCACCCTGGCCAGCGTTCCGCGAATCAGCGTCGCCGCCGATGCGTCCGTATAGCTGTAGCCAAGGCCGCGTCTGCCCGCGCCCTCGACCTCGACGATGACGATCGTTGTCTGCTGCCAGTCGAATGTGCCGTCCGCTTCAGGAGCATCGGTGGGAATCGTGTACGCGCTGACCGTCAGCTTGTCGATTGTTGCATTCAGCTTTGCCTGACCGTCGGCAGCGGTGCGCACGCGTCATTCCTTCTTGAGATCGATCAGCGCGAGACCGGTCGCCGGATCGCTGCGGCGTCGCAGATGTGCGGGCGATTCCATGAGCACAAGTTCCAGTGTCGGCCGCACACGGCCGTCCATCAGATGTCCGCCGAGCGCCGTTCCGTCGCGTCGGCCGACCACGACGTGCGCGTGCAGTTTCGGGCCATCGTCGCCGCAGGCGATGTTGCCGACCAGCGAGACGACTTCGACCTGCTCGTTGACGGGAATCCGCGTGTAGTCACGCGTGTCGATATCGAAGTAGCCGAGCGTTACCTGCTGGAACGCGCCAATGCCCGTGAAGGACGCGGCGTCGATCGAGCGCTCACGCGCGAACGCGAGCAGCTCCTTGGTCACCTCGTCGCCGGTATCGAACACCAGGATGAAGGAGGTGGTACCGTTCGCCGTGCTCATCTTCCGCGCATTCATCACACGAGCTCGCGCACCTTGTCCGCCAGGACCGTGAGCGCGATCTTGCTGCGGTTCGGCGTTCCTTTGGCGAGTGCTTCCGCGAACTTCGCCGCCTGCTCGGCGCTGATCTTCGGCGGCATCGGCGGCTCGAACGGGTCGACGATCGCTTCGACGATCACGGGGCCGGCGGTCGCAAAGGCCTGCTCCAGGACCCCGCGGCATTGTTTGGGATCGGCGACGCTGAAGCCAGTCCCGCCACACGCGCGTGCGAACGCTGCGAAATCGATCGGCTGCAGTTCGCAGCCGTACTCGGGATTCCCGAGGAACACCATTTGTTCCCATTTGATCATGCCGAGCGAGTTGTTCTTGACGATGACCACCTTGATCGGCAGGCGATATTTGACACAGTCGGCAAACTCGGCCATCAGCATCGAGAACCCGCCGTCGCCGACGAAGGCGACGACTTGTCGCTCCGGGTACGCAATCTGCGCGGCAATTGCGTAAGGCACTCCATTCGCCATCGATGCGAGCGTTCCTGACAGCGAATGCATCTGGCCGCGTTTCACCTGGATGTAGCGGGCCCACCACGTCGCGATGGTCCCGCTGTCACACGTCACGATCGCATCGTCGCGCAGCAGGCGGTTGACTTCATTGGCCACGACCTGCGGCTTCATCGGCGTGTCCTCCGCGGCCGCATAGCTGGCCATCAACGTCCGCCACTTTTCCATGCCCTGCTGCGCCTTCTCAAGGAAGGATCGATCCTCGTGGCGGTAGAGCATCGGGATCAGCGCCTGCAGCGTGCGGCGGCTGTCGCCGACGAGGCCGACTTCTACCGGATATCGCAGCCCGATGCGGATCGGATCGAGCTCGATTTGCACCGCGCGCGCCTGGTCAGGTTTCGGAAGGAATTCGATGTATGGGAACGAGGTGCCGACCATCAGGAGCGTGTCACACGACTCGATGGCGTCCTGCGACGGGCGGGTGCCGAGCAGCCCGATGCTCCCCGTCGTATACAGGCTGTCGTCGGGCACCGTCGCCTTGCCGAGCAGCGGCTTGGCGATTGGCGCGCCAAGGGTTTCGGCGATCTGCTCGAGTTCGATGCCGGCGCCGAGCGCGCCGCGTCCGGCAAGGATCACGGTCTTCTTGCCATTGTTCAGAATGTCGGCGGCCTGAGCGAGATCGGTATCAGTGGGCAGGCGTGCACTGTATGACGCGATGTCGGTCTCGGCGTGCTGTGCGATATTCCGTTTCGACCGCTGCCCGTCGACGTCTGCGTCCTGGAGATCGACGGGAAACGAGATGTGCGAGACGCCGCGATAGAGCAGCGCCGTCCTGCACGCGAGATGCGTGATGTTCTCGACATGCGTCGGCCCCATGACGCGCGCGTTGTACTTCGCGACATCCATGAACACTCTGTCGAGCTCAACGTCCTGCTGCGTGAATGTGCCGATGAGGTCGTGATACGGCAGGCCGGTAATTGCGAGAACCGGTTGACCATCGAGCTTCGCGTCGTAAAGGCCATTGAGCAAATGAATGCCGCCGGGCCCCGACGTCGCGACGCACACGCCTAGCCGTCCTGTGAACTTCGCGTATGCGCACGCCATGAACGCGGCGGCCTCTTCATGACGAACCTGAATGAAGCGGATCTTTTCGGCTTTCCGCCGGAGCGCTTCCATGATCCCGTTGATACCGTCGCCGGGGAGGCCAAAAATCGTGTCAACGCCCCAGTCCTGAAGAATGTCGATGAGGATGTCCGATGCAGTCTGAGCCATCGCGCCTTCCTTGATGGACTCAATCGATGCATATCGCAAGCCCACCTTTGCGCGGTCGCGCTTCGGCGCGGAACCTACCGGCGGATAAAGAAGAGGCTGGCGGCGAGAACGATTGCGGCCGCCGCGGCGAAGGCACGCCGATGCTGTGAGAAGACGAGCTCGAAGCTCGTCGAATGCGCCGTGTTATCGAATCGCCCGCGAGCACCGAAGTCGCGATCGGCATCGACCGGCTGCCACAAGTTGTCCGGACGATTTGGATCTTCCGGCTCGGACGTTTGCTGAAGCTCATAACCCGAGCGCGCGAGGTAACGATCGCCAAGACCCGCGGCGATGCGATTGCCAAGGATCGCCTTCACGGTCGGGAAGCCGACGAAGTACTCGCGCCTCGGATGATCGGCGGCCCAGACGATCGCCTCGGCGGCTACTTCAGGCTGGAAGATCGGCGGCACGGGCCGCGCTCGCCCGCGAAGGCGGCTCTTCACCCAGTCGAATTGCGGCGTATTGAGCGCGGGCAACTGGACCATCGTGACCTGCACAGCGCTACCGTCGTGCAGCAGTTCCGAACGCAGAGAATCGCAGAACCCTTCGACAGCATGTTTCGCCGCGCAATACGCGGACTGCAGTGGGATACCGCGATACGCGAGCGCCGATCCGACCTGCACGATGACGCCGTGATTGCGCCGCTTCATCCGCCGCAACGCCGCCAGTGTTCCATGAACGACGCCAAGGTATGTGACTTCGGTCACCCGCTTGTATTCATCCGGCCGCATCTCGATCACAGGCGAGAAGACGCTGGCCATCGCGTTGTTGATCCACACGTCAATCGGCCCGAAGCGCTCTTCCAGGCTCCGGGCGGCGCTCTCGACGCGCTCTGCGTCGGCGACATCGGCCTCGAGTGCCAGGGCGCGGCCACCGACCTCTTGGATATCGCGCACGGCGCCATCGAGTCCCGCTCGACCCCGCGCCAGCAACCCGACTGCGGCTCCGCGGGCGCCGAACGCGCGAGCTACCGCCCGGCCGACGCCCGCGGAGGCGCCGGTGATCATCACGACCTCAGGCGTATCGCGTTTGACTGAGACCATGTTATGGCCGATGCAATGACTGAGCCGCATACGCCGGTCGCCGGTTTGCCGCCTGTTTCGATGTGTTCGGATCCCCAATCGATCCGGCAATCGCCACCGCTCGATATCAACGCGATCAACGCGCGACATTTACTTTGCATTGCCAAGTTATTTAAGATACTGCCACTCGGCATGCAGCGCACGTCTGTGGCCGAGACGGAGGGGCTCGACGACGTCGCGTCGTACAACAACGGGTCGCTGTTGTCCGCCAGGCTCGGCATCAAGAAGGCATCGTGCGGCCGGACTACTCGTGTTTGGCGGGCGCAGGAGCGTTTCTCTCCACGCCGCCGACTGACCTCGTGCGATTCGGCTCGGCCGCCAATCGCTGCGGAACGGCACGGCAAGCGGGATCGTATCGAGTTCAGGCTGACTTGATGCGAGACCCATGCGCACACGAGCTTTGAACTGGCCCCTCTGGTTGGGATTCCTCCTGACCCCCATCGCATTCCTGAGCTACCCGTTCGTGTTCGAACGATGGCCGGTGACGCGCGACTTTCCATGGGCCAACCTTCTGCTCTTCGCCTTTGCCGCCGTGCTGCTCGTCGCTGGCCTGCGCCGCGCCTTCGTGCCCGGTCGGCTGCGGTGGCTGCGAATCACTTCGGGGCTGATCGTCACGATGCTGTCCGTCGCGATCTTCGCGAACTTCGCAATCGGTGTGTTCGTCCGCGCTCGGCATCTGCCTGCGTCCGCCCACGCGCCACAGATCGGGGAACGAGCCCCTGACTTCACGCTGCCCGACGAGAGCGGCACACCGATGTCGCTCGGATCGCTGCTCTCGCCCACACAAATCTCGGGATTGTCTGGATCGAAGGGTGTGCTCCTCGTGTTCTCGATGTACGCCGGGTGCCGTGCGTGCAATTCCGAGTACCGCGGAATTCAGCAACACCTCGCAGAGTTCTCGTCGATGGGTGTCCGTCCGATAGTGATCAGCATCGACCCGCCCGACGTCTCGCGTGCGCTCAGCCGCGAGGCGGGCTACACGTTCACGTTTCTCAGCGATCCGGCGCTGACCGTGATTCGCCGCTACGACGTCGCCGACGGTGAGGAGGCAAGGCCGGCGGAGTTCCTGCTCGATTCGACCGGCGTTGTCCGCTGGCGGAATCTCACGAACAACATGTTCGTCCGCGCGCGGCCGGAACAAATGCTCGAAGCAATTGAGATGATGCAGCGATGATCCTCGATGCGACGCCGGCCTGACGGCCGGCGTCACAGTTTCTTCGGACGCTGGGAGGAATCTACAATTCGGATCTAGTGGCGCCGCCGGAAGTAATGTGTCGTCGTGAACCGTGAGACCTGTTTCCCGATGTTTGCACCAATCCTTGTGGAATTCCGATAGTGCATCCCGCCATAGATGCGCGCGAGCAGCACCTCGTCCAACGCGTCGGCGAAGCGTGTATATGTTCTCACCGTCCTGACGACGCCGGGGGCTTGGCTGTCGACCGACAACGCCTCGTCGCCGCCGAAGAAATATTCCAACGTCGCGGTGGACGCGCCACTGAAGCACCCATGCGCCGCCGGGTATTCGGGGTGAGGCGGCGTGATGATCGAACCAATCCAAGCGGGATCAGGTACTGTGGCGGGATTCCCGTCGGTATCACCGGCGCGAATGGCCGTGACCGGTCGCCAGAAATTGTAGAAGAACTTCGCATCCCAGCACGCAATCAGCGCATCTGCCGACGCGCTCGTCAGCATTGCAAAGTACCTGGCGTTCTCTGCCGGTCCGAGGCCTCGGGTTGCCGAGAGTCCGCGCCATGCACGGTTCCACTGCAGCGGCGGATTGTCACTCCAGAAGCGCGCGATGTCGGTCTGCTCCGCCGTCCGCGTGCTTCCGGTTGAGGCTCCGAGCGCCTTGATTTCGTTGTAGTCGCTCGCCCACTCCGCGCTGCCGAGACTGAATGGAGCATCGGGCCGGAACTGCGAGCCGGAGTTCAGAACGAACGGTTGCACCGACGCCGTCTCCGGCGCCTGCGCGCTCAAGAATGCGGGCGGCGTCGGGTTCCAGATACCGGGCCCGGATCCCGGCGTATAGGTCACGCTGTTATCGCGGCCATCATGAGCGCGCGTAAAGAGTAATGCTGCCGCCGCCGCATGTCCGACGGCAATGCCATTCGCCCGCGCGGCATCATCTGGCAGTGCCGCGAGCGAAGCCGCGTACTTGGCGTCAAGATCCACCGACAGTTCGGAGAACATTGTGGCGGGGAACAACGCGGCAAGGACATCCCGCGCTGCCGTCGCCGCGGCAGCGTCCTCGGACGCGGGCCACAGAACGCTTGGCGCACTGATATAGGGCTCGTACGGCACGCCTTCGATTGCGTTCACCGCGTCGTACATCGCGAGGTGCACCATCGCGAGCCGAATCAACGCGCGTGGCGGCACCTGCCGTGCCCTGACCACAATCGCGTCGGCCGCATGCCCATTCCAGTCCAGGACGGCATCGGCGTGAACGGGGGCCGCGGCAATCACTGTCAGCGCGACCAGCACGCCGACGTAAGTGGCGAGTATTCTGCTCATAACGTCCTCCAGGGTTAGAATCGGCGGCCAATATCGCGCCGGTGCCGGCGAGAAGTCCTGACCGCGTTCGGATCAATTTCGGAATACTGATCGGATGGCCTCAAAACGGGTGTTCGTGTTCGATGAATACCGGCTCGATGAGCAAGAGCGCGCGCTGCTCCGCGGCACCGAAGCGGTCTCACTTCCCCCGAAACTGTTCGATCTGCTAGCCGAGTTGGTGCGGAGTTCTGGACGGCTGTTGTATAAGCACGAGCTGCTTGATCGGGTGTGGTCCGATACGGCGGTCGAGGAAGGAAGCTTGACGCGCGCCGTCTCCTCGCTTCGGCGTGTGCTCGGTGTCACACCCGACGGCAGGGAGTACATTCAGACGGTCGCGAAGCAAGGTTATCGATTCATCTCACCGGTGCGGCCGGCAGAACTCGAACACACAGCCGCAGCCGCCCCCCGGCTGCCCCCGGCGCTGTCGTCGCCCGCGCTCGTCGATTTCGTCGGCCGCGAGTCGGAACTCGAACAAATGCAGCACGTCTGGACGCGAGCCCAACAAGGACGTCACCAACTCCTGCTGGTTGCCGGCGAGCCGGGCATTGGGAAAACGCGATTGTCATTCGAGTTCGCTCGCGCGTGCGCCGCCGAAGGCGCGACGGTTCTGGTCGGATGCTGCGACGAAGAGACGCTCGTTCCGTATCAGCCTTTTGTGGAATCGCTCGCTTGGTACGTTCGTCACTCCCCGGACGCGGATCTCCGTACTGACCTGGCGGCGATTGGCGGCGGCGCGGAACTCGGAGGGTTCGTCCCGGATCTGCGCAGCCGCGTCCCGGATCTTCCAATTCCGCCAACGGTGGACGCCGAAGGGCAACGCTACCGCCTGTTCGAAGCCATCGCCGCCCTGCTTGCCGTCGTCTCACGAACGCGGCCACTCCTGCTCGTCCTCGATGACATTCACTGGGCCGACAAGCCAACCCTGCTGCTCCTGCGGCACGTGATCCGATCGGCGCGGCTCGGTGCCTACGCGATCGTGGCGACCTATCGGGAGAGCGAACTCGGACGCGCGCACCCGCTGGCAGAAGTCCTGTCGTTGTTGCGCCGCGACCCAGCGGTGACACGCATCGTCCTCCGCGGGTTGGACATCGTGCACGTGAAAGCGCTCGTCGGCTCCATCGCCGGGCCCGTAGCTCCCTCGCACCTTTCGAAGACCATTCTCGACAGCACGGATGGCAACCCGTTCTTCGCGACGGAGATGCTCCACCACCTGAAAGAGACCGGAACGATCGATGCCACCAGTATCGTCGTCTCGGAAGGAATCAAAGAGGTCATCGGCCGGCGGCTGTCACGGCTCGGCGACGCGTGTAATCGCGTACTAATTGTGGCGTCAGTGATTGGTCGCGAATTCGACGTCGCGATTCTCGAGGCCGTTGTCGATCTGCCGGACAACGAGATGCTCGACGCGCTCGAGGACGCGACGCGCGCTCAGTTGATAATCGAATCGCGGGAGGTGAACGGCCGCTATTCATTCACTCACGCGCTCATCCGCGAGACGCTGTATACCGAATTGAGCTCTCCGCGGCGGCTGAAACTTCATCGTGGTGTTGCTGACGCCATCGAGCGTCTGTCGCAGAACACTCGCAACCCACCGCTGGCTGAACTCGCGTATCACTTCTCGCAAGCGTTGTCGACAGCTGGAGCGGTCGATAAGGCGATCGACTACGGAATCCGCGCCGGCGATCGCGCCACCGAGGCGTTGGCATTCGAAGAGGCTGCACGATTGTTCGAGATTGCGCTGCAGTCGCTCGAGCTCAAGGCGGCCGGCCGCGACACCGAAGCGCTGGGCGTTGACTTGCACGCGCGCCGAGCCCGTTCGTTTGATGCCCTCGGCCAATGGAGCCTGGAAGTCGGCGAACTGGAGGCGGCGCTCTCTCATCTGGATTCGCACGCGAGCGAAAGGCGGTGCGAACTTCTGCTGGCGCTCGCACGCGCATGGTTTCTTCTTCTCGATCTGCGTCCCATCGAACGGTATGCGGCCGAGGCGTTGCAACTCGCGGATCGGTTGCAGCGCAACGACCTCGCGGCGAACGCGATCGCGTGGCTGGCGCGCTGTCGACAGGCAAAAGGGGATCTCGCAACGACGATCGACATGGACCGCGACGCTCTCGCTCGAGCGCCCGGTGTTGCAACAGCCGCCCACATGCTTGGCCCGCTGACGCTGTACCTCGCCGGCCGATCGGCGGAGGGGATTCCGCTCGCGATCGAGGCGGCGGACGCGGCGCGATCGTCTGGCGATACGACGTTCACGATGTACGCGCTCACCCACGTCGGTCTGAACATGTGCGCCGCCGGCCGTTACGCTGAAGCGTTGGAGGCTTTTCGCGAGGTTCGCAATTTTGGACGGCGATACGGAGCGCTGCCGATGCTCGCGCGCGCCACCGCCATGGCGGCGGGACTCCACTTGACACTATTCGACTTCGACAGCGCCCAGGCGTTGCAGTCGGAAGCACAAGAACTGGCAAAAACCGTCGCGTTCACGCCGCCAATCGTCAGCGCTGGTATTGATTCATTGCTCATGTTTGCGAGACAACATCAACCCGGACGCGCCGAACGCCTGCTGGACGAGACCACCGCAGCAGCAGCGCTGACCGGAGGTTGGCATGGGTGGTTATGGCAGTTGCGTCTGACCCAGGCACGAGCCGAACTCGCGGTCGCACGCGATGCCTACGATGACGCAATCCTCGAGGCGTCCAGCGCGATCGAACAGAGTCGCGGCCGCAGCCGGCCGAAATACGAGGCACTGGGGTTGATGACGAGAGCACGTGCCCTGCATGCACGTGAGCGAACACGAGAAGCTATTGACGACGCCAAGGCTGCCGTAACGATCGCTGAACGAATCGGCGACCCTGCCCTCCTGCTGCTCGCGCTGGATGCGCTGATCGGCATCGACGGCACCGATCAGTTACTGAATCAAGCGCGTGCCGTGAGTGACCGGATTGCTCGCGCGCTTCCGGACGAAGCGATGCGGCGGTGCTTTACGGAATTCGAAGTCGTGCGGCGGATCGGAAGAAATGAAAATGCGACTGCGTCGGGGCCGCCGGGAGGAGCATCTTGACGAATCTAGGTCGTCGCGACTTGCTGAAAGCGCCGGTGAGGCGTACTTCAATGGCGCGGCCCCAAAGCGCCGAAGCGACCCCGCGCAGGACATTCCCCGGGGATCGCGCCGCCTGAATTCAGGCCTGGAGACAGGCAGCGGTGATGTCGAGCACACCGCAGAGCAACCAGCCGGTGACGATCGCCTGCCGCACAGTGACTAGCGCGTCCGCGGAGATCGTGCGCGATAGAGTCGTGGCACGCATTCGGACCCGTGCGCAGATGATAGCGCGATTCGAGCACGCTCATGCTCGCCGTGTGATGAAGCGCGCCGCATCTTCGGCGCTCGCAACTTTGGCCGTCAACAAGGGCGGTGCCATCGGAGACGGATCGAAGGTCGGGAAGATTCGCTCGTGGACGGCTAACGTCAGATCGAGACCGACGAAGTCGGCAGTCGTAAGCGGACCCATGTGCGGCAGACGAATTCCGAATGTTCGACACGCGACCAGGTCGACAGTCTCAGCATCGCAGACGCCGCTGGCAACGAGCGCGATCGCCTCCCGCCAGAGCGCCGCACGAAGGCGCCGCGCGTTCGTGAGCAAGTCGCCACTCAGTCCTGCTCCGAACTCGCCGAGCGCGCCGGGCGAGGACAGTGGTTCGGCGAGGCGACGAGTCAAGTACGCTGCCAGTTCGGCGCCGGCCCGCTCTCGATCACCAGGGTGCCATACCAGGAAACCCTTGCCCGTCTTCGCTCCCAGCTCACCCAGCGCCACCTTTTCGCGAAGCAAGCGCGCCGGCACCGGATCGCGATTGATCAGCGGCAGCATCTCCTCCAGTTCCGCCAGTGCCGCGCGCGCGCCAAGCTGGTCGATCTCCGCGAGAGGACCGCACAGCGCGAGCCGCTGACCGACGGTCTCCGACGCGATTCTGTCGACGGACTGCGGGTCACTTACTCCGTCGGACACCTGGGCGAGCGCTTCGCGCGCGAGAGCGTGCTGAAGCCGATTGCCGACGAACCCTACCACGTCTTTCGCGACGAGCACGGGCATCTTGCCGAGCCGCTTCGTCAACGCTGTGGCCCGAGTGGCGGTCGCCGCAGCGGTGTGCGGACCGGAGATGATTTCGACGACCGGAATCAACTCCGGAGGGTTGAACCAGTGCATGCCGATCGCGCGTTCAGGATTTGGGGTTCCGACTGCGATCTCACCAATTGGCAGACACGACGAGTTGCTCAGCAGCGTGGCGGAAGGTGCGACCGCACCCGCGTGTGCGAACAGCCGCTGCTTCACAGCGAGGTCTTCGATCACCGCTTCGATCACGTAATCAGCGCCGATGACCGCCTCATCAATCGACGAGGCCATGCACACGTCCAACCCCTGAGATCGCTGATGCTCAGCGGCTGTCCGGCTCACGTTGCGATCGTGATCATACGCGGTGACGGCGAATCCGGCCTTGGCGGCAACACTTGCAATGCCACGCCCCAGCATTCCGACGCCAATTACGGCGACCCGCTCGGCTGTGCTCACATCCGCACGCTATCAAAGCTGGAGTAAAAGTCCAAACCGAGCGGTCACCGCGACACACTTCAATGAATCAGCGCCGCTACTCAGGTAGAGGGAGCCGTCCTGGCTGTCGAGGTGGTCTATTGGTTTTATCCGTCGATACGCTTCCCTTCACCTGTTCGTCAGGCCGCCGCTGCGATTGCTCCGGTCGCTGGTCGGGATGTTCCTGACCCTGCTGTTGGCGGAGTCGATCTTCTTTTCGCATCTCAACCTCCTGGGATGGGAGGACGGGTGCAAGCGAGCAGCCACGTCCCGCTCACCAAGCACAAGCGGTAAATCATTCGGATGAGTCAGGACTGAAGACGTTGAAAACTTGGTCTCACTGCGTCGATTCGTGTCGGCGCAATTTAAATGCTTTTAGTGATACGATTTGGTCCGTTTTATGGAGGGAGTCGGCTCCTATGGCACTTCTCACCGCCCGAGCGGCAGCAGAAAAACTCGGGGTGGGGTACTCGACGCTCAAGCGCTGGGTCAGAAGCGGCCGCGTGCGCACGACGCAAACCGAAGGCGGTCATCATCGGGTCGCCGAATCTGAGATCGATCGACTGCTGGCGCGCCATCAACCAGTCAATCACAGATGGAGCGCGAGAACCGAGGACAACGAGGCGCTCGGCGCGTTGAGCGCACGCAATCGGTTGTTCGGGTACATCGAGGAAGTTCGCGTCGACGGCCTGCTCGCTCAAGTGCAATTGCGTGTGGGCGACCAACGGCTGACTGCCGTGATCACCGCTGATGCCGTCCGCGGATTGAAGCTTCGCCGCGGTGACGACGCGATCGCCATCGTGAAATCGACCGAGGTCATGATCGCGCTTCCGCCGGCCCGGGCTCGTACGACGAGAGGGAAATAGGATCGAGAGATGTTGCGACGCTCCGTCCTGGCGCTGTTCGTGGTGTGGCTGCTCGCAATGCCGGGCCAAGCCGCGCAACGTCCGCCGATAATTGCAGCGGCGGCCAATCTCCAATTCGCACTGACCGAAGTCGCCAAGCAATTCGAGCACGATCGTGGCTCGCGCGTCGACATTGTATTCGGCGCGTCGGGCACGCTAACCAGACAGATTCGCGACGGAGCACCGTTCGAGATGTTTCTCGCTGCAGATGAGGAGTTCCCCAATCAGCTCACCGCTGCCGGCCTGACGCGCGATCCGGGTGCCGTGTATGCGGTCGGCCGGCTCGTGCTCTTCGCGCCCACGGGTTCTCCATTGGTCGTAGACGAACGCCTCGACGGATTGTCACGCTTGTTGAGCGCTGGAGGAGTGACGCGCTTCGCGATCGCGAACCCGGACATCGCTCCCTACGGGCGTGCCGCTCAGGACGTCCTGCGGAAGCGCGGGCTCTGGGATGCGATTCGACCTCGGCTCGTCCTCGGCGATTCGATTGCGCAAGCGACACAGTTTGCGACAACCGGAAACGCCGTCGGTGGATTGATCGCGTACTCGCTGATCAAGGAGCCGGCGCTTGCTGACAAGGGGACGTACGCGCTGATTCCGCAAAATGATCATTTCGCGCTCCGCCAACGAATGGTGTTGCTCAAACCGGCGACCCCGGTCGTCGAGCAGTTCTATAGCTACATGCAGGGAGCGGCCGCGCGGGCGATTCTCATCAAGAACGGCTACGAGCCGCCGCAATAACCTCCGATGGACTGGGCGGCTCTTCGCATCTCGCTGTGGCTGGGCGCCGGAACGATTGCCGTCCTCCTTCCGCTTGGCGTGTGGTTTGGCCGACTGTTGGCGGTTCGAGACTTCAAGGGCAAGTTACTTGTCGAAGCGCTGGTGACCGTGCCGCTGGTTCTCCCTCCGACGGTCCTGGGGTTCTACCTGCTCGTCACCTTTGGCGCGCGCTCGCCGATCGGTCAGGCCTTTCAGGCTGTCGCCGGGCATCCGCTGCCATTCTCGTTTCAAGGCCTGCTGGTCGCCTCCGCGATTGCCAACATTCCGTTCGTCGTTCAACCCATTCAACGGGGCTTCGAGGCAATTCCCGCCGACGTGCGAGATGCCGCTGCGTGCTGCGGCCTGACGCCGTGGCAGCAGTTTCTCCGCATCGAGACCCCGCTTGCCTGGCCGGGTGTCCTGACAGCCGCCATTCTCACCTTTGCACACACGCTCGGAGAGTTCGGTGTCGTGCTGATGGTTGGGGGGAATCTGCCAGGTCAGACGCGGACGCTCAGCGTCGCAATCTACGACCGCATGCAGGCCTTTGACGATCGCAGCGCCGGGATCATGGCGGCGACGCTGCTGATCATTTCGGTGGCGACGCTGATGCTCACGACAGCTCTGTCGCGCCGCATCACTCCATCTCGTGGCTGACCGTCCCCTGTCGGTCGCGCTGCGACAAAGTGGTCCAATCCCCCTGGACGCCGAGTTCACGTGTCACTCGGGAGATGTCCTCGCGATCTTCGGTCCTTCGGGCAGCGGCAAGACGACCATTCTTCGTTCTATCGCTGGCCTGTATAGGCCTTCGCACGCGTCGATTTATTCGGGCGCGGACACCTGGACCGACACAGAGACGGAAACAGTCGTTCCACCGCATCGAAGGGGCGTCGGTTTCGTCTTCCAGGAGTACGCGCTCTTCCCTCACATGACCGCTGTCGGCAACGTGATGACGGCACTCGGTCATCGTCCGCGGGCGGAACGACGCAACAAAGCCGAAGCGCTCCTCAAGCTCGTTCACCTCGGCGAGCGTCTGTCAAAAAAGCCGCACGAATTATCCGGCGGTGAGCGGCAACGCGTGGCGCTGGCGCGAGCCCTCGCCCGCGAACCGGCCGTGCTGCTCCTCGACGAACCGTTCGCCGCGGTCGATCGCTCCGTTCGAAGGCGTCTTCAGGACGAAATCGACGACTTGCGCCGGAAGCTGGACATGCCGCTCGTCCTGGTCACGCATGACTTTGAAGATGTCGTACGCCTTGCGACGCATGTGTTGATCCTCGAACGTGGACGCGCTGTCGCGTGCGGACCGATTTCTACCCTCATGAGTCGGCCCGACCTGTCCTGGTTACGTGAAGCCGTCGGGCTCGGCAGCGTCTTCGATGCCATGGTCACGACCATGCACGGTGATCGGGGACTCGTCGAGCTGACGTTTGACGGAGGCACATTACTGGCGCCGGCTCGCCATGCGGAAGTTAACGCGGCGGTCCGTGTGCGCATTCCAGCACGCGAAGTCGTACTGGCGACCAGCGCGCCGTCCGGATTGAGCCTTCACAATGTATTGGCGGGCACCGTTACTGACGTCCATGCCGAGGCGGCCTTCGAGACGATTGTTGTTCAGTTGACCGTGGGTGGAGTCAAGTTGCTGGCAGAAGTCACACGCGATGCGGTCAGCAGACTGGGAATCAACGTCGGCCAGCGGCTTCATGCGCTGATCAAGTCCGTCTCGATCGAACTCGTTGCATCCGAGGCGAACAATAGGGAAGCAGATCCCTAGAGTAACGCTGGTATTGAGCCGGCGCTCAAACGGTGACCTATACAAAGGTATCGCCGATACCTTCGTCTGATAGATCGCACATCGCGCGTCTGGTTTCATGTCGTCGAGGAGGTCAGCATGACACCAGCCACGGTTACCGAACGACTCACCGGGCAGACAACCGACCAGATGGCGATTCGACCCTTCTCCGTGAATGTTCCGGAAGCGGATCTCACGGAACTGCACAGACGCATCAACGCAACGCGGTTCCCGGACAAGGAAACGGTCGCGGACTTCTCGCAGGGCGTGCCGCCATCATGACGCTCGCAGCCTCGAACTCATCGCCCGCTCTTTCAACGGCGTCGCCGAAGGTCTCACCCGCGATGATGTGCTCGATAACATCACGCTGTTCTGGCTCACCAACACCGGCGTTTCCGCTGCTCGGCTCTACTGGGAGTCCAAGCTCGGATTCTTCTCCCCGAAGGGCGTGAAGATTCCCGTGGTTGTGAGTTCCTTTCCCGACGACTTGTATCCGATGCCACGAAGCTGGGCCGAACGCGCGTATCCAAAGTTGATCCACTACAACACGCTCCCCAAGGGCGGTCATTTCGCCGCATGGGAGCAGCCGGCGCTGCTGACCGAAGAGATGCGCGTGGGATTCAGATCATTGCGGTCGGGTGAATGACATGAGTAGAAGTGGTTTCAAGACGGCAGGCGCGCCTCGGGCGCGCCCGCCGGAGCGGAGTGGGGCACTGGGGCCCCGCGCGCGACCGCGCGCGGGGTCCGCGGGGGCGAAGCCCTCCGGATCAAGTTTCGATCAGTACCGGCGACGTTTTCTCGGGAGGATGGCCATGACGATCGGAGCCGCGCACATATTCGCCCGCCCTCGAGTCGAAGGCGCTGGGGCGGGGTTGGCAGCAATCGGTCGCGCCAGCCAGTGGCTCAATTCCCCGCGTTTAACGCCGGAAATCGTCGCCGGAAAAGTCGTGCTCGTGCAATTCTGGACCTACACCTGCATCAACTGGCTGCGCACACTGCCGTACGTTCGCGAGTGGGCGGAGAAGTACATGCCGGGCCTTGTCGTCGTCGGCGTGCACACACCCGAGTTCCCATTCGAACACGACACTGACAACGTCCGTCGCGCGCTGCAGCAGATGAGGATCACCTACCCGGTGGTGATTGATAACGACCACGCGATCTGGCGCGCCTTCGACAACCACTACTGGCCGGCGCTGTACTTCGTCGACGGGCGCGGCCGAGTCCGCGAGCATCATTTCGGCGAGGGGGAGTACAACCGTTCAGAGATGGCGATTCAACGTCTGCTCGGGGAAACGGGTATCGCTGACAGCAAAGCGAGCGTCGTGTCGGTGAATGCCAGCGGTGTCGAGGCGTCCGCGGACTGGGACAACCTGAAGTCTGGCGAAAACTACCTCGGATACGACCGCACGGAAAATTTCGCATCACCGGGCGGCGCCGCATTCAATCGGCGTCGCGTCTATGCCGTTCCTCGACAATTGGCACTGAATCAATGGGCGCTCGGTGGCGACTGGACGATGGGCACGCAGGCCACGGTGCTCAACAGTTCCACCGGGCGGATCGCGTATCGGTTTCACGCGCGCGACCTTCATCTTGTGATGGGACCGTCCCGGCGCGAGAACCCGATACGCTTTCGTGTGTTGATCGATGGTCAACCGCCTGGCGCCAGTCATGGCGCGGACGTGGACGCTCACGGCGACGGCACTGTCGTCGACCAGCGTTTGTACCAGTTAGTCCGACAATCGAGATCGATCACCGATCGACCGTTCGAGATCGAGTTCCTCGATGCTGGCGTGGAGGCGTTTGCGTTCACGTTCGGCTAGCGTCTACCGCAAGTAGCGTTTGAACCAGGTGGTGATCCGCGCATCCCGATCGCGACGATTGTTGAGTGCCTCGTGGATGTCCTTCGCATACACGATCAGCTCGTACTCCTTCCGTAAGCGGCTGAACTTCTCCGCAAACATCAGCGCCTGCGAGACCGGCACTTCTTCGTCATCGGCACCATGAATCATCAACAGTGGAACCGTGATCTTCTCCGGCCACTGCATGACGGAGCGTTCCGCCAGCGCGGCCGCACCTCGACTCGAATAATCTGGAATCAGCTTCATCACTCGATTCGCAACGCCCGGCATCCGTTGCTTCGCGGATTCCATCAAAGCCTGCATGTCGTAGATGCCGCCGACGACGGCTGCGGCATTCACCGTCACGCCGCGCGCAAGAGCCAGGAAGGTCATCATCGCACCGCGTGAGACGCCGTAGAAAAACATGTTGTCTGGATCTGAATAAGGGAGCGAGGACGCGAGTGAGACGAGGTTAACGACGTCAGCGACATCGGCGCCGCCCACCTCCTCCATGCCTTCCCCACCGTCGTTCCCACGATATTGCGACGCCAGCACGACGAAACCATTGGCGGCGAGCTCATAGAAATCGAGAATATTCTGCGCATCGATCTTGCCGATGTCCTGCACGCCGCCACGGTTGTAGATGACGACCGGATAGCGTTTCCCCCTCGGATCTCGCGGCTTCACCACGAAGCCGACCACCTTCAGCCCATCGCTGAGGTATTGAATCCTCAGACACTCGATCGATGGGTTGGTCTTCGCCCGGTCGTATTCAGCCTTCGAGTAGAAGCGCCTGGTAAAAGACGCCTGTTCCTCGAAGGTCGTGAATTGACACGGGGACTGCGCGGCTATCCCAGCGGACGTTGAGATCTGCGCGCGACTCTGCGCGTGGGTGCTCACCAATGCGGCGAGCAATCCGGGAAGCAAACTACCGGCTAGTGCTTTCATCGGCTGTCGTCCCTAAGAAGATGGAACGATCCGCAACAGCGCATGCTCGGTGTATACGCAGCCGTGAAGACATGGTTCACACGTCAGCCACAATTTTCAGAGCTGCGATCAAGAAGATGCCGCCGACAGTCAGCTTGGGCGGCATCGCGATATTCGCCGACGCATCCACGTCGGCCCTCAAGGCAATGCAGTGATTGCTTACTCGTCTCGGAGGGCCGCCGATGGGTCAAGCCGCGCCGCCCGTGCGGCTGGCACGTAGCTCGCCGTGACGCCGATCGCAATCCAGATGAGTCCGACAATCACATGCATGGATACGGGCGTGGGGCCGATGTTCTCCCGGACGGATGCGACGATGCCGGTCACTAGCATCGTGAGGAATTCGCCGATGGCGACTCCAGCGACGACAATTGCCAGAGCGTTGCCAACGACACTGCGAAAGACGTTCAGTCGAGTGGCCCCCAGTGCCATGCGTAGACCGATTTCTCGTGTGCGGAGGCTGACGCGATAGGCGATCGCCCCGTACAAGCCGACCGCAGCCAGCAGCAACGCCAGGACGCCAAGCCCGATCAAGATGCTTGTGATCCATTGAAGCTGACCGAACGAGCGCGCGACGTGCACGGCGAGCGGCTGGACGGTGTACACGCGAATACCCGGCGCGAGCTCAAGCAGCGTGCGGCGCACCGTCTCTGAGAGCCGCGCCGGATCGATCGTCGTGTCCAGAAGCACCGCCACGAGCGCACCCGCGTCACGTGCCGTGAAGCGGCGATAGAGATGCGGCTGCGCCCGCTCGCCGACAGCACGAATCGAGGAGTCGCGGACGACACCAATGACGAACGCCGGCTGCGGATTGTCGCAGCCGATCAAGAAGCGCTCGCCAACAGGCGATCGGTCCGGCCAGAGCCGGCCGGCAAGGCTCTGGGTAACGACGGCCTCGGCGGCTTGGTCGCTCACGCCAAATGATCGGCCGGCGACGTGCTCAATGCCCATGGTCTCGAAATATGCGGGATCCACCGCGCTGCTCGTGACGCGCACTGGCGAGTCCGGAGACAGCGATACACACTCCGATCCGGCCGGAATCAGCGGCAACGAAGAGGTGAGCGCGGCCAGGCGCACACCGGGAAGAGCCCGCAACCGGTCGAGAGCCTGTGTATACACCTCGCGACGAGCGCCCGGTGCGAAAGGCGGCGACGGGAGAAACGTATAGGCATAGAGCCGCCCGGCCACCGCAAAGCCCGGATACGTCGCGTGCAGTCGCAGCAATTCCGCGACGAAGCTGACGCCGATGAACAGCAGGACCAGCGACATCACCACCTGCGCGACGAGCCCTAGAGACCGTCGCCGAGCGCTGGCGCCCACGCTGCCGTGGGCAACCACCATGCGGGACATCCCGGACACACGCCACGCTGGCAACAGGCCACAGAGCACGGTGGTCGCGGCGCAGATGCCTGCGGCAAACATGAGCGCACGCCAATCGAGCGACAGATCGAGTTGTACGGCGAAGATACCTGCAGCCAGCGGCACCGAGCGTTCCAGCACGTTCCCGACCCACACGGCCAGCACGACACCGCAGAGCGTACCGGCAACAGCGAGGACAAGGGCCTCGGTCAACAGTTGGCGGAGTAGCCGCGTTCGTGACGCACCGAGTGCGCGGCGAACCGCGAACTCACGTTGCCGAAGCGCGCCTCGCGCCAGCAAGAGATGACCGACGTTCACGCACGCAATCATCAGCACGACGGCAACGATGGCGCCCATGAGGACTGAGAGCGTTCGCGCGAGACGCCGACTCGCCGGAGTGGGAAGCGTTCCGACGGCGTCAGCCACCAGCGGGGTGGCTGACTCGGCGCTGGAGCTGCTACGCCCGCGCATCTGAATGTCGAGCGTGTTCAGTTCGGTCGTTGCCTCCCTCGCAGTGGCGCCCGGCCGGAGACGGCCGAAGAACATCAACATCCGCGCAAGCCGTCGCTCTTCGGCTTCGGTCGCAAGCGGAAAGCGTGTCTCTAGTGGCACCCAGAGATCCGTTCGCAGCGGCGCGCGCACGCCCGTGAATTCGCGCGGTGCAACACCGACAATCGTGTACGAATCTGCCCCGGACTGGATGACGCGTCCCAACACGTCCGGGCGACGATCGAAGTAGCGCTCCCAGATGGCGTCGCTGATCACGGCAACCGGCTCACGATCGTCGACGAACCATCGTCCCAAGGACGGCCTGACACCGAAGACATCAGCGTAGTTTCCGGTCGCGAGCTCGGCGCCGATGAACTGGCTTTCACCGCCGATCGCTAGATCGGTCTCCATGGAAAGAGTTGCCGCGACCGCGCGGAGCGACCGAGTGCCCGAGCCGACCGCACGGAGGAGAGAGATTGCGAGTGCCGTCTCCTGGCCGCGACTGATCCGAATCAGTCGGTCCGACTCGGCGACGGGCAGCGGTCGTAGCAGCAGCGCGTTGACGATCGAGAAAATCGCGGCGTTGGCACCAATACCAAGGCCCAAACAGAGCACGGCGAGGAGCGTGGAACCGCGAGCGCGGTACAGCATGCGCGCGGCGAAGCGCGCATCCTGGCCTGCATCCTGAAGCCAGGGCCAGATCCACACATCCCTGACGCGGTTCTTCACCACGCCGGCATTACCGAACTGTCGTCGGGCTCTCACGCCAGCCTGGTCAGCCGGCACACCGGCCCGTCGCTCCTTCTCCTCGCGCATGGCGAGATGGAACGACATCTCATCTTCGAGATCCTGTTCGAGTTGGTGGCGCCTCGTGAGCGCGCGCATCCGCAGGCGCAGGCTACTCAGCCACTCGGGCATTGCCGCCCTCCATCAGATTGCTTCCAACACGCGATCGATCGCGGTGCTCGTCCTGCGCCACGACTCAGTCGCCTCCCGAAGCCTCTTGCGGCCGCTCGGTGTGAGGCGGTAATACTTGGCGCGCCGGTTGTTGGCCGAAATGTCCCACTGCGCGGCCAGCAGTCCACGCAACTCTAACCGGTGCAGAGCGGGGTACAGCGCGCCCTCTTCAACCTCGAGCGCCTCGGCGGACGCGGTGTGAATCCATTCCGCAACTTCGTAGCCGTGCTTCTCGCCGCTCGCTAAGGTGCGGAGGATGAGCAGTTCGAGGGTGCCCTGAAGGATATCTGCCGTCTTGCCGTCAACTCCCATAAGTATCTTAGGGCATAGTGTCCCCTAAGACGCTTATGTGAGTCAACTAGACGGTGCTCGACGCACAAGCGACAGCGCGGCATCCCGGGAATGGAATGAATGATCAATGACGGATTCACTGAGCGACGACGGTTCCCCTGAGCATGTTCATGCCGCAGACGAAGCCGATCTCGCCGGAACTCTCCGGCGTGAATTCAATCACTACCGGCTGATTCAGCGGCAAGCGCCGGCGGATATTCAGCGCGGGAAACACGATTTCGGTTGCGCACGTTTTGTCGGTGGTTCGAACAAACGTGATCCGCGCGACCTGGCCCGCCCGTACCGCCACCCTCGCCGGCTCGTAGCCTTTCTCCGTCACCAAAACCTTCGCTCCCTGCGCGCCTCCGTCGCCGTTGCGCAGACCGAGGCGATCGCGTTCGGCTCTGATCGTGAAGCTTCCATCCGCAACGACTGTGTCGCCCGGCCGCAGGCCGGTGAGCACGGCGACGCTGTCTCCGAGGCGGTCGCCCAAACCGACCTGGCGCTCGAGAAATCTCCCTGGCTGCTTCGGATCCGCCACATACACGACACTTCGCTCACCGACGTTCTGCACGGCGGTCCTCGGGATCAAAGGAACAGCATCTTGGCCTGCCGCTTCGATGCCGACGTCAGCGAACATGCCGAGGCGGAGTTCTTGTCGCGGGTTCGGTACTTCCACGCGTATCTTGGCCGTGCGAGTTTCAGCGTTCACTTGCGGGTCGATGTAGCTGATTCGACCGCGCAGAACCGCATCGGGAAACGCCTTCGTCGTGACGCTCGCGGGAGCGCCGACGTGGATGCGCGAGAAGTCCTTCTCATATGCATCGGCGACGACCCAGACCGTCGACAGATCCACGACGGTGAAGAGCTTCGTCGTCGTGTCGACATTGAGTCCAGGATTGGCGGCCCGCTCAGTGACCACACCAGCGATCGGCGCGAGCACCGGGGCGACGGCGCTCACGTCCCCTCCTGGCCCGAGATTCGAAATGACGGCATCCGAGAGGCCGAGCAGTTGCAGCCGCGATCGCGCGCTGTCAAGCGCGGTCAGCTTCGCCGTGTGCTCCGCATGCAAGCGCTCCAGTTCCTGACGACTCGCCGAGCCGATCTCCACGAGCTTCTCGGTCCGTTGCAGCTCTCGTTCGTGTGCGTCGAGCTCGGCCCGTACTGAGACGAACCGTGTCTCAGCGTCGGCGACTTCTGGACTGAAGATCTCTGCGATCGGCAGCCCGGCCCGGACAACTTGCCCCAGTTCCACGAGCACACGCGTAACGCGCCCGGCGACGAGAGGGGTCACCACGACCTGTTTGTACGCATTCGCCTGTACGACGCCGGGCAGCCGCAGCGCGGACGTATCCCGGCCGGCCGCGACACCAACGAGAACTATTCCGGCACGCTGCGTGGCCTCGGGAGTCAGGCTCACGACGACGTCCTGCGAGGGTGCCGTCGGTGTCAGCGCCGACGGCGGTGAGGACGTGCTTGCAGGTGACGCTGGCGCAGCGGCCGGTGCACTCTGGACATTCGTTGTCGGCGTCGATGGCCGAACCGTGAGATAGACGACTCCTCCGCCCACAGCGAGGAACGCCACAGCAGCCGCGACTAATGCTGGCCAACCTAACGTCACGCGCGAAGTACCGTTCATCGAACCTCTCCCAATGCAGCCCTCAGCGCTTGGCGTGCTTCGAAGGCTTCCCGCAACACGTCGGTGTACGCTCGCTCGACCTCGAGATACCGTCGCTGTTCGTTCAGCACATCGAGCAGCGTCTCGCGTCCGAGCTCGTACGTTTGTCGGATCACGTCGAGGTTTTGCGCTGCCAGCCGGACCGCGTCACCGCTGTAGGCTTCCCATGCCTGACGCGCTCGTCGATCACGCGAGCGGGCCGCCGCGATCTCGCTCTGCGCGTTCAGGCGCGTCGCTTCCAGTTGCGCATTCGCGGCAACCCGGTCCGCTTCCGCGGCAGCGACTGTGCCCTGATTGCGGTTCTGCAAAGGCAGCGTCACCATTGCTCCGGCCGATACGTAATGAAACACATTGCGAATGGGCTCGAGCGATCCAGTTGGCGATACGCCCTGCTGGGGAAAACCCGAATTCATTCGCATGTACATGCCGAACACGCTGATGTCCGGCCGCCCTTCGCGCTGAGCGCGATCCACTTGGGCCGTGCCGACGCGCACGCGTGCCGCCGCTTCCAGGACATCAGCACGTGTCGCTACGGTTCGAGCGTTGTCGGCAGCGGACGTGGCCGATTGATCGCGCCGAACGAGTTCCTCGAGCGATTCGCGCAGGCGCAGAGGAGCCTCCGCCTCCATCCCCAACAGCCGCTTCAGTTCGAACAGCTGGCGATCGGCGGCGCCCGCTTGAAGCAGACGGTCCGCCTCGAGCCGCTGCACTTCGACGCGCAACATGTCACGATCGAGCGGCGGTGCAACGCCTTGCTCCACGCGAGACGTGATTAATAGACGCTGACGCGAAGTGGCCGCGAGCAGTTGCTCGGTGACCGTAAGCGCTCGTACGGCGGCCATCACCTCGCCATATTTCATGCGGACGTCGGCCGCGAGGGTTCGTTCGCGGTTAGCCGCCGCATGCTGCGCGACTTCGATCTCGCGGTCAGCAACGCCTACTCGTCCAGATTTCCGGAAGAGATCCATTGGCCATTGCAACTCGATTCGGGTTTGGTTGTCGCTGCCCGACGGCTCCTGTTGCTGGAAGAACGAAATCGCGGGATTCGGCCGGAGAGCGGCCTGTTCGCGAAGGCCTCGGGCCACATCAACCTGTGCCCGCGAAGCGCGCAGCAGTGGCTCTTGTCCGAGCGCACGCGCGATCGCCTCGTCCAACGTCATGCCGCCCACGTCATCGATGTACGTTCCAATCGTCGCCGACTGCTCCGGCCGCTCAGGCTGCTGTGCGTGGACGACGACCGGCAGACCGAGAACGATGAAGCCGACTATTACGACGCGCGTCATTGCACCGCCCCTTCGAAATTGACCGAGCCTTTGCCGGCGGGTCCGTCCCACTCGATCGCCATGTGCCATGCGCCCGCCATACCGAATTCCGCCCCGGCCTCGTACCGCCCGATCGTCGAGGTGCGCTGAATCTGGAGTCCGCTGGACATCACCATCCCCGGCATCGCCATGTTGCCGCTCGCACGGACCGCGCCTGCATCGATCAACCGACCCTCGGCGGATCTGAATTCAATGAAGAACGTGTTTCGGCCTTGATGGAGCGTGCCTGTCGGCGACAGCAGCGAGATCTGAAGACCACCGGCATTGACATGCTGGACAATCTGGCCGCCGGCGCTACCGTTCGTCGTCTCGCGGCTCGTATGTCGCCACGCGAGCGCGGCGGTTGCGAAAACAGTAACGACGCCGATCACAATCAGGACAGGTCTCCACTTTGCCGATTTCGTCATCGTCGTTGTCGGAAGTGGCTGGTGTTCCAACCCCAATCGACGCTCATGCAACCAGAAGAAAATCACCGGTGTGACGACGAGCACATGTAATAGCGACGACACCATGCCGCCCAACACGGGTGTGGCGAGTGGCTTCATCACCTCGGAACCCACGCGCGTGCTCCACATGATCGGGAGCAGGCCGGCGACGACCGTGCTCACCGTCATCACCTTTGGCCGGAGACGAAGCAGTGCACCTTCGATCACCGCGTCCCGCAGCGCCTCACGGTCGAACGCGCTCCCCAACTGTTGTTGTTTACGGGCGACGGCTTCTTCGAGGTAGATGACCATCACCACACCGGTCTGAACAGCCGTGCCGAACAGCGCGATGAATCCGACCCACACAGCGACTGAAAAGTTGTAGCCGAGCAGCCAGAGCAGGTAGACGCCGCCGGTCAGGGCGAAGGGAACCGCCAGCAGCACATGTGCGGCCTCGACAAACGAGCGGTAGGTGAAATACAGCAGCACGAAGATCACCAACAGCACGATCGGCAGGACCAGCTGGAGCCGCTGGCGCGCATGCTCCTGGTTCTCCCACCGGCCGCTCCAGGCGAGGTAATAGCCAGGGGGAAGCGCGACGGCGCGACTGACGCGTGCCCGCGCCTCTTCCACGAAACCGCCCACGTCGCGTCCCTGCACGTTCAGGAGTACTGTCGCCAGCAGCAGTCCGTTTTCAGACGAGATCATGGCCGGGCCCCGCGCGTGTTCGATGTGGGCAAGCTCGCTGAGCGGAACTTGTGAGCCGCGCGGCGAAGCAACGAGCACCTGCCCGAGCATCTGCGGATCAGCGCGATACTGGGCCGCATAGCGCACTCGAACCGGAAATCGTCGGCGGCCCTCAATCGTGGTCGTGAGTGTGGTCTCGCCGATCGCCGTCTCGATGACTTGCTGAACATCGCCGACACCGATGCCATACCGGGCGGCGGCGGCACGATCGATCGCGATATTCAGGTACTGGCCGCTCGTCACCTGCTCGGGGTAGACGTTGCTTGCACCGGGCACCTGGCGCACCGCATCCGAGACCCGTCTCGCGGCATCCTCGAGCGTCGCCAGATCGGTGCCGAATATCTTCACCCCGACCTCCGACCGGATGCCGGTCGTGAGCATGTCGATTCGGTTGATGATTGGCATGGTCCAGATGTTCGACACACCGGGCATCTGCACGGCGCGACCCATCTCGGCGCGCAATCGGTCGAGTGTCATGCCTGCGCGCCACTGGTCGCGTGGCTTCAGGTGAACCACCGTTTCCGTCATGTTCAAAGGCGCGGGATCGGTGGACGTATCCGCGCGGGCCACCTTGGCGACGACGTACTCCACTTCAGGAAACGTCGACAGCATGGCGTTCTGCTTCGCCGCGATCTTCGTGTTCTCCTCGAGCGAGATGCTCGGGTCAGCGATCGGCATGAACATCAGATCACCTTCGTTCAGCGGCGGCATGAACTCGCTGCCGATGCCTCTGGCGACCAACAGTGCTCCGGCAAAGAGCACCGCGGCGACGGAGATCGTCAGGCCGCGATAACCGAGCGCCGCTTCGAGCACTGGCCGGTAGAGCCATCGCAAGCCGCGCATGACTGGATTGGCTTCTTCCCGGTGAAGCTTGCCGCCGAGCAGGAAGGAGCAGAGAACAGGGACCAACGTCACCGAAATGACCGTCGCGGCAAGCACGGCGAATGTCTTCGTGAACGCCAGTGGATGGAACAGCTTGCCTTCCTGGCCGGTCAACGCGAACACCGGAACGAAGGCCAGGAGGATGATCGCCATCGAAAAGAACACCGGCCGTCCGACCAGGCGCGTGGATTCGAGAACGGTTTGCCATACCCGTTTCCTGTCTCGAGGATCGACGCCACGTTGCTCCACGAACCGAAACGCGTTTTCCGTGACGACGATGCCAGCGTCGACGAGCACGCCAATCGCAACAGCAATCCCTGCGAGACTCATGATGTTTGACGAGATCCCGGCGTAATGCATCCCGAGGAACGACAGCAACACCGCAAGCGGCAAGGGAATCGTGACGATCAGGATCGAACGGACGTGCATCAGGAAGATCACGTGCGCGAGCGTTACCAGCGCGATCTCCTCGAGGAGCGCGTGTCGAAGCGTATCGACCGACTGCGCGATGAGCGCCGACCGGTCGTAGAACGGTACGATCTTCACGTCCGGCGGCAGCCCAGGCTGGATTTGTGCGATGCGCGCCTTGACCGCATCGATGACAGCTTTGGTGTTCACGCCGGATCGAGCAACGACGACACCGCCAACCGCTTCGTGGGTGCCTTTGACGAGTGATGCGATCCGAAACGCATCGCCGACGTGCACGTCCGCAATCTGCTCGACATAGATTGGCACGCCATTCGACGCGCCAACGACAATGCGCTTCACATCCTCGACCGACGCGATCAGACCCACGCCTCGGACGATCAGCCAGGCACCGTTCGACTCGAGCACATTGCCGCCAACGTTGAGATTGCTGTCGCGCACCGCCGCGACCACGGCACTCAAGGGGAGGCTGTAGGTGCGGAGTCGATTGGGATCTACATCGACCTGGTATTGCTGGACGTAGCCGCCAACTGACGCGACTTCGGCCACGCCTGGCACCGCATTGAGTTGATACCGGATGAACCAGTCCTGCAGCGTCCGGAGATCGCGAAGCGACAGCGTCGGACTCTCAACTGTGTACCAGAACACATGCCCGACACCTGTCGCATCCGGCCCAAGCGTTGGTGTCACGCCAAGCGGCAGCGTCTTGGTCAGCAGGCCCATCCGCTCGAGCACTCGCGAACGCGCGAAATACAGATCGACGCTGTCCTCGAAGATCACGTAAACCATCGAAAAGCCAAACGCCGACTGCGATCGAACAACGCGAACACCTGCGAGTCCCTGGAGGTTGACGGTCAGCGGATAGGTGACCTGGTCCTCGACCTCTTGCGGACTGTGACCCGGCCAATCGGTGAACACAATCACCTGGTTGTCCGACAGATCCGGAATCGCGTCGATCGGCGTCGCGCGGACCGCCCACCAGCCCCACACCGCGAGACCGAGATAGAGCACGACGACGATGAACCTGTTGCGAAGCGACAGTTCGATGAATCGATTGATCATTCGTAGACACTCGTCACGGGGCGCGGACACACTGCGCCGCCACCGACCCGGATACGCATCAGGGCAGACACACGACGATCCTTCGGCAGGCTCAGGATCGCCCTGGGCAGAGTCGAAGGGTGACTGTCTTGGCTAAACGATGAGGACGGAAAGGAGGAGGTGTTTCGGAACGGACGAAACGCGCAGCGGGACGAGCGCGCGCCATTCCTGCGGCGGAACGACCGTCGCCGGGATCGAGAACACCGGCAGGGGCACGAGAGCGATTACACCAGATGCCGCGAAATACGAACCAGGAGAAGACGATTCGCGTCGTTGCGATGAGGCCGCACAGCAGCTGTCGGCCTGCGTCTGGCTAACGCCGCCTTTTGCAGAGTGGTGATCCTCAGAGCTCTGCATCGGACAGGTCGTGGTGCTCATACAGCACGCCATCCGAGCCTCGGCCGTCGCCTGCCAGCCGGCGCACACAGCGACGTTCCCGGCTCCCAGGACCAGGACCGCGATGACCGCGGCAATGCGCCGTGCGAGGCTGACCATTTCACTTAGCATGCGCAACCCAGTCGCTTCGTGTCAAATCGGTCCGCCGCGAAAACTGACGCCATTGCTGACGGTGCAGCAGTCTTGATGCCAGGCGAGAATCCACGGGAAAAGCTTCGACCTTCTGATTGACTGCCGAAAAACCGGCATTCGCGCCTGCGTCGTTACCATCTTTCAAACGCGCCGCAGTGCATCGATCGGCTGAACGCCAAGCGCGCGGCGCGCTGGAAGGTAGGCGGCCGCGCCCATGATGACAGTCAGCACCGAGAGGACCGTGCCCAGCGCGAGCGGATCCAGCGGCCCTACGCCGAAGAGAATCGGCTCGAGCGCCTCGGAGCCGAAGAACGCGCCGATCAACATGACGACAATGCCAAACGCGGCGCCGCTGCCGATCGCGCGCAGGCTCGATCCGAGCACCAGCCGCAGAACACGCGCACGAGGCGCACCGAGCGCGACGTGCACGCCGATCTCGTGCGTCCGCGACACGACGGCGTGCGCAACAATGCCGTAGACGCCCACCGCGGCGACGAGCAGTGTGAGCACGCCGACGAGGACGGTGATCGCCGACGCGAGACGCGCCGGCTGCGTTCTGGAGAGAACCCTTTCCTCGAGTGATGCCGTGCCGACCGTGGCGTCTGTCCCGCGCGTGAGGCCGCCCGTCAAACGTTCGAGCGGCTGGCGCGATGGTGATCGAACCACGAACGACGCATCAGTCAGATCTTCGTTCACGATCGGAAGATAGAGTGTCGGGCCGTCTGGAACGCCGACGTCCAGCGACTGCAGCGTCGGCACGACGCCGACGACGGTTCCCGTCCGGAATCCCATTTCCGTCTCGCGACGCTGCTCCGCGGCTGCGCCTGGAGCGGCAGGGCGCTCGTCCAGAAACGTCACGGCTTGACCGACTGCGGCACGCTCATCCCCCCAGAACACTCTGGCAAGACGCGCGTTGACGATCACCTGCGATCGATCGTCGCCGGGGCGGAACGACCGTCCGGCTAGGTTCGCGACGCCGAGCGTCGAAAAGTAACCGGCGTCGACTCGGTTGAACTGCACTTGAACTGGGCTGGACATGTGGGTGGCGCGAGCCTGGTTGAGGCCGGCGCCAACGAACGGCGGCACGCTGACAAAGCCAACGTCGAGACCAGGCGTTGATTGGAGCGAGAGCGACAGCTGCCGAACGAGGTTCGCGCGATCCGCGACCGTCGAGTTGCCCGCCGGGACGTCGACGGTGATCGAGTAGAGATTGGTCAGCGAGAAACCTGTATCGACCCTGAGCGCATGCTGGACGCCTCGTGCCAGCAGTCCGGAGATCACGAGCAGGACGAGAGATATCGCGACTTGTCCGGCAACGAGTGAATGGCGCAGACGCGCGCCGGGCATCCGCTCGCCCAGACCTTTGCTGTCCTGTTTGATAGCGGCCAGTGGATCGACTCGCGTCGCGTAGACAGCCGGCGCCACGCCGAACAGAATCGTCGCGGCAAGCGCCGCCACGCTCGCGAACGCCAGCACGGTGACGTCGGGCACGAAACGATCGAAGTACCCGGATATTGGAAGCAGGTGAGCCGTCGTACGAAACACGATGGTACAGAGCGCGAGTCCCACCGCTGCGGCGACCAGCGCCAGCAGCGCGCTTTCGGTCATGAGCTGCTGGACGACACGCCACCGGCCGGCGCCGAGCGCGATTCGAATCGCGATCTCCCGCTGGCGCGCGACGCCACGTGCGAGAAGCAGCGCGGCCGCGTTCGACGTGCAGATCAGCAGCAACACCGCCGCGAGAGCGATGACGACGGCACCCACTCCAATCACTTTCGCTTTGTCGCCGGACTGCAGCAGCCCGGCATCCAGTGCGGTGGCGTGTGAGACTGCGACGGTGGTTCGTTGGCCCGGATGCATGGCGTCGTAGCGCGCGGAGATGATCCCCGCCTCGGCGACGGCAGATTTCAGCGACACGCCTGGCGCCAGGCGGCCTACCGCCAACAGCCAACTCATACTCGAATCGACGAGTCGGTCCGCGTGCCCGCGCGCACGGGCCGCAAGATCCAAGGGAACCCAGACGTCCACCGTATCGACTTCAGTACCGGTGAAAGACCGCGTGGCCACACCGATGACGGTATATCCCTGCCGGTCGATCAACATCGACGTCCCAATCACCGCCGGATCCTGACCGAGGACGTCGGTCCAGAGCCGGTGACTGATCACCGCGGCAGGCTGCAGACGATCGCCGTCGGCCAGAAGACGGCCCGAGGCGGGCCGGACCTGCAGCACCTTGAAATAGTTGGTCGTGACGAGTGCGACCGCGACGGTGCGCCGATTGCCGCCATGGAACCACGTCCCGCTCTCGTGCCGAAACCCGGCGACGCCGGAGAGCGCACGCGTACTCTCCTGGTAGAGCGTCAACTCCGGGTACGAGAACTGCGAGACGTGTCCATTTACTCGGCGATTGACGTCGCCAGCGAAGCCGAGCGACAGCTTCACGACGCGATCCGGCTCCGGCAGCGGCAGGGTCCTGAACGCTACGGCATGGAACAGTGTCACGAGCGTGGTCGTCACGCCGATGCCAAGCGCCAGTACGAGGATCATCGAGGTGCTGAGGATCCGCGTCTGGCGGACCGACCGCGCGGCATAGCGACAATCTGCAGCGAGCTGCTCGAGCGCGGGAATACTGCGGCGATCTCGATAAGCCTCCGCGACTGACGTCAGGCTGCCGAACTTCGCCGCGGCCGCTCTCTGCGCTTCGGCATCGCTGAAGCCGGCGCGCCGGTATTCGTCCGCCAGCATCGTCATATGCGCCCGCAATTCCTCGTCGATGTCGCGGTCGCTCCGTGTTAGCCGAAGGATGCCGGCCAGCCTGAATAGCACGGCGCGGATCTTCTTCATCGCACTCTCGCGGCGGCGAGGAACCGGGCGACGATGTCGCTGGTCGTCTGCCATTGGCGGGTTTCGTGGGCAAGCTGCTTCCGGCCTGCCCGCGTCAGCTGGTAGAAACGAGCGCGGCGGCCGTTGTCGGACACACCCCACTTCGACGTGATGGAGCCTTCCTGCTCGAGCTTCAAGAGCGTGGGATATAGCGTTCCGGGATTCACCGACAAACGATCGCCGCTCGTCTGCTCGATCCGCCGGGCGATGCCGAATCCATGCTGCGGCCCGAGCGCCTCGAGCGTGGTGAGCACCATCAGCGCGAGCGTGCCCTGCCAGACTTCCGTCTTTCCCTCTTTGTCGTCATCCGCTGGTGGCGTCATTTGGGTAACCCAAAGGGATCATGCCACAGCTCATTTGGGAAAACAACTGGAGCGCGGGAATCGCGGCTAGCGTGAGCTGTATGTGCTGGCGGAATCTTTCATGCGACCTCCACTGAGAGGCTTCGATGAGGGCTGGAGGCCTCGATGGCGGGGCCGATCTTTTCGCTGCGCGGTCGGTGGGAACCGGTGGCCTCCGATACGACGCGACCGATCCCGGATTCGACGCGGGTCGTCGGTCGACGGCCCGTCGTGCGTCGCATCGAATCCCTCGACGGCGGTCTGCTCGAGCGGCGACGGCAGCAGCCGCTGAATGTCGCGGAGCAGCCGCGCATCAGGTGCCGACACGAGTGACACGGCCCGCCCGCTGCGTCCCGCCCGCCCCGTGCGACCAACGCGGTGAATGTAGTCCTCCGCAACGAGCGGCAGATCGTAATTGATGACCAGCGGCAGGTGCGCGATATCGAGTCCGCGGGCCGCGATGTCGGTCGCCACCAGCACGTTCACACGGCCGCTCTTGAAGTCACCAAGCGCGCGGGTTCGAGCCCCCTGGCTCTTGTCGCCGTGGATTACCGCCGTCTTTATCCCGGCGCGTTCGAGGTGCTCGCCGACGCGATCCGAGCCTCGCTTCGTCTTGCAAAAGACGAGCGCTTGACTCGAGGCCTCCCGCGTCAAGACGTGTGTGAGCAGCGCACGTTTTTGATCGGCCGCGACCCTGTGCACGTGGTGCGTCACCATCGTGGCGACGACCTGCTCGCCCGAGACGTCCAGACGCCTGGCGTCCGAGGTGAATTCCGCCGCGAGACGGACGATGGCGTCAGACAACGTTGCGGAAAAAAGCAACGTCTGACGCGCGCGCGGGAGTGACGCGACGATGCGGCGCAACGCCGGCAGAAACCCCAGGTCCAACATCCGATCGGCCTCGTCGAGGGTGAGAATCTCGATCGCGGACAGATCGATCGAACGACGCTGCATGTGATCGATGAGCCGGCCCGGCGTCGCCACGACGAGGTCGGTGCCGCGCTTCAACGATTGGATCTGGATCCCCATGCCGACGCCGCCGAAGATCGCCGTGACGCGGAGTGACGTCGGCGATGCGTAGGTGGCAAGCGCACGGTGAACTTGCACAGCCAGTTCACGCGTCGGCACGAGCACGAGTCCCCGCGGGGTACGGCGCGCGGCGGCACGTACGGCAACGAGTCGATCGAGCATTGGTAGTCCGAACGCGGCCGTCTTGCCGGTACCGGTCTGAGCACGGGCGAGCACGTCGCTGCCGGTCAAGACTACAGGAATCGCGTGAAATTGGATCGGTGTGGGAGCCTGGTAGCCGAGCTGCGCGAGCGGTGCATAGAGCGAGGGAGTCAACCCGAGTGTTGAGAACGACATCGAAAACAGTTCCTTCCTGACCGGAAGCGATTCTCAGCGACGCTGCACGGCGAGCACACACCACGTTCGCGCCACCACGGCGTAAACGGCGATCGAAGCCGAGGCTCCGAACGGATTCCGTCTCTTAGCTAAGCTGGATGTCAGGAGGAGCGGGCCGGAAGCGGCTCGTTGCGCCTACAGGTGACAGAGCGGCTGGGAAAATCCGATGAATACATCATACCACATGCATTGCGCCATGAGGCCTCGTGATATTACCCGGACGCGGGCATCGCTGTCGGTTCGAATCTCAATCTCCACTGCGCCTGGACCAGCACGCAGCGATCATCGACGCTGGTTACTTCAGACGCCTGCTACTACGGCGAGGACCGCAAAGAGCGAAAGGATAGCACACGTTTACATAGAGAACTTTGTATTGTAAAGTTAAGGCGTGGATTCTTCCATGCCGGCCAACTGGAGAAGATGGCCCCGGTTCGACGGAGAGCTGGAAATCGGGCTGCGTCGAGCCCTGCACGTTCGCGAGGAGCGACTCGTGACGCGGCACGATGCGTATCAACTCCTGTATGTCAGCGACATTCACCTCAGGAAGGGTCGTTCCGACGTGCTATGCGGGCAAGTACTCGATTCCGTCACGTCGTGCACTCCTGATGTAGTGCTGCTCGGCGGCGACCTTGTGGACGGTCGCTCGGAGTTGAGCAAACTGAGTGAGCTGGTTCGCAAGATCCAAGACGTCGCGCGCGTGGTTGCGATCGGTGGCAACCACGACCGCAGAATCGGCATCAACCGCGTCCGTGCGGCCGTGGTGCAGGGCGGCGGGGAATGGATTGACGGTGGCAGCGCGCGCCTGACGCATCGCGGGCGGCTGCTCGTGATCTCCGGCCCTGAAGCGCCTGCCCCCCTCGTTGGCGAAGATGGGCATGTTCGCGTTTTGTGCGCTCACGATCCGCGAATCTGGAAGACATCCCGCCACGCCGGCTACGACCTCGTCCTGGCAGGGCACCTACATGGCTGCCAACTGGTCGCCTGCGAGTATCGAGCCCGATTGTTCCCGGGAGCGTTCTTTTACCCGTACTGCTTCTTGAACGATCACTGTGGATCGACACGACTGGTGGTGAGCCGCGGAGTCAGCGATCTCTTGCCGATTCGCTGGAAGTGCCCTCGCGAGGTTGTGCTGTGCCATGTCTGATCGGGACAGACCATGGCGTCGCAGCTCCCCGCCCCGGACCAATACGCGCCAGCCTTGTGTCTGTGGCCTGCTTTCTCGGCGGTCTGCCGCTCTTCTTCTGCGCGACACCCAAGACGCCGCTGCGGGTCCTGTGCGTCATCGCTCTCGACACACTTCACGTGCTTCGCAATGCGCGGCCATTGCCCCGAAGCAGATGCAAGCAGTTGGCCGCGTTCCTGGATTTTCAAGCCGGTACGAATGCAGTGTGGGATGGCAAGGATCTGTGCGCGCCAGAATACTGTGCGCTGCGGCAGCGACTGGAGAAGATCGGTCTGGGTGTGTGGATGACCGAATACCTCACCCGGCTTCGTGAACTGGAAACGCGGCGTCCCTCTATCGGCGGGGATCTCCAGCGCTTCAACGACGTTCGCTCGTACCGAGAGGCAGTTGCGCGGCTGTCGCTTGCAACGATTACCGCAATCGCACTGAACGCGGAGTGTCTCGACGAAGCAATCCGGGCGACGTATTGCGATAGTGACGTGGGGGCGCTGTTTCGAATGGCGATGCAATGCCAGATCGTGGACGACATCATCGACTATAGAAAGGATCTGTCGGCGGGCTTGCCGAGCTTCCTGACCGCATCCGCCTCGCTGCCGCAGGCGATCGCATTGACTGGCGACTCGGTACGGGTCTATGCCGCGATTCGTAGACCTTCGGCAGGAGGCGGTGTCTTCCCGCTCGAAGCGGCGCTGCATGTCATGACGCTGGTGACAAAGCTCGTCGTTGGTGTGGCTCGAAGGAGAGAGGCATGTCAGGAAAGACGATGGTCCTCGTTCTTTGTGCGGTCGCGTTCTCGGCGGCGGGACAGCTCCTTCTGAAGTCCGGCGCCCAGCATCTGGCCGGGTTCGGCCGCTTCGACTTCCTGCTTGCCGCCGCCCGGGACGTACGTGTCCTGTCAGGGCTTGCAGCCTGGATCGCGTGGATGCTTTGCTGGCTGCACGTACTCCGAGTCGCGCCCTTGTCGAGAGCCTACGGGCTGACCAGCCTCACATACGTGCTCGTTCCCCTCGCCAGCGTCGCCCTCTTCGGCGAACAGGTTCGGCGCATGCACGTCCTCGGCATCATTTTGATCAGCGTGGGCATCGCCTGCGTGGTCGCCAGTGATTGAGGGTTCCCGGGCGCTCGCGTCGCGTGCCTACTTCGCACTCTGCCTCGCATCGGGGCGAATGCTTCGGTCCGCGCGGTACTCGACGGTCCGAATCGTCTACGAGGATAGCCAGCGTCTGGTGCGAAAGCACCGCCGCTTCTACGCGCCACTCCTGATCTGGATGAGTGGTCTGCTGCTCAGGATCCTGGATGCCGGCGTGCGGGTCCTCCCACAGCGGGACTGGGAGCAACAGGAGCGTGAGATCTACCAGCGCCTCCACGGTGCTTCGATTCGAGTGGATGCCGGCGGGGTGCTCATCCTGCCACTGCTCGCTGGACACACGCTGGCAACGTTGCTGGAGGATCCGGAGCTCGACGAGTCAATCCGAGAGAGCGCCATGGAACACGCGGTCATCGCCCTCGGCGACTTACATCGTATGGGATTCACCCACGCCGACGCGATGGCGGAGAACGTCCTGGTTGATCTCGATGCCGGCCTTGCCCACTGGTTTGACTTCGAAACGATTCACGAGGCGAGCCGGCCGCTGGCGTGGCGGCGTGCAGACGACCTGCGAGCACTGCTCGTCACCTGCCTGGTCAGAACCGCGCCCGAGAAGCGCGTCAAGACGCTCGAGTTGATCCTGGATATGTACGCGGACGAAGACGTTACCCGCGTCCTGGCCACGAGCTTCGCGTCGGTATGGCAGCGCTCGCTCACTCTCCATCTCCTGCAGGCGCGAGTGTCATTTCACTGTTTCTGTGAGCTCGGCCAGTTGCTGCGAGAACGCTCACGGGTGTCGGAACGCCGAGACGCTCGCACCGTCAAGCCTTCTTCGTGATCGATTGCACGCTAGCAGGCGAGCAAGGCTGCTCATCACATTAGTTTAGCGAATGCAACTATCTCAACCGTTCGAGGTCGTCAGCAACTCGCGACAACCGCTCGCTTAACTTCCCTCGAAGGCCCGACCAGGCTAACGGTGGTGTGAGGCGACGGCCGACGCCGGCGGGGGCGTCAGTTTTGCGACGATGCGCTCGAGCGCTTCGAGATCGGCGCGGTCGAGCCGGTTGAACTCGGACGGCGGCTGATGAAACTCCTGGAGCAGCTCCGTCCGCGTCTTCTCGCCCTTTCGCGTCAACACGACAAGCTTCACGCGCTTGTCGTTCAGCAGCGGCTGGCGCGACGCCAGCCCCAATTCCTCGAGACGATCGACGATAAATGTGGCGTTGGATGGGTCGCACCGCCACTCGTCGGCCAGTGATCGCATCGAGCGTCCGGTTCGGGCGTCGAGACCGAACAGCGCGCGCGAATCGTTGGGTGTCAATCCGCGCCGCGCCAGGCTCTCCGTCCTGACCGGTGCGGATCGAACCAACAGATCGAAAAGCGCCTGCCACACACGTCGCGCCAATGCGTCGTTCGTCTTACTCATCATGCCGCACGCTCAAGCCCATCCGCCCGCGAACCAATGAGGTTGACGGTCGCATTGATAGTTGATACGACTAAACAATCTGCGAGGATCGTAGCATGGAATCCAGCACGTCAGTTCTCGTCGTCGGCGGCAGTCTCAATGGCCTCACGGTAGCGATGCTCCTCGCTCGACGCGGCGTGCCGTGCCTGGTCGTCGAACGCCACCCCCGGACGGCGATTCAGTACAACTTCCGCGGGATCTCGACGCGGTCGATGGAGATCTATCGCGGCGCCGGCATCGAAGCCGAGATTCGCGATCGCGATCTGATCGACGAGCGGTCTGCGTCCGTCGCCAGGATGAAGCATTTGGCTGACTCCCAGGTATCATGGCAGTGGATTCCGCCGTCCGATACGAGCGACATCAGTCCGACGACAGCAGCGACCTGCGATCAGGATCAGCTCGAACCGATCCTGCGTGCCCATGCCGAGCGCCATGGCGCCGACGTGCGCTTCAACACGGAGCTGGTGAGCTTCACACAGTCGCGTGACGAGGTCGTCGCGCGGATTCGCGACCGATCGACTGGTGCGGAGAGCGCTGTTCGCGCCCAGTACCTGATCGGCGCAGACGGTACGCAGAGCGCTGTCCGGGAGGCGGTGGGCATCCGCCGGCACGGTCCGGGCGTCCTGCAACACTGGATGAACGTCATCTTCGAGGCCGATCTGCCCAGCGTGATCGATGGCCGCGCGATTCGATCGGTGTTCGTGACCGATATCAACGGCACGCTCGTCCCGCGCGGCGACGGCCGGTGGCTGATGGCGGTGCAGTTCGTGCCGGACCGGGGCGAGCGCGCCGAGGACTTCACACCCGATCACTGTCGAGACCTGATTCGTCGCGCGGCGGGCCGATCGGAAGTGGAGGTTGACGTCGTGGATGCTCGCCCGTGGGAAGCGGCGGCGGCCGTGGCCGACCGTTTCCACGTGGGACGCGTGTTCCTGATCGGCGACAGTGCGCACGTCATGCCGCCGACGGGCGGCTTCGGCGGCAACACCGGGATTCAGGACGCGCACAACCTTGCGTGGAAGCTCGAAGCAGTTGGTAAGGAGACCGCGGGACCGGACCTCCTGCACACGTATGACGCTGAACGACGCCCGATCGCGGATCGAACCGTTGCGCAGGCGCTCGCACGGCTCCAGGCCTGGTTCAAAGATCCGAGCCGAAGGCTGCCGCCGCCCGAGCCGATCAAAGACGATAACGCCGTCATCTTCGGCTACCGCTACCCGGCGGGCGCGTTCGTCGAGGAGAACAGCAGCGGCGTGGACGATCTCTTCGAAGATCCCCGGACGCCGTCGGGCCGTCCCGGTTCGCGAGCGCCGCATCTCGTCGTGACACATCGCGGCTCGCGCCTTTCAACGATCGATCTCTTCAGCGATCGCTGGGGCCTCGTTTCGGGACCGACTGGGAACGAGTGGTCTAACCACGTACGTCACAGTTCCGCGGCGTGTGCGCTTGGCATCGTGTGGCACGGCATGCAGCCGGCCGGTGATCTCGAGGATGTGGCAGATCGGTTTTCCGCCGCGTACAGAGTGGAGGCCGACGGCGCGGTGCTGATTCGTCCTGATGGATTCATCGCGTGGCGCCATGCGACCGCCGCCGATGGCGCGAGAGCCCTGGAGAACGCGCTCGAACGACTGTGGATACGAACGGCAGTCAAGACAGGAGAACGCGTCCGATGAGATCACGGCCTCTACTGTGGACTGGCTCCGCGTGATCGGCGCCGTCGGAGCACTCTGCGGCACGAGTAACGGTCCGGATGGGCAAAGAGAGCACTTTATGCATCCCAGCGGAGGGCGCGGAGCGGGTCTACACGCGCCGCACGTCGCGCGGGAAGATACGACGCGAGCGACGCCATGCCTCCCAGAATCGCCGACACGGTCACGTAGGTGAGGACATCCGTCGTGGTGACACCAAACACGAGTGAAGACATCAGCCGCGTGAACCCCAGCGCCGCCCCAATGCCAATTGCCACGCCACATGCCGTCAACCACAGACCATGGCGGACGAAGAGGCGGCAGACATCTCGCCGCTGCGCGCCGAACGCCATGCGTATGCCGATCTCGCGCGTGCGCTGTGCCGAGATGTAGGCAATGACGCCATAAAGACCGATGACGCCGAGGAGCAGCGCCGTTGTCGCGGCGATGACGAGCATCGTGAGGGCGAACGATGTCTGGGCCATCGACTTTGCCCGGATGTCCGCGAGCGTCCGTACGTTCGCGAGCGGGAGGTTGGGATTCACCGACCAGACCGCTTGTTCGAGTTCCCGGCGGAAGTCGGACGAATGGATTCGGTCCGATCGGATGGCGTACGACATCGTCCGAGAAACGAACGGCTGATCCAGGAACCGCTTCGCCGCCATTGGCCAGTACACGATCGCAGGTGGGGACTGATTCAGGCCATCATCGAGCTCGTTTCCGACAATCCCCACGATCTCGCGCCAGGGTTGGTTGGGGCTGACGCGAATGCGTTTGCCGACGGCTTGCGCGGGATCCGCCCAGTACTCGCGGGCGAGCTGCACGGAGACGACCGCCACAAGGGCATCCTCGTAAATGTCCCTCCACGTGATCGTGCGTCCCATGAGAACGGGGTTTCCCATGGTTTCGAAGTAGCCGGGTGCGATGAATCTGTGGCGACGAAATCGGCGATTTCGTCCCCCGGTTTCAGGGAACGCCTCGACAAGGATTGAGCCATTGAAGTAAGTGCCGTCCATCGTGATGGACGAACCCAATCCGACCGATTGCACGCCGGGAATCTGTCGCAGGCGATGGGCGATCTGCTCGTGCGCTTGCACGACTTGCTGCGGATCGCTCATAACCGTCTCCGGAATGGCGATGCGTAGGGTCTGGACCTGTTCCGGACGCGTGAAGCCGGGATCGACATGGCGCAGGGCAATGTACGTGCGAACCATGAGAGCCGAGACCACCAGGAGCACAAGTGCCAGCGCGACCTGCGCGACGACAAGCGTATTGCGGGTGCGGTGCCGTTCCGGACCCTCGCTCACCGACCGGCCGCCTTCGTGTAGCGCCGTCAGGGTCGGCGGCCCCAACTTGAGCACGGCAAGTAGGCCGAAAAGAAGCCCCGCTACGATCGCAATCGTGACCGTGAAGAGCAGCACGACCGGATAGAGGCCGACTTCTTCGACGCGCGGTAGCCCTGAAGGCGCCAGCCAGACGAGCAGGCCAATGCCCGCACGGGCGAGCCCCAGGCCCAGCACGCCGCCGGCGAGTCCGAGCGCCGCGCATTCGGTGAGGAGCCCTTGAGCCAGCCGGCGTCGCCTCGCGCCCAGCGCAGTTCGCACCGCGAGCTCTCGCCGACGTCCTTCGGCCCGAACGAGAAAAAGATTCGCCACGTTGGCGCAGGCAATCACGAGCACGATTCCGACGGTGCCCAAGAGAGTCCACAGCACGCGTCCGACCGTGCCGATCACGTCGTCGGACAGCGGACGAAGATTCGGCCGCAGCCGTATTTCCTGCTCGCCAGCCTGCGGTGGGAAGCGCTCCCACACCAGCGGAATCATCCGCGCCACATCGTCGTCTGCCTGAACGATTGTGACGCCCGGCTTGAGCCTCGCGATGGCGTTATAGCTGAAGCCTCCCAGGTTGCTGCCTGCGGAGTTGAGCCGAAACGGTAGCAGAACCGCAGGATTTCTATCGAGGAACCTGAAGGATGACGGCAGTACACCGACGACCTCACGGGGCTTACCGTCAATCTGCAGGGTCTGACCAACGATGTCTCGAGCGCCGCCGAACCGCCGCTGCCAATAGCCGTACGTCAGCATCATGCGATCCGGACTGCCCGGCGAGTCATCAGCCTTGGTAAAGATCCGGCCGAGAACCGGTTGCACTCTGAGGATCGGCAACATGCCATCGGTCACGTAAAGGGCCTGGACGCGTTCCGGCTCGCCGCGGCCCGTGACTGAGACGTCAGGAAACGGAGCCCACAGCGCGACGTCCTCAAACACGCGGTTCTCGTCACGATAGGTGAAGTAGGTCGCGGGACTCTGGTTGAAGAGGTCGAAGCCGAGCTCGGGTGCCGCGTGCCACATTCCGACCAGGCGGTCCGCCTCACTGAAGGGCAGTGGTCGCAGCAAGACGCCATACACCACGCTGAACACGGACGTCGAAGCGCCGATTCCAATGGCCAGCGTCAGTATCGCCGTCACGGGGAACCCCGGATGTTTCCGGAACGAACGCGCGGCGTGCCGCAGGTCGCGCCAGCAGTCTGCCAGAAGCTGTCCGGACGAGGCTCCGGGCGTGAGAGCCGATGGCGAATGCGCCTGTCGGAGTGGTGCCATGTACTCTGCCAGGACGTTTCCGTCCCGGAACTCGGCGAGGGTCAGACGGGTGGCGTCATCAATTGACGCGCCCCCTGCAATCAACTCCGCGTAGCGGTCATGGAGATGCTGCGAGAGCTCGTCGACGATTTCGTTCTCGCGCGTCGGCGACAGGCGAAGCGACGCGAGTCGCGGGCGAACGTATCGCGCCCAGTCACCCCTCGATTCCGCGGGTGACGGTGAGCTTGTCGAACGGTCAGGCATGCTCGTCTCCTATCACCCGTCGCACAGCGGCATGGAACCTCAGTTGGCCAGCCGACCGCGTCTGAATCATCTTGCTGAGCTCGTAACCGTGCCGCGGCCGCGCGTCGAGCTGCGACAGAATCAGCAGCTCGGCCGATCCGCGCTTCAGCTCGTGGTCGAGTGCGCGCCCGCTGATATCTGTCATGAACAGATATTACGTTGACAGGTATCTCCAGTTCAATGTGGTGTTCACCACTTCAGGAGGAAAAGATAAGTTTCGCTGCCTCCAAGCCAAACCAAAGGATCATTTCTCGCGAACGATCACGAATGAGCCAGGTCGCGGTGCCGGTCGCACCACCCACCCGGAATTCAGAGTGGCGCTCCAGCCATCCCCCTGCAGGGTGGTCCCTTCGAGTGATCCGGTGACCGGTACGGACAGTGTGGCCCCATCGGCAGCGCGCAAGACGCCGCCGTTGGCATTGAGACGGCCCCATTGAGCGGAAAGGGTGAAATTGCGAAAAAACACGGTACCGACCCCCGGAATGCCGACGCTGCCGGTGGTGTCGCTGGTGCCGCTGCCCGTGCCAGGCATCGTCAGCACGGGCCCATCAACGAAGCGTCGACGCAACTCGGCGACGCGGACCTGCTGCGCCCGATCGCGCGCCTCCTCCGCCGTTCGCAGCCTCGCCCCATCGTAGCGCGCCGCTGCCCCGGCCACATCCGTCGTGGGTGGCCTGTTGGTTGCGGAGGCGAGTAAGTCGCCAAGGTCCGAGGTGCTGCGAACCTGTCGGCGCCATTCCGGCAGGAGATCGTCCAGCAGCACACCGTAGGCGGGTCCGGATGCGGCTTCGAAATTTCCAACGAAGGCCGGCGACGATTCGCCTCCTGCGAGCGCTGATGCTGCGGCTCGGTGGGCATCCGCCGGCGAATTGGCCCAGGCCGCGATGCCCGTGTAGGAGGCAAGCCCTTCGCGAATCTCGTCGCGCCGTTCGTTCTCCGCCGCGCCAGGAAACCGACGGCGGCGTTCGCGTCTGAAGGCCAGTGCATCGGCGATCGCCTGGGCCCGGTCGCTCCCGCTCGATTCGATCGCCCGGCGGAGCGCTCGCCATTCGAGTTGGATCCAGACGCGCCCTTCGAGCGTATCGAGATGCTCGTTGAAGCCGTCCTCTGTCATTAATCCAAGCTCGGGCTGAATGCGATGAAACAGCCCGTGAAGCATCACTTGCTGACGTACTTCGGCATCGTTCTCCGGGAGCATGTACAACGGGAAGCTAAACCACCGCAAACCGCCCCAGGAGACGGGGCCGTCCACGAGACCCGGCAATCGGGGTGGCGGCCCCTCCGGTTCCGGCTGACTTGTGGCACGCGTTCCGGTCGCTTGGTCAACGATCACCATCGGACCACAGAGTGACACTCCCCACAACCGTCCCGCGTCTCTCTCGCAGAGCTTCTTGGCTTCGTCGAAATAGCGCTTGGCGAGCTCTGGTTGGACCTGCGCCTCCGCAGCCTTCGCAACGCCGAGCAACAAGAGCGCGAATAGCGCGTTGAGATGGGATCGAGTCCGCATCGACAGCTCCCCTCGTCTATGGCTCCCCCAAACCCGCTGCGCGAGCTCGGCGGGTCCACAAGTGCCCGACCACGACGCATCCTACACCCGCGGATGCGCCGCGGAACAACGTGTGTATCCCATCGTCACCGCTTCAAGTCCAGCGGATCACCGGTGTGACGCTCAATGATCTGGTAACGCAGGAACTCGTGAACCGCCTGCAGCAGTTCCGTGTCGCTCGTCTTGACGATCGAAGGCGAATGAACCGGACGTGTCACGGGACGGCCGTGCCGGGGCGACCGGGTGGCGTGGTAAAATTTGTGACCGTTCCTCCCGACTAGCGCGTCTTCGCCGAACTGTTTCCGCGGGAACGGTCGTGATGCGGACGGTTTCTCGATCTTTTCTTTCTGCTGAAATCCATGAGAGCCCGGAGACTCATGACGGAGGACAGACGCGTCCGTGACGGATGACTTGCGCCGCTCCGATCGCACGTCGCCGCTCCTTCGATGGGGAGTTGCGCTCGCCGCGTCGTCCTACGTCGTCTACCTTGCGCTCCTCGTGACGTGCGACGTGTTACGGGTGGCACCGCTCGGATTTCTACCGCAGTTCGACGGCACGACCGTCGTCGTCGCGGAACTGAAGCCGGATTCCATCGCCGCGCGCGCAGGCCTCCGGGCCGGCGACCGCGTTCGGCGAGCGAACGGTCAGGTGCTGGAGGGATACTCCGACTGGCAGCGCGTTCGTGCGTACCTGGATCCCTCGAAGCCTCTCGAACTC
>JBKPSH010000086.1:0-35974 GCA_046734955.1 Acidobacteriota bacterium
CCATCAAACGTGGCGGTGGTTGGATGAACCTCGTAGAGATACGACAGATATTCGTCAACGAAATGCGGCAGGGGTTCGGCTGAATACATTTGGTACAATCGGCCGGCGGGACGACATGCCGGGCACTCTCTATGTGGTGGCAACACCCATAGGCAACCTCGAAGATGTTACGCTACGGGCCCTCCGCGTCCTGCGCGAAGTCGCCCTGATCGCGGCGGAAGATACTCGCCGGACCGCGCGTCTTCTCCAACACTACTCGATCTCGACCCGCACGACGAGCCTGCACGAGCACAACGAGCGATCAAAAACGAAGTCGCTTGTTGCCCAGCTGCTCGCGGGCGTTTCGATCGCCTTGGTATCGGACGCCGGCACTCCGGTCATTTCCGATCCTGGCGTCCACCTCGTCGCTGAAGCTCATCGGGCCGGGATTAACGTGCAACCGATTCCCGGACCGAATGCGGCCATCGCGGCGCTCTCGGTATCGGGTTTGCCGCATGACGAGTTCCTTTTTCTCGGGTTTCCTCCGGCTAGGTCATCCGATAGAAAACGCTGGCTGCAGAGGCTGGCCCCCGAGACCAGGGTTCTCGTGTTCTACGAGGCACCGCACCGAATACGACCCACACTGGAGGATATGTTACAGCTGTTTGGGGATCGGGTAGTTGCCTTAGGGCGTGAGCTGACTAAGGCCCACGAGCAATTGGTCATAAGACCTATTAGCGAGCAGCTGACTCGCGCTTTCGAGGAGCGCGGCGAGTTTACGGTCGTAGTCACGGGGGCGTCCGATAGCATTAAAAAGGAGAAAACTACGCCTTCGGCGCAGCAGTTATCGGATGAAATAGGTCAATTAACAGACTCGACGGTGCTAACGCGGCGAGATGCGATCCGGACGCTCGCAAAGAGGCACGGCCTGTCGAATCGCGAGGTGTTTAATCTTCTAGAGGAGGGCAAGAAATAGGGCAATAGATATAATCGGTGCGCTGTCGCGACGCAGATACGCGACCGCTTGACCCTTCGGAAGCTGTTTTGCTACTGTCACCGCGGCCAACGTGCAGGAGTCGCATGGCGAAGCAGCGCCGGGCCGTGAAGACACCCGCCAAATCCATTCGGCGCGTCAAACGGGCCCACAACAATACCAAGAAAAACAGTAGAAAGGCCGTCGCGGCGAACTCACGGCCCCGCGTCGCGACCCAGAGGACAGAGGCGGCACTTCCAACGGCGCCACCGGCGTCGGAGCCCGCTCCGCCGCCGCCTCCGCGCAAACCGGGATTCTACGAGGCCGTCGCCATCTATGAGCGCGGTGTCCAAGCGCTCCAAAAGCATGATTTTGCCGGCGCGGCGAGCTTTTTCCGGGCAGTCCTGGAGCGGTATCCGGAAGAACGGGAGCTGCTTGAACGTGCGCGGCTTTACCTGCGGGTCTGCGAGCGCGAGACGTCGCGTCAGCCTGCTCCAGCGCCAAAGACCCCTCAGGAGCGTGTGTACGCTGCAACCGTGGCGCTAAATTCCGGGGATCACACTAGAGCACTCGATCATCTCCAGCAAGCATTAGGGGAAGACCCAGAAAACGATCACGCGCACTACATCATGGCCGTCGCCTTAGGTATGCGGAACAGCGGAGACGAGGCGATCGAGCACTTACAACAGGCAATTGCCCTTAATCCAGACAATCGCGGACTAGCCAAGCAGGATCCCGATCTCGATGGCATCCGTCATCACGACCGATTCCGTGATGCCCTGGACACGCCGCCCGCTCCAAACCGACGCCGGCCTGTTCGCCGGCGATAACTATACGAGATCCGGTGGGCTTCGCCCCCGGACCCCTTACCCTCCGCTCGCGGGGATCCCTGCCCCGCTCCGCTGCGGCGGGCGCGCCCGTGGCGCGCCTAGTCCGTTACGCGGCTCATTGCACACCGCGGACAACATTCTCGTTGTGAGCCGCATAACGGCCTTGCGATCCGCTGTACAGGTACACTAGACGCCTGTATGGGTGATCTTCACGTCGTCGTACTCGCGGCCGGCAAAGGCACGCGGATGCGCTCGACCGTGCCCAAAGTGTTACATTCCGCTGCCGGATTACCCCTCATCACCCACATTCTTCGCATCGCCGACTCACTCGACCCCCAGTCAGTCGTCATCGTCGTTGGACATCAGGCCCAACAGGTCAAGGAAGCAATCGGGAAACGGCTGGGCCTTGGCTTTGCATCGCAGGAACCGCAGCTCGGCACGGGGCACGCGCTGCTGCAGACCGAGCCGCTGTTGCAGGGGATGCGCGGAACGTTGGTGATGCTTTCCGGCGACGTTCCGTTGCTGCGCACCGAGACGCTCGCGCGACTGGTGAGGACGCACCAGGAGCGATCGGCGGCCGCGACAGTGCTGACCGCGGTCGTCGCGAATCCCGACGGCTACGGCCGCATCGTTCGCGACAATGGTCGAATCGCGGCGATCGTGGAGCACAAGGACGCATCACCGGCAGAACGCGCGATCGCAGAGATCAACAGCGGCGTCTACGCGTTCGATCTGGAGCCGCTATTCGGGGCACTGCGGTCGATCGGTTCGGCAAACGCCCAGGGCGAGTACTACTTGCCGGACCTGGTGCGGATTTATCGCGCCGAGGGTTTGCCGGTTGAAACCGTCATGCTGGAGGATCGCGACGAAATTCGCGGCGTGAACAGCCGGAAGGAGCTGGCAGAAGTGGCGACGATTCTCAGAGCGCGCAAGAACGACGAGCTCATGGCTTCCGGGGTGACGCTCGTCGATCCATCAACGGCCTACATCGATCCGGATGTCACCATCGGCGCCGACACGATCATTCATCCTGGCGTCTTCCTCGAAGGCGCAACGCGGATTGGCTCGCGGTGCGAGATCCACGCCGGCGTCCGGATCGTGAATTCGACGGTCGAGGACGGAGCGATCATCAACAATTTCTGCGTGATATTCCACTCGCACATCGCCAGTGGCGCACAGTTGGGTCCATTCGCACATCTCAGGCCGCAATCGCACGTCAGCGAGGACGCCAAGGTCGGAAATTTCGTCGAGCTCAAGAAAACGGTGCTGGGAAGAGGATCGAAAGCCAGTCACCTCGCGTATCTCGGCGACGCAACAATCGGCGAGAAGGTCAACATCGGAGCCGGCACGATCACGTGCAACTATGACGGCACGGCGAAACATCAAACGGTGATTGAGGACGGTGCCTTCATTGGCAGCGATTCTCAACTGATCGCTCCGGTTCGTATCGGACGCGATGCCTACGTGGGCGCGGGATCGTCGATTACCGAAGACGTGCCGGCCGAATCACTGGCCATCGCCCGCGGCAAGCAGGTCAACAAAGAAGGCTGGGTGAAGTCGCGCGGCAAGCGGCACCCATGATCCGCGGCGCGGCCTTGAAATCCTGCCGACGACGAAGGACAGTCACATGTGCGGCATCATCGGCTACATCGGTTCGAAGCGCGTGGTCCCGATTCTGATCGACGGCCTGCGACGACTCGAGTACCGCGGCTACGATTCAGCCGGCGTCGCCGTCGTTCGCGACGGCGCGATTGATCTCCGGCGGAGCGCGGGCAAGCTTGCGCGTCTTGAAGAGGTCATCGCTACAACTCCGATCGATGGCGAGTACGGCATCGGCCACACGCGATGGGCGACGCACGGTCGACCCACTGAAGAGAACGCGCATCCACATCGCGACTGCACCGGCCGGATCGTCGTCGTCCACAACGGGATCATCGAGAACTACCTCGACCTGAAGCAGCAACTACAGCGAGAAGGGCACACGTTCGTTACCGAAACCGACACCGAGATTGTTGCGCATCTCGTCGAGCGGGAAATGAAAGACGACGGTCTCGAGAACGCGGTGCGGCGCGCCCTGCTCTACATGAGAGGCCTGTTCGCGCTGGTGCTGATCTCGGCCGACGATCCAAACAAAATCGTCACGGTTCGTAATGGCCCTCCCATTGTTGTCGGTCTCGGCGATGGAGAATTCTTCGTTGCCTCGGACATTCCGGCGATCCTGAGCCACACACGCGACGTCGTGTTTCTCGGCGACGAGGAAATCGCCGTCATCACGCCTGCCGGCGTCGAGTTCACGGATTATTCAGGGCGTGGAGTATCGAAAAAGAGCACGAAGGTATCGTGGGATCCGGTCATGGCGGAGAAGGCCGGATACAAGCACTTCATGCTCAAGGAGATTTTCGAGCAGCCGTGGGCGGTAAAAGAAACGGTTCTCGGACGCGCGTCGCAGGAGAGCGGCAGAGTCTTTCTTCACGAGATTGAAATTCCCGACCAGGTGCTGCGGCAGGCCGAGCGCATCGTCATTCTCGCGTGCGGCACGTCGTGGCATTCCGCGCTCGTCGGAAAGTTCCTCTTCGAAGCGCTGGCGCGAGTGCCGGTGGACGTCGATTACGGTTCCGAATATCGCTACCGTGATCCGATCGTGTCCGCGAACACGCTCGCGATTATCATCACGCAATCGGGAGAAACCGCAGACACGCTGGCGGCGCTGCGTGAGGCAAAGAAGAAAGGCGCGAAAAGCATTGCCATTTGCAACGTTGTCGGCAGCATGGCGACGCGCGAAACGGACGGCACCGTCTACACACATGCGGGACCAGAAATCGGCGTCGCATCAACCAAGGCGTTCACGACCCAGATCGTCGCGCTGCACTTGCTGGCGATGTATTTGGGACAGATTCGCGGCACGCTGACGCCAGACGCGGCGCAGCCACATGTCGAGGGCCTGGCCCAACTGCCCCTGCTTCTCGAAAAGACGCTTGCCTGCGAGGGCATCACCGAGGAGATCGCGAAGAAGTTCTATCAGCGCAGCGATTTTCTGTATCTTGGCCGGGGCATCAATTATCCGATCGCACTCGAAGGCGCGTTGAAGCTCAAAGAGATCTCATACATTCACGCGGAGGGCTACCCTGCCGGCGAGATGAAGCACGGGCCGATCGCGCTGATCGACGAAAAGATGCCGGTCGTCACGATCGCGCCGCACGATCATGTTTTCGAAAAGATGATCGGCAACATTCAGGAAGGGAAGGCACGAGGCGGCTCGGTGATCGCGTTGACGACGCAGGGACACGAGAGCATCCACAGCCTGCTCGACCCGACTAACGATTTTCTGATTGAAATCCCGGAGACGCACCCGCTACTGACGCCGGTGCTGATGGTCGTGCCGCTGCAGCTGCTCGCGTATCACATCGCGATTCGTCGCGGGTGCGACGTCGATCAACCGCGCAATCTCGCGAAGAGTGTAACCGTAGAGTAATCACTCATCACTGATCACTGATCGCGAATCACTGATCCTTGAATCAACCATAGATGCATCGCTGAATCGATCTGGATTGAGCGATTCAGCGATTCGAGGATCAGGGATTCGGCGATTAGTGATCAGTGATGAGTGATTCAATAGCGTCCGTCATTTCCTTAGTTCCAAGACGACGCTCGGTGCCGACTGCAATATCGGCAGTCCGATAACCAGCGGCGAGCGCCGCCCCTATCGCCGACTCGACCACAGCGGCCTCCCTGTCTAAACCAAGCGCATGACGCAGCAACATCGCCGCTGATCCGATCGCGCCTATCGGATTGGCGATGTTCTTTCCGGCGATGTCCGGCGCGGAGCCATGGACCGGTTCAAAGAGCCCGGTGCCGTCGCCCAGACTCGCCGACGGTAGAAGTCCCAGCGATCCCACCACCGCGCCGGCTTCATCGGACAGGATGTCGCCGAACATGTTCTCCGTGACGATGACGTCGAAACTCGCGGGGGCGAGCGCAATCCGCATGGCACAGGAATCGACGAGCATGTGGTCGAGCGCGACGTCGGGGTAGCTCGACGCAACCTCGCTGACGACTTGTCGCCAGAGCCTCGACGTCTCGAGCACGTTCATCTTGTCCACCGAGGTCACGCGCTTACGACGCAGCTGCGCCGCGTCGAATGCACGTCGCGCAATCCGTTCGATCTCGGATCGCGAGTAGCGCATTGTGTTGTGCGCCGAGCTGCCGTCCGCCGCGATCCCTCTCGGCTCGCCGTAATACAGACCTCCCGTCAGCTCGCGGACGACGAGCATGTCCGTGCCGGAGACGACTTCGGGTTTCACGGGCCCCGCCGCTTCGAGACCGCGCCACATCTTCGCCGGGCGAAGATTCGCATACAGTTTCAGCTCGCGACGGATCTGCAGCAGCGCGGTTTCCGGCCGCCGGCTCGAGTCGCCTTTGTCGAACGACGGATCTCCAACCGCGCCCAGCAGAATCGCGTGTGCCTGGCGTGCAGCTGCGAGTGTGTCGTCTGGGAGCGGCGGAAGGTTCTGCCGGAGTGCTGCCGCGCCAATCAGCGCGCTGTGCAGATCGAACTGATGGCCGAATCGTGACGCAACCGCTTCAAGGACGGACGCCGCGCCGGCGACGACTTCGGGGCCGACACCGTCGCCCGGCAGGAGAAGGATCGACGCTTTCATTGAGGCGCGTTGAATCACTGATCACTATTCGCTAATCGTGAATTGCTGATCCTTGAATCGCCGAATCCTGAATCGATGCGACGATTCGGCGATCCGAGGATGAGTGATCCAGGTGAGTGATCAGTGATTAGGGATTAAACCCCGTGCCCGTATCCGACTTCCGCGGGGGTGCCGTTGAAATCGGTCACGCTCGCGGCGGTGCCGGTGGTCTGACGTTTGCCGCGAATGCGGCCGATGACATCGGCGAGATCGCGATCGCTGACGACCTTCTCGCGATCGGCGATCGCCATGATCGCCCAATACACGGTTTCGACTTCGTGCCGCTCGAGCGCGAGACCGATCTGCTCGCAGCGGCGCTGCACGGCGTGACGGCCGGAATGCTTGCCGATGACGAGCGTCGCCTGCGGGACGCCGACTTCTTCAGGCCGCATGATTTCATACGTGCGGCGATCCTTCAGCATGCCGTCCTGGTGAATCCCCGCTTCATGCGCGAATGCGTTGCGGCCGACGATGGCCTTGTTCGCCTGCACCGCTTCGCCCGTGAGCGCGGTGAGCATCTGACTGGACGGGTAGATTTCGCGTGGCTCGATGCCGGTCGTGTACGGCAGCAGATCGGAGCGAACGCGAGTCGCCATGACGATCTCTTCGAGCGACGCATTGCCCGCGCGTTCGCCAATGCCGTTCACCGTGCACTCGACCTGGCGGGCGCCGGCGCGAACGGCAGCGAGTGTGTTCGCCACCGCCAGGCCGAGATCGTCGTGGCAATGTGCGCTGAACGTGGCGTGCCCGGCGTTGGCCACGCGGCTCAGAACGGTGCGGAAGAATTCGCCAATCTCGTCAGGCGTCGAGTACCCGACCGTGTCGGGGAGGTTCACCGTCGTGCAGCCGGCGGAAATCACTTCCTGGATGACGCGGCACAGGAAATCCATGTCGCTTCTGGTCGCGTCCTCGGCCGAGAACTGAATATCTTCGGTGAAGCGGCGGGCGCGATGAATCGCGGCGACCGCGGCGTCAAGGCACGCCTCGCGCGTCATGCGCAGTTTGCGTTGCAGGTGGAGATCCGATGTGGCGATGAAGACGTGAATGCGACGGCGGGGGGCGGTGGCGAGCGCTTCTCCTGCGCGATCGATGTCGGCGGGATGACAACGCGCGAGCGCGGCGATGACCGGGCCGCGTACCTGCTCCGATATCACACGGACCGACTCGGCGTCCGCCTCCGAGGCAATCGGAAAACCGGCTTCGATGAGGTCGACCCCAAGCGTCGCCAACTGGCGCGCGAGCTTGAGCTTCTCGTCGATCCGCATGGAGAAGCCGGGCGCCTGTTCGCCGTCACGCAGTGTCGTATCGAAGATGGTCAGCCGATCGGTAGACATAAGTCCTCCCATGACAGTAGAACCCGTCCCGGGGTGTTTAGTCAAATTTATCGTTTTTGACTTTTTATCAATATTCCTTATGATGCCGAAATGCAGTTGCAGGACCTCAACGCGTTTGTCGCCGTCGCACACGATCGAAGCTTTTCGAAGGCCGCCAAGAAACTGCATCGAACGCAGCCGGCCATCAGCCAGGCGATCCGGCGATTGGAAGATGAACTTGGCGACAAGCTGTTCGATCGGACATCGCGCAACGGCGCCCTGACCGAAGCGGGCCTGCTGCTGCAGGAGCATGCGATCCGACTGCTGCGCCTTGCGGCAGAAGCTGAGGCGGCCGTCCGGGAGCTGCAGCACGTTCGCCACGGGCGTGTCGTCATCGGTGCGAATGAAGCGGCCGTGCATTCGCTCCTGCACATCATCGAGCAGTTCACGCGCGAGCACCCGCGGGCGCGCGTCGAGGTCCGGCGAGTGGCGTCGAGGCAGATTGCAACGGAACTCCTCGAGCGCAGCCTCGATTTCGGTGTGCTGACGTTTCAACCACCCGACAAGGGGCTGCAATCGATCCCGCTTGGCGGCGACGAGCTGGTCATGCTGGCGAACCCGGGTCATCGGCTCGCAGCGAAAAAGCGAGTATCGATTGAAGAAGTGGGCCGCGAGACGGTCATTGCTCACAACGACCCATCGCCGGCGCGCGAACGCGTGCTCCGGGTCTACGAGCGTCGCCACGCGGCGCTCAACATTCAGATTGCCTTGCCCAGCCTCGATGGGATCAAGCGCGCCGTAGAGATGGGGCTCGGAGTTGCGGTGCTGCCGCGGAGATGTGCGCTGGCTGAGATCGCGCGCGGCCATCTTGTTGCGGTGAAAGTGCCGGAGTTGAGTTCGCCGCGATCGGTGCGATTCGTGTACCGGCGATCAGGAGAGTTATCGCGCGCAGCGTCAGCATTCCTGGAACTGGCGCGAACGATGAGAGAGGTTTCAGATACGACGGAATCAACCGGGATCCGGTAGAGCACTGTCGAGTGCCGGGATCCGGGATCCGATCACGGGGATTCTGAGCGTGCCGGACCACGGATCCGGGTTAACGGATAGCGGATCCCGATCGGCGCATTAGCTCCAATTACTCGTCACGTACGGCAACCGCTTCGCGACCGCTTCAACTTCTTCGAACCGATCGAGCAGGAGTCCGGTTGCATCCCAGGTTCCATCGAGAAACGATTCACGCGCTGTCGACGGAAGCGCAATCGGGAAAGTCTTCTCCCCCGCCGACACGCGCATCGCTTCGAGATCGACGACGAGTTGGACTGCCGGATCTCTTTCCACGAGTTGCATCAGCGCCGCGAGTGAAGAGTGGTCGGCAGTGACGCACGGCATCCCGAGTGCGACCGAGTTGCCAAAGAAGATCTCCGAGTACGACTCTCCTACAACTGCGCGGATGCCATATCGACGAATCGCCTGCGGCGCGTGCTCACGCGAGGACCCGCATCCGAAGTTGGCGTTGACCAACAGGATCGTCGCACCCGCGTACCTGCCATCAGCCACCGGGTGTGTCGATCCTCCGGCAGCAAGCTGGTTTCGATCATCCTCGAACAGATGCTTCTCGAGCCCTTCGAAGGTAATGGAGCGGAGGAATCGTGCCGGGATAATCCGATCGGTGTCGATGTTATCGCCAGGAAGCGGCAACCCCCGCCCTTCGATGCGCTGAATCTTCTCAATCGCCATTGACGAACTCGCGAATGTCGACCACCTCGCCTGCGACGGCCGCAGCCGCCACCATGGCGGGGCTCATGAGCAATGTGCGCCCGGTTGGACTTCCCTGTCGTCCCTTGAAGTTTCTGTTTGACGACGACGCGCAGATCTCGCGTCCCTCGAGCTTGTCGGGATTCATCGCCAGGCACATCGAACAGCCGGCGCCGCGCCAGTCGAATCCTGCATCGATGAAGATGCGGTCGAGGCCTTCTCGTTCGGCTGCCAGACGAACCGGCTGAGAACCTGGTACGACCAGCGCCCGAACATGCGGCGCCACGTGCCGCCCGCGAATCACTTTCGCGGCCTCACGCAGATCCGACAAACGCCCGTTGGTGCACGAGCCGACGAAGGCGACGTCGATGCGGGTACCGCGAATGCGCGATCCGGCGGCCAATCCCATGAACGACAGCGCCTCGTCGATACTGGATCGATCGGACTGCGCGGCAGTCGAGGGGGTTGGCAGCGGCTCGTCGACGTAGACGGATTGTCCGGGGTTGATTCCCCACGTCACCGTCGGCCGGATCGACGCGGCATCGATCTCGACCTGATCGTCGTACGACGCATCTGCGTCCGACGCCATGCTGCTCCACCATCGGCAGGCTTTCTCGAAATCATCCCCTTGCGGCGCGAAACGTCGGCCGCGAAGGTAGTCAAAGGTCACCTGATCGGGATTGACGTAGCCGACGCGCGCGCCTCCTTCGATCGACATGTTGCAGATGGTCATCCGCTCGTCCATCGACATGCGCGCGATGGTGTCGCCGGCGTACTCGTACGCGTAGCCCACGCCGCCCTTGACGCCAAGGCGGCGGATGATTTCAAGGATGACGTCCTTCGCATACACCCCGCGCGCCAGTCGCCCGCGCACAAGGATCCGGCGCACCCGCAGCGGCTCCATTGCCAGCGACTGAGAGGCAAGCACGTCGCGCACCTGCGATGTGCCGATGCCAAACGCAACCGCGCCGAGTGCACCATGCGTTGATGTGTGACTGTCGCCGCACGCGATCGTCATCCCCGGCTGGGTCAGTCCCATCTCGGGGCCGATCACGTGGACGATGCCCTGCGCGCCGGTTGTCATGTCGAACAACCGGATGCCCTCGTCACGACAGTTCCGCTCGAGGGCGGAGAACATGTCTTCCGCCATCACATCGAGAAACGGTCTCCGCTGATCGCGGGTCGGGACGATGTGATCGACCGTCGCGATCGTGCGCTCGGGAAAACGCACGTGCCACCCTCGCGCCCGCATCATGTCGAACGCCTGCGGCGTGGTCACCTCATGGATCAGGTGCAGGCCGATGAACAGCTGCGTCTGGCCGTTGGGCAATTTTCGGACGGTGTGGGCGTTCCAGACCTTTTCTAGCAGCGTCGATCCCATCTGTCGCGATGGTACTACACCATCACCGACCGAGACACCCATGGAGGGAGCCGGGATCCGGTGCCCGGGAGCCGGGATCCGTTCCGGACAGTGTTCTTGCTAATTCGGTGCGCCTTCCCTCTGGTTGCAAGGGTTTGCGGCCGCACCTGGCAATAACTGCAAGATTTGCGGCGCGAGGACGTAGAAATGGAGACACCGATGACAACGGTTCTAAGCTTTCGTGATCTTGATGCCTGGCAGGCTGCCATGGACCTCGTTCTCAGCACTTATGAAGTTTGCCGGAGATTTCCGACCGACGAAAGGTACGAACTCGTCCGACAGATGCGTCGCGCCGCCGTTTCGATTCCGTCGAACATTGCCGAAGGCCACGCGAATGGGCCCGGCCGACGATATCGACATCACGTGCGAATTGCTCTTGGATCGCTCGGAGAACTGGCAACGCAACTAGAAGTCGCGATCCGCCTGAAGTACGTCACCGCTGAGGCCGCGGCAGAGATCGGGTCTGACCTGGTCCGCACTCGTCAGCTGTTGCATGGTCTGCGGCGATCCCTAAATCGCCAACTGATCGCGCGAAGCCTGGGCTTTGTAGCCGTTATGAGCGCCGCCGGCGCGATCCTGTTTTCGTGATTGGGATGCACGCAGCGTCGGATCCCGGACAACGGATCCCGGACAACGGATCCGAAAGCTATACTGAAGATCACCGATGACCTTTCTCGAAAAACTGAACAAAGAACAGCGCGAAGCCGTGCTGCACCGTGACGGCCCGCTGTTGATTCTCGCTGGTGCCGGATCGGGCAAGACGCGGGTCATTACGTTTCGCATCGCGTATCTCATCGGCGACGGCCATGCCGGTCCTGACGAAGTGCTGGCGGTCACGTTTACGAACAAAGCGTCCGAGGAAATGCGTGAGCGCGTCGAGTCACTCATCGGCTCGACCGCGAGCGGCGTCTGGCTGTCGACGTTCCATTCGCTGTGTGCCCGGTTGCTGAGGCGCGAGGCGCCCAAGATCGGCCTCTCGCGCGATTTCGTCATCTACGACTCATCCGATCAGGTTGCGGTGGTGAAACAAACGCAGCGTGAGCTGGGGATTGACGACAAGCTGGTGCCGCCGCGGATGGCGCTTTCGCGGATCAGCCAGGCAAAGAACCGGATGGAAGGGCCCGAGAGCCTTCGCGGGGGGTGGAACATTCGCGAAGAACAGATTGCGAAGATCTACGAGCGCTACTTGCAGGCGCTCAAGGATGCCAACGCCCTCGATTTCGATGACCTGCTGCTGAAGACCGTCGAGCTCTTCGAAACCTCACAACCGGTCCGCGAGTTCTACGCGCGCAAGTTCAAGTACGTGATGGTTGATGAATACCAGGACACCAACCGCCCGCAATATCTCCTGATTCGCCGGCTCGCCGAAGCGCATCGCAACATCGCCGTTGTCGGTGATCCAGATCAGTCGATTTACAAGTGGCGCGGCGCTGACCTGCGCAACATTCTCGACTTCGAACACGACTTTCCCGACGCCTGCGTTGTCCGTCTCGAGCAGAACTATCGATCGACGCAGACGATCCTGGACGCGGCGACGGCCGTCATCCGGCAGAATCGCAATCGCAAAGACAAGCGCTTGTGGACGGATCGAGCCGGCGGTTCGAAGATTGTCTATTTCCGCGGCAACGACGAACTGGAAGAGGCCGATTTCATCACCCGCTCGATCAAGCAGTACCGATCCGAAGATGTCGATGCGATGATGGCGGTTCTTTACCGCACCAACGCGCAGTCGCGTGCGGTTGAAGACTCGCTGATGCGCGAGAACATTCCCTACAAAATCATCGGTGGCGTGCGGTTCTACGAGCGCAAGGAAATCAAGGACGCGCTCGCTTATCTCAAGCTGCTTATCAACCCGCACGACGACGTCAGCCTGCGGCGGGTCATTAATGTGCCAGCCCGTGGCATTGGCAAAGGCGTAATGGATTCGCTGCAGGCAATCGATCCGAATGCGGTGCTCGCCGATGCGCCGCCACTGCTTGCAGCGGGACTCCAGGAAGTGAGTTCTGCGCGTTCGCTCTGGGCCAAGCTGGTGTATGCCGTCGATGACGGCAAGCTTGCCGCGCGCGCGATTGCCTCGCTCCGCGTGTTTCGCGATCTCATTGCCGGTCTCGCTGATGTGGCGCGACGTGATTCGGTCTCCATCACGATCGGCAAGATGCTCGATCAGACCGGCTATCTGAAGGACCTTCGCGACGAGAATACGGAAGAAGCCAACGAGCGCATCGAAAACCTGATGGAGCTGGTGTCGGCAGCGCGTGAGTACGAAATGCGCGAACCAGAGGCATCACTCGGCGGCTTCGTCGATCGGCTGTCGCTGCTGTCGGAGGCAGACGAGGAGTCCGGTTCGCGCGAGGCGAAAGTCTGGCTGATGACGATGCACGCGGCGAAGGGGCTGGAGTTTCCACTCGTCGTGATCGCCGGCCTCGAGGAAGGTCTCTTCCCCCACTCGCGATCGAGTGAGGATGAAGAGGAGATCGAAGAAGAGCGGCGGCTCTGTTATGTCGGAATGACACGGGCCCAATCGCAGCTGGTGCTCACGAGCGCGGCTCGCCGACGCGTCTTCGGCGAATATCAATCGACAGAACCGTCACGCTTTCTCGACGAGATTCCTTCGGAACTGATCGAACGCATTGCGCCGACCTACTCGTCTGCGTATCAGAGCACCTTTACGCACAATCATTACGAGTTCCGCACGAACCCGTACGGGCGCAAAGGCAAAGCGGCTCGTTTCAAGGAAGCGGAGGAGAGCTACCGCTACGAGGACGAGGATCAGTCATTGCTGGCACTGCGATCCGGCATGCGCGTCCGGCACGCGCAGTTCGGCGTCGGCACCGTGGTCGCGGTTGAAGAGCACAACGACGACATGAAGATCACGGTCAGGTTTAATCTGGTTGGCGTGAAAAAGCTGCTCGCGAAGTACGCGAAGCTCGAACCAGCGTAGAGGATTGGTGAATTGGTGAATTCACCAATCCACTAATTCACCAATTGCTCTGGCTCGCCATTCCCATCCTCTTTCTCCGCTAATTTCGCAATCCCGACGACGGCGTCCCCTTCTTCCATCTCGATCAGGCGCACACCCTGCGTCGCGCGGCCGATCGCCCTGACGTCGCCGGCACGCATGCGAATGATCATCCCCTGCTGGCTGATGATCATCAGCTCATCGTCGTCGCTGACGTAGGCAATGCCGACAACCTTGCCGTTGCGATCCGACGTCTGGATGTTGATGATGCCGACGCCGCCACGCGACTGCAGGCGGTATTCGTCGAGCTCAGTGCGTTTGCCGTAACCGTTCTGAGCGACAGTGAGGAGCGTGCCTCCCTCGCGAACGACCTCCATCGCCACCACCGCGTCGTCATCCCGCAGCGAGATGCCGCGTACGCCGTAGGCCGTTCGTCCCATCGGACGAACATCTGTCTCCTCGAAACGAATCGCCATGCCGTCACGCGTGCCGAGGAAGATCTGTTCCTTGCCGTCGGAGAGCTCGACGGCGATAACCGAGTCTCCCTCCTCGACACCCATGGCGATAATCCCGCCGGCGCGTGGATTTCGAAACGCCGACAGATCCGTCTTCTTGATCACGCCTTTTCGCGTGCCCATGACGACGTACTGCAGGTCTTCCTGTTCCGGGAAGTCCTTGACGGCAAGAAGCGCCGCGATTCGTTCGCCTTCCTCCATCGCGACGAGGTTGGCGATCGCCTTGCCTTTTCCACCCGGGCCAACGTCCGGTATCTCGTGGACCCGGAGCCAATATGCGCGGCCGCGATCCGAGAAGATCATGATGTAGGAGTGCGTGGACGCGATGAAGAGATGGCTGACGAAATCCTCCTCGCGCGTGCGCATCCCAATTCGGCCCTTGCCGCCGCGCCGCTGGGCTCGATACGTCGAGATCGCGGTGCGTTTGATGTAGCCGGTGTTGGTCACCGTGATCGCCATGTCCTCGTCGGCGATCAAATCCTCGATGCGCAGTTCGCCGCTTTCCTCGACGATGACCGTCCGGCGCTCATCGCTGTATTTCTCGCGAACTTCCTTCAGCTCCTTGAGGACGACCTCCATCAACAGCGCGTCGCTCGACAGGATGGCGCGCAGCCGCTCGATCGTCTTCAGCAGCTCGACGAGCTCGTCAATGATCTTCTGCCGCTCGAGACCGGTCAGCCGCTGCAGCTGCATGTCGAGAATCGCCTGTGCCTGGACCTGCGTGAGCTTGAACTCGGTCATCAGGCCGGTGCGCGCTTCGACCGGGGCTTTCGACGCGCGAATGAGCGCGATCACTCGATCGAGATGATCCAGCGCGATCTTCAGCCCTTCGAGGATATGGGCACGAGCCTCGGCCTTGCGGAGCTCGAACTCGGTGCGCCGCCGGACGACTTCGCGTCTGAACTCGACGAAGTGCTCGAGGATCTCGACGAGCGGCAAAACTTTCGGCCGGCCGCCGACAATCGCCAGCATAATGATCCCGAAGGTCGTCTGCAGCTGCGTGTGCTTGTAGAGATTGTTGAGGACGACCTCCGGCACCTCGCCGCGTTTCAGCTCGATGACGATCCGCATCCCTTCGCGATCGGATTCGTCGCGAAGATCCGAAATGCCTTCGATCGTCTTCTCGCGAACCAGATCCGCAATGTTCTCGAGCAGGCGCTTCTTGTTGACCTGATAGGGAATCTCGGTGACGACAATCGAGATCTTCTCGCCCTTCCTGGATTCCTCCGTCTTCGCTTTGGCGCGCATGGTGATCGCGCCGCGGCCGGTCGTATACGCCTGGAAGATTCCGTGGCGGCCGACAATGAAGCCGCCGGTGGGCAAGTCCGGACCAGGAATTGCCTTCAGGATCGCCTTCAGCCGCGATTCTTTCGTTTGCCCGCGCTGTTCGATGACGGCGATCACGCCGTCGATCACTTCGCGCATGTTGTGCGGCGGAATGTTGGTCGCCATCCCGACCGCAATGCCCGATGAGCCATTGACGAGAAGGTTGGGGAATGTCGTCGGGAGAACGGTGGGCTCTTCGGTCGTCTCGTCGTAGTTCGGAACGTAGTCGACGGTCTCTTTGTCGAGATCCGCCATCATCGCTTCGGCCAGCGCCCGCGGCCGCGCCTCGGTGTACCGCATCGCCGCCGGCGGATCGCCGTCGACCGAGCCGAAGTTTCCCTGGCCTTCGACCAGGGTGTAGCGCATGTTGAAGTCCTGCGCGAGACGGACGAGCGTGTCGTAGATCGACGCGTCGCCGTGCGGGTGATAGTTGCCCATCACCTCGCCGACGATCTTGGCGCACTTGCGATACGCACGGTTCGACGCCAAGCCCATCGTGCGCATGCCATAGAGCACGCGGCGGTGCGCCGGCTTCAAGCCGTCGCGGACGTCGGGCAGCGCTCGTCCGATGATTACGCTCATGGCGTAATCCATGTACGAACGCTTCATCTCGTCTTCGATGTTGACGGGGAATTTTGTCAGGGAGTCGGTCATAAGAATTGGTGGATTGGTGAATTGGTGAGTTGGTGAATTGAGTGAACGGCGCCGAACTTACGCGAGGGCGCCAAATTCACCAATTCACGAATTCACCAATCCACCAATTGCAAGGCTCAAATATCGAGGTTCTTCACGTCGAGCGCATTGTCTTCGATGAACTTCCGCCGCGGCTCGACCTGATCGCCCATCAGGGTGGTGAACATCAGGTCAGCTTCCATGTGGTCTTCGGCGCGCACCTGCGCGAGCGAACGGCGTTCCGGATCCATGGTGGTTTCCCACAACGTGTCCGGGTTCATTTCGCCGAGACCCTTATAGCGGTTTACCGCCACCCCTTTCTTTCCGGCAGCAGTAAAGAATTCCACGAGTTCATCGAGCGACTCGATGCGGACATCGGCGTCACGAACCGCCTTGTGCGGCTGCTTCGGACCAGCCGATGAATCGAGCGGCTTCGGTTCCGCGGCAAGCTTGGTCGCTTCATCGAGCGGCGCGCCGCCGATGGCGGTTTCATTCGCGGTCGCGGCAGTCTCGACCACATCATCAGGACCGTCGTCGGCCGGCGCGGATCCGGTGGTCTTCACGATCATTGGACCGCGAATGCCTTTGACGTCCTGGTAACTCGCTGCAAGCGTACGGAACTCGCCGGTCGTGACGAAGTCCTGGTCGATGCGATGATGCCGCGGATAGCCGCCGCTGCGATCCTCGATCGCCAGCGCAAACGCCTGGTGTTCTTCGTCGGGCTGCACGGTCACGGTCCGCGTCGGCGTTGTCAGGGCCGCCGCAAGCGCGTCGACGCGGGCGCGATCGGCAAAGAACGCCTTGTCCTTCGCGTCTCGCTCGAGCACGCCGACCACGACTTCACGGGATGGTCCCCGGCGTTCGACGATCTGCACCAACTTTCTGAACGCAATCAGGCGCTCGAGTCGGTGTTCGAGCTGCTCGCCGGACATCTCTGTTCCATCCGGCAGCACAACCACTCGCGATTCGACCGCGCGCTTCATCAGCCAGGTTTCGAGCGCGCGCTCGTCGCGGATGAACACCTCGGCCCGGCCGCGTTTCGCACGGAAGAGCGGCGGCTGTGCGATGTACACGTAGCCGTGCTCGACCAGCTGCCGCATCTGCCGGTAGAAGAAGGTGAGGAGAAGCGTGCGGATGTGCGAACCGTCCACGTCCGCGTCGGTCATGATGATGACGCGGTGGTAGCGCAGCTTCGAGATGTCGAAATCTTCGGCACCGATACCACAGCCAAGCGCGGCGATCATCGTCTTGATCTCATCGCTGCCGAGCATCTTGTCGAAGCGCGCTTTCTCGACGTTCAGGATCTTGCCCTTGATTGGCAGAATCGCCTGGAATCGCCGATCGCGTCCCTGCTTTGCTGATCCGCCGGCCGATTCTCCTTCGACGATGTAGATCTCGCTCTGTGCCGGATCGCGCTCCTGGCAGTCAGCGAGTTTGCCCGGAAGGGAGCTGTTATCCAGCGCTCCCTTGCGGCGCACCAGATCGCGCGCCTTTCGCGCGGCCTCGCGGGCTCGCGCGGCATCCACGGCCTTGGCGACGATGCGCTTGGCCACGGACGGATTCTGTTCGAGGTAAGCGCCAAGCTTGTCGTTGAGGATTGCTTCGACGATGCCTTTGACTTCGGTATTACCGAGCTTTGTTTTCGTCTGTCCTTCAAACTGCGGCCGCGGAATCTTCACACTGACAACCGCAATCAGACCTTCGCGGATGTCGTCTCCGCCAATGCTCGAGTCCTTGAGATCCTTTGCGAGATTGTTCTTGGTCGCGTAGTAGTTCATCGTGCGCGTCAGCGCCGAGCGGAAGCCAGACAAGTGGGTCCCGCCCTCATGCGTGTTGATGTTGTTCGCGAACGAATACACCGTTTCCGCATACCCATCGTTCCACTGCAGCGCAATCTCGACGTCGATGCCGTCCTTCTCGCCGTGCATGTAGATCGGCTTGTCGTTGACGGTCGCCTTGTTCTGATTCAAGTACTCGACGAACGAGATGATGCCGCCTTCGTACAGGAACTTGTGTGACTTGCCGTCGCGCTCATCGTCGAGCGTGATGGTGACGCCGCCGTTCAGAAATGCGAGCTCGCGCAGCCGCTGTGCGAGGGTGTCGAAGCTGAACTCGGTTGTTTCGAAGATTTGCGAATCCGGCTTGAACGTGATTTTGGTGCCGCGCTTTTTCGTCGTACCGGTCACCTCGAGATCGGCGACAGGCGTGCCGCGGTCGTAGCTTTGTTTGTAGACCTGGGCGTTGCGCCAGATCTCGAGGTCGAGTGTCTCGGACAGCGCATTCACCACCGACACACCGACACCGTGCAGACCGCCTGACACCTTGTAGCTCTCGTTGTCGAACTTGCCGCCGGCGTGCAGCACCGTGAGCACGACTTCCGCTGCCGACCTCCCGCTGGCGTGCTGATCGACAGGAATGCCGCGCCCGTTGTCGACCACGGTGACTGAGTTGTCGATGTGCAGCGTGACATTCACCAGGTCGCAGTGCCCGGCAAGCGCTTCGTCGATGGAGTTGTCGACGATCTCGTAGACGAGATGATGAAGACCGGGCGCACCAGTGGACCCGATGTACATGGCCGGCCGCTTCCGGACCGCTTCGAGGCCTTCAAGAACCTTGATCTTGTCGGCGCCGTAGTCGTCTGGCGCACCGGTGCCGTTGTCCGACGTTCTGTGAGCCGCCGCCGGCGCCGCCTCGGGCACGATCTGTGCCTCCGGCTTGGCCGCGGCGGTCCGCTGCTCGTCGTTCTGTTCCAAATCAGACATCAATCAAAAACAATTAGTGAATTGGTGAATTGGTGAGTTAGTGATTTGGTGAGTTGGAGGTTCTTTGAGTGGCGATTCGGATTCGTGGCGCACCAGCGACAGTTGTGCGGCAATTCACCAATTCACCAATCCACCAATTCACCAATAGCTCTCACACTCTCATCGGCATGATCACGTAGGTGTAGTCATACCCTTCCGCGCCGATGGGTTTCATCACGGCCTGGCTCATTTCGTCTTTGAACTCGAGGCCAATCGAATCGCTTTCCACCGCTCCCAGAAAATCAAGCACATACTGCGCGTTGAAACAGATCGTCACCGGCGCCGCGGTGTAGTCCACCATCACGACTTCCTTCGCTTCACCGAATTCAGGACTGCTCGACGCAATTTCGACCTTGCCCTTGTCGATCTGGAATTTCACCGCGCGCGACCGCTCGTTCGACAGCAGCGCAACCCGCTTGACGGCGCTCGTCAGACGATCGCGATCGAATTCGACGCGTTTGTCGTTCCCCTTGGGAATCACCCGTTCGAACGCCGGGAACTGACCATCGATCATCCGCGAAATCAGCAACCGTCCGCCGACCTCGAAGAACAGATGGTTCTCGCCGCGTTCGTACTGGATATCGCCCTCTCCTTCCGACAGCAGTTTGCCCAGCTCGAGCAGCGTCTTTCGCGGAAGAATCACCCGCTCCTCGTCGTCGGACTTCGCGCGGCTGCGCGCCTTGTCGCGCGGAACCGTAATCAGCGCCAGGCGATGGCCGTCGGTAGAAACCAGGCTCATCGAGTCGGAGCGTTGAATGAACAACGCGCCATTGAGGAAATATCGCGTGTCCTCGCCGGTGATCGCGAATTGCGTTTTCGCAACCATGTGCTTGACCACATCACGAGGCAGCGTCGCCGTATACGACCCGGTGCCGTCGGGCAACGTCGGAAAATCTTCGCGCGGCAGCGTCTGCATGCGGGAGTCGAAGCGATCGGCTGCCACTTTGACGCCGCTCTTGTCCTCTTCAATGCGCACGTCCGTTTCAGGAAGCGCCTTGATAATTTCGTACAGCTTCTTCGCCGGAAGCGTCAGCGATCCTTTTTTCGAGACCGACGCCTGACAGCGGCTTCTGAGGCCAACTTCGAGATCCGTCGCGAGCAGTTTGACCTGGTCGCCATCGGTCTCGATCAGAACGTTGGCGAGGATGGGGATCGTGTTCTTGCGTTCGACGATGCCCTGGAACAACTGCAGTTCGCGCAGCAGATCAGCCTTGCGTACGACCAGTTCCATGTCGGTGATGACCTCAGGAGGAAGGCGCCGATCGTTTCGGTGATGGCGCCCTGATCTCTTTAATGTTGAGGGAGATCAGGAAACAAAGAATTATAACAATAAAGAGGGTCTGTTGAAAACAAGAAAACGACCCGTTAATCCTTGTGAATCTGAGAGTTACGCTGTGGAGGTTTCTTCGGTACCGCGGGGGGATTTCTGGCCACGAATGGTGGGAAATTGAAGCCTCCCGGAACGCCCACAAGTCATCATCAAAGCTGGTCGGTTCAGACTGTTGAAAACTCCCCGTTCCATGCCGATTCGTTACCGAAATGACTCCATGAAGGTGTTGATAAGCGTGTTGAAATTTCCGTCGCGTTGCCGCATGTCTTCGATTTTCCTGATCGAATGGATCACGGTCGAGTGATGCTTGCCGCCGAAGCTGCGACCGATTTCCGGAAGTGACGCGCTCGTCAAACTCTTGCACAGATACATCGCAATCTGCCTGGGCATGGCGATCGATTTCGAGTTGTTGCGCGACTTGAGTTCGCCGTGTTTCAACTGGTAGTAGTCCGACACGAACTTCTGAATCCCTTCGATCGTGACCGCTCGTTCGTCGTGCTGCAGCACGTTCCGCAAAACATCCTGCGCGAGCGGCAGCGAGATTTCTCTCCCCGTCAGTGATGCGTACGCGATCAGCCGGATGAGTGATCCCTCGAGCTCTCGGATGTTCGATTTGATCTTGCCGGCTATGTAAATCGCCACGTTGTCGGGCAGCGGAATCCCCTCGGTCTCAGCCTTTTTCTTGAGAATGGCAACCTTCGTCTCGAGGTCCGGTGGCTGAATATCTGCAATCAGTCCCCACTCGAATCGCGACCGCAGCCGCTCCTCGAGCTGAGGTATCTCGTGCGGTGGACAATCGCTGCTGATGACGATTTGTTTCTGCGAGTCATAGAGCGAATTGAACGTGTGGAAGAACTCGGTCTGCGTTCCTTCTTTTCCCGCCAGGAACTGGATGTCGTCGACGAGCAGGATATCGACACTTCGATAGCGCTCACGAAAATCAAGCACGCGATCGTAGCGGACCGCGTTGATCATCTCGTTCATGAAGCGTTCGGACGATATGTAGGTCAGCTTCAAATTACGGAGATGATTCAGCACGTAATGTCCGATGGCGTGCATCAAGTGAGTTTTTCCAAGACCGACACCACCATAGATGAACAGCGGATTGTACGAACGTGAAGGCGTTTCGGCGACGGCGCGGCATGCCGCATGCGCGAACTGATTCGACGGACCCACGATGAACGTGTCGAACGAATAGCGCGGAGCCAGATTCCCGGTTGGTGAGTCGTCACCATCGCCGGCAGACTCTGGAAAGATCTGGGGATCCGGTGCCGATGCGGCAGCTTTGGGCATGGCGGGCTCGGCCAACTCGGCGGATTCAGAAATGAAGATGATGATGGTGCCCCTGCGATCGACTTCTCCGAGCGCCTCGTCGAGCACAGCCGCATAGTGTTTGGTGAGCCAGTCGCGAAACAACGCATTGGGGACGCGGATCCGCAGTGTTGATCCGTCGTCGGCGACAAAGGTCGTGGGCTTGAACCATGTGTAGAAGATGTGACGGTTGACCTTCGTCTCTATGCGGGAGAGGACCTGGTCCCAGATACTGCCGGTCATTTGCACGCCTGTCGCGGAAGTGCGCCCTTGTTGGAGGGGTCTGCTGTGAGTCCCAGTTACCCAGAAATTCTGACGATCCTGCCACTCACACTGTTGAAATTCGTCACTTTCTTATCCCAGCCCCGACAAAAAGGGCCTGAACGAGGCAACAGGTCCGCCTGGAGCCTGAAAACCGTTGCTTTTCCACATTTTTTTCCACAGTTGTGGAAAACTTCGGGGGGTGACCCTACGGCTGGCCGCCGCGGGGGTAGCGACTGTAGCACAGCGTGCCGGGGGCGACAACCGTCTGGTCTTCATTGACACCATTTGAACGGTTTGTTTACTATTTAAGTTTCTCCGCTATCTTTCTTCCGCTGCAGGGGTTCGCGACAATGAGTGTGACGTTTCAGCCAAACCGCCGGCGCCGCAAGCGCACGCATGGGTTTCTCGTGCGCATGGCAACCAAAAACGGGCGCCAGGTGTTGAAACGGCGCCGCGCAAAGGGACGTAAACGCCTGACGGTTTCCTCCTCGTAGTGTCGTCGCGGATTCACCAGTCCGCAGGAAGATACGTATGCCGTCCGAGCGCTTTACGAAGGCGCACCGCGTCAGGCACCGCGACGAGTTCCAACGCGTTTTCGACGGCTCGCAGCGCGCGAAGGGACGATATTTGTCGGTGCTGGTGGCGCCAAATGACGGCGAGACCTCGAGACTCGGTATTGTGGCGTCTCGAAAACTGGGTGACGCGGTCCGGAGAAATCGCGCTAAGAGATTGATACGAGAGGTTTTCAGGCGATCAGATCTGCTGCCGCCTGGCAAGGGTCTCGACGTGGTGGTTATCCCGCGACGAGAGCTGTTCGATGCCACGTATTCCAGCCTTGAATCCGACTTCCGCGCCACCGTCCGACGCGCAGCCCGGCTGTTTGCCTCAACAGATGCCTCTCGCTCGTGATTGTGTGGCTTCCGGCTTCAGGCGGAAGGAAGACCTCTCTGTGGCGCAGCGGCTCGCGCTCATGGCAATCCGTTGCTACAAGGTCCTGATATCTCCGATGTTTGCCGGTTCCTGCCGGTATCTTCCGTCGTGCTCCGAGTACGCGGCGGAAGCGATTCACCGATTCGGGGTCATTCGCGGGTCCATGCTGGCGGCCGCGCGTCTTGCGCGCTGTCACCCGCTTGGCGGCCACGGCGTGGATGCAGTTCCCGCTGACACCCGGAAATCATAAAGACATTCATGGAAAAGCGGGTTCTCATCGCAGTCATCCTGTCGTTCATCGTCCTGTACGCCTACCAGGCGATGTTCCCACCGCCGAAGCCTTCACCGCCGGGCGGTCCAAACACGCCAAAAACGTCGACAGTCGCACCGTCAACCGCCACATCGACGGTGCCTCCCGCCGCGACCACGGCCGGCTCGACACAGCAGACGGCGGAGGCACCGCAGGTGTCGCCGGCGGCAGCCGCGATCGTCGCGGATTCCGCTGAGCGCGACATTACTGTCGAGAACTCGTCGGTAAGTGCAGTTTTCACCACTCGCGGCGGGGCTCTGAAAAGCTGGCGTCTCAAGAAGTATCCAGATTCAGCAGGGCAGCCTCTCGAACTGATTCCACACACGGTTCCGTCCGGTACGCCGCGGCCGTTCACATTGTCAGTGGGAGATCAGGCAACGGATTCCGCGCTCTCGAACGCACTGTTCAAGCCGAGCGCTGATCGGGTTCAGGTCACGTCCGGAACATCGACGCTGACGTTCGAGTACACCGACGCGAGCGGCCTGGCAGCGAAAAAGGATTTCGTCTTTTCCGCCGATCATCCATACGCGATCGACTTTTCTTCCACGGTTACACGAACGGGAAAGACCCTTGAGCCAACGGTGCAATGGGGCCCGGGAATCGGGAGCGGTGTCGTCCCCAGCAGTCGCAGCTACAATCCGGCTTCGCAGCCGATCTTTTATCGAGAAGGCAGCGTCAAGCGGATCGCTCCGAACAAGGTCGCCGAAAACGCCGTGCAGGACGGCCTGATGCCGTTTGCCGGCGTCGACGATCACTACTTCCTGGTTGCGACTCTTCCCGGGTCGCAGCAACTGCACGTCGAATACAAGACGCTGGACGTTCCGCTGTCCTCGTCAACCGGAACGGTTGCGCACTTTGTCGACTGGTCCGCTCGTTACGCGAGCACGCCGGTGAAGGCCAGGTATTTTCTCGGGCCGAAGGACTTCGACATTCTCGCGTCGGTCGACCGCGATCTGGTGCGATCGATTGACTTCGGGATGTTCGCGTGGCTTGTCGTTCCTCTTCTGCGCGCCCTCAAGTGGGTGAACGGCTATGTCGGCAACTACGGCTGGTCAATCATCATCCTCACGATCCTCATCAACATCGCGATGTTCCCGCTCCGCCATAAGAGTGTGGTCTCGATGAGGAAAATGCAGGAAATCCAGCCACAGGTAAAGGCGATCCAGGATCGCTACGCAAACCTGAAAATGACCGACCCTGCGAAGCAGAAGATGAACACGGAGTTGATGAGCCTCTATCGCGAGGCCGGCGTCAACCCCGCGAGCGGCTGCGTGCCGATGCTGCTGACGTTTCCCGTCCTGCTCGCGTTCTATTCGATGCTGTCGGTCGCGATCGAGCTGCGCGGCGCGCCGTTCATGGGATGGATCCACGATCTCTCGATTCGCGATCCCCTCTACATCACGCCAGTGCTGATGGGCATCACGCAGTTCGTTCAAACGAAAATGACGCCGAGCACGGGCGACGCGATGCAACAGCGGATGATGCTGTTGATGCCGATCATCATGATGTCGTGGTTGCTCTTCATGCCGAGTGGCCTGGTGCTCTACTGGACGACCAGCAACCTGTGGGCGATTGGTCAGCAGGCGTTGACCAACAGGCTGATCGGGCCGATGAAGCCGCGCGCGGTGCGTCCGCCGGCGGAGCGGCGAATGAAGAACGCCGGAGGCGGACGGACCGAGGCCGTCAAGGAGCGGAAGTAAATGGACTTGCACGAAAAGGTTCGTGAGTTCACGAAACAGACGGTTGCGGCCATGGGTGTGCCGCTCGACGTCAGCATCGTAGACGCCGGCGACAACATTCGGGTCGAACTGTCGGGCACCGGCGGCGAGGCGCTGCTCCGCCGAAAGGCCGAAGCGCTCGACGCGCTCCAACAGATCGTCAACACCGCCTTTCGTCGCGAGCTGAAAGACGATCGCTCGTTTGTTGTCGACTGCATGGACTATCGCAAAGCCAAGGATGCCGAGCTCCGGCAGATGGCGCGCTTCATGATGGAAAAAGCGCGCACCGCGGGTCCGCAGGAAATGGGCCCGCTCAATCCCTATGCTCGACGCCTCGTGCACCTCACGGTTGCAGAGGATCCGCAGATGGCGTCAGAGAGCATCGGGGATGCTTTTCTGAAAACGGTGATCATTTCAGTGAGGCGGTAGGCGGAAATTTCTGATTTTTGATTGCTGATTGAAACCCGCGATCAATCAACAATCAGCATTCAGCAATTTCACAATTCAGCCCAATGTTCTCACCGTCTGACACTATCGTCGCGATTGCCACGCCGCCAGGTCGCGGAGGGATCGGGATCGTCCGCATCAGCGGACCACAGGCGCAGGAAGTAGCCGCCTCGATTGCGAGTCACTCGGCGCCGTTCGTTGCGCGGCACGCGACGCTCACCGACATTCGCGCCGACGGGATCGCTATCGATCGAGCCGTCATCACGTTCTTCCCCGCCCCGCATTCCTACACCGCCGAAGACGTCGTCGAAATCAGCGCTCACGGCAGCCCGATCGTCCTGGGCGCGATCGTTGATGCGGCCATGCGGGCGGGGGCGCGGCTCGCCGAACCAGGAGAGTTTACGTTCCGCGCGTATTTGCACGGACGAATGGACCTGGTGCAGGCGGAAGCGGTTCGTGACCTGGTGGATTCGGTGACTCCGCTTCAGGCGCGCGCCGCGTTCGATCAACTCGAAGGCACGTTGACGGCGAGGATTCGTGAGATCGACACAGCGCTGTTCGAATTGTCCGCCCGCCTGGAAGCGTCCCTCGATTTTCCAGAAGAGGGTTATCACTTCATTACGCCAGGCTCGGCGGCCGCGGAGATCCTGGCGATCTGCCGCGAGATCGCGTTGCTGCTCGCCGACGCGCGTCGCGGACGACTTGTGCGCGAAGGTGCGCACGTCGTGATCCTCGGCCGGCCGAATTCAGGAAAATCCAGCCTGTTCAACCGGCTTGCAGGATCGGGTCGCGCGATCGTCACCGACATTCCGGGGACCACGCGCGATCTCGTGACCGAGGTGATTGACATCGACGGGATGGCGATCACACTTGTCGACACGGCGGGACTGCATGGATCACCGAGCGACGCTGTCGAGCAGGAAGGCATCGCTCGCGCCCGCGCGGCGGAGGAGATTGCCGATCTCGCCATCGTCGTGACGGATTGTTCACGCCCTCTCACTCCCGATGACGAGCAGCTCTTGTCGGCGACGATGACGCGAGCACGGTTGGTGATCGCCAACAAGATTGATCTTGCGCGCAGGTGGAGTCGCGATGCTCTTGTCGCCGCGCCCATCAATGTGTCGGCCATCACCGGCGAGGGAATCGACGATGTGCGTCGCGCAATTGTGACCGCGCTCACGGGGGCCGAGCGTCTGCACGATACGCCGGCGATCACGAATGCGCGCCACGCCGATCTTCTGTCGAAAGCCGGAGCTGTTTTGCAGCGCGCGGCATGCGCGGCACGGGATCGAACATCGGAAGAATTCGTCGCGGCCGATCTGGCCGAAGCGCGCGCGCTGCTCGAAGAAGTCACCGGCGCGCGAACAGCGGACGATGTTCTCGAGGAGATCTTCGCCAAATTCTGCATTGGAAAGTAATTGGCATCGCAAAGTGTAAATGCCGCGTTCGACGTCGTCGTCATTGGCGCCGGCCATGCCGGGGCCGAGGCCGCGTGGGCAGCTGCGCGGATGGGGCGCGAGGTCGCGATCTGCACGCTCTCGGACGCGACGATTGCGCACATGCCGTGCAACCCCGCCGTCGGAGGCACGGCGAAGGGTCATCTTGTTCGCGAGATCGACGCTCTCGGCGGGCTGATGGGACGCGCGATCGATGCGACAGGTATTCAGTTCAAGCTTCTGAACCGAAGCCGGGGTCCCGCCGTCTGGTCCCCGCGCGCCCAGGCCGACAAGCGCCGCTATAGCGCGTGGGTCAAGAGTGCGCTCGAATCCGAGCCGCACGTCCAGTGGATCTTCGGCAAGGCCGCCCGGATTCTGACGACGGAAGGCCGAGTGTCGGGTCTGGAGCTGGAAACCGGCGAGCGCTATTCATGCCGATCCCTCGTCGTCACTACCGGGACTTTCTTGAATGGACTGATTCACGTCGGCCCGGATCAACGTCCCGCGGGGCGCGTCGGTGAGCCGCCATCACACGATCTTGCGGAGTCGTTGAAGTCGTTCGGTTTTGAATGGGGGCGGCTGAAGACCGGTACACCGCCGCGGCTCGATCGCAACAGCATCGACTTCTCGCGATTCGATGTCGAACGCGGCGATCGTCCGCCGGTTCCCTTTTCATTCGAAACGGAATCAATCGATCGGCCGCAGATCGACTGCCACGTCCTCTACACGACGGATCGAGTCCACGATCTCGTCCGCAAGAACATCGGCCAGTCTCCTCTCTTTAATGGTCAGATCCGCGGCATCGGCCCCCGGTATTGCCCGTCACTTGAAGACAAAGTGATGCGCTTTCCTCATCGGGAACGCCATCAGATCTTTCTCGAGCCGGAAGGTCTCGATGTCGATGAGATTTACGTCAACGGATTCTCGATGAGTCTTCCCACTGATGTTCAACGGGATGTCGTGCGCTCGTTGCCGGGTCTCGAGGATTCAGTGATGCTCCGGCCGGGTTACGCGGTCGAGTACGATTTCATTCAGCCGACTGAACTCACCGCTTCCTTGGAGGCAAAACGAGTGCGTGGCCTGTTCCTGGCCGGCCAAATCAACGGAACATCTGGCTACGAAGAGGCTGCGGCTCAGGGCCTGATCGCCGGGATCAACGCGGCGCTCTATCCTTACACCGCGTTCACTTTGCGCCGGGACGAAGCGTATATCGGGATCCTGATCGACGATCTCACCACACGGGGATGTCTCGAGCCGTACCGAATGTTCACGTCCCGCGCCGAACATCGTTTGCTGCTCCGCATAGATAACGCGGATCTGCGGCTGACCGCCCGAGGACGTGAAATCGGCCTCGTCTCTCCAGATAGATGGGCCCGTTTTCAGGCTCGCAAGAGCCGCTTCACCCAGAACATCGAACGCGTTCGTCGAACGACCGTTGCCGTATCTTCCGGAGAGCGGCTTCCGGCGGCGCGGGCGCTCAAGCAGTCGGACATTCGATTGTCCGATCTCGCCGATCGGGGTGAGATATCTCTCGAGATTGAGCCGCGCGACCGGACGATCGACGTCGCTAGCGTTGAAACCGAGTTCAAGTACGAAGGATATCTCCGGCGTCAGGCGATAGTCGTCGATCGACAGCGACGCCAGGAGTCCAGGCCGATCCCGAAGGATTTCGTGTTTGCCGGGATCCCGGGGCTGTCTCGTGAAATGGTGGATCGCCTGACGCAGATCAGGCCAGCGACGCTCGGACAAGCATCGCGCATCCCCGGGGTGACGCCAGCGGCAGTGGCCTTGGTAGGCACACACCTCGATAGGCGCCGCAAGATTTCCGAGACCACGTCGCGTTCGCCTTCAGTCGGAGGCTCACGGCTGACTTGAAGCCTCTGCTACTCTCTTGGCGTGGCACCGCGCGACTTTCGCACTCGATTGGCAAAACGAGCACGAAAGGCGGGCGTCTTTCTTCCAGCTGATCTCGTTGAACAGCTGTCCCAATACTACGAGCTGCTCGACCGGTGGAACCGCAAGATCAACCTGACGGCGCTTGATAACGCCGACGAAGCTATCGATCGCCTTGTTCTCGAGCCGATTGTAGCTGCGCGGCAGTTCCCGTCCCAGACCGCGAACCTGATGGACATCGGATCAGGAGGCGGTTCGCCGGCGATCCCGATGAAACTGTGCTCCCCAGGCATCGGTCTGACAATGGTGGAGGCGAAGGCTCGGAAGTCCGCCTTTTTGCGGGAGGCGGTTCGGACGCTTCGGCTTGAACGGACGGTTGTCGAAACTGCGCGTTATGAGGAACTGCTCGCAAGGCCCGAGCTTCACGAGAGCTTCGATATCCTGTCGCTGCGGGCGGTACGAGTAGAAGTCAGAACCCTTTTTACGTTGCAGGCTTTCGTGAAACGAAGCGGGTTGTTGTTTTTATTTCGGGGACCCAGCGGGCCTGATGTTCCAGAGATCGTTCCTCCCCTGCGCTGGGTCGCGACGCTCCCATTGATCGAATCGCTGCAGAGCCGAGTGACGATCCTTCAAAAAGTGATCTAATGTTCCACGTGAAACACTCGTCACCGCCGGTCCTCAGTGCTATCCTCTAGGCGACCATCGGCTCATATTGGTCATTCAACCTAAATGAACCCCAGGGCAAAAATACGAGCAGTTGCGAATCAGAAGGGCGGGGTCGGGAAAACGACGACCGCCATCAATCTTGGGACATCGCTCGCGATGGCAGAGCAACGCGTGTTGCTCGTCGATCTTGATCCTCAGGCAAACCTCACCAGCGGCGTGGGCCTTAAAGGTCAACCGGCTCCAGCGGGGACGATCTATCAGGCCCTGACCTCGGACGTCGACGATGTCTCGCAGTTTGTCCTGAAAACAGCGATTCAGGGTTTATCGCTCATTCCTGCCGACCGTAATCTGACCGGTGCCGAAATCGACCTCGTCACGTTGAATCAACGCGAGCACCGTCTTCGCACCTGTCTTGATCGACTGCGTGGCGAATTCGACTACATCCTCGTCGATACGCCGCCGTCCCTCGGATTGCTGACGCTGAACGCCCTTGTCGCTGCGGATGCCGTTTTCATTCCGCTCAACTGCGAATACTTTGCCCTCGAAGGACTCGCCGATCTCGTCGCCACGCTACGACGCGTTCGCGCCGCATTCAATCCCTCGCTCGACATCGCCGGTGTCCTGATGACGATGTATGACGAGCGCACCAATCTCGGTCAGCAGGTGTCGCGCGATATTCGCGCCTTCTTTGAGGATCGGGTCTTCAACACGGTCATTCCTCGAAACATCAGGCTCGGCGAGGCGCCGAGTCATGGCATGCCCGCAATCTTGTACGACGTGAAATCCCGCGGCGCCGAAGCCTACCTCGCGCTCGCGCGCGAAGTGCTGGCGCGCGATGCCACTGCCGCAGAAGCGGCCACGGAGCAGCAGCATGGCTGACAAACGCCCCGCACTCGGACGAGGTCTCTCCGCGCTCATCCCGGACGGTTCGGCGCCTTCGGTCAACGAGCGCGCCCTCGACGTCGACACCGATCTTCTCCGTCCCAACGCGTTTCAGCCTCGCACCACGATGGATGAAACGAAGATTGAAGAGCTCGCGCGCTCGATTCGATCGAACGGCATCATTCAACCGATCGTCGTCCGCCGCGTCGAAGGCGGCTACGAGATCATCGCCGGCGAGCGCCGCTGGCGTGCCTCGCAGCGCGCCGGTCTTCTCAAGGTGCCGGTGGTCGTCCGCGACCTGCCCGACGACAAGCTGCTCGCCGCTGCGCTCATCGAGAACATTCAGCGCGAGGACCTGAACCCAATCGAGGAAGCGCACGCCTATCGACGCCTCGCGGACGAGTATCACCTGACCCAGGAACAGATCGCGGACGCGGTCGGCAAAGATCGATCGTCGATCGCGAACTACGTCCGGCTATTGAAGCTCCCACAGGAGGTCCGTGCAGGACTCGGTTCCGGCGCGCTCTCGATGGGCCACGCGCGCGCGCTCCTGTCGCTTCCGGATGAAGCCACACAGCTGCGCATCTCGCGAGACGTCAGCACAAAGAATCTGTCTGTGCGCGAAACCGAAGCGCTCGTCAAGAAGGTGACGCAGCCGGCGGCGGCCAAAACACCGGTCGACAAGGACGTGCACACGCGCGCCGCAGAAGAGCGGCTCAGGTTCGCGTTGGGCACGCGCGTGCGGATCGAGCGAAAGCGCAAAGGCGGGCAGATCGAAATTGATTTTGGATCGGAGGAAGAGCTGCAACGGCTTTTCGAGATGCTCACGAACGGCAAAGAGTGAGCCTGAAAATGCGAAAATTTCACGATGACAACAAAGAAACGCCTCACTGATTACGCCGCCTGCGCCGGTTGAGCGAGCAAGCTCGCTGCGGGTGAGCTCGCCCAGGTGCTGGGTGATTTGCCGTTACAACACGACGACCGGGTCCTTGTCGACTATCGGACTTCGGACGATGCCGGTGTGTACAAAATCAGCGAGGACCGCGCGCTTGTGCAGACGGTCGATTTCTTCACGCCCATCGTCGACGATCCGTTCCTTTACGGGCAGATCGCGGCAGCGAATGCGTTGAGCGATGTGTATGCCATGGGCGGCCGTCCCATGACGGCTCTTGCCATTGCCGCTTTCCCCAAAGACGCCGAGCGTGAAATCCTGCGCCGCATCTTTGCCGGGGGACTGGAGAAGCTTCGGGAAGCCGAGGTCGTGCTCCTGGGCGGTCACACCGTCCAGGATGCGGAAATCAAGTTTGGCTATGCGGTGACCGGTGAAGTGCATCCCTCGCGCGTCCTCGCCAACGGAGGCGCTCAGCCGGGCGACGTGCTTCTTCTGACGAAGGCAATCGGCACCGGCATTATTTCGACAGCGTTGAAGTTTGGACGCGCGCCGCAGTCGGCGATCGACGCGGCGACACTGTCGATGGCGACTCTGAATCGCGCGGCGGCGCGAGTCCTCGAGACCCTGCCGCGCGGCACGATTCACGCGTGCACCGATATCACCGGCTTCGGTCTCATCGGTCATGCATCGGAAATGGCGGCGGCGAGTAATTGTTCGATCGAAATCGAGGCGGCGCGTGTGCCGATACTCGACGGGGCGCGCGAGCTTGCGCCCGGCAACAGTCCCGGCGGTGCACGAACGAACCGCGAGCACTTCGAGGCCGGGGTCGCTTTTGACGGCGACGAGGATTCGACACTCGCTGATTTGTTCTACGACCCGCAAACATCGGGTGGACTGTTGATTGCGGTCGCGGCAGCGAATTCCGAGTCGTTGCTCTCCAGCCTGGCGTCGGCGGGAGTTTTATCCGCTCGCATCGGGCGTATTACTGAGACGGCGACGGCTCGCATTCGAGTCGTCTAGCGGAGGAAGCGCTCTCAGCGACTCGCGGATTTTCGTCCGGCCAGATTGCCTTGTACTGTGGCGGAATGGTATAAATTAATGTTTTGTCTGTCGCGTAAAACGACGTTATAGAGGTGCGTTCGCGCGCCGGAGGGTCTTTTGCTTCCGGATCTGTCCGTTGTCTGGGTCATCTTTTTCGTTCTGCTGCTGACGGCCGTTCTCAATCGGCTGCTGTTCAAGCCGTTGCTGCGCATCATGGAAGAGCGGCAGCGCGCCATCACGTCGGCGCGCGAGCTGGCCGAACGATCCGCGTCGGAAGCGAGGCGCGCCGCCGCGGAGTTCGACCGGAAGACCGGCGACGCGCGCGCGGAACTTTACCGGCAGATGGATGAAATGCGACGCACGGCGATGGACGAACGCGCCGCCATTCTGGCCAGGACCCGCGAGGAGGCCGAGGCGGAAATCGCCGCCGCGTCCGCAAAACTCCAGGCCGAAGCCGATGACGCCCGACGCCGCCTTTCGACCGAGGCGGAATCGCTTGGCGCCGCGGTGGCCGAACGCATCCTTGGCCGCAAGGCCTCCTGATTCCCGGGCATCCCTGACGCATGTGTGATTCGCCGCATATGAGATTCGACTGTCACGATCGACCCGCCCGCGTGCAGATCCGCGCGCTCGCGTTGGCCGCCGCGCTCGCGCTGTCCGCCGCTGTCATGTCGGTCACGATCGTGGCGCAGCAGTCGCACGAGGCGACCACCGCTTCAGAGACCGAGCCTCACGGCCAAACCCTGGTGCAGACCATCGCCAAGATCGTGAACTTCGCGATCCTGGGCGGCATCCTCGTCTACTTCCTGAAGACGCCGATCAGCACGTATCTGGTCACGCGCAGCGCGCAGATCCGTCAGGACCTCGTGACCGCGGCCGAACTCCGCTCCACCGCGGCCGCGCAGCTCGCGGATATCGATCGCAAACTCCAGGCGCTGCCGGCTGAACTCGAGAAGCTGCGCGGGCAGGGGGAACAGGACGTTCAGGCGGAACAGGCGCGTATCGCGAAAGCGGCCGCCGACGAGCGCGAGCGATTGATTGCGCAGACGCACCGCGAGATCGAAGCCCGGCTTCGGGTGGCGAAGCGTCAGTTGACGGAACATGCCGCTGAGCTCGCGATCAAGATTGCCGAGGAGCGAATCAAGCGGACGATTACTCCCGACGATCAACTGCGGCTCGTCGATCGCTACGCGGCGCAGTTGCGGGAGGCGCGATGACAAGTCGAGCCGCTGGCACACGCTACGCGCGGGCGCTATTCGACGTCGTACGAAAAGAAGGCGACGTGCAGCAGGCAGGACAGGAGCTCACGAACTTCGTCGAGTTCATCTCTCGCCATGACGCGCTCGAGAAAATCTTTTCCAATCCGGCGATTCCCGCGACGAAGAAAAAAGCGGTGGTTGAACAGTTGACCGCCCGCGCAGGCTCGATGTCGCCGGTCGTGCGCAAGCTCCTCTTGCTGCTGGCCGAACGAGATCGCCTCGTGCTGTTACCCGAGATCACCGCGGCGTACCAGAACCGGCTGATGGAACACGCCAAGGTTGTGCGCGCGGAAATCGTGACGGCGATTGGGCTGCCCGCGGATCGTGTCGCCGCGTTGCAGCAGGGACTCGCCCAGGCAACCGGCCGTCAGGTGCAGCTCGAAAGTCGCGTCGATCCGTCGATCATTGGCGGTGCGATCGCGCGCGTCGGCAGCACGGTCTACGACGGCAGCGTCACGCGCCAGTTGCAGAAAATGAAAGACGCGCTGACTGGCGAGGGCGCTGCCTAAAAGGGACAAGGGAACGCGCCTGAGCGACGAACGAACAGAAGTAACGAGTACACGATGGACATTAAAGCGGAAGAAATCTCGAAAATAATTCGTGATCAAATCGGCAGCTACGCAGTCGACGTCGACGTCGCCGAGGTCGGCACCATCGTGTCGATCGGCGACGGTATCGCGCGCGTCCATGGCGTCGAAAAGACGATGGCGGGCGAGATGCTCGAGTTCCCGCACGGCGTGTACGGCATCGCGCTGAACCTTGAAGAAGAGAGCGTCGGTGCGGTGCTGCTTGGCGAGTACGCCGAGATTCGCGAGGGGGACACGGTCAAGCGAACCGGCCGCATCATCTCCGTTCCTGTCGGCGAGGAACTGGTCGGCCGCGTCGTGAACGCGCTCGGGGAGCCGGTCGACGGCAAAGGTCCGATTGTCTCGAAGCAGTTCAGCGAAATCGAGCGCCTCGCGCCCGGCGTCGTCGATCGAAACCCCGTGAAGGAACCGCTGCAGACGGGTCTCAAGGCGATCGACGCGATGGTGCCGATTGGCCGCGGTCAGCGCGAGTTGATCATCGGCGACCGTCAGACAGGGAAGACCGCCGTTGCGGTCGACACGATCATCAACCAGAAGGGCAAGGACGTCATCTGCATCTACAACGCGATCGGACAGAAGCAGTCCACGATCGCGCAGGTCGTCCGCACGCTCGAAGATTTCGGCGCGATGGAATACACCATCGTCGTCGCCGCCGGGGCATCGGATCCGGCGCCGCTTCTGTACATCAGCCCTTATGCGGCGTGCACGATGGGCGAGTATTTCCGCGACAGCGGACGTCACGCACTCTGTGTCTACGATGACCTGTCGAAGCATGCGCAGGCCTACCGCGAGATTTCGCTCCTCCTCCGGCGTCCGCCGGGTCGCGAAGCGTACCCCGGCGACGTGTTCTATCTCCACTCGCGTCTGCTCGAGCGCGCCGCGAAGTTACGGAAGGAGCTCGGCGGCGGATCGCTGACGGCGCTGCCAATCATCGAGACACAGGCCGGCGACTTGTCGGCGTACATTCCGACGAACGTCATCTCGATTACTGACGGCCAGATCTTTCTCGAGAGCGATCTGTTCCACCAGGGCGTGCGTCCCGCGATCAACGTCGGCAACTCGGTGTCCCGAGTCGGCGGATCGGCACAGGTCAAGGCGATGCGCCAGGTCGCCGGCTCGCTGCGTCTTGACCTCGCGCAGTTCCGCGAGCTTGCGGCATTCGCGCAGTTCGGCAGCGATCTCGACAAGGCCACGCTCAACCAGTTGAACCGCGGCCGCCGTCTGGTTGAAGTGCTGAAGCAGCCGCAATACCAGCCGCTGTCGATCGAGAAGCAGGTGATGATCATTTACGCGGCCACCAACGGATACCTCGATGCCGTCGAAGTCGAGCAGCTGCGTGCGTACGAGACCGGCCTCTTCCAGTTCCTGGAGACACGGCGTGCGCAGCTGCTGGCCTCGCTGTCGGAAAAGAAACAAATTGACGATCAAATCAAGTCGGATCTGAACCAGACGCTGAAGGAATTCGGTGATTCATTTGCTGCGGGCAGGAAGACGGCAGCCGCATAAAGCTGTCAGCCGTCAGCTCTCAGCTGTCAGCCAGCGAGTGGAGCTGATCAGAACTGAAAGCTAATAGCTGAAAGCTGATAACTGATAGCTACACAAGATGCCTTCACTCCTAGATATCCGCCGCCGGGTTCGCGCCGTCAAGTCGACGCAGCAGATCACGAAGGCGATGAAAATGGTCGCCGCGTCGCGGCTGCGCCGGGCGCAGGAGCGCATCCAGAACGGCCGCCCGTTCGCCAACGAAATGCGCCGCGTCCTGCAAACG
>JBKPSH010000087.1:0-111194 GCA_046734955.1 Acidobacteriota bacterium
TGACTTCCGTTTCTTGACGTTCTGACGTACTGTCCTCGTCATGGGTGGTCCTCCTTTGGCTGACGTACTTTCTGGTCGAAAGCAGTCTGCCCCAACTGGAGGCGCCACCCAAATTTCAACTGAGATTAGCTCGCACCCTCAGGGATTCACGATCAGGGATTCACGATCAGCGATTCACGATCAGTGATTAGCGATTAGTGATCCAATTTTCCATTTAAAGCTCCGCGAGCTTCGCCGTCGCGTCGCCGAAGCGATCGAGCTTGATGCCCATGCGATCCATGATCGTCAGGTGCAGGCTGCACGCCTTGCGGTTCTCGTCGCCCCTGTTCAGGTAATCGAGAATCCGTCCGCCTTTGATCGTGCCGCCACCTTTGCCCGTGATCAGGATGGGCAACTGATTGGCGCTGTGCGCGTCGCCGTCGAACAGGCTCGACATGCACATGAGGATGGAGTTGTCGAGAAGCGTCGCCTCTCCCTCCGAGATTTCCTTCATCCGCTTCGTCAGATACGCGAACTGCGCGATGTGGAACTGGTTGGTCTTCAGATACATCGCTTCCTTGTCGGGAGCGTGGCCGTTGTGCGTCAGGTCGAGGTGCAAAGCCCCCTGGACGCCCTCGAGGAACTTGAAGTTCATCTGCGAGAGGTCGTTATTGAGCATCACTGTCGCGATGCGCGTCTTGTCCATCTGGAACGCGAGGACGATCAGATCGAGCATCAGCTTCATGTGATCGGGGACGTTCTGCGGCAGCTCGTTCTTCGGTCGCGGCATGTCGGGCTGCGTCAGCGTCGGACGCCAGCCTTCAATCCGCTCCTCCTGCGATGCCTTTTCGATTCGCTTTTCGATGTCGCGAATCGATTCGAAGTACTCGGTCAGCTTGACATTGTCGCTGCGGCTGATTTTCGGTCGCAGATTCTGCGAGTCCTGCCGCACTTCGTCGAGGATGCTGCGATCGATCCTGCGGCCAGTGCCATCGCCCACCAGCCGATCGAATGCGCGCGATGGATAGATCTCTTTCGTTGCCGGCTTGGTCGGTGACACCCACGACAGGCTCGAACCATAAATCATCGACAGGCCGTCTTCGAGCCGCAGCTCGTTCGGCTCGATACCAAGGACGAGGCTTGGGATCTGCGTGCGTCCGCCGATCTGCGACGCAATCACCTGATCCATCGAAGTCCCGACACGGATCTCGTTGGGGTCGAGGCTGACGGGAGCACCGGACAACACGTTCATCCGTCCGAGGTGCGGGCTCGTGGACACGAACGCGGTCTGGTTGAAGAGCCCATTGATGAAGACCATGTCCTCGCGATGCGGCATCATCGGCAGCGCCGCCGGCCCGAGTTCGATGTTGGCGCCGCTGCCCTTCGCCCACCAGTGAATGGGCTCAACGCCGTTGGAGAAGAACACGATCCCGAGTCGCAGCGGGGCCGTGCTGGTCTTCACTGCTTCCGCGGCTTGTCCGAAGACCGGCAGCGACTCCATCCACGGCAACGCCAGCGCGACGCCGATGCCGCGCAGGAAATGACGTCGTGACGGGTAGCGCAACGTGTCGTAAATACTCATGTTGTTACCTGTTGGCGGTAGCGGATCCTTCCGTGTGAGTCCGTGTTGTTCCGTGGCTATCATCGCCTACTTTGTTGCGGAATTGACGGCTCGTCACAATCGTCGCCGCGAGATCGCCAAAGGATGCCTTGTCGCCCGTCTTGATCATGCTCTCGATCAGCTGTCGATCGGAGCCTCGGACGGTTCGCCCAAGCGCGTAGCCGAGCATCTTCCGCGAGAGCGTCTTCATGACCAGCGCATCCTTCGACTCCAAATAGCTCAGGAGTCCCTCGGCGCCAACAATCTTCGTGTCGTCGTCCAACTCACCAGTCACGTCGACAGGCTTGCCGTCCGAATACGTCGCGCGGGTGCGACCGACGGCGTCGAATTCCTCGAGCGGGAAGCCAAGCGGATCGATCCGCAAGTGGCAGTTGGCACATGTCGCGTTGCGCTTGTGCTGCGCCAGGCGCTCGCGAATGGTGAGGCCGCTAAACGTCTTATCGTCGGCCGGAATCGTGCCCGCGTCGGCTGGTGGCAGCGGCGTCGGCGTGCCGAGAATGCGTCGCAGGATCCAGTCGCCGCGCTTGACCGGACTCGTCCTCAGCGGCGCCGAGGTTGTCGTCAACACCGAGCCAAGCCGCAGCGCGCCGCCGCGGTTGAAGACATTCGCACCATCGACCTTCACCATCTTGTCGGTCAGCTTCAGGTCACGATCGATTCCGTAGAACGTCGCCAGCGGCTTGTTCAGGAACGTGTAATCCGCGTGCAGGATCTCTCGCACCGGCCGGCCCTGACGGACGATGTATTCGAACGTCGAGACCGCCTCGTCGTACATGGCGGTCTTGACGTCTTCTTTGAATTCAGGAAATCGTCCCGTGTCGATGCCGCGGTACTCGTCGAAATGATAGAAGCCGAGCCACTGACCGAAGAACTCGGTGGCGAGGCGACGCGCTTTGGGATCTGCGGTCATCCGCTTGACTTGATTCGCCAGCTTCGCCGGATCGTTCAACTCCCCGGCTGCGGCTGCGCGGCGCAGTTCTTCGTCTGGAATGGACGACCACAGGAAGAAGCTCAAACGGCTGGCCAGTTCCCAGGCGTTCAGCGCGTGCTCGCCACCAGCACCGACCGTTTCGACTCGATAAAGGAATGCCGGCGATACGAGGATGCGCGAAATCAACGCGCGCATCGCGGCGTCGTGATCGAGATGGATGACATCTCGTGACTTCTGGTAAAAGGCGCGCAGACTTGCTTTCTCGCTTGCCGTCAGCGGACGCCGCCACGCGCGGCTGGCAAATGCCAGCGCATCGGAAACGTGGCCGGGCTCGGCCAGCTTCTGCGCCCTCGTGACCTCGAGGTAATGGTCGTGAAGAGCCTTGACGTGCGGACGCAGCGCGACCGGAAGCTTCGCCATTTCGGCGGCGGTGAAATCCTGGATCGTGAGTCCCTTGAGATTGACAGCGAAATGATCCGCGAGCATCCCAAGATACGCATCGTGATACGGCCACGATCCGAACAGATCGGTCCACGCCTGGTTCAACCGCGCGCGGTCGTCGCCGTCGACCATGTTGTCGGTGAAGAACTTGTCGTTGCGTTGGTACTTCACCTTCAGCACGAACGCGTCATGCTCGGGGCTGTTGTACGTGTTATCGAACGGCGGCGGAACCGGATCCTTGTCCGCTGGATTCGCTTCGCCGTGCGAGTTCGGCGGCAGGAGAGAGACATACTCCGCCAGATTGGCGCGGAATCCTTCGTAACCGACGCTCTGTGGATCCGCAAGCAGTACGCGCTGTCCTGCATCACGCGGCGAGCCTTCCGGTCGATCGGAGATAGCCACGCGGATCACCGCGTTTCGATCTTTCCCGAGCTCGACGTCCGCCTGCAGTTCCATCGTGTTGCCCCCTGGCGGCACGTCGATTGTCAATGACACCGTCCCCGCGGTCGCGAAATCGTCGGCACCGATCGCGGTTCCATCGGGGCTCGTGCCGAACTTGAACGTCGCGGCAACATCAGCGGGCAACGCCGCGCGCAGAGGCACGGTCGTCAGAATCGGTCCCGCAGCGCCTCGACCGCGACCGGCCGTCGTCGTCGCCGCTGCTGCGGCCGCCGCGCCGTCGGTCCCCGGCGCTCCACGTCCCGGCACAGGCGCACGCGTGATGATGCGCGGGTTACGCCAGATGACGACCGGCGACGCTGACGTCGGGTTCACATCAGCAAACGTCAGAAAAACTTTCACCGGCCCCGGAACGACCGCCGGTCCGCGTCCACGCGCAGGACGATTGCCCAGCGGGTATGTGTAGTGATGGGTCGGCTCCGCCTTCAATGACGCATCGTCAAACGTCAGCGGGCTTTCGTCGCCGGCGCCGCCCGCCGCAAGATCGCCGCGGGCGAAGAACCAACTGGGCCAGGTGGTAAGCGCTTTATACAGATCGTCGCAGCCGGCGCGCGCTTTCGCGATCGAAGCGTTGATGTCGGTCGTCGGCGCGGGAAGACGGTTCCATCCGTCAACCGTCACGCGGGTTGGGTACCCGGTGTTCGGCTTGTTGACGACTGCCCAGATGTGCTCGGCGAAACGGCCGGTAATGTCCTCCTTCGCCGCGAGACCGCGCAGCGTGGCCGCCGGATCACCGAGCGCAACGCGATGCTTGTAATACCACGCGACGAAAAATGCTTTGCCATAGCGCTCCAGGCCAAACGGACGTCCGCCCTCACCCGAGACGACGCGGAAGCCTTTGCTGGCGTAGAGATCGTCGATGCGACTGAGCGCTGAAAGTTCCAGCCCTGTCTTGCCGGCATCGGCAAAGAAGTCGAGAGGCCCCGCGCCGAGGATCGCGTGATCGGCGACCATCTTCGCTGCTTCAAGATAGCGCTCGACGCTCGTGTCTTCGACGAACTGCACGTCGCCGAAATTCGTGAACCCCTCGCCGCCAACCGAATCACTCGTCGCGTCGACGCCGACTTTGATATCGATGCCAGTCAAATCCCGAATCGCGTACGCATACTCCGCACTGGTCAGTCGTCTGACGGTGACGTGCCCCGGCTCTCCACCATGCGCGGCCTCGTACGCCGTCAGTGCGGCGCGAATCCATGTGGCCGCGGCCGTGCGTTCAGCGTCTGTCGGGAAGCGCTCCGCTTTGTCCTCGGGCGGCATCTCTTTGGTCTCGATCTTTTCGGCGACCTTGTCCCAGAGATCCCAGTAATCGCCAACCGATGACGCACTCGACTGCTGGATCAGTTTCTCAATGCTGACATCACCGCGATGCTTATCGCCGCCGTGACATTCGAAGCAGTAGGTTTTGAAGGTTTCGGGGAATCTCAGGGTGCCATGAGTGCCAGGGGTGCCAGGGGTGCTCTGAGTGCCAAGGGGGCGCGGAGTGCCTTGCGCCGTAAGGATGGCTGCGGCGAGTGAGACCAGTCCAAGGCAGAAGCCGAGCTTTCTCATACAGTGCGGCCGATTTTACCGCACTGAATCCCTCATCACTAATCGCTGATCCCGAATCGTTGATCCTCGAATCGCTCATCCTGAATCGCTCATCCTCGAATCCTCGAATCGCCGAATCCGGTGCACGGATGGGCGATTCAGGGATCCAAAAGATCAGGGATGCAGGATCGGTGATTAGTGATGAGCGATTCGATGAGCTTGCTGTCTTATCCGTACTAGTGTAAGTAGTACACCCGTGCTGCCGTTTAGCGTGACGCTGCGGCCGGGGCGATCCCTGCACGATCAGATCGTCTTCGCCGTCACAAAGGCGATTATCACCGGCCAGCTTCGGGCCGGCGATCGTTTTCCGCCGGTCCGCGTCCTCAGTCAGGAACTTCGAATCAATCCGAATACAGCACAAAAAGCCGTGACGACGCTGGTCGAGCGCGGGTTGCTGGAAGTGCGACCAGGGGTCGGAACGACGGTGGCCGCCTGGAATCCGGCTCCGACTACCGTTCGACGCGGTGCACTCGCCGATCCGATTGAAAGACTCGTGGTCGAAGCCAAACGGTTTGGCATGTCGCTGCCGGAGTTGCTCGATGCGATCCGGCGAGAGTGGAAATGACGCAGGGGGATCCGATGGATCACGCAATCGTGACTTCGAACCTGAATTGTCGCTATGGCGCGGTCAAAGCCCTCACCGATCTCACATTGCAGGTCGAGACCGGAACCATCTTTGCGCTGCTTGGTCCAAACGGCGCCGGTAAGACGAGCACACTTCGCGTCCTCATGAACATCATTCCGCCGACGTCCGGATCTGCGACCGTGCTCGGAGTTGATTCGCGCAGATTAGGTTCCGACGAGCTTGCAACAATCGGATATGTGTCAGAGAACCAGCAGATTCCCCGCTGGATGACGGTCGATCAACTGATTGCATTCTGCAAGCCGTTGTATTCCGCGTGGGACGACGGCCTGTGTAACACGCTGATCCAGCAATTCGATTTACCGCGCGATGTCCGGCTGGGACGGATGTCGCGCGGTATGCGCGTCAAGGCCGCGCTTGTATCGTCGCTCGCGTACCGACCTCGCCTTCTGGTCCTCGATGAACCGTTCACCGGCCTGGACCCGGTTGTGCGCGACGACCTGGTCCGAGGCGTTCTCGAACTGGCAGGTGAAGAACGATGGACGGTTCTCATTTCCTCCCACGATCTCGATGAAGTGGAGCGGCTGGTTGACACGGTTGGCTTTATCGACGGTGGACGACTCGTCCTCAGCGAACGATTCTCCGATCTACATGCGCGTTTTCGACGCATTGACCTCACCTCGGACGCCTGGCCATCGCCGCCTGCCTCGCTGCCAACGTGGCTCGACGTTCAGCAGTCGAGCCGTGTGTTGCGATTCATCGAGAGCCAATACGTCGCAGGTGAGACCGAACGGCAAATCGCGGCCATGGCGCCTGGCGCCGCCATCGATGTGCAATCGATGACCCTTCGAGAGATTTTCATTGCGCTCGTTCGCCGGCAGAGAAAGGTGGCGCGATGAATCAGACAGTCCACATCATCAACAAGGACGGGAGGCGGCTCCGGCGGGCGATCGGTGCGTGGGGGTTGATCGTCGCCGCCGCCGCAGCTCTCATGGTCGCCCGACCGGCCTTCGACCTTCAGGGCTTCGGCATGGCGATGGTTATGGGGCAGCTCACGTCGCTTGTATCACTGATCGAACTCGTCATGATGGTTCTGATTGTCTCGTGGCTCGTGCACGAGGACCCGGCCGTTGATCGAGAGGCGTTCTGGCTGACTCGTCCCATCTCCCCGAGTCGACTGAGCATGGCAAAGATTACGGTCGCAAGCGTCGCGCTCGTCGGCGTGCCACTCATCGGGCAATTCGTGGTCATGCGGATATTCGCAGTCAATATCTACGACATGGCGCGCGCCACCCCGTCGATTGCTCTGACGCAGGCAGCATGGGTGATGGCGCTGCTGGCGGCCGCCGCACTGACTCCATCACTCACCCGCTACGCCACCGTCCTGGTCGGCGCTGCGGGCGCGTTCGTGCTTCTCGTGAGCACGATGATCGCGAGCGTTGTCCTGTTCGCCGACGTCTCTCGGCCGTCTGCGCGACCGGTCGCGATCGATCCGTTGCCGGCACTGATCACCACAGTAATGGTTATCGCCGTGTCGCTCGGGGTCGTCTTTTTTGAATACCGGTATCGGCGCGTCAAATGGGGCGCGGTGATCGCGTCCACTGGCGTTCTCGTCATAGCCGTGTGGCCGATGATCTGGCCATCACATCTCCGCCAGCTTCCCGATCCGGATCCCGGTCCTTGGGCGCAGGATCAGGCACGAGTCGCGCCGCGAGTTGGTTCGGAACCGCCCTATGTGTCTGACGAACCGGATTTCGTACGCCGAGGCGAGTCGAAAAAGCGCATCGCAATCCCGCTCGAGCTCGCCGGCCTGCCCGACGATGTCTATGTGCAGGGCGTGCAGGCGCACTCTCGGTTCGAGGTCTCGAATGGAACAGTCGTCAGCACTGCGGCCGAAATGGTGCCGTTCCGTCGGCGCGAGAATTCCGACTCGTCCGCGCGCGGACAGTTTTCAGCGCTGCAAGGCGCGCTGGGCAGAACGGTTCTGCGGGAAAGGGGATCGCTTGAGCAACAGGCGTTATGGCCAGTCGTGCTCGATCTCACCGACCAGGAGTTTGCCCGGTTCGGGCACGCGCCGGGTCGCCTCACGTCAACACTCGACTTCTATCTTGCGCGCGCGACGGTTGCCGGGATCGTCCCGCTCGAAGCAGGACAAGCGCTGAAAGACGATGGGCGTCGAATCGAGGTCGTTCACATCGACCGACGCGCCGACGGCTGCACCCTTAACCTTCGCACGATTTCCGTGGGCCCTGCACTCCATCCGCGGTTCTTCAGCAGAGATGAATTCGTACTGCGCAATGCTGGCCGCGGCGAAGCGATCTATGGCAGTCCCGAGTCGTACGGATCGCACAGCAGCTCTCCGATGGGGTTTCTCGTCGCTGTTGCGTTCGGTGGGGGCTATTCAGACGGAGCCAATCCTGACGCGCCGGGCTTCTCGGTCACGGCCGGTCGTTATCGATTCCCTGCTTCGGTTCCGAGCAGCGGACAGACCGCTGGTATTGACTCGGCGTGGCTCGCGGCGGCGGAACTCGTGCGAATCAATATCGCGTACGCAGGCCACGTCACGCGATCGCTCACGATTGACAATTTCAGGATGGCGCAATGAATCGCTAATCACTGATCACTGATCGCGAATCGCTAATCCCTGAATCCTTGAATCGCTAATCCTTGAATCGCTCTAATCCTTGAATCGCTAATCCTCGAATCCTTGAATCGCTGGTCCTCCAATCACTGCGCCATCCCGGTGAGAGTCAAGGATTCAACGATTCAGGGATTCGACGAGTCAGGGATTCGACGATCAGCGATTCACGATCAGTGATCAGTGATTAGCGATTCGAAAGCGGACTGCGCGATGAACTGCGTTCGGGGCGCGAGTCGCATCAACAGTGAACAGGTATTCGCCGGCGCTCAAGCGATCGATAGGAAGCCGAATGCGGTAGTCGGCACTGCGGTTGGCAGCGAATCGGTCAGCGTCAAAAGAGGCCACGTCGCTCGTCACAACTCGGCCATTCGCATCCAGAATCTGCGCGGTAACGCTCGTCAATTGTGGCGGGTCGCTCGCCTTCTGATACACGCGCACAAACGCGCTGACACGATCAGTCGATGCAAAGTCTCGGCGCGTGGTCGGAACGATTGGCAGAAGATCGGGGAATCCGTCCGCCGGTGCCGTCGGCCAACCCGGCGCAATGCTGAGGACGACGCCCGACAATGAGAGTGGCTGCTCAGTGAAATCCGGAATGTCGACGTAGGTGTAAACGCTGCCACTCGTGGCAGCAGCCGCATCGAGTGCGACGCGAATCTCGTAGCGACCGGGCTTCAACGACAGACGCGACAACACTTCGTACGACACATCGCTGGATGCGCTCGAGGGCATCGTGATGCCAAGACTCCGCTGTTCTGTCTGCACCGATCGTCCATTTCGATCGAACGCGGCAGCGAGCACTTTCACTGGCGCGTTGTCATTTCGTCCATCCGATCCCGCCGCGTGCCGAACGCCCACCACGATCGCAACGGTTGGATCGATCTTTCCTGATGCTGCAAGCGGCACCACACTCACGCTCAGGGGCACATCATTTCTTGGCAGAACGCCCTCCACGGCTGATACGATTTCGGGAGCCACGACGCTCGGCTTGTGCCCGGCGACACGCGTTTCGCCCGCGTAATATCCGGAGCGGGTTCGAACGCTGACGCCGGGACGATTCACTTTCACGTCGACCTTATGAAACCGGCCATTCGCCGTGCGATCGGCGGGCGCAAATCCGAGCAAGTAATAGACGTGGCTCTCGGCGAACAAACCGGCAAGATGATCTTCCGGCGCACCTGTATGCATGATCGAACGCCCACCCGTCATGTCGGCCAGAGCCCGTAAGTCCTCCTGGCGATCCAGCATTGCGACCTTCTCGCCGCCAAGCGGACTGTTTGCTTCGCTTTCCATGCCAACCGGATCGACCGTGTGGATGGTCAGGTTCGCGAGCGACGTCGATCGCTCCATTTTTTCGCGGGCGGTTTTCAGCGCCGCGGAACATTCACCCGGATAGATCACCTGCTTACCGCCAAGCCCCGGAGTGAATCGAGGGCCCTGCCGCGACTGCGGCCCTTTCAGCGACTCATACAGTCGAAAGTACGTGCCGATGAACAGCAGGATCTTCCGTCGTCCCTGCACATCCCGGACGGCATCGGCAACCCGGCCTATCGTTTCGGGCACACACACGCGGCAGTGACAATCACCGCTCTCATATCCTTCAGGGTCATCGATCATCTTTTCGTTCGCGTTGCGCGGATCATGGCCCGGCCCGACGGGCGGATTGTGCAGTGCGAGCGCGAACGTTTGATTGATGGCGGCCAGCAAGCGCGTGCGGTCGGCGGTGAAGTTCTGCGGCACCCCGGCATTGGCGAACGGACTCGTGAACAGCACCGCGGCAAGGTCGTCGGGCCCGAGTTGATCGACGGCGGCGCGGGCAATTTTCTTCGCCAGTAACTGATCTTCAAACCGGATCGACCAGTCGAACATGATCATGACGAGCCGGCCCTCGGGCCGCGCGCGATTGGTGGTCACGTCGGGCGCAACATCGCGCACCCAGGGAGCCGACGCCTGTTCCTGAGGAGCTTCGGCGAGCTCGACGGGAACGAACGCCACAATGGGACGTGCCTTGCCGTCCTCGAGGACAGTGAAATCGCTCTGCGTCAGCCCTCGAACCGGTTGCCGATCCTTATCAAGTACCGACACGTCCACTTGAACAACGTCGACACCGGTGCGAAAGGTCGGCGACTGCGCCGGCGGCAGCTGCGCGATGAGCATCGCGAATATCGAGACGAACGCAAGACGCATTGGAGCGCGACCAGAATACTCGGGTTGGTTGCGAATCACTAATCACTGATCACTGATCGCGAATCGCTAATCCCTGAATCCTTGAATCGCTAATCCCTGAATCCTTGAATCGCTGAGGCAACCGCCGCGATTTGTGCATTCGACGACCCATAGACTCGAACGATTCACGGATTCGACGATTCGTGGATTCGATGATTCGTGGATTCGACGATCAGCGATTCACGATGAGTGATCAGTGATGAGCGATTCGACACATAAGCCATGTTGAAGATGGCTCTGCGGAGAAATTCGTCCCATAACTCGCCACCCTTGATTCGCATCTCGTCACAAATGGCTGAATACCCGTCACATATCGAATGACGAGCGCAATTCCATCCATAGGATGGACCTTTGAGCGTGCGGTTCATCTCAAAGGAGTAGTCGACATGCGATTGCGTTTCACTGTCAGCATCCTGGTGGCCCTGCTGACGGTCGTCTTCACCGGTGCGGCCACAGCACAGGAACGCTTCGGCGGTATCGCCGGCGTCGTGACTGACACCAGTCAAGCCCCGGTTCCGGGAGCGACGATCACTGCCACGAACAAACAAACCGGCGCCACTCGCACGGTCGTCAGCGGCGCGGACGGTGTCTACCGAATTCCCGATCTGGATCCCGGGCGATACACCGTGACCGTTGAGCTCCAGGGCTTCCAGAAAGTTCAGGCCGACGATGTGCTGGTGCTGCTCGGCAAGACGGCAGACTTCCCCGCGTCGTTGAAAGTCGGGGGTGTTAGTGAAGTCGTGACCGTCTCTGGCGACACCAAGACACAGGTGGACCTGCACAGCACCACAGTCGCGCACAACGTCACGGCAGAGGAATTCGATCGCATGCCGAAGACGCGTTCGTTCCAGGGCATCGCGCTGACGTCGCCGGGCGTCAACTACGGCGACATCGAAGGTGGATTCCAGGTGAACGGCGCAAGCGGTGCGGAGAACAGCTTCACCGTGGACGGCGTGAACACCAACAGTCTGCTTTATGGCAGCTCGCGGCAGGATACCGTGTTCGAATACCTGCAGGAAGTGCAGGTGAAGACCGGCGGCATTCAGGCAGAGTACGGCGGCGCGCTCGGCGGCGTGATCAGTGCGGTCACCAAGTCGGGCGGCAACAAGTTCACCGGCGAAGCGCACTATTTCTTCTCGGGCAATTCGATCTCGGCAAGCCCGGTGCAGCGCCTGCAATTGAGTCCGCTGGACGACACGACGGTATTGAACGTCCAGGATCGCAAGCAGGACAACAATCGCAACGAGATTGGCGGATCGCTCGGCGGTCCGATCCTCAGAGACAAGTTGTTCTTCTTCGGTTCTGCCTCGCCGCGCTTCATTCGGCGGACGAACAACTACCTGTTCTCGAATGGCACTGAGCCCGGGTCGATTCCGCAGGAACAGACGGCGACGCAACTGTTCGGCAAGGTCACCTATTCCTCGCGCCGCGTGCAGGCCAACGGCAGCGTCCTCTGGACGCCGGTCCGTTCGACCGGCACGCTCTCGGCGTATGACGGCACCGGGCCGAACTTCATCAGCAGCTCGCTTGCCGGCAACGCCGCGCAGATTCCTCGGGGGTTCAACACCGATCAGACCAACGCCAGCGGGAACGTCGATATCACCTTGAGCGGCCACTCCTCGCTCAGCATCCGTGGCGGAATGTTCGACGACAATTACTACGACACCGGCGTCTCGACGACGACCTCCGTCCTCTGGAACGCGCCGTCGATTGGTGTCCCTGGTGTGCCGGCGGACCTCCAGTTGCCCAAGGGCGCGCAGAACACGCCGCGCGTGCTCATCACCGGGCAGGACGAAACGAAAACGAGCTTCTTCCAGGTCGACTACACCCACGCCTTCAGCGCACTCGGGTCGCACCTGATCAAAGGTGGCGCCGGCGTCCGTCACACCACCAACGTCGTCGAGTCGGTCTATCCGGGTGGATATGTGCTGCTCGACTGGGGCCTGTCGTTCGTGAACAACAGCGGTCAGACAGGAACCGGAACGTATGGCTACTACGAAGTGAACGATCGCGGAACCCGTGGATCGGTGGACGCGAACATGCCGTCGCTGTACGTGCAGGACACCTGGATCGTCGGCAATCGCCTGACGTTAAATCTCGGGGTCCGCACAGAGAAGGAAATCATTCCGTCGTTCCGGACCGACATAAAGGACGAAGCGTTCGAATTCGGTTTCGGCAAGAAGATCGCGCCGCGGCTCGGTGCGACCTACGACGTCCTCGGCGACGGCCGACTGAAGGCGTTCGGCAGCTGGGGACGCTATTTCGACTGGGTGAAGTACGAGCTGGCGCGCGGATCGTTTGGCGGCGACACGTGGCTCGTCCACTATCGCTCGCTCGATACGCTCGACGTCTACAACCTGAATCTCTCGAACATGCCGGGACGCGATCTCTGGGGCGGCGTCCGCGATCGGCGGGTGCCAAACTTCGACACGATCGATCCGGATCTGAAGCCGATGTTTCAGGACGCGACCAACCTCGGGATGGAGTTCCAGTGGACGCCGACGACCGCGTTCGGCATCAACTACGTGCACAACAAACTGACGCGCGCGATTGAAGATGTTGGCTCGCTCGACGCCAGCGGCAACGAAGTCTACTTCGCCGCGAATCCGGGAGAAGGGATTGCGACAACGATGTTCGTGACCGGGTTGACGGCGCCATTCGCCACGCCGCGCCCGCTTCGTCAGTACGACGCGCTCGAGTTCTCGCTCAACCGGCGATTCTCGAAGAACTGGTTCGGCAGCGCGAATCTCACGATCAGCCGGCTCTATGGCAACTACGCCGGGCTGGCGAACTCAGACGAGATCCAGACGCCAACGACTGGCGTCTCTTCGGCAACCGCGCAGCAGCAGGCCGGCAGCATCGCGCGGCCGGGCACCGCGGCAGGACGCGCGTGGGACCTCGACGAGCTCGAATGGGATTCGCACGGCAATCTCGACGTGCGTGGCCGTCTCGCGACGGATCGTCCCGTCGTGGCGAAGTTCTACGGTTCGTACATGTTCCCGTTCGGCACGCAGGTCGGCGGATTCGTTTACGCCGGCAGCGGCACGCCGATGAGCACCGTCGTCAACAGCACCAACACCATTCCGGTGCTGGTGGAAGGACGCGGAGACATGGGACGCACCCCGTTCCTGTCCCGCACGGACCTGCTCGTCTCGCACGACCTGAGACTGTCGGGCGCGCAGCGGGTGCGGTTCGAATTCAACGTGATCAACCTCTTCAATCAGAAGACCGCGACCCACATCTTCAACTCACTGAACAAGGGCGCGGGGCTGGCGAGAGCCGACTCGGCGATCGATCTCTCGAACGTCGATCTTGCGAAGGGGTATGACTATCGCGCGTTGATCCAAGCGTCACCGTCGGGCGCAAACGCCTTCGATCCACGCTACGGCAAGGCGGACCTGTGGCAGGCGGGTACGCAGGGGCAGTTCAGCGTGAAGTACATCTTCTAGGCCATGGTCACACCAGCTGGGGGGTGGCGTAAGCTGCCCTCAGCTCTCGTCTTCCACGGACAAACACGGATAACTGAAAACACGGATGAACACGGATTCTTTTCCGTGTTGATCCGGTTTTTCCGTGGCGAATATTTGCGTGTTCTTTTGCGGCTTACTCCGCCGTCAGCGTGAAGTACATCTTCTAGGCCATGGTCACACCAGCTGGCGCGGCGTGAGCTGCCCTCAGCTCTGGTCTTCCACGGACAAACACGGATAACTGAAGCCACGGATGAACACAGATGAACACGGATGCTTTTCCGTGTTGATCCGGTTTTTCGGTGGCGAATATTTCCGTGTTCTTCTGCGGCTTGCTCCGCCGTCAGCGTGAAGTACATCTTCTAGGCCATGGTCACACCAGCTGGGGGGCGTGAACTGCCCTCAGCTCTCGTCTTCCACGGACAAACACGGATGACTGAAGCCACGGATGAACACAGATGAACACGGATGCTTTTCCGTGTTGATCCGGTTTTTCCGTGGCGAATATTTTCCGTGTTCTTCTGCGGCTTACTCCGCCGTCAGCGTGAAGTACATCTTCTAGGCCATGGTCACACCAGCTGGGGGGGCGTGGGCTGCCCTCAGCTCTCGTCTTCCACGGACAAACACGGATAACTGAAGCCACGGATGAACACAGATGAACACGGATTCTTTTCCGTGTTGATCCGTGTTTTTCCGTGGCGAATATTTCCGTGTTCTTCTGCGGCTTGCTCCGCCGCGCTCTCATGCGATGATTAGAAGTGCCTGCCTTGGTTTGCGGCGACCAGCGCCGCATGCGGAAATCAATGAAGCTGTTCGCATCATTTGCAACACTCCTGCTCTCCGCGGCGGCAGTGTCCGTGGCCCAACAACCCACGTTCCGCAGCGGCGCGCGCACGGTTGCCGTCTACGCCACCGTGGCGCAGAAGGACGGACGGCTGGTCACCGACCTGGCGCGCGAGGCATTTGAAATACGCGACGAAGGCAAGCCGCAACCGATTACCGTCTTCTCCACCGACGTCCAGCCGGTCAGCGTGGTCATGATGCTCGACCACAGCGGCAGCATGCGCGGCAACGTCGGACTGGTCGAACAGGCGGCCGAGGCCTTCATCAAGAATCTCGGCCCTGGCGATACCGCGCGCATCGGGACGTTTGCCGAACGCATCGTCATTCAGCCGGAGAGCTTTACCAGCGATCAGCGCACGCTGATCCAAATCCTGCGGTCCGGGCAACCGGTCATCGGACCAACGCCGCTCTGGAACGCGCTCGATATGGCGGTCGAGGCGCTCCGTGGACGCGAGGGACGCAAAGTCGTCCTCGTCTTCAGCGATGGCGGCGACGCACCAATGAACTTGAGCCTGAACAACCGCAGCATCATGGACGTGATGCGCGACGCACAGCGCGACGATGTCATGGTTTATGCGATCGGCCTTCAAACGACCGTGCTGATGGGGCCGAATCCACGCGGTGGCATGGGCTCGCGTGGATCGATGACGTCGGTGCGTCCAGATCCGGGACTCGCGCGGATCGCGGAGGACACCGGTGGCGGCTACTTCGAACTGAACCGCAGCGAAAACCTCGCGGCGACATTCGCCGCGGTCGCCGACGAATTGCATCGGCAGTATGCGCTGGGCTTCGAACCACCGAGGCTCGATGACAAGATGCACAAGCTCGACGTGCGCGTGAACCGCAAAGGACTGAACGTGCGGGCACGGAAGGAGTATTTCGCCGCCAAGCCAACGGCGGCGAACCCCTGACACATCTCACCGAAGAACACGGATACAATCAGCCACGGAAGAACACAGATGAACACGGATTTTTCCGTGTTGTTCCGTGTTTTTCCGTGGCGTAATCTTCGGTGTTTTCCGTGGCCCGAGGAGCAGTGATGCGCACTAGCGGCTACATGATCCTGAGCATTATCACTACCGTGGCTGCGATTACCCTCACCAGACCGCAGGCACAGTCACAATCCTCCGCGACATCGGGACCGGTCCTATCCGTGGCACCCGGCTTTTCCGTGGAGCGCGTGGCCGGTCCCCCGCTCGTGAACAGACCCATCGTCGCTGACTTCGACGACCAGGGACGGCTGTACGTCGCGGACTCGTCGGGCTCCAACGACAAGACCGACAAACAGCTCGAAGAACGACCGCATCGAATCGTGCGGCTCGAGGATGTCGATGGCGACGGCCGCTACGATAAGAGCGTCGTCTTTGCCGACAAGATGATGTTCCCGGAAGGAACCATGTGGTTCGATGGATCGCTCTACGTGTCGGCACCGCCGAGCATCTGGAAACTGACCGACACCGATGGAGATGGCGTCGCCGATAAGCGCGAAGAATGGTGGCAAGGCAAGACGCTGACCGGGTGCGCGAACGATCTTCACGGGCCATATCTCGGACCTGACGGATGGATCTACTGGACGAAGGGCGCATTCGCGGAGCAGACATACGAGCGGCCAGGGCGGCCGCCGCTCGTCACGCGCGCGTCACATATCCTCCGTCGCAAGCCTGGCGATCCCGCGGTCGACATCGTCATGACCGGTGGCATGGACAATCCCGTCGACGTCGCGTTCACCAGCAGTGGTGAGCGCATTCTGACCTCGACGTTTGTTGAGCAACCACAACTCGGCCAACGCGACGGAATCATTCATGCGGTTTACGGCGGGCTCTATGGCAAGGTCCATGCGGTGATCGATGGACATACGCGCACCGGCGACCTGATGCCGATCCTCTCGCAGCTTGGACCCGCGGTTCCGGCAGGGCTTACGCGGTATTCGTCGCGCGCGTTCGGCGACGATTACCACGACAACTTCTTTGCCGCGATGTTCAACATGCGCAAGGTCACGCGGCACGTGCTGCAGCCGTCAGGTGCGACGTTCACGATCCGTGATTCCGATTTTCTCACGTCAGAGGATCGCGACTTTCATCCCACGGATGTCATCGAAGATGCCGACGGAAGCCTGCTCGTCGTCGACACAGGTGCGTGGTACAAGCTCTGTTGTCCGACCGCGCAGCTGGCAAAGCCCGACGTCCTCGGCGCGATCTACCGCGTCCGCCGCCAGGGCGCGCCGAAGGTTCAGGATCCGCGTGGTCTGTCGCTCGCGTGGAAGACGATGACGCCATCGAGCGTTGCGGCGATGCTGAAAGACGAACGAACCGCCGTTCAGAACCGCGCGATTCGCGAACTGGCGAGTCGCGGGAGCAACGCAATCGCCGCAGCGAGTGATGTGCTGAGAACATCTCCGTCAGCAGATGCGCGACGAAATGCCGTGTGGACGCTGACGCGTGTCGAAGGGAGCGAGGCGCGGAATGCAAGCCGCGCGGCGATAGCGGATGCAGACGAAAGCGTGAAGCATGCAGCGATTCACGCGGCTGGCTTGTTACGCGACACCGGCGCAGTGCCGCAGCTGAGAGACGCACTGAAATCGAATGTGCCGTCCATTCAGCGGGCGGCGGCGGAAGCGCTCGGACGGATCGGTGACGCGAAGGCGGCATCCGATCTAATCGCGCTGGCGGCGTCACCGCTCGATCGCGTGCTCGAACACTCCGTTACCTACGCGCTCATCGAGATCAATGATCCACAGTCAACGGCAATCGGACTTCAGGCCTCGTCGTCGCGTTCGCGTCGCGCCGCACTGATCGCCTTGGACCAAATGGATCACCGTACGCTGCAGCCCAATACTGTCGTGCCGCTGCTCGATTCGTCGGACGGGGTGCTCAAGGAGACGGCGTGGTGGGTTGCCAGCCATCATCCTGAATGGGGCGACGCACTCGCCACCTTCTTCAATACGCATCTTGCAAGCGCCAACGCCGCTTCGCCGCAGCGGGAAGAACTGCAGCAGAAGCTGGTCCAGTTCGGTGACACCGCAGCGATCCAGTCACTGATCGCGAACACAGTGAGCCACGCTTTATCGAAAGACGAGCGCGTTGCTGCTCTGGGGATCATGAACGCCACGGCACGGACGCGGGTGAAGGCGCTGCCCGCCAGCTGGGTTACGCCTCTGGAGTCCGCCCTCGCCAGCACCGACAACGAGATTGTCGCGCTCGCCATTTCCGTCCCGCGTTCCATACCGCCGGTGAAGGACGCGCGGTCGCCACTGCAATCGGCTCTCCTTCGCGTTGCGCGTGACACCGCACATCCTCTCGAGACGAGGATTGACGCAGTCGCGGCGCTGCAGGATCCCTCGGTCGCGACCCAGCCGGAGATCTTTGAACTTCTGAAATCCGGCCTGGAGCCCAATCGTTCGGTCGCCATCCGCTCCACAGCGGCAGCGCTCCTCGAAAAATCGACGCTCGATCGATCCCAGCTGATGTCACTGACGTCGTCATTCGCAACCGCGGGACCACTCGAACTGCCGCGACTGCTGCGCGCGTACGCCGGCAGCAACGACGAGGCGACCGGGCTTGCGATGGTCAATGCGTTGAAGCAGTCCACAGCGAAGTCCAGCGTGCGCGGAGAAGTGCTGCGGCCTGTCCTCTCGAAGTATCCGGAATCAGTGCGCAAGGAAGGAGACGCGCTGCTCGAGTCGTTGTCGCTCGACACGGCGAATCAGATTCGTCGGCTCGAGAGTCTTCTGCCAACCCTGCAAGGCGGCGACATCACGCGCGGTCAGGCGGTTTTCAACAGTGCGAAGGCTACCTGCTACTCCTGCCACGCCATTGGCTATATGGGTGGCCGTATAGGACCCGACCTGACGCGCATCGGACAGGTCCGCACCGAACGCGATCTGCTCGAGGCCATTCTTTATCCCAGCGCCAGTTTCGCGCGTGGATACGAACCGGTCGTCATCCGAACACGCGCGGGAGAGGTGCACAGCGGGGTGCTTCGAAACAACGATCTTCCCGACGAAATCGTGCTCGCGACCCAACGCGACGAAATCCGCATCCCGCGTCGCGACATCGTCGACATGCAGCCGGGCACAGTGTCGCTGATGCCACAGGGCTTGACCGATCAACTCACGCGCGATGAACTCGCTGACTTGCTTGCCTTCCTGAAGGCGACTCGTTCAGGCGCGTAGGGATTTCCCTTGTGCCTTTTCCCTTTTCCCTTTATAGAATCGCGGAATGCGCTTTGCGATGTGCAACGAGCTGTACGAGAACTGGAAGTTCGACGATGTGTGCAGGTTTTTGAAAGAGACGGCATACGAGGGCGTCGAAGTGGCGCCGTTTACCCTCGCGCCGCGAATTACAGATGTCTCGGCTGGACGTCGCGCCACGCTTCGCGCGCAAGCGGCCCATGCGGGCATCGAGATTATCGGACTTCACTGGCTGCTGGCGGGCACTGATGGACTGTATCTGACGTCGCCGGACACGTCGGTTCGTTCAAATACGGCCGATTACATCGGCGATCTCGCCGAAGCCACGCGCGACCTCGGTGGCGACCTCATGGTGTTCGGGTCGCCGAAGCAGCGATCGCTGCTGCCGGGCGTGACGCGTCAGCAGGCGTTCGATTGGGCGGCTGCCCTGTTCCGAAGCGTGATGCCTCGGGTCGCAGACTGCGGCGTCACAATTTGCATGGAACCGCTGTCGCCAAACGAGACGGACTTCATCAACACCTGCGCGGAAGCGAAGGATCTGATCGACGCCGTCGGCCATCCAAACTTTTCTCTCCATCTTGACGTGAAGGCGATGTCCAGCGAATCGGCTCCGGTCATCGAGTTGATTCGCCAGTACGGACCAATCGCGCACCACTTCCACGCCAACGACGCGAACCGCCGTGGACCCGGGTTCGGAGATGTCGACTTCGTGCCGATCTTTCAGGCCTTACGCGAGAGCGGCTACGCGCGGTGGGTGTCGGTGGAAGTTTTCGATTACAAACCGGATCCAGAAACGATCACCAGGAAGAGTATCGAGTACATGCAGCGAGCGCTCGCCGCGTGATTTGTCGGGGTCTGATGACCCCGCCCTACAACTGACTGATGATTCAATTCGATCGAACGCGAACTCCAGCCGATCTTCTTCCCAGCATCAAGCACCTGTTCGCGATCTCCGCGGGAAAGATCCGCTCGCTCGAGAAGTCGTGGGCGCCTTCGAGCGGCGCGCCCGTCTTCACCATCGAGGGGCGCTACACGGCGCGCGGGTGGACCGAGTGGACGGAAGGTTTCCAGTACGGCTCCGCGCTCCTGCAGTTCGACGCCACCGGCGAGCGCGAGTTTCTCGACCTGGGGCGCGAGCGGACGCTCGTGCGGATGGCGCCGCATCTGACGCACATGGGCGTCCACGATCACGGCTTCAATAACGTCAGCACCTACGGCGCGCTGTGGCGGATGGCGCGCGAAGGAAAAATCAAAACTGACGACTGGGAAGTTCGCTTCTATGAGCTCGCGCTGAAGGTCAGCGGCGCGGTCCAGGCGCGCCGCTGGACACCGATCAAGGATGGCGGGTTCATTCACTCGTTCAACGGCGCGCATTCATTGTTCGTCGACACGATTCGGTCGCTCCGAGCGCTCGCGCTGGCACATCATCTCGGCCACCGCCTTGTCGAGGAACAGGATGCGCAGGTCAACCTGCTCTCGAGGCTCGTGCAGCATGCGCGAGCGACGGCAACCTACAATGTGTTCAGCGGCACCAGCGGTGGCCCGTTCGACGTGCGCGGGCGTGTCGCGCACGAAAGTCTATTCAATCCCGCGAACGGTACTTATCGAGGTCCGAGCACACAACAGGGATATTCTCCATTCACGACGTGGACACGCGGACTTGCCTGGGCAATGCTGGGGTTCGCGGAAGAACTCGAATTCCTTTCAGCGCTCCCCTCGTCGACCTTGAAAGAGGCCGGCGGTCGTGATGTTACCGAGTGGATGCTCGATGCCGCCCGGGCAACCTGCGATTTCTACATTGACGTTGCGGCGTGCGCGGACGGGATTCCGTACTGGGATACCGGCGCTCCACAGCTTGCGATCCTCGGTGACTGGGGCTCGTCGCCCGCCGATCCATTCAACGATCGCGAGCCGGTCGATAGTTCGGCGGCGGCCATTGGCGCGCAGGGGCTGCTCCGTCTCGGACACTTTCTCAATACATGCGGTCAGGACGGCACGCGATACTGGCAGGCAGGACTGCGCGTCGCCGAGTCACTCTTCGATCCCGCGGGACCGTATCTAAGTCAGGCCGACCATCATCAGGGCCTGATTCTCCACTCCGTCTATCACTGGCCAAACGGCTGGGACTATGTCCCTCGCGACGCGCACGTGCCGCGCGGTGAGTCGAGCCAGTGGGGCGACTATCACGCGCGCGAGGTTGCGTTGTACCTTCAGCGTGTCGCGAAAGACGAACAGTACCTCACGTTCTTCGGTCCGGACCACGGATGAACACGGATGGCTACGGATGAACACGGATGAACACGGATAGACGCGCCGGTCGTACGTATGGCTGATCGTTCCTTACCTCGCTCTGCGGTGATCACTGGAGGGACCCGGGGAATTGGTCTCGGCATCGCGCGGGCCCTCGCGCGCGACGGATGGGATCTGCTGCTCAGCGGTCAACGCAAACCCGAAGAAGTCTCGGCCGTGCTGCGTGAGCTCGAAACGCTTGGTGCGAATGTCGACTACGTCGCCGGGAACATTGCCGAGCCGAACGATCGGTCGGCGATCATCGATCGTGCCCGGAGGCGATATGGAACGGTCAACGCGCTCGTGAACAACGCCGGGCGCGCACCACGCGTACGAGCCGACATCATCGACGCGACCGAGGACAGTTTCGAAGAGGTACTCCGCATAAATCTCGAAGGTCCCTACTTTCTGACCCAGGCGATCGCGCGCGACATGCTCGAGCGCGTTCGCACCGATCCCACCTTCCGGGCGGCAATCGTCTTCGTCACATCGGTCTCGGCGCAGATGATTTCAATCAACCGTGGCGAGTACTGCATTAGCAAAGCTGGCCTGGCCATGGCCGCCAGCCTGTTTGCCGTCCGTCTCGCGCCGCACGGCATTCCGGTCTATGACGTCCGGCCAGGGGTGATTGCGACCGACATGACCTCTGCCGTCAAGGCCACCTACGATCGCCGGATTGCCGACGGGCTCGTGCCCGAAGCACGATGGGGACAACCAGATGATGTAGGACGCACCGTCTCCGCGCTGCTCCGAGGTGATCTGCCCTACGCCACAGGTAGTGTGATTCATGTCGACGGGGGTCTGTCGCTGCCACGGCTGTGAAGACAGTCGGGATCGGTTGTCCGGGATCCGCGATCCGGCGAAACGCAAAGCTGGAAGCTGGTAGCTGGAAGCTAAAACCGGCTCGATTCAGTATGATCGAGTCGTGCTCTCCCGTCGTTTCTGCTCGGCTGCAGCACTGGTGCTGCTCGCGCTGCTTCATAGTGCCTCTGCCGCGCAGGCTCCCAGCGCGCCGCCTTACACCGTGGTCTCGCGTGAAGGACGGCGGCCTCTCGCGGCGCGGACGATGTCCGGACAGGAGATGTTTGCGCTCGACGATCTCGCGCGCCTCTTCAATGTCGTCGTCCGCGAGGACGCCGCGGCGGGTGGACTCACCGTCACGGCCGGAACAGAAACGATCGTGCTGTCGCAGGGTCAGAGCCTCGCGTCACTGAACGGACGGCTGATCTCACTACCCGCACCACCCATCCGCGAAGGACGAACCTGGTATGTCCCCGTTGATTTCGTGTCTCGGGCGTTGGCGCCGGCACTCGGCCGCGTCGATCTGCGGAAGCCGTCGCGGCTCATCGTTGTCGGCGACATCCGTGCCCCTCGCATCGTGGGCCGGATGGAGGCGCTTGGCAGCCTGGCGCGATTGACGCTCGACATCGCGCCGGCGACACCCCACAACGTCGTCCAGGAAGGCACGAAGCTGACGGTACGTTTCGACGCGGACATGCTCGATGCCGCATTGCCGGCCTCGACCCTGCCGGATCTCGTCGCCAACGTCAGACCGGGCGAAGGACCGGCAACGATCGCGATCGATCTCGGTCCACGATTCGCGTCGTTTCGAACAACCGATACACCAGGCGATCGTGGCGCGTCGCGGATCGTCATCGACGTGATGACGCAAACGACCGAGGCGCCGCCAACGCCGGCACCGGCGACTCCTGCACCTGAGACGCCGCCGCTCATTGACCTGGCTCCGTCCGGCGGACTTCGCGCGATTGTGATCGACGCAGGACACGGTGGCGACGAGAACGGCGCAAAAGGACCGAACGGAGCGCTCGAAAAACAGATCACTCTGAGTGTTGCGCGACGGTTGAAGGCCGCGCTCGAGGGACGCCTCGGACTTCGGGTCATCCTGACGCGGGACGGCGACACGACCGTCGCGCTCGACGAACGTGCCGCCATCGCGAATAACAACAAGGCGGATCTATTCGTCAGCCTGCACGCGAACGCGGCACCGAGAGCCGCGACCTCTGGCGCTGAAGTGTTTTATCTCAGCCTCGATGAGTACGGCGACGCGGCCGAACGCGTCGCACATACCGACAGCGATCCATTGCCGGTGTTTGGCGGCGGAACACGCGACATCGAACTGATCCTCTGGGACATGGCGCAGGCGCGGTACATCAAGGAGTCGGCTGCGCTGGCACAGACAGTGGAAGCATCGCTGCGTCAGCGGGTGCCGATGAGCGCGCGCCCGATCCAGCAGGCCCCGTTCCGCGTCCTGGTCGGCGCGAACATGCCTGCGGTCCTTGTCGAGATGGGGTTCGTCACCAATCCCGCGCAGGAGAAGCAGCTGCAGTCGGATGATTTTCAGAACCTCATCGTGCAGGCGCTGGTTGAAAGCATCACGCGATTCCGCGACACGCAGGGCGCGTCGCGCCAGCCGGGGATCCGCCAGTGATCAGGAAGATGGCGCTCGGCTCGCTGGTGGTGCTGGTAATCCTGGCGCTCGGCTGGATGATTGCCGCGATCGCGCCTCGGGCCTCTTCGCGCAGTACACCCGCGGCCGGATCGGCCGCGACTACGACCGCGGCGACGGGTGGAGCCGAGCGGAAAATCAAGGCGACGCTGTATTACGTTTCCGAGGATGGCCTCTCGCTTCCTGGGGTGCAGCGCGAGGTCGCGTTCGCGGACTCGATCGAGGAACAGGCGCGCCGCATCATCGAGGCCGAGCTGGCCGACGCGCCGGCGCCATACGCATCTCCTGTCCCGGCAGGCACAACGTTGCGGGCCCTCTTTATCGGCCAGCGAGGCGAAGCATTCGTTGATCTCGGTGGCGACGTGCGGACGAAACACCCGGGCGGTGCCCTCTACGAACTCTTTACCGTCTATGCAATCGTCAATTCGCTCACGGTCAACCTGCCCGCCATCACGCGCGTGCAGATCCTGATCGACGGAAAAGAAGCCGATACGCTTGCAGGACACGTCGATCTGCGTCACCCCCTTCAGAAGAGTCTCAGGTGGACTGAGCTTCAAACGGATACCGACAAATGACACTCGCCCGAACGGATGGGCGCGCGGCCGGTCAGCTCCGGCCGACGCGCATGACCCCGTCGTACACCATGCACGCCGAAGGATCGGTGCTGATCGAGTCCGGCCAGACGCGCGTCATCTGCACCGCGAGCGTCGAGGATCGTGTTCCGCCATTTCTTCGCAACACGGGGAAAGGATGGGTAACGGCTGAATACGGGATGCTGCCACGTGCTACCTCCACGCGCACACAACGCGAAGCATCCGCGGGAAAAGTCGGCGGACGCACACAGGAGATCCAGCGGCTGATCGGCCGATCGTTGCGCTCGGTGACGAAGCTCGGAGAACTTGGTGAGCGGACGATCTGGATCGACTGCGACGTCATCCAGGCTGACGGTGGCACCCGCACCGCATCGATCTCCGGCGGCTTCGTCGCTCTCGTGCTGGCGCTTCAAAAGATGCGCTCGGCCGGTCAGCTCAAGAACCTTCCCGTCGTCGATCACGTCGCCGCGATTAGTGTCGGCGTCGTGGAGAACACGCCGCTTCTCGATCTTGCCTACGATGAGGACTCTCGGGCCGAAGTGGACATGAACGTGGTGAAGACCGGCGACGGCCGGTTCATCGAGGTGCAAGGCACGGCAGAAGGCCCGCCGTTCGAACGCCGCGCGCTCGACGATCTGCTCGCACTTGCCGATCAAGGGATCAAGGAACTCGTCTCGCTTCAGCGCACAATCGTTGGCGATATCCGGTCGTGAGGAAGCTTCTGCTGGCGACGACGAATCCCGGCAAGCTGAGGGAGATCACCGGGATCCTGCAAGGCGTTCCCATTCAACTTGTCACGTTGAACGAACTCCCTCCGATCGCGGAGCCCGAAGAAACTGGCGCAACCTTCGCCGAGAATGCGCGATTGAAAGCGCGTCACTACTCAAAGGCCGCCGGCCTCGTCAGTGTGGCCGATGATTCGGGGATCGAGATCGACGCGCTGGATAAGGCGCCGGGTGTGCACTCGGCGCGGTGGCACGGCACCGACTATCCGACAAAGTTCCGCACGATCCAGGAACTCTTCCGCGAGCGCGGTGTGTCGGGCAGCACCGCACGCTTCGTCTGCTGCGTCGCGCTGGCGGATGGCGACTCGATTGTCGTTGAAACGACGGGCACCGTGGAAGGCGAGATCGTCGCCGAGCCGCGCGGCTCGAACGGCTTCGGCTACGACCCGATCTTCTATTACCCACCATTCGGCTGCACGCTCGCCGAACTCGATCGGGACAGGAAGGCGTCAGTCAGTCATCGGGGGAAGGCGTTCAGGGAGTTGCGCGACTTTCTGCTGAATCGCAAATAGGTTCGCTACTCGCTACTCGCTACTCGGCTGCTCGGCTGCTCTCTGGGAACGAGAAGCGAGGAGCGAGAAGCGAGAAGCGAACATCATTCACCGAACAGAAATTCTAGTGCCCTCGGCAGTCTGTTGGCCCACGCCCCCTCTGAATGTGTCGCGCCTGGTTCGACGACGACCCGCAGCCGCCGCCGGCCGAGACCAGCGCGGCGAAGCAGCTGTTCCAATTCGAGGACGTGCGCGACGGTTTCGTGATTGCGCTCTGGATTCCGAGTCTCGGCTGTCCCGACGCCGAGATAGATTCGCGATGGCCACCGCGGGACCGAAGCGGCTCGACGCAGCAGGTACGTGTTTCCGACATACAGCGACGGACTCTCGATCAGCAGCTTTCCAAACTTCCCCGGCTTGATCATCGCAGTGTTCAACGCGGCGATCGCACCGTAGGACGATCCGCCGAAGCCGGTGCTGGATGGACCGTGCGCGATTGGATATGTGCGTGCGATGAACGGCATGACCTCGCGCGTCACGAATTCCGCGTACTCGCGACCGAGCGGATCCGCTGTGCCCGGATGTTGTGTGTCCTCGACCGGCAGATACTCTCGTCCGCGGCGCACGCCGCCGTGATCGATGCCGACGATGAGGAGCGGCGGAATGCGGCCGCTGCGGACCAGACGTTTGGCGGTTTCGGCCACGCGCCACGTGTTGCCGGCAAAGGCGCGCGCGGGCTCGAACAGATTCTGACCGTCGTTGAGATACAACACAGGATAGCGATCGATTCGAGTCGCGCGCGGGCGCGGAGGGATCCACACCGTCAGGCGACGGCTCAATTCCAGGTAGACGCTCGGGACATCGTGGACGTCGAACGCCATCAGCGGCACACTCGCGGCCAGAAGCCCACTTCGATGCCCACGTCGAGAGGGTTGCCCCGGCGGCTTTGCCGCAGATCCGACTGCCGTTCCCACATGCCCCCATCGTCCTTCCGATTGATGCCGACGCTGTAGACCTTGTAGCCCCCGCATTTCTGCCAGTAATGAAAGCCGGTTCCGGTATACGGATCGATCGGCGGCGCGGACAGGTACTGCGGCACCAGCTGTTGCAATGACTCCGGTAACTGCCCGGAGTGATCCCGCTTGTATCGTGCGACAGCGATCAGCCCGATACTTGCGCGGGCACGCGCAAGCGTTTCCGCGATCGGTTCGATGTAGCTCCCCATGACCCTGCTCGCGTGGTCGACGCCATATGGGCGTGTCAACGAATCCAGCAGGCTTGGGTGAAGCCGTTCCAGGTGATTGGCTGGATGCGTATCGGCGAACGACCGAACAGTGTCGATCTTTTGCGGCCACGGCTGCTTCGCGATTTCCATCGCCTCGTCGAATTCACGAAGTTCGACGAGGCTGCGCCTGTCGCGAAGAGGGCGCACCAGTCGGATGGCGATGGCTTCGAGTGGCGTGATCCTTCGCGGACGATATCCGTCAGGTACTTCGCTGAATACGCCCGGCATCAGGAACGACAGCCAGAACGCCCGTTCACGAGCGATCCATTTCTCAAAAATGCGATCGTCGGCTATCGAAGCGAACTCTGCCTGGAGTTTCTCCAGGAGAGCCGGCGATATCGGCTTCGACGACATCACCAGACGAACACTGTGTGCCGTCTGCATCAGAATGGGGCCGGAGTACCACACGTGCCGTAACCGGAGTGTCGCGAGCAGCGCCGCTGCCGCGGCATCCGCTTCTCCGGTGCATGCGCGCCGCGCGATCCGCACGAGATTCGCCCGCACCAACGCGATTGTGTGCATTTCCTCCATCGACGCTCGCCGTGGACGGTCGGCGTCGTCCCAACCGGCTACCCCGAGATCGTTGGCACGATCGAGCAAATCGAAGACAGCAGCGTAGCGAGCCTCGAAAGCTCGCAGGATGTCTTCTTGTCCAGTCGGTCCCCCGTCGGACTCGCAGAACGTTTCAATCGTCCCTGCGAGGCTCGCCGACAGCTCGCTGGTAAGGGGAAGATTGGCGATAAGTTGTCGCGCCCGCGCGAGCACGTGCGATGCTTGACGCTGTTCCGGTGTGGTCGGCTTGGCGTTGAAGTCGTCGATATCAAGCGGCTCCTGCCGTGCTTCGAGCGCATCGAGCGCGCGATCCAGGCGCGCGGCTTCAATCCATCCCCACACCAGCCAAATGAGAATTGGCAGGATGAACAGTGCGGCCAGCGCGCTAAATAGATATCGAAGTGGCAGCGTCCGCCGCGGCGGCCGTTGCTGGAAATCCTGATCGATTGGCATTAACGAAGACTTGCGAGATTATCCAATGGTGACAATAACCACACCAAATCCGTACGCCGCCGATCTCGGCACCCGTGATCCACTGGACGCCCTGAGCGACACGCCGCACCGTATCCGCTCGATTGTCGAACGCTGGACCGATGCGGATTTCGAACGCTCGTACGCGGCCGGCAAGTGGAGCATCCGAAAGGTGCTGATCCATCTGGCGCAGACGGAACTTGCGCTCCCCACCCGGGTGCGATTTGCGCTCAGTCAGCCAGGGTATGCCGCGCAGGCTTTTTCACAGGACGACTGGCTGCCGGTCGATGACAAAGTCGATGCGCGCACCGCGCTGGATGCCTACACCACGCTACGGCGCTTCAACGTAGCTATGTTCCGCAGTTTGACGCCCGCACAGCGCGAGCGCACGTTCACGCATCCCGAGTATGGACAGTTATCGGTCTGGTGGGTTGCGAATCAACTTGCCGGGCACGATTTGCATCACCTCAGACAAATCGAATCGCTCATCACTGATCACTGATCGCGAATCGCTCATCGCTGAATCGCCGGATCGCGGATCGGTTCGGGCGATTCGGAGATTCAACGATTCGAGGATTCAACGATTCGGATTCAACGATTCGGATTCAACGATTCGAGGATTCAACGATTCGGATTCAACGATTCAAGGATCAGTGTTTCGAGGATCAGTGATTCAAGGATCAGTGATTCACGATCAGTGATCAGTGATTAGCGATTCGACGATCAGTGATTAGCGATTCAGAACCCTGGCATCAAGTTAAATTGCCACATCCAGCCGCGGCCAGGTCGATTCAGCGGCCGCACGTAATCGATCTCGGCGACGGCAAACCCGAGCAGGTTGATTCGCATGACTGCGCCGAAGCTGGAGACCGGCTTTTGGTCGCCGCCGGCAAACGTCGGACGCGTGTTGCTGCCCCACGCGACCCCGGTGTCGCCGAATACACCGACCTCGACCGGGAGAGGTCCGTAGAAACGATCGCCGCCGAAGGCACCCCACAACGGAAAGCGCAACTCGGCATTTGCGACCGCGACGCGACTGCCAATCATTCGGTCGAACGTTGGACAGGATCCGTTGATCTGATTGCCGCACTCGCCCGCCTCAATTGATCCCGGATCGTATCCACGCACGAGACCGGGGTAGCCGAGATACAGCGTCGGCAGGCGCTGATCCTCCGAGTCACGCCCGTAGCGTCCGAAATACAGCCCGCGCACTGCGAACGTGTACGGCCGGATTGGCATGAGATACGTCCGGTAATCGACGAGCGTGCCGGTGTAGGTCAGCGATCCGCTGCTCTGTGACAACTCGAGACGATATCGGCTGCCTCGGATCGGGCTGGTAATACCGCTGATCGACGTGTCGTAGACGAGCGCCGCCGTCGCTTGACCGAGATTCAGCGTCGGGAACGAAGCCAGCGTCGACCTGTCCTCTGAGAGCTGGTTGCCGAAGACATCAAACGTCCGATCAGTGACATCTTCGGCGAGCGTCAGTTGACGCAAAGCTCCGGAGAACTCGACCCGGCGCGCGGCGTTGAATGGATACGACACCATGCCAGAGAAGCCGCGATCGATCTGCTTGATTCGGAACTCGCGCTCGATGAACACATCCTGTCCACCGCTCGTATCCACGCCGGTCGCAAATGCGCTGGAGATATACGGAGTTTGATCGACACCAAGTCCCCAGTTCCATCGATGCGTCCGATTCAGGTAGAACAGCTGACCGCCGAACTCGTCGAAACGATTCGTCACCTGGACGGATGTCGCGACGACGTGGTTATTCAGCATGTCGCTGAAGAGAAACGACACGCCACCGGCGGCATAGGTGCCGAAGGGATCGGTGCCCACGCCGAACATCGGCTGGCCGGCGTAGTCGAGGGAAAGCTTCGATTTGTATGGCTGCGGCTCGATCTGCGCGACCGCCGGCAACCCGGATGACTCATCGTGCAACGACGCATAGACGGGACCGCCGCCGGTTCGTCGCGGCGGCAGGACACCGGCGTCGATGGGAAGCGGTATCGGCTCGGTGCTGGCCACGCCAGTCTCGGCGTCCATCGAATAGATGTCGTAGCCGTCCTGTTCGTACGCGCTGAAGACCAGCCGTCCATCAGCGGCCGACAGCGCCGGGCTCAGCGATGTGATGCCGCTGACGCCAGTCAGAATATTGGTGACCTGGGCAGGCGTGCCGCCGTCGATCGAAAGACGATAGATATTGGTGATCCCTTGACGATCAGAAAGGAAGTACAGCGAACGGCCATCGCGCGACCACTGGGGATCGATGTTCTTCGCCCGTTCGAATCCACCGGCCTCGCGCACCTGGCCAGACGCCACGTCCATGATCGCAAGCCTGAGATTCCCCGTCTCCAGCCGCGGCAGCGTCGTCGAGAACCGATCGGTGCTGAACGCGAGCTGACGGCTGTCGGGCGACCACGCCGGATCGAGTTCGGCAAATGCGTCGTTCGTCAGTCGGCGAAGGGAATTCGCCGTCAGGTCGTAGACGAACAGATCGTTGAAGCCGCCGACGAGGCCGGAGAAGGCAATCAAATTGCCGTCAGGCGACCACGCCGGATTCAACACCTCGTCAAGTTCCTTGAGCTTGATCTCCCGGAGGCGCTTGCCATTGTCCGCATCGACGATGGTGAGAATCGGCATGCCCGTGCTGATGCCCGGAAACACGAACCGCTTCCCAGCTCCATCCCAGGCGCCGGCGGAGGTCAGGAACTGCAGACTCTCAAAGTGAGGGTCGGTCGCGGTGTCGGTAATCTTCCGAATGACTTTGCCGGTGCGAGCGTCTGCGAGATACAAATCAATCGAAAACAGATCGCGCTCGGAGAAAAACATCATCCGCGATCCGTCGGGACTGAGCTCCGGGCTCACGTTCATTCCGCCGCCGCTATGCTGCTTGGTGACGAGCGGGTGGGCAAAGGCGGCCGGCATTTTGGTCGCCTCCGCAATCGGACGGTAGACCGCCAGCTCCGCGTCGTGCCACTCTCTGGACAACTCCTTTGAATCCACGCCGAGCAACTGTTTGAACGCGCCGTCATAACCGTTGCGTCCGGTCGAAACACGCAGGAGATCTCCAATCATGCGGTCGCCATACTTGCCGCCGATGAAAGCCCAAAGCGCCTGGCCGTATCGATAGGGGAAGTAGCGAGGGTCGTCGAGATTTTTGATCTCGGGGAACTTCTCCCGTTGCACCGCCTCGCGCATCCACATCGCCGTATGCGGGTCGACCGGGCCCATCGACAGATACTCGGCCATACCCTCGATGAACCATAACGGCAGCGACATCGCGCCGCTGTTGCCCGAGGTCGCATTGGTATTCGTGATGTCGTATTGAAATGCGTGGACCAGCTCGTGGCCGATGACATGATCGGTCGATTCGATCGGTCCCGCGAGTGGCAGGACGATACGGCGGCGAATCGCTTCGGTGACGCCGCCGGTGCCTTCACCGAGTTCACCTTCGATGACGTTCGTCTGCCGGAAATGAGGACCGCTTGCATAGAGGATGAGCGGCTGGCGGCCCCGCAGTTCGTGATTCAACAGGGTCGACAACCGCGCATACCAGCGCTCCGCCATACGCGACGCTATCCGCGCGCCTTCCTCTTCCTCCGGGTAGTAATAAACGTCGAAGTGATCGGTTTTCAGGATCTTGAACTTGAACTCTTGATACTGAACCTTGTTGCGGCCGAAGTATCCGCCCTGGGCCCATACCCCTGTGGGACTCGCCAGAGCGAAGAGTGTGAGGACGATGACTGACAGGCTGAGCCGAAATGGGAATTGCATGGTGGTAATACCTGGCACTCGGTCGGTGCAACCGATGTACCGAGCCACGGATGAACACGGATCACGGATGAACACGGAAGAACACGGACCAGTTCCCATTGATCGACGATCCCAACTATTTCCGTGTCAATCCGTGTTTTTCCGTGGCTGTGAATCCGTGTTTTCCGTGGCTGTGAATCCGTGTTTTCCGTGGTTGTGAATCCGTGTTTTTCCGCGGCCGCAATCCGTGTTGTCCGTGGCTCTGTTAAACTCCCGGAAAATGCGAGCGCTCTACCTCATCGTCCCGATCCTCGGCATCCTCGCAATCGCTTATCGCTACTACAGCGCATTCATCGCCGCGCGCTTGATGGTGCTCGACGATACCCGCGTCACCCCCGCACATCAGCTCAACGACGGACGGAATTTCCATCCCACGCATCGGCTCGTCCTTTTCGGCCACCACTTTGCGGCCATCGCCGGTGCCGGACCACTGATTGGTCCGGTTCTCGCCGCTCAGTTCGGCTATGCGCCGGGGCTCATCTGGCTCGTCGCGGGCGTGTGTCTCGCTGGAGCGGTGCACGACTACGTGATTCTGTGGGCGTCGGTCCGCCGAAAGGCGTGTTCGTTGGCTGACATGGCGCGATCGGAAATCAGCCCGGTTGCCGGGATTACGGCAGCCATCGCGATCCTCTTCATCGTCGTCATCGCGCTCGCCGGTTTGGGATTCGCGGTGGTCAACGCGCTGCAGCAGAGTGCATGGGGAACGTTCACGATCGGCGTATCCATTCCTCTCGCTATCGTCATGGGCCTCTACATGCACCGCGTGCGTCCAGGACGTATCGCAGAGGCGACCGTCCTCGGCGTCATAGGAATGGTGCTCGCGGTTGTGCTCGGAAAACCTGTCGCTTCGTCGGCAATCGGCCACTGGTTCCTGTTGTCGCGCCAGCAGATCATCATCGCCATGGCGGCCTACGGATTTCTCGCCTCCGTTCTTCCGGTCTGGCTGCTACTCGTGCCGCGCGATTACCTCAGCTCGTACATGAAGATTGGAACGATTGCGGTCCTTGTCGTGGCGGTCGTGATCGTCAATCCACATCTGCAGATGCCGGCGTTCAGCCAGTTCACCGGCGGTGGCGGCCCGATCATTCCGGGTCCACTCTTTCCTTTCGCGTTCATCACGATTGCGTGCGGTGCGATCTCCGGATTTCACTCGCTGATCTCGTCGGGGACCACACCGAAGATGATCGACCGTGAGTCAGACATCCGGCCGATCGGCTATGGGGCGATGCTGATGGAAGGGCTCGTCGGCATCATGGCCCTCCTCGCGGCGGCGGCGATGTTTCCTGGCGACTACTTCGCGATCAACACGTCCCCGGCGGTGTTCGCGCGGCTCGGGATTCCGGAGGTAAACCTGCAGAATCTCGAGCTCGCGGTTGGCGAGACGGTCGCGGGACGCCCGGGCGGTGCCGTGTCGCTCGCGGTCGGGATCGCGCAGATGTTCAGCGGCCTCCCGGGCATGCGCGGGCTGATGGACTACTGGTATCACTTCGCGATCATGTTCGAAGCGCTGTTCATCCTGACGACGATCGACGCGGGAACGCGGGTCGGCCGTTTTCTGTTGCAGGAATTCGTCGGACGATTCTACGAACCGCTCGGGCGCAAGGAATGGCTGCCCGGCTCGATCATCTCGAGCCTCGTGATCGTCGCGTCGTGGTCTTATTTCATCTGGAACGGCAGCATCAACACGATCTGGCCGATGTTCGGGATCGCCAATCAACTGCTCGCGGCCGTCGCACTCGCGGTCGCCACGACAATCGTCATCAACATGGGACGGGCGCGATACGCGTGGGTCACGGCGGTGCCGTTGACGTTCGTTGCCGTGACGACACTGACAGCCGGCGGGCTGAGCATTCGCGACAACTTCTGGCCGATGGCCATCGGCCCTGATCCGTCAAAGCACTTCCAGGGTTATCTCGACACGCTCCTCACGATTGTGATGATGATCTGCGTCGTCCTGATTCTTGGCAATGCGCTATGGCGATGTCATCAGGTTCTGCGAGGACGGATCGCGATTATCGCAGAACCTAATGAATCACTAATCACTAGTCGCTAATCCTGAATCACTCATCGGTGAATCGTTGAATCGCCGAATCACGCACTGGATTCAGCGATTCGAGGATTTGAGGATGAGTGATTCGCGATCAGTGATCAGTGATGAGCGATTCACAGCTTCGTCCACCCGGCCTCACCATGTCGGTACCTCGCCTCACCGGCCGGTTCATAGCCCGCGCGCGATGGATTCCACACCATTCGTTCTACCGAAATGTGCGGTCGTTGAATGCGGAGGACGTTGAACGACGGCTCTTCACCGCGAGACCGGATCGAGAGCGTCCCCGCCTGCACGACCAGCGCGGAGTGATTGCCAATGTCATAGCGCTCCCCGGCATGGCCGATATGGCTGATGTGCAGGTGCCCGGCGAGGAAAAGGTCCGCGCCGGCGGCTGACAGCTTCTTCATCGCCATCTCCGCGCGCCCCAGCAATCTCTCCTCTTTGACTCCCTCAGGCAAATCGAACGGATGATGCGTGACGACGATGCGAACGACGTCGCGTGGGACGGCCGCGAGGTGCGTCACCAGTTGGTCGACCTGCCCTTCGTTGATCCGTCCTTCTCCCCACGTCCACGACCGCGCCGTGTTGACCCCGACCACGATCATCTCGTCGTCGCGATACACAGGTGCAAGATTGTCGGTGATGGCGCGACGATACCGCGCAAGCGGGGTGATGAAACGGGTGAAGACGTTGTAGAGCGGCACGTCGTGATTACCGGGAACCACGAGTTGCGGAAAGGTCAGGCTGTCGAGAAAGGCACGCGCGGCGGCAAACTCGCGACGCCTGGCTCGCTGCGTCAAGTCCCCGGATACTGCTACGAGGTGCGGTGAGACACGAAAGATCGCCTCGGTGAGCGGCCCGATCGTCGTCAGATCGACGCGTCCGAAGTGAATATCCGATAGATGAAGGACAACGCGCATGGGGTCGACGGTTTACGACAGGAGGACGTTCAACGCGCGCGGATGGATGCGATACTCGAGCGGCGATTCCATGAGCGCTACCTCACCGTCGAGCGCGACGCTCACGCGTCTCGATTCGACGTCGACCGCCACTGTGTCGGCATCGAATTCAACGAACGGGGCGCCGGAACTCAATCTTCGCGTCAGTGCCCGCACCGGAAGGGACAGAATCTCGAACCGGCCGCATTCGGGCGCCATGTAGATCGAGAGCCGTCCCTCGTCGAGCCGCGAACGTCCACCCAGTTGAAAGCCCTCGGCCATGTAGTAATTGTTCCCGACAAAGATAAATGGCGTGCGCACAACGGCGGCTTTCCCTCCGACCATCAGACGGGCCGTAATCGTGCGGTAACTGCGCCATGTTCGCAGCATCGCGATCGCGAATGCCGTCCACTTGGAGCGCCCGCGGCGCTGTTCCACGTCGCGCTCCCACACCATCCGGGGATAGAGGCCGACATTGGAGTTGTTGACGAAAACGCGCCCGTTGACCTCACCCACATCGACGCCGCGCGCCTGACCGCGCGCTATGGTCTCGACTGCATGATCGAGATCGAGTGGAAGTCCAAGATCCTTGGCGAAGTGGTTGAGCGTGCCCATCGGCAGGATGCCCATCGTCGCGTGGCTCTCGACCGCAACGGCGGCGATCGCATTCACCGTGCCATCACCACCAGCGGCCACGACTACATCACCTCGCGACGCTGCCTGCCGCGCGCGCGCCGGAAGATCACCAGGATCGCGCACCCGCTCGAGCCGCACCGCACGTCCGTGCTTCATAAAGGCCGACTGAATCGCGGTGCCGGCGTCCGGATTTCGGGCGGTCCCCGACCGCTCGTTGATGATCACGCTGATTTCGGTGCCGGTCTCCGTCATTACGCTCGATTTTCTTACGCAAGGAGAGTGCCCGCCTTCGCTTCTCGCTGCTCGCTCCTGGCTGCTCGCAGCTGGCTCCTGGCTCCCGACTCGAGGATTCGAGGATTCGGGGATTCGGGGATTCGAGGATTCGAGGATTCGAGGATTCGAGGATTCGAGGATTCGAGGATTCGAGGATTCGAGGATTCGGGGATTCGAGGATCCGAGGATTAGAGATTCACGATCAGTGATTAGTGATTAGCGATTCGATATAGGATCTCCGCCATGCCGACAGTATTCACAAGACGGCGCCTCCTGACTACGATCGGCGCGGCGATGGCGGTGCCACGCGCAGCGCTCGCACAGAGCGGACAGGGAAAGCCGCTGTCTGCGCCAACGGTGATCTCCAATCCGCCTCGCGACTTCGGGCCCGATGCGCCGCCGACGACGTACTTCAGTGATCCCGATGTGTTGACGATCGATCCCGCGTTCGACGGATTGATCCAGGCAAACACGTCGATTAAACGGTTATGGACGGGCGCGCTGTGGGCAGAGGGACCGGCGTGGAACAGTCAGGGCCGGTATCTGCTCTGGAGTGACATCCCGAACAATCGTCAGATGCGCTGGCTGGAAGACGATGGGCGTGTGACGGTATTTCGCAGCCCATCGAACAACAGCAATGGGAATACGTTCGACTCGCAAGGGCGACAGCTCTCCTGCGAGCACCTCACACGCCGTGTGGTCCGATACGAGCACGACGGATCGGTCACCGTCATTGCCGAATCGTTCCAGGGCAAGCGTCTGAACTCGCCGAACGATGTTGCGGTGCACGCCGACGGCAGCATCTGGTTCACCGATCCGCCTTACGGTGGTCAGTTGTATGAAGGCGCACCCGATGCCAGTGGTGGTCCGTCGAATCCCGCCGGGCGATTGAATTCGAAGGCCGGACAACCGCTCGGCATGGGCACATACAAAAGAGAACTGCCGACGAGTGTCTATCGCGTCGATGCGGGCGGGCGTATTGATCTCGTGATCACAGAAGAGCAAGTGCCCGACCCGAATGGCCTGACTTTCTCTCCCGACTTCAAAAGGCTCTATGTCGCGAGCACCGGGAAAGGCCCGGGCGACACTGGCACGGGTGGCAAAAGCGAGGTCTACTCGTTCGACGTCGGGACGGATAACAAAGCGACGAATCGGAAGCTGTTCACCGATTGCATGATCGATGGCGTGAAGTGCGGGCCCGATGGACTTCGCTGCGATGTTGAAGGCAACCTGTGGGTGTCCAGCAATGCGGGGCGCGCGCTTGGCTACAGCGGCGTCACCGTCTGGAATCCCTCGGGCAAATTGCTCGGTCGAATCAGGATTCCGGAAGTCTGCGGCAATCTCACCTTCGGTGGTCCAAAACGTAATCGCCTCTTTATGGCCGCCAGTCAATCCATCTACGCGGTCTATGTTGGAACACAGGGAGCTGCGCCGGGCTAAAGCCACTGCAATGTTCAATGTTCAATCGGACCGCGGGCTTGAGCATTGATGATCGAACATTGAGCATGACGAAAATGTAAGAACAATGGCCGGGCTAATTCGAGCATGTCGTCATGCCATACTTGAGTTCCGGCAACTTCCCGGAACGTAATGTCAGTAGAGTGGCGCAAACTCATCGGAGAAGCTCGGCCATTTTCGTACGCGACGGCTGTGTGTGCCGTGGCGCTCGCGATGTGCTTCGAACTGTTCCTGTCGAAACTGACAGGATCTGTTCCATCGACGACGTTGTTTGCCGTCAGCATCGCGGTGAGCGCGTCGTTCGGAGGGGCCGGCCCCGGCGTTCTTGCGCTGCTGCTCTCCGCGGCAGCAATCGACTATCTCGTTTACGAACCAGGCACCTTCTTCCACTTTGCCAATCTCGGCGAAGTGTTGCTGTTTATCTGTTACGTCCTCGGCTGGCTGGGATTCTGTCTCCTGACGGAGCGCACCTATCGATTGCTGCGTCGTGATCGAAATCTCCGTCGGATGGCGGAGCAGACCGCACGGCAATCGGATCGCGTCGCGCAGGTCACGGCGGCGTTGGGACAGGCGCGCACACCGGGTGCCGTCATTGAAGCCGCGATTCAGGAACCTTTGCATGCGCTCGAAGCGGACGGTGCACTCGTAGTCCTGACGAAGAGTGACGGCGAGACGGCCGAGATCGTTCGCATGATTGGCCAGCAACAGGACGGCCCTCAACCCAACACTGTCGTCAGTCTCGGCCTGAAGAGCCCGATTGCCGACGCGGTCGGGCGCGGTTCGGCGGTCATCGTCGAGTCGATGGACGCTCAGACCTCTGAATACCGCGGCGTCGAGCGTGCATTGAGCGCGACGGAGTATCAGGCGGCCGTCGCGGTGCCACTCGTCATCGGCAGCCGGGTCGTCGCTGTGGTCCAATTCGAGTTCGCGCGTCCGCGGACGTTCAGCACCGACGATCGGAACTACTTGTTCGTACTTGGGCCGCGTGCCGCGCAGGCACTGGATCGCACGTGGCAATACGAATCGGCGCAGCGCGCGCGGGCGGACGCGGAGACGATGAGGGCGCGTGCGGACGAGGAACTCGAGACGCACCAGCAGACCGAGGTCGCGCTGCGCGCGAGCGAGGCACGTTTTCGAACGCTTGCCGCGCGCACGAACCGTCTCCACGGCCTCACGGCAGCTCTGTCCGAAGCGGTCACCGTCGAGGCCGTCGCCGAAGCGGTCGTCCGGCAGGGAAAGATCGCCGCCGGCGCCACGTCGGGCGAGGTCGCGCTCCTCGTTGACAGCGGAACGGCCTTCGAAATCGTCCACTCCGACGTCGGCGGCGAGCACGCCTCGCGAGGCGATCGGATCAAGGCTGAAACCGGACTGTGCGCCACCCACGTCATCGAGACGCGCCAGCCGGTGTTCATCGGATCGTTTGCCGAATGGCAGCAACGGTACTGGCGTTCGGCGTCAATCGCAGCCGACGGTGGATACGTTTCCTCGGCGACATTGCCGTTGTTCGCCGGCAGTCAGGCAATGGGTGTTCTCGCCTTTCACTTCACCGCGCCGGTGAAGTTCGATGAAGAGTATCAGGCGCTCCTCGTCTCGATCGCGCAGCACTGTGCGCAGGCGCTCGACCGTGCCAGGTTGTACGAGTCGGCGCAAAAAGCGCGGACGGAGGCAGAAGCGGCGAATCGTCTCAAGGACGAATTCGTGTCAATCGTGTCGCACGACTTGCGCACGCCGCTGAACGCGATGCTCGGCTGGACCGCGCTGCTGCAGAAAGGATCGCTGGCCCCGTCAATCACTGCTCGTGCGCTCCAATCCATTCACGACAACGCCACGCGGCAGGCAAAACTGATTGACGATCTGCTCGACTTCTCGCGCATCACCGGCGGCCGCATGGCGCTGGATCGCGACGAGATCGATTTGCGCGATCTCTTGAGAAACGTCATCGAATCGATGGTGCCAGCGACCGCCGCCAAGCGCATCGAACTGCAGTTTTCCGCAGCACCCCCCGCCGTCGTCCTTGGCGACATCCGCCGGCTCGAGCAGGTGTTCTTCAACTTGATCGGGAACGCCGTGAAATTCACCGACGAGGGCGGGCACGTCGACGTTTCAATCCGTCGCGACGAGGGTTCGGTGGAGGTTCGCGTCTCCGACAGCGGCATCGGCATCGAGTCGGAGTTTCTTCCGCACGTGTTCGATCGTTTTCGTCAGGCCGACAGTACGACCACCCGCGTCCACGGCGGCGTCGGCCTCGGACTCTCGATCGCGCGCCAGCTCGTCGAAGCGCACCAGGGAACCATCGCGGTGGAAAGCGAAGGCAAAGGTCGCGGATCCACTTTCATCGTGCGGCTGCCCATGGTCTCGGGGCGGGCGGACACGCCGGAGACCGCGATCGAGGAGCCGAAAGCACCTGGCCTCGTTCGCCTCGACGGAATCCGCGTGCTGGTTGTCGACGACGAGTCGGACAGCCGTGAAGTGATGGCGCACGCGCTCGAAGATTCCGGCGCGACCGTCTCCGTCGCCGAGAATGCGCGCCGCGCGATCGAGATTCTCGAAGAAACGGAAATGGATGTGCTGCTCGCGGACATCGCGATGCCGGAAGAAGATGGGTATGCGCTGATAGGGAGAATCCGATCATCACCGGCGGGCCGCATCGCCGCGATCCCGGCGGCTGCGGTCACCGCCCACGCGCGAGACGACGAGCGCCGCCGCGCACTTGCTGCTGGTTTTCACCTCCACCTAGCTAAGCCGTTCGAACCTGGTCAGTTGACTCGCATCGTGCAAGCGCTGGCGCGAGGCAATTCACTGGTTCATTAGCGCTTCTTTTCCTTCCTATCTTCTGGCTTTTCCCATCCGGGCGGCAGAGTAATGCTGGCGGGCCGGGTTGCCGATAGGCAATTTGAGGGGGTTGTTGTGGGCGACGAATTGATTCACGAACGGCTCAGGCTGGCGCGAATGGCGCGCGGTCTCACCATAGAGTCGATGGCAAAGCGAAGCGGCGTGCGAGCCGAGTGGCTGCGCGCAATCGATGCCGGACGATTCAGCGATTTGCCCGCGGGAATCTATGCGCGATCGGCGATGCGCGCGTATGCGGCAGCGCTGAATCTGAACGTCAACGAGATTCTTCGTCTGAGTGCGGCACTGCTGCCGTCCGTTGAAGATCCGATCGACGCGATGCGTCGGCTGAACGGCATCACGGTGCACGCGCCATGCGAGCAATCAGTCGAGAAGCCAATGTCAACGGTGCCGGACTGGCGCGTCATCGTCGCCTCGGCCATTGACGCAGCCGCCATGGCATTCGGGCTGATTGTGCTCGTGACGTGCACCGTTGCAGCCGGTTTGCCGATGAGCATGCTCGATCGCGCCGCTGCAGGTCCGCTCTTTTCGGTCATGCTTCTCGTGGTCGTGCTCTACTTCGTGATGTTTGGCGGCGTCGTTGGAACAACGATTGGCGATTACGTGATCGGCGGCGGCACCTCGGCCGAGCCCACGCGTTTGAATCTCCAAGCGGTCGCGACGCGCACACGTGACGCGATCCTTCGCGACTCGTACTTCGTCGAGCAACTCGGCCAATGGGTCGGCCGCTCGATGCCCGGCAACTGGCATCTGCCGCTCGACACTTTCGGCATCTTAAAAAGGTAGAAGGTTTTTTTACCTTTTACCTTTTCCCTTCTCTTAATTCACCATTAGCCCTTTCCAACATCAGCAGCGCACCCGCGGCTGCTGATGCAGGCTCCCAGCTGTCCACAGCACTGCTCTCCCGGAGGCGCGCAGCGCGGGCACCAAGCGTGCACGTGCGGATCAGCAAGGCGTGCGTCGACGTTCGCGCGGGAGGCGGCTTGATTCTCTCCAGCAGCTTCGCAACATCATCGAATTCCTTTCCCGCACCGTTGAGATCCCCCGGAACACTGTCGGCACGCCGATCGATGGCTTCAAGCAACGGCTTGAGGGCGTGAAGACGTACGAGGGCGGCGGCCACGCGCTGGGCATATAGAGTCTCCGCTGACACCGGTCTTGCTGCTGGCTGGTCCCTCCTGGCTGCTGGCAGACCGGTAGCCAACTCTCGCGACTGGGCCGTCGGCGGCACGTCAATCCGGATGGGGCGCGGCGGTCCCCCAATGATGACAACCACACGTCCTCGAGCACGCGCGGAGGTATCAATTCGATAAGCCGCCGCTTCGATCAAATCAATGACGACCCTCGTCACCAGCGGACTCGCGCTGTGCTCAGCAACGCGCACCCTGGCGACGACCGGATTCGGGGAAATCGGGTCGACGGTTCGAAGCGGAGAGATGCCGTTGAAGTCCAGGTAGATACGCGGTGGATCGGTCAGAGCTTCGCCACCAGGGTCCGGCAGCACATCGTTTGATTCGATGATCACCCGTGTCGTCCCGTCCTGACCTGCCGGCTCGACGCGTATTGAACGAAGCGAGCTTGCACTGGTAGCACCAACCAACGCAACAATGCATGACGCGCGCGCCGTCCGTTCGGCTAAACATCTCATCCACAAACCGGGAGCATTATCGGCCTGTCCCAGGTCGTTCCGCACAGCTATAGTGAGAACACGTCAAATGGCCATCACTTCCATCAACCCAGCCACAGGCAAGCCAATCAGAACGTATGAGGAAATGACGCCGGAAGGGGCCGCCGCCGCGGTCGTCCAGGCGCACAGCACGTGGCAGTCGTGGCGTACGACCGCCTTCAGTCAACGCGCGCCGCTGATGAAAAAAGCCGCTTCCCTGCTGCGTCAGCGCAAGAGCGAGCTGTCGACGCTGATGGCCGACGAAATGGGGAAACCAGTCGCGCAGGGGGGGGCTGAAGTCGACAAGTGCGCGTGGGTCTGCGAATACTACGCCGACTTTGCCGAATCGCATCTCGCTCCCGACGTCGTCAGGACGGAGAACGGCAAGTCCTACGTCGCCTTCGAACCGCTCGGTGTCGTGCTGGCAATCATGCCGTGGAACTTCCCGCTGTGGCAGGTCTATCGATTTGCCGCACCCGCGCTGATGGCGGGAAACGCCGGCGTTCTCAAGCATGCGTCCAACGTGCCTGGATGCGCGCTGTCGATCGAACAGGTATTCAAAGATGCAGGCTTCCCTGCCGGCTTGTTTCGGACGCTGTTGATAGGGAGCCGCGAGGTCAAAGGGGTGATCGAGCATCCGCTCGTGCGCGCGGTTACGCTCACCGGCAGCACACCTGCGGGTAAAGCCGTCGCGTCGCAAGCGGGCGCGGTGTTGAAAAAAACCGTTCTCGAGCTCGGAGGATCGGACGCTTACATCGTGCTCGAGGACGCCGAGCTGGAATCAACAGTGACGACATGCGTCAACTCACGCTTGATTAACGCGGGCCAGAGTTGCATCGCCGCAAAACGTTTCATCGTCGTGGAGCCAGTGCTCGACGCCTTCACGAAGCGCTTTGTTGATTTCATGAAAGCAAAACGGGTTGGTGACCCGCTTGCGGATGGAACCGATGTCGGCCCGCAAGCACGCCATGACCTGCGCGATACGCTGCACAAACAGGTCCTCGCGTCGATCGAAGGAGGCGCACGGCTTCTGCTTGGCGGCGAAATACCAAAACGCGAGGGCGCCTACTATCCGCCGACGGTGCTGGCGAACGTAAAGCCGGGAATGCCCGCGTATGAGGAGGAACTCTTCGGTCCGGTTGCCGCGATCATCGCCGCGCGCGACGAGGACGACGCGGTTCGCATCGCCAATGATTCGGTATTCGGTCTTGGCAGTGCGGTGTTCACGAAGGATGTCGCCCGCGGCGAGCGCGTCGCGCGACAGCTGGAAGCTGGTTCCACGTTCGTCAACAGCCTCGTCGCCTCCGATCCGCGCCTGCCATTCGGCGGCATCAAGGAATCCGGCTACGGCCGCGAGCTCGGGCCGTATGGGATTAAGGAGTTTGTGAATATAAAAACGATCGTTGTTAAGTAATAATTCAGGCTTCGGCAAACGCTCAGCCGAGGCCTGTCGCGCCGAAGCGGCCACAGCGGCGGAGGCGGACGCCACACAATGTCACACCGCACCGCGCGCGTTACGCTGATTGTCGCGATCCTCGCTGGCGTCGCTGTGACTGGACGCGTGTCGTTGGAGTTGCTGAACGCGACGCAGACTGCGACGCATGGGCTGACAGTCCGTCACGAACCCGCCACCAACACCATCTCAGTCGTCAGGTCGGGCGCTCGCACACCCATCCTCATCGAGCATGCCGGTGCTCAAACCCGGCCATATATTCATCCGCTCGTTGCGCCGGACGGCACGTCCGTCACCGGAACCGCCGGTCTCTTCTGGGCATTCACCAATCTGAACGGACGCGATTACTTTCACAATTCCGGAAGCGGCTACTGGCGACGCGTTTCGGTGGACATCACGCAGGGAACCGGCGAAGAGGTGCGCTGGCAGACGGTGTACGACCTGCTGGATCAGTCGGGCGGTCGCGTATTGACCGAGACTGCACGATGGTCACTGCGCGAAGTGAACGGCGCGTTCGCGTTGAGTCTCGAGTGGCGCGGTCAGGCGCAAATGGATGTGACGATCGGCCTGTCCCGAGCGGAGTCGAGGGACGGCGGCGCAATGCCTTCGGCTGCTGGCACCGCCGGGCTCTTCCTGTCACTGCCCGCGCGCGGCAGTGTGACCGGCGACATCGTCAATGCGGCTCGTCAGCGGAACGACCGCGCCACCGATCAGCGCGCGATGTGGATCGATGCTGCCTTTCCATCGGCAAAATCGGAGCCGGCGCACGTCGCGATCTTCGACTACCCCGACAACCCTGGATACCCGCAGACGTGGCGCATCGAGCGTCAGTCAGGCATCGCCGCGGCTCGCGCGCGCACCGGCGCCTGGACGATCAAGAAAGGTGACATCGAAACCGTTCGGTATCAGGTGCGCGCCTACAGCGGTGTTTTGGATGATGTGCGGATGGATAACGCGTGGGCTGAATACAGCGGGAACCGGTCGGCGTATGCGACGTCGGCATTGTGGGGCGTCGCGCAGCGGGAGGGACGCGAGGCCCGGTTCCTCACGGCGGAGGAGGCTGTCGCCCAGATGACGGTAATCAACGGCTATCGCGTGAACGCGTGGGCCGCCGAGCCGATGATCGTGCAGCCCATGGCGTTCTGCTGGGACGATCGAGGACGCTTGTGGGTTGCGGAGAATCGTGACTACGAATCGCGCAACCAGGGCTTCTCCAGCGCCGGCAACAGTCGCATCGTCATTCTCGAAGATACAAATCACGACGGCGTTGCTGACAGCCGCAAGGTTTTCATGGACGGCATCATCTTCCCGTCGGCACTCGCCGTTGGTTTCGATGGCGTGTTCGTGGCCGCGCCGCCGAATCTGCTCTTCATTCCGGATCGAAACGGCGACGACAAGGCGGATGTCGACGGCATCGAAGTGCGGCTGACCGGTTGGGGTATTCGAGATCGACACGAAGTGGTCAACAGCCTGCACTGGGGCCCGGACGGATGGTTGTATGGGCTCGAAGGCTACGCGACGTCTTCGAAGGTCAGAAAGCCTGTCGGAAAGGGACGGCTCTATGACCGCAACGATCCATTCCCGGAGGAATTACTCGCGGGTGACGGCGTAGAGATAAACGGTGGTGTCTGGCGCTATCACCCGACGAAGGACGTGTTCGAGGTGGTAGCGCATGGATTCAGTAACCCGTGGGGCATCGATTACGACGCGAAAGGCCAGCTGTTCATCACGGCGTGCGTCATTCCTCATTTGTTTCACGTGATCCCCGGCGGCATTTATCAGCGGCAGGGCGGACAGCACTTCAATCCATACGTCTACAGCGACATCCAGACGATTGCCGATCATCGCCATCGATCGGCGCATGGCGGTGCGCGCGTCTACCAATCGGATGCGTTCCCTGCGTCACAGCAAGGCCGCATCTTCATGGCCAACATACACGAGCATGCGCTGCTGTCCGACGTGCTCGAGCGCAAAGGCTCAGGCTTCACCGCGCATCACGGCAACGACTTTATGCTGGCCAACAATGCGCAGTGGATTGGGTTCAGCGTCGAAGTCGGCCCGGACGGAGCCGTGTATGTGCTCGACTGGCACGACAACGACATCTGCGGCACAGAGGTGCTGCAGCAGGAAACGGGACGGATCTTTCGCGTTGCGCCGGAGAATTCTCTGGCGACGGATTGGGGCGGACGCTACGGAGACCTGCGTGCGCTCACCGATGAACAGCTCGTAAGCCTGCAGACGAGCAAGAGTGACTGGCATGCACGGCGAGCGCGCGTCATCCTTCAGGGTCGCGCAGCAAATGGCGCGATTCAACGTGCTGCGGTGGAACAACTGCGTGGGCTGTTTCGGTCCACGGGCAGTCCCGATCATCGATTGCGGGCCATGTGGGCATTGCACGTGATCGGCGGGTGGACAGCGGATGCGCTTGTCCAGACATTGAGTGATGCCGACGAATACGTTCGAGCGTGGGCCATCCAACTCTTATGTGAAGACAAGTCGCCTTCCGATATCGCTCTGGAGAAGTTCGCCCGCATGGCGCGAGAGGAGCGATCGCCCGTCGTACGTCTCTACCTCGCGTCGGCGTTGCAACGTCTGAACCCGCGTTTGCGCTGGCCGATTGCATCCGAATTGATGGCGCATGCGGAAGACAGCAGTGATCAGAATCTGCCGAAGATGATCTGGCTCGGGATCGAGCCGCTGGTTGCCACCGACCCAGCGATCGCACTCGATCGCGCATCGCGCAGCCGCATTCCGGTGCTGACCCGTTTCATCGCGCGACGCGCGGTCGATGCGAATGCGATTGACCCGGTCGTCGCGGCACTCGAGAAATCTCCCGCGATGCAACTCGAGATGCTCGAGGGCATGAAAGACGCGCTCGAAGGGCGCTACGACGTCGTCGCGCCGGCGCAATGGTCGACGGTCTACGCTCGTCTCCAGCACGGCAGCGCGACGATCAGCGGAGTCGCGACGGATATCAACCGTCAGTTCAACGACGCCAACGCGACCGCCGAAAATATCGCGGCGATCCGAAGTTCAACCACCACGCTTGATGACCGTCGGCGCGCGCTGCAAACGCTGACGCTGCAGCGGCGCCCACAGCTTGCTCCCGTCCTGCCTGCCTTACTTGACGATCAATCGCTGCGGGTCGATGCGATCAAATCGATCGCTGCATTCGACGACGAGTCGCTTGGCACGCTGCTCGTCAGCCGTTACGCAAGCTTCAACGAGACGGAGAAACTCGAGGCAATTCAGACCCTCGCGTCACGCCCTCGATACGCGCGAATGCTGACCGACGCGCTGGCCGACAATGTGATCCCGAAACGCGCGGTGCCGCCGCACATCGCGCGTCAGCTTCGCCGCCTCGTCGGCACACGCTTCGCCGATGTCTGGGGTCCCGTCGACCTGAATGCGGCCGAGGATCGCGCCTACGCGCGGTATCGCGGGCTGTTGAATGACACGGCCATGAGAAGTGCCAACGCGCAGAATGGTCATGGCGTTTTCCTGCGAACGTGCGGACCGTGTCACACGATGTACGGCGAGGGCGGAAACATCGGCCCCGATCTGACCGGCTCGAACCGCGCGAACTTGGAGTATCTGCTCTCGAACGTGCTCAACCCGAACGGCGACGTCCCCGACGCATACAAGATGGTCGTCATTACCACGCGCGATGGCCGCACGTTCGCGGGCAATGTCGTCGCCGAGACGGATCAACAACTCACGCTTCGTGTCGTCGGCCGCGACAACGCGGTGATCCGGAAATCAGATATTCAGTCGCGCGAAATGACGCAGGTCTCGATGATGCCGACCGGCCTATTTGACTCGCTCTTGGATCGCGAGGTCATCGATCTCGTTTCGTACCTGCGCACCGTCGCCAAAGCGCCGTGATCCGAACACTTATGGTCGCCTGAGAAGGACGCAGGCGGACGTGCGCTTGACATATTCCCATATAGGCATATGATTGGGATATGCCACGCGCGGCAACAAGTTCAGATGTGTTCAACGCCGTCGCCGAACCGCAGCGGCGCTCGATCCTCGAATTCATCGCCGGCGACGAACGATCGGTCAGTGAAATCGTCGACGCCCTCGAGCTTGCACAACCGTCCGTGTCGAAGCATCTTCGAGTGCTGCGCGAGGTCGGCCTCGTCAGCGCGCGGCGGAACGGAAAGCAAATGCTCTATCGCACTAACGCCACCGAACTCAAGCCGCTGCATGATTGGGCAGGAATGTTCGAACGGTTGTGGCGCACCCAGCTCCAGCGAATCAAGGAACGCGCCGAACGCGAGTAGCTGGCTGCAGCCTCAACGCAAACGTAATTAAGGAGACACGTATGGTCGCAGTTGACAGTGCAATCGAAAACCTCACGCTCAATATCAATCAGGAGATCCGCGTCCGCGCCTCTCTGGAGAAAACTTTCGCAGCACTCCTTGAAGAGATGGGACCGTTCAACACCACCCCCGACGGGACGCCGATGCGCATGAAGCTCGAGGCGTGGCCCGGCGGCCGCTGGTTCCGCGATCTTGGCGACAACAACGGTCACTTCTGGGGCGTCGTCCAGGCAATCAAGAAGCCGACGTTGCTGGAAATCTGCGGGCCGCTGTTCATGTCATATCCGGTGACGTCGAACCTGCAGTATCGATTGAAGGAAGTTGCCGGCGAGACAGTGATCACGTTCAGGCACACCGCGTTCGGGCTGATCCCGGACGATCACCGGGTCGGGCTCAGCGAGGGTTGGAATCACCTGCACGAAGCCGTCCGTAAGCGCGCCGAGGCCGCCTAGCCACGGAGAATGCGCCGAAACGGCATAGTTAACGGAGGCAACCATGGCAATGATTGATTCGTTCCTTCAGGAACTCGAACACGAAGCAAAGACCACGCGCCGCGTCCTTGAACGCGTGCCTGACAATCAGCTTGGATGGCGGCCGCATCCCAAATCGCGGACTCTCGGTGAGCTCGCCTTGCACGTAGCCGGCACACCGGGAGAAGTGGCCAAGCTGGCCGCGCAATCAGAGATTCAAGCACCTGACTTCAAGGACGCCGTCCCCGCAAGCGCGGCAGAACTGATTCCTGCGCTCGACCAAAGTATCGCGACGGCGAGACAACTGCTCGGCAAGATGGACGATGCGACTTTGAACGGGACGTGGCGGGTCAAGCGCAACGGTCAGGAAGTTCTGGCGATGCCGCGTTCAGCCCTGCTGCGTTCGATCATGCTGAACCACTGGTATCACCATCGCGGTCAGCTGTCGGTGTATCTGCGAGAGCTTGGCGTCGCTGTGCCATCGATCTACGGACCCAGCGCCGACGAGAATCCGTTCGCTTAGGGCTCAAGCCTTCAAGGCTCAAGGCTCAGGCCGGCGTCGCAGATAAGGGGGAGAACCTCCCCAATCGGTTTTGAAATGACCGCATCGGCTATCCCATCGAACGGCGTCGGCTGCGCGTTGATGACGATAATTCGCGCACCGGCGTCGCTCGCGAGCGGCACCATGCCGGCCACCGGATAGACCTGCAGGCTCGTGCCGATCGCCATGAACACATCCGCTTCAGTGGCGGCTCGCATCGCGCGATCGATGACCTCAGGCACGAGTGGCTGACCGAAGGAAATGGTGGCGCTCTTCAGAATGCCACCGCATTCAAAGCAGCCGGGATCTTCTTCGCCGGCCTGCACGCGATCGAGCGCGTCTTTCATCGGGCCGCGCCGTCCGCATTGCATGCACACGACATCGTGCACGGTGCCGTGGACCTCGACGACGCGATCGGGTGAATTGCCGGCCCGTTGATGAAGACCATCGATGTTCTGCGTGACGAGCGCGTGCAGCTTGCCGCGGCGCTCTAACTCGACCAGCGCGCGGTGCCCCGCATTGGGCACCGCCGTCCACGCGGGATGAACGAGTCGCCCCTGCCACGCGAGCTTCCGGACATCCGGATCAGCCATGTAGTAATGAATGTTGGACAGCTTCTCCGCTTTTGGATCCCTGGTCCAGACACCCTGCGGCCCGCGAAAATCAGGAATCCCTGATTCAGTGGAAATGCCAGCGCCCGTGAGCACAACGACGCGCGAGGATTCGTCAACCAAACGGCGTGCATCGGCGACGGCATCGGCGGAAGAAACCATTTACTCGGCTCTCATGAGACGCAGCATCTGCTGCGCTTTTTCAAGCAGCCAGCGAGCGTCGCCGAAAGAAACCAGCTTTTTCGCGTCGGCGAAGCTTTTCCACGCGATCTCGCGCTCCGCCTTTCTCTTCCGTCCGGTGTCGCGAACCAGGAAGTAGGTAACCTCCACGTCGTCGTCGCCGGAGCGAAACGTTGACACGCCAACGGACTTGACGGCATCGCCGACAACGCCGCCTTCTTCTTTCAACTCCCGGACGGCAGTTTGGGCGAGAGTCTCACCTTTTTCCTGATGTCCTTTCGGGAAGATCCATTGACGCGGATCTCTCTTCGCGCGGACCAGCAGTACCTCAGGTCCTTTTCGGGTGTCACGGACGGTGATGGCGCCGGCCTGGCGAATTGGCATCGTACTAAAAGCGTAGCATGTCATCGTCCGGGATCCGGTGTCCGGGGTTCGGGATCCGGTTCGGCCACCGTAGCGCGTCAGCGCGAAGGTCGAGGATCCGGTATCATTTCGCCACCCGACAGATGCCGCTTGCTACTCCAACTCGTTTCGGTCCCTACGAGACCATCTCCTTTCTTGGCGCCGGCGGAATGGGAGACGTGTATGAGGCGATCGACACACGGCTGAACCGCCGCGTCGCGTTGAAAGTTCTGCCACCGCATCTCGTGGCAGACGAGGATCGACGCCGCCGGTTCGTGCAGGAGGCACAGCTCGCCTCGTCGCTGCAGCATCCGCATATCGTGACCATCTACGACATCGGGTCGGCGAACTCCGCCGACTACATCGCCATGGAACGGGTGCGCGGACGCACACTCGATAGTGTGATTCCCAACAAAGGCCTGCGACTCGGCGACGCCTTACGATACGGAATTCAGATCACCGACGCGCTGTCCGCCGCGCACGCGGCCGGCATCGTCCATCGCGATCTCAAACCGGGCAACATCATGGTGACCGACCAGGATCAGATCAAGATTCTGGATTTCGGACTGGCAACGCTCGCGAATCACGGGATGACGTCCGCCGTCGATGAAACCCGGATCAAGTCAGTCGAAACCGGCGAGGGCACAATCGTCGGCTCGGTGGCCTACATGTCGCCGGAGCAGGCTGAAGGCAAGAAGGTGGACGCGCGATCAGACATCTTCTCGTTCGGCGCGATCATGTACGAAATGCTCTCGGGTCAGCGCGCGTTTCGTGCCGACTCGACGCCGGCGACGCTCGCCGCCGTGATCAATCTCGAGCCGCGGCCTCTGACCAATCTCGCAGAGGGCGTTCCGCAAGCGGTCGAGCGGCTCGTGAGCCGTTGCCTGCGTAAGGATCTTTCGCGGCGGGCCCAGCACGCGTCCGACATCAAGGTCGCACTCGAAGAGTTGCGTGAAGACTCAACGAGCGGAGCACTCGCGGCGCCGGCGCCAGCTCGGACTTCCGGTCGATGGGTTACGCCTGCGGCGCTCGCTGGCGTCGTGTTGCTTTGCGTCGTCTGCGCCGCCGCGTGGTTCTGGCCGCGCACACCGCCGCCACCGACGTCCTTCCAGCCGGTTCCGCTGACGTCGCTTCCCGGTTCTGAAAACTCCGCCACCATCTCGCCCGACGGAACTCAAGTCGCTTTCAGCTGGGCGCCGGAAAGCGGCGAGGTACCGGGCGTCTACGTGCAACTGATCAACGGAACCGGCACGCGACTGCCGCTGTCGAGCGATGGCAAGCCCCGAATCTCGCCTTCGTGGTCCCCGGACGGCACACTGATCGCGTTGTGGCGCGGAGAGGGAGGCACGCAAGGTAGCCTCAATTTGATTTCGCCGCTGGGTGGACCCGAACGGCAGTTGCTGACGTGGGACGGTGCAGCTCGACGACCCGCCTGGTCACCGGACGGGCGGTGGCTCGCCATCAGCCCGGTATCCACGCGAAGTGACCTCGACAAAGGGATCGTTCTGATCTCGCCGGCGACTGGGGAGAAGGTGGACTGGTCGACGATCGATCGTGCGTTTGTCAGTTCCGCCGACGCTGCCTTCTCACCAGACGGACGACGGATCGCCTATACGACCACGACGGGAGATTTCACGGGACAGGTCCACGTCGTCTCTGTAGGAAATGATGGCAGGCCTGTTGGACAACCCACGCTCCTCAACTACAAGGGGCAAGGACTGCGTAACCCTGTGTGGACGGCGGATGGTCAAAGCATCCTGGTGGTCGACGGCGACCCGTCAAGCAATGGCGGAGTGACGCGTATCCCGATTGACGATCCAGGCAAAGCCCAGCGTCTCCTCGGGCTCGATCGAGCGACGGATGTGGCGCTGTCGCGCGACGGGACAAAGCTGGTGTTTTCACGCGGCAGCGACAACAGTGACCTGTGGCGAATCGATCTACGCGATCCGTCAAAGTCCGGCCGCTTTGCGACATCCACGCTGTTCGATGGCGGTGCCGAGTATTCCCCTGACGGCCAGCGAATAGCCCTCTCGTCGAACCGCGGCGGCGGACGTGAGATCTGGGTGACCGATGCCAACGGCGAAAACGCGACAGCGGTCACCAATTTCAACGGACCGATCGCTGGGACAGGGCGGTGGTCGCCCGACAGTCGTCAGATCGTCTTCGACAGCCGCCCCGACGGCAACTCCGACATCTTCGTCGTATCCGGTAGCGGAGGCCCTGTCAAGCAACTGACGCGGACTCCGGGCGAGGATGCACGTCCGGCATGGTCACATGACGGACGCTCGATCTACTTCTCGTCGGACCGAAACGGTCGAAACGAGATCTGGCGCATGTCCGGAGATGGTGGAGACCCTGTTCAGATTACGCATAATGGCGGCGCCGTCGTCGTCGTCTCGCACGATGGCGAGCATTTGTTCTACAAGCGGGAAGTGGGGTCCGGGCCGATTTATGACATCCGTCCCGACGGCACTGGCGATACCGTGATCGTTCCGGAGGTGACGTTCGCCGTCCTCCCCTATACCGCTTCAGCCTCAGGGATCTGGTGGGTCGCGACACCCACCCGGGATCGGAGCTACTGGTCCATCCGAATGTTGCGCTTTGTCGATCGGAAGATCGTCGAGGTCGCTAGACTCGAGTCGTTGGCGTTCGCACTCAATCTGTCAGTGTCGCCCGATGAGCGCTATGTGTTGCTCACCAGGCCGGATACGTCAGGGACTGATCTCCTTCTTGTAAATAACTTCCGATAGAGGACTGTCGGATGTCTGGATCGGTGGTGCGGGATCCGTTGTCCGGAGTGAGATCGGATCGCGCGTCCCGGATCACGGGTCCCGGCGACGAAGAACCTCCTTCACCGCCTGAATCACGATCTGCGGCTCATCGAGCGGCACCCAGTGGCCGCTGTTGGATGCCATGATGTGACGGCCGCGGCTCGAAAGCGCGGCCATCCTGTCTTGTTGACGCAAACGATAATCACCGGGATTGGTTGACGAGATCGTAATGAGCGGCAAGTCACCAAATCCATTCGCGGTCACTTCACGGACCTGCGCGGCGCTTTCGCAGATCGACTCGATCTGACTGCCAAGTGCTTCGAAGAACCCGGGCTTTGTCCAGAACTGCGAGAGCGCCGGCCGGACTTCCGGCGGCAGTTTCCAGATCGGCGCAAGGATCGCTTCATCCTGGCGCGACAGTCCGCCGCGACTCACCACTTTTACGAGCCCTCGCGCCAGCGTGAGCTGACCGAGGCCGACGAGGGCGGCGACGGCTCGCGCCAGTCCCAGCCGCGCCGTGATCGCACCGTAACGGCACAACCGCACGCCGCGATCGATTTGCCCCTGTTCTTTTGGTGCCGGCTTGACCCAGTCTTCCGCGTGCGCCGGATCAACCAGCACCAGGCCTGCGGTCTCGCTGCGGAAGCGGTGCGCGAAGATCAGTGCGACCAGACCGCCGAACGAGTGTCCAACAGGGAGGAACGGTGGCGGAACGCCGGCGCGATCGAGCAGCGTGCGAAGTTCGTCGGCGATGCGACCCGCGGTCCGCGGCCTCGGCGCGGGATCGCTCCATCCGAATCCCGCGCGATCGTAGCTGCAGACGCGCGACAGCTTCGCGAGCTCCGGCTGCACAAGTGACCAGCTGAGTGACGATCCTCCGAGCGCGGCATCGAGAACGATCGAAGGAGATCCGCGACCCGTGCACAGGATGTGCAAGCTGAATCCACCAACGTCGACGAGTGTGCCTGGTGGAGGAACGATGCGCACAGGTTCAGAATACGCTTGTAATATCAGGTCAACAATGCGAATGCAGTGAGGTCACATGGCTAACGCACGGACAGTCTTGAAGAAGCGACCCGGATCGGTGGCGGAATATATTGCCGCTCAGCCGAAGGCCTCGCAGCGAGTGCTGAGGAGTGTGCGGAGCGTCATCCGGAAGGCGTTACCAGGCGCGGAAGAAGTGATCTCGTATGGAATTCCCGCGTATAGACTTCACGGTTACGTGGTGATCTACTTTGCCGGGTGGCGAGACCACTATTCGCTTTATCCAGTCAACGCTCGACGGATTGCGAAGCTGAAACCGACCTCGGGGTCATACGAGGTGAACGCGAAAGGTACGATCCGATTTCCTCTCGACCAGCGCGTTCCCATCAAGTTCATCGCGGATATCGCGAAGGTCCGCGAAAAAGAGGTGGCGGAGCACGCCATGATCCGGGCGACCGCAAAGAAGAGGCGATAACTTCCACGCGTCGCTCTTTTGGCGGTTGCTGAATCCGCGACGTTGAGACCCGCCTCTCGCTGATTCCCCTCAAAATTGCACGGCACGATATTGGCAGCCTCAAGGACGATGTTAGGATGGGGGCAGGATGAAGATCGCCGATCTGAAGAAGAGCATGGACGCGCGGTTCGAGCAACACGACACCCGGTTCGAGGCAATCGACGCGCGATTCGATGAAATCGACGTTCGCTTTGACAAGCTCGAGGCGCGAATCATGGCCTCAGAGGGAGCTACCCGCGGACACTTTGACGTCGTCGCCGAACAGCTGCGAGCAGACCTGAAGCTGTGGTACGAGAAATTGACCGCAATGAACGATTAGATCAGCCGACTAATGGCATCGAACGCCAGGGACCACGCTGGAATTCTGCAGGTCTTGGACAATCACGAAGTCCGAATCAGGACCTTGGAGAGCAACTCAAGTTAGGACGCGAGTCGTTGGTCCGTTTCGCTTTTCGGTTACCCTTCACACGTTCCCTTTTCCCTTCTCCCTTCTCCCTTGTGCCTTTTCCTCTTATCGAGCGCGCGCTTTCCCGAGCGCGAGGAGATTCGCGGTAATCCTGTAAGCCCCGGGTACGCCATACGGCAGTTGACGGTGGAGCGCGTAGGCAAAGTACGTCCAATGCCCCTTGCCGTAGCGTGCCGTGAGCCACCCGCCTGACTGCGGCGCCTGACCTTTATCGAACGTCGAGATCATCGGCGTGTAGGCCTTGTCCCACGTCGTCCAGAACTTCGATCCGCGTTGTTCGACCCAACCGTCGAAATCCGCGGGCGTGATCTTGTTCGGCCAGTTGAACGACTGCTCCGCCGGGGCAAGGATCGTGATCGGCGAGTCCTCTTCCGACACTTCCTCCGCGCTCGCAAGGAGCTCGCCGGGGAATGGCGCAAACTCGTTCGGGACTAATTCGAACGTGTTGTAGAGCACGATCATGTTGCCGCCAGCTCTGACGTATTCGAGCAAACGCTTGTTGTAGGTCTTGAGATCGTCGCGCACCGCATACGCGCGCGTGCCGGTCATGATGGCGTCGTAGCCGGAGAGATCAGCCGTTGCGAGATCACGTTCGGTCAGCAACGTAACGCTCGCGCCGAGTTGCTGCAGGCCGATCGGCACCTGGTCGCCGATTCCCATGACGTAGCCGACCTTCAAGTTCGGCATCACCTGAACATCGACGCCACGCACCTTCGCGGTCGCCGGGCGATAGAGGTAGCGCGCCTCGAGGTCTCGCGGCTCGATCCGCTCGTATCCCTCTTTATATTGCTTGCCATCAGCGGTCGCGACCGCGACGACATCTCGTAATTGCGTGTCGATGGTTTTCGCGGTGACTTTGAAGCGATACGTGGTGCGCTCCCCGGCTCGCTCAAACGCGAACGTGTGCTGCGGCGGCATCGATGTCCACCCGGCTGGCAGCGTCAGTGTGAGCTGACCATTCGTCGGCGCGCCTGCATTGTGCATCACTGTCACATCGAGATCGACAGAGTGCGCAGAGGACGAGAGAGGAACCACCGCCGTCATCGGTGACACCGTCACCGCGAGGCGCGGCACCGTGCGAACTTCGCGGGTGACATAACCGTATGGCAGGTTTGGCTCGCGCCGTTTCACGGTCTCTGTCAATTCGACACTGATGCCGTTCACCGTGTATGCGACTCTGGCCACCAACGGAGGTCCTGTAAAGGGCCGTCCGAAAGACGACGGGTCCGCGAGTGTATAGCGGTTTTCGGTAAAGGCGGCGCGACTGAAGTACGGTTTCGTGGAAAGCGGCGCGTCATCATTTACGGCGACTGAAAAGAAAAATGTGACCGCTTGCCCCTGACTGTCATCCGATTGCCTGCCAGGCTTGAACGTATAGCCGGAGGCGGTGAGTAGGGAGACGCTCTCAATTTGGACCGGAACAGCGCCACGAGTGGCGAAACGTGCGCTCACGCCAAACGTCTGACCTGGGATTGGCGCCGTCATCGTCGGGATGACGCCGCGGCCTGCACCGCGTCCTGCGGTGTCGGGAGCGGGCGGTTTCGCAGTGGGATCCGCGAATGCTGAGAGCTCCACGCCGAGAGCAGCGGTGATCGCATCCTGGAATTGGCGTTCTTTGATGCGTAGCACGTGCAGAACGTCCGACTCGGTTCCGGATTTTTCAATGACGTCGCGCGTGAGCTTCAACCCTTCGGCCAACGCTGGGACAGCAGACGTTGGATCGGTGAACTTGAAGGTTGAAATCGCGCGCGCCACCGCGGCGTCAATCGCCGCGAGCGTCGCATCGACACCACCTGGCGCCGTGCGACCGAGCGCTTTGAATAGTCCCGCATACGTCGTGTCGATGCCGTCAAAAATTGAGTTCTCTTTATCTGGTGACTTCACGCGTGAAGCGGTGCGCGTGTAGTACCAGTAGTTCGGGCCGGTGCTCGGAGCGTATCGGCCGCCGTTCTGCGATCGCTGAAAGCTGAGACCGAAGGCGGCGATGTTCGCGTACGAGTCACCGAGCACCGGGTTGTATTCGCCGCTGTCGATCCGCATCGTCCAGTTCTCATCGGCACGGACACCGCCCATGTAGACCTTCAGCGGCGACCACGGTCGCAATCCTTCTTTGATCTGCTCCGGAAATCGATTGGGATCGCCCGCCGCCTCGGAAGCCTGCTGCGACAGCAGACCTGCGGCGGAATGATTGCCGTGTCCGTCGCGCGCGTTGCCTTGAAAGCGAGAAAGCACGATCCATGGCCGCGTCATACGGATCACGCGGACGACATCCCGGTACGCATTTTCGAGTCCCCACTTCTCCATGGTTTCGTCGAGGCGTTTGGAAAAGCCGTAGTCGATCATGGTCGAGAAGTACTGCTCGTCGACGCCGTAATACTTGTCTGCAGTGAGGAGCTCGTCGGTGCGGATCAGTCCGAGCGCGTCGAACAGCTGCGGGCCAATCGCGTTGTCGCCGCTTTCGCCGCGAGTGAGCGTCAGCAGCATTACCTGCGCGCCATCGCCGCGACTTAGTTTCGCGAGGACGCCGCCGTGTTCGTCATCGGGATGCGCGGTCGCGTGCAGCACGCTGGCGGTGGTTCTTAATTTATTGATCTTCTGCCAAGCGCCGGCTGCGCCGGTGTCCTGCGGACTCGGCTGAGATGACAACGTAGCCAGAGCCGCGCATATAAGGATGGCTGCTGATCTGAAGGGGCGCATGCGGCATAGCTTAAAACTCTGATAACGGAAAGGTCGAGCGGCATTTGTTCGCGGTCTACCGGTAGAATTACATCGACCCGAGGCGTGAAATGAAAAAGATTCTGTGTCTCCTCATTGCTTTTGCGTTGCTGCTGTCGACAGGGCAGGCGCAGCAGGCACCGGCTGCTTCCGAGACTCGGTTGGTGCTGCTCATCGCCGTCGATCAGTTTCGCTACGACTACCTGACTCGGTTCGGCGGTGAGTTCACCGCAGGCTTCAAGAAGCTGCTCACCGACGGCGCCGTATTCACCAACGCGTATCTCGAGCATTACCCGACCGTCACGGCGATCGGCCACTCAACGATGCTGTCGGGTGCGACGCCGTCGGTCAGCGGCATCATCGGCAACGACTGGTTCGATCGTGAATCGGGGAAATCTGTCGCGAGTATCACTGACGAGACGGTCAAACCGATCGGCGCACCGAACGCGGCGACGGCCTCACCTCGGCGCCTTTTGGTGAGCACGCTCGGTGACGAAATGAAGCTCGCGTCAGGTGCAGCGAAGGGCACCGCGAATGCTCCGCGCGTCCTCGGCATATCTCTCAAAGATCGAGGCGCAATCATGCCGGTCGGCCGAGGCGCTGACGCTGCCTACTGGTTCGACACGAAAACCGGCGCGTTCGTCACCAGCACGTACTACATGACCGAGGCTCCAGGGTGGGTGCAGGCCTTCAACGATCGCCGGGCGGCCGATTCACTGGCGGGCCAATCGTGGCTGGCGCTCTCAGTCGGCGCGCCGGTGCTGAAGCAGTTGCCGAAAGAAACCGGTTCGACATTATACGAGGCGGTGTACGGCAGTCCGTTCGGGAATCAAATGCTCGTCGACTTTACGACGTCAGCGATTGCCGAAGAACGGCTCGGACAACGCGGCGTGATCGACCTGCTGTCGGTGAGTTTTTCGTCGAACGATTCGGTCGGCCACACCTATGGACCAGACTCGCCGCAGGTACGCGACATTGCGATTCGAACCGATCGAGCGATCGGCCAGCTCCTCGATCGCGTGGACAAGACGGTCGGTCTGCAACACACGATCGTCGCGCTCACAGCCGATCATGGCGTCGCGCCGGTTCCGGAATCACTGGCCGAACGTTCTCTGCCCGGCGGCCGCCTCACGAACAAGGAACTGTTCGGTGCGATCGAACAGGCGCTTTCCGCTCGCTTCGGTGAAGGCAAGTGGCTCATGGCGACGGCGGGCTCGTCGCCGTATCTCAATTATTCACTGATCGAAGAAAAGCAGCTCGACGCCAGCGAAGTGCGTCGCGTCGCCGCCGCGGCCGCAATGAAAGTGCCTCACGTCGCCCGCGTTTACACACGTGACCAGTTACTTCGCGGTGAAGTCGCGAACGATCTGATCGGCAGCCGTGTGCTGCGTGGCTTCAACGCACAGCGATCCGGCGATCTGGAAATCATTCTCGAGCCGTTCTGGATGCGGCAGGCGACCGGGACGACGCACGGCAGCCCGTACAATTACGACGCGCACATTCCGCTGATTCTGATGGGACGCAACATGAAGCGCGGCATGTACCCCGGCCGGGTCGCGTTGAACGATCTCGCGCCGACACTCGCGTCGTTGATCGAGGTGGATGCACCGGCCGGTTCCTCCGGCCGCGTGCTGACCGAAGCACTCGACGTCAACCGCTAGCTGTTTGTGATTTCGGCAACGTGAACTCGACGGTCGTGCCCTTTCCGAGTTCGCTTGCTGCGTGGATCTGCCCGCCGTGGGCCGTGACGATGCTCTTTGCGATAGCCAACCCGAGGCCTGACCCGCGCGACGTCGCGCCCGTATAGAAGCGGTCGAATATTCGCGCGACTTCGTCGGGCGCCATGCCTTCCCCTGCATCGCGCACAACGATGGCGATGTTCTCGCTCGTCTGACTGACTGAGACGATCACTGAACTGCCGCCGCGGCTATGCCGGAGTGCGTTCGACATGATGTTCGTCAGCACTTCACGCGTGCGAACCGGATCGACGTCGGCCACCGCCGACTCGCCGGATGAACTCGTTGAAAGCGAGACCGATTTCTTGTCGGCCTCCGGCGTCATGCTGCGGACGACGTCGCGCACGAGGTCGACGACATCCGTCGCTTCCTTCTGCAGCGACAGCGCACCAGCGTCGGACAACGCGAGGGTTCGCAGGTCTTCGATCAATCGAGACAGAACGCGCGTTTCCTCGAGTAACTCGTTAAGCTGACGATCGTCGCGTGGATACACGCCATCGATCAGTCCTTCGAGGCGTCCCTGAAGGACAGAGAGCGGCGTGCGCAGCTCGTGAGCGACATCCGCCATGACGTTGCGGCGCAGGCGATCCGCGTTCTGCAATCGCTCGGTCATCGTGTTGAACGAATGCGCAAGGGCACGCATCGGCGGTGGTCCGTACGGCTGGACGCGTGCCTCGTAGTCCCCTTCCGCCACACGATCCGCGGCGTCCATGACGGCTTCGAGCGGAGACGCAAACCTTCGCATCCCCCCGAACACGAGAACCATGACCGCTGCTGCGAAGAACAAAGCCAGAAGTATGAAGACTGGTGGTCCCGGTTCAACACCAAACCTGCGGGCAATCGTCCAGATGGTCACGGACAAGCCCGCGATGCTGAAGCACAACACTGCCAGCGCCATGAACGCGACGCGCCGAAAGAAACGGGCACGGGTGCGCCGAATGGTGACGAACGAACGACCATGGGTGGGCCGCGGTTCACCCGGTGGCCACCATGGTGGTATGTCGCGCTTAAAAGCGTTGCGCATCATTCTTCAGCGAACTTGTATCCAACGCCATACACCGTCAGCAGGTAACGCGGCTTGCCGGGATCGCGCTCCAGTTTTCGACGGAGGTTCTTGACGTGCGCATCGATGACGCGATCGAGCGACTCGACCTCGCCGCCACGGACCGCGTCAAGCAACTGGCCGCGTGTAAACACGCGTCCGGGCTGCCGCATCATCATCGTCAGCAGCTCGAACTCCGTGGATGTCAACTCGATGGTTCGCTTCCCCACTTTGGCTTGCATCCGCGGAATGTCGAGGGTCACGTCGGCGGCGCGGATCACGTCGCTCTTTCCGGCGCCGAGATCGACTCGACGGAACACAGCCCGCACTCGTGCGACGAGCTCTTTTGGACTGAACGGCTTGGTCAGGTAATCGTCGGCGCCAAGCTCGAGCCCGATCAGTTTGTCACTCTCGTCGACACGCGCAGTCAGCATGATGATTGGCACGTTGGATCGTTTGCGCAGCGCTCGCGTCACATCGAGCCCGTCCATCTTCGGCAGACCAAGATCGAGGACGACGAGATCTGGCGGCTTCGTGCGCGCGAGGGTCAAGGCGTCTGCGCCGTTGTCGGCGACGGTCACCTTGAACCCCGCGCGCTCGAGATAGTCGCGGCAGATCTCCGCAATCCGCGGCTCGTCGTCGACAACCAGGATCTCCTTCATGCTCACGTAGTGCTTACGCTGCCGGGATCCGTGGCGCGGGATCCGGGATCCGTGGTACGGGATTCGCCTGTCGTCGGTCCCGCATGCGCGCGCCTGTGCCACTCTTCGAACATCGGTGGCACGCCGTCGTAACGGTAATGACCGTGCCACCGCCCGCGCCACAGCAGCGCGCGCAGGGCGAAGAAGAAGAACAGGAGGAACAGGATCGGGAAGAACGGGAAGAACCCGAATCCCCATGGCCGCGGCCACACGTACACGTACGGCGGACCAGCCGGTGGCGCCGCGATCATTCGACCGCTCTCGGCGATCCCGTTCGCCATGCCTGCATTGTATGCACCGATCGCGATCGCAGCGGCGCCAATGACGACAAGCGCCGCGATGGCCAGTGCGCGAAAGAATCGACTGTTCATTTGCACTTGCTCCTTGATAAGTCGAGCCGGATGAAACCGGCCGACACGAAGCAGTGTCGCAGCCAACTGTGAAGAGATTATGAATTGTTAATGAAGGAAAATCTGGTCGTCTTGTTGCATTCGTAACCGTTGCATGTCTCTCCGCATCGAAGATTACGGTCTCATCGGCGACACACAAACAGCGGCGCTCGTCGGTCGAGACGGCTCAATTGATTGGTTGTGCCTGCCGCACTTCGACTCGGGCGCGTGTTTCGCCGCGCTCCTCGGCAATTCTGAAAACGGTCGATGGCTGATCCATCCCGAAGCGAAGGTTCTCCGCACTTCACGGCGCTATCGCGAGAACACGCTGATTCTCGAAACCGACTTTGAAACGGATGCCGGTGCCGTGCGGATCATCGACTTCATGACACCGCGCGACGAGGAACCGGATCTCATTCGCATCGTCGAGGGTTTGGGCGGCGAGGTGCCGATGCATATGGAACTGGTGATCCGGTTCGATTACGGATCGATCGTCCCGTGGGTGCGCAAGATGGAAGGCCATCTGCGGGCGGTCGCCGGGCCCGATGCCCTGTCCTTGTGGACCGACGTCGAGACCTGCGGGCGCGGACTCACCACGCAGGCGGAGTTCACGGTTCGCGCTGGCGAACGCGTTTCCTTCGTTCTGATGTGGCATCCATCGCACACAGCGTCCCCGGCTCGGATAGACGCGATGCGTGAACTCGAGGACACCAGTGATTGGTGGAAGGAATGGTGCAATCACTGCGCATACGAAGGGCCATGGCACGAGCAGGTCATGCGATCGCTCATTACGTTGAAAGCGCTCACCTTCGCGCCGACCGGCGGCATCGTGGCCGCACCGACGACATCACTGCCCGAGTGCATCGGCGGGGTTCGAAACTGGGACTACCGTTTCTGCTGGTTGCGCGACGCCACCTACTCGCTCTACGCGCTGATGATTGGCGGCTACACGGAGGAGGCCGCCGCCTGGCGCAACTGGCTTCTGCGTGCCGTTGCCGGCGAACCGTCGTCGCTCCACATCATGTATGGGATGCACGGTGAGCGCCGGCTGACCGAATTGGAGTTGCGGTGGCTCGCAGGCTATGAGAATTCCAGGCCTGTCCGTATCGGAAACGCTGCGGCGACTCAGCTTCAACTTGATGTCTATGGCGAGGTGATGGACGCGTTGCACCTCGCGCGTCGCGCGGGACTGGCAGACGATGCCGATGCGTGGGCGCTGCAGGAGGCGCTGCTTGGTCATCTCGAGCAGGCCTGGCATGAACCGGACGAGGGAATCTGGGAAGTCCGCGGGCCACGGCGCCACTTTACCCACTCGAAAGTGATGGCGTGGGTCGCGTTCGATCGGGCCGTCAAAGCCGTGGAGCGATATCGCGCGTCGGGCCCTGTGGATCGTTGGCGTCAGCTTCGAGACGAGATCCACGTTGAGGTCTGCCGCGAAGGGTTCGATGCCGGCCGCAACACGTTCACCCAGTACTACGGATCGAAGGAACTCGATGCCAGTCTGTTGATGATTCCGCTCGTCGGATTTCTGCCCGCCACCGATCCTCGTGTGCTCGGAACCGTCTCTGCCATCGAACGGGAGTTGATGTGGAACGGCTTCGTCCAGCGATACTTCACCAAGGAACACATTGACGGATTGCCACCGGGCGAAGGCGTATTCCTCGCTTGCACGTTCTGGCTGGCCGATAACTACGCGCTTCAGGGACGACGCGACGAGGCGGTACAGATCTTCGAGCGGCTCGTGGCGCTACGAAATGACCTGGGTCTGCTTGCCGAGCAATACGACCCGGAGCAACAGCGGCAGCTTGGAAATTTTCCGCAAGCCTTTTCTCACGTGATGCTGATCAACACCGCGCGGAACCTGGCGCGCGAAAAAGGCCCGGCGGAAGAACGGAAGGCGTAGCCGCCCCTAGCCCGTCGGAGTAATTGTATGCTACCCTCTCCCCCTTAGAATGTCTAAGGAAGACCGCACCAACGCCGACCAGCTTCACGGCACGCTCGACCTGCTCGTGCTCAAAACGTTGTTCGCCGGTCCGGAGCACGGCTACGGCATCGCACAGCGCCTGCAGCAGCTCTCGCACGACGTGCTGCAAGTGGAAGAAGGTTCGTTGTACCCGGCGCTCTACCGGATGGAGCAGCGCGGCTGGATTGCGTCGACGTGGGGCGTCTCCGACAACAACCGTCGTGCGCGGTTCTATCAACTGACGCGGAGCGGCCGCAAGCAGCTCGAAGCCGAGACCGCGAGCTGGCGGCGGCTCACAGGGGCGGTCGCGCGCGTCCTCGAAGCGTAAACGAGAACTCCCATGCACCTTTTTCGAATTCTTCGCGATCGGTTCAAGGGCACTCGTGACCACGACCGCGTGGCCGGCGAAATCGCAGACGAACTACGCCACCACGAAGATCTCCTCGCCGACCGTCTGATGCGAGACGGCTGCAGTCCGGCCGAGGCGCGACGCGAGGCGCAACGCCGCGTCGGGAATCGGGCGCGGCTGCAGGATGCGGGATATGACGTTCGCGGCGGTGGAGGCCTCGAGGCCTTCGTCCAGGATCTGCGCTACGGCGCGCGACGACTCGTTGCCGCACCGGCGTTCGCACTGATCGCGATCGTCACGGTCGCGCTGGGCATCGGCGCCAACACGGCGATCTTCAGCGTCGCCACCGGCATTCTGCTTCGGCCGTTGCCCTACCCCGGCGCCGATCGTCTCGCGATGGTGTGGATGGATAACGCGCGAATCAACATTCACGAGGATTGGCATTCCTATCCGAACTACGTTGACTACAACACCCGCAATTCGACGTTCGACGGCATGGCCGCGTTCAACCGCCGCTACATGACGCTGACCGGCTCCAGCGAGCCTGAACGGCTGCCGGGCGCGCATAGTTCGGCAAGTCTGTTCGACGTGCTCGGCGTCCGGCCGCTCCTCGGGCGCACGTATTCGCCGGAGGAGGATCACGCGGGCGCGATGGTTGTGGTGTTGTCGCATCAGCTCTGGCAGCAACGCTTCGGCGCCAGCCCCGATATCGTCGGCCGCACCATCGTGCTGAACGGCGCCTCGCGCCAGGTGATCGGCGTCATGCCCCAGGGTTTCGGATTTCCGTCAGTTGACACGCAGCTGTGGGTGCCTTCACCAGCCGCCAAGGAAATGCGCGAGAGCCGCAGCGTGGTCTGGGTGCAAGTGATCGGGCGCATGAAGGCCGGCGTCACGCTGACGCAAGCGCAATCGGACCTCGAGCGCATTAACGCCGACATACTCCACGCGTTTCCTGACCAAAAAGGCTACGGGGTCCTCGTCCAGGACTACCGTGAGCGGATTGTCGGGCGGATCAGGCCGGTTCTGCTCGCACTCGCCGCCGCGGTTGGCTTCGTGCTGCTGATTGCGTGCACGAACGTTGCGAACCTGCTGCTCGCCCGCGCGTCGACACGCGAGCGCGAAGTGGCGCTGCGCGCTGCGCTCGGCGCCGGTCACGGACGAATCATCCGGCAGCTGCTGACCGAAAGCGTGCTGCTCGGAGTGCTCGGTGGCGCCGCCGGACTCGCGCTCGGCTGGATCGGCGTGAATGCGTTCGTTGCTGCGGCGCCGGAAAGCCTTCCGCGTCTGACGGACATTGCAGTCGACGGCCGTGTGCTCGCGTTCACAACCGCAGTCGCACTTCTCACCGGAGTCCTGTTCGGCCTTGTTCCCGCACTTCAGATGGCGCGCACCGATCCGGTGCATATCCTGAAAGAAGGAGGACGCGCGGCAACCAGTCTCGGCCGCGCGCTTCGCCGCGCCCTGGTTGTAATCGAAGTCACGCTCGCTGTGGTGCTGCTCGTCGGCGCAGGCCTCATGATTCGCAGTCTCGTCCGCATGCAGCGCCTGGATCTTGGCCTTCGCACCGATCACGTGCTGAGCGCACGCGTGTCGCTGACCAGCGATCGTTATCGTGAAGACGCTGCCGCCGCCGAGGTCGTGCGGCGTCTCGTCGAGCGCGTCGCCGCATTGCCGGGAGTGGAGAGCGCCGCCACGATCGGCACCGTTTTTCTGAGCGCGACGCCGAATTCGACGAACTTCAGCATCGAGGGACGGCCGGACTTCAAGCCCGAGGAAAGAGTCGAGGTGCCGGTCGACTCGATTACCCCGGACTATTTCCGCGTGCTTCAGATTCCGCTGCGCGCCGGCAGATTTTTCGATGACCGGGATACCGCTGCCGCGCCCCGCGCCGTGATCATCAACCAGACGATGGCGCGGATGTTCTGGCCCGGCGACAACCCGATCGGACACCGCATCAAGTATGGTCCGCTGTCGTCCCGCGGTGAGTGGTTGACCGTCATCGGCGTCGTCGCGGATACCCGCCGCACAGGCTACGAAGCAGCGGTACGCCCGGAAACGTACCTTCCACAGGCGCAGACACCTGACGTTGGTCTGGCGTTACTGATACGAACCGCCGGCGATCCGATGGCGCTCGTGTCCTCGCTTCGAGCCGTGCTTCACGAGATTGATCCGTTGATTCCATTGGAGTCGGTTCATCCGTTGGACGAGGAGGTTGCGGACATGACGGCGGGCCGGCGTCTCAACACAACCCTGTTTGCCGTGTTCGCGGCGATCGCTGCGATCCTCGCGGCGGTCGGCATTTATGGCGTGATCGCCGCATCGGTGGAGCACCGGACACGTGAACTGGGCGTTCGCCTCGCTCTCGGTGCGACCGGCGGCAGCATCTTGCGAATGGTACTGGTCGAGGGACTGTGGCTCGTTGGCATCGGCGTCGGGCTCGGTCTGATCGTATCGCTCGCACTTAGCGGCGCAATGGCGCGGCTGCTCTACGAAGTACGGCCGACCGACGCAGCCACACTGTCGAGCATCGCAGCACTCACGCTGATCGTCGCTCTCATCGCCTCGCTCGTTCCCGCCGTCCGCGCCGTCCGCGTCGATCCCGTGACCGCCCTCCGGGCGGAATGACTGAATCACTTATCACCGATCACTCATCGCGAATCGCTAATCCTTGAATCCTTGGATCGTCGAATCCTTGCATCCGCCAATCGTGGACTGGCGGCAGGGGAGGGATTCAAGGATTCGTGATTCAAGGATTCGTGGATGGATTCAAAGATTCGATTCGTGATTCAAGGATTCACGGATTCGAGGATTCGACGATTCGGGATTCACGATCAGTGATAGTGATGAGTGATTCAGGACCGGGCGATTACCGTCAGGCACCACAGCACGCATGGTAATATCAAGGTATTACCATGCCTACCATAACCGTCAAACTCGACAAGCGGCGGGCGGCCCGACTCGCCCGCTGGGCGCGCAGCCGAAAGGTCCCGAAGTCCGAGGTCATCCGGGCGCTGATCGATCGCGCCGGGCCAATTGAAACCGGTGACGATCTCGCTGAATGGGTCGAGGCGTCTGTGGGTCGCGGATTGGGGCTGGCACAACGGAAGCGATGAGTCGACCGGTTCTTCTCGACGCCTCATTTCTTATCGATTTGGAGCACGAAACGACCAACGGCGAGACGGGGCCTGCCCGGATATTTCTCTCCTCTCTGCGCGGCCGACGGCTCGTTATATCGATTGTGACGGTCGAAGAAATCCTTGAGGGTGCCGCAGACGAAGCTGCCGCACTCGCGTCCCTGCAACGATTCGCCATTCAGGGTGTCCACTTGGGCCAGGCGCGTCGCTGCGCTCTGCTGCAGCGCCGAGCGACGCGAAGAATGGGCGAGAACGACGCGTGGATCGTTGCCACAGCGCAGTCCATTGATGCAGAGATTGTCGGCGCAGATCGCGGTGCATTCGAGCGTCTCGGCGCCCGATACCTGAGGTTTCGGTAATTCGGACGACGCGGCTTGTTGCGACGCTGATGCGAATTCGCTTGCTGGCCGTGTGGTGGATAGCCTGCCTGCTGTGGAGCAGCACCTTCCTCTTTATTCGCGTTGGTGTCTCGGAAATACGTCCGTTCACGCTCGCATGCACACGCTTGGCGATCGCGCTCGCGATCCTGGCGCCCATCGCGTTCGTACGCGGTGACCTGCGAACGCTGCGTTCGGCCGATCTCCGTCGTGTCGCGAGCGCGGGATTACTGCTCCTTGGCGTGAACTACGCGCTGCTCTTCTGGGGCGCCCAGTTCATTCCCTCCGGTCTCGTCGCGATACTTCAGTCGGCGACGCCTCTTCTCGCGCTGGCATTTGCGTGCGCAACCGGCCAAGAGCGATTCACCGTTCTGAAGCTGCTGACGCTGGCGCTGGGCATTGTCGGCGTGGCCGTCATCTTTGGTTCCGAGGCTCTTCGCTCCGGTCGAACCGCGATGACTGGCGTGGCTGCAGTCTTCGCATCATCAGTCTGTGTGGCCTCTGCATACGTCTGGATGAAGAGCTATGGCGGCCGCATTCCACCGATCGCACTCACGACAATTCAGAGCGGCGCCGCCGTCGTGCCGCTTCTGTGCATTGCGCTTCTGACGGACGGAATCCCAACACCGGGACGCTGGTCTCTCGCCGCGTGGGCGGCGGTCACCTACTTAGCGGTAGCCGCATCAGTGGTTGCGTTCTGGTTGAACTATTGGCTGCTCGCGCGCATGGATGCATCAGCGATGTTGATGATGGGGGTCGCGGAGGTTCCGATCGCGGTGTTACTCGGTGCCGCGTTTCTGCACGAGCGGTTGCCGGCCGGCACGTTTCTCGGGGGAACGTGCGTGCTGATTGCCGTCGTTACTCGTCTGCTGGGCGACCGATCGGGGTCTTCCGCTCGACAACGATGAACACACATCAGCGTCATTCACTGTCACAAAGCGATCATGTCTGCTCCCTCCCTTCTTGTGGTCTTTCGACGCGATCGCAGCGTGACAGTGAACGGTGCTCGACTAAAATCTGCCGTTCACCGTCAATCGGTCCGCAGCGCCGCCACCGGCTCAATGCGGGTAGCCCGACGTGCGGGCAGATAGCTCGCCCCGAACGCGACCGCGGCCAGCAGCGCGATCGATGCCAGCAGTGTGATCGGATCGTACGGCCGGACGTGGAACAGCAGCGACGATGCGGTTTGGCCACCGGCGATGGCGAGGCCGACGCCGACACCTACGCCGATGGCAAGCAGGAGTGCCGTCTCGCGCAGGATGAGACGAAGGATGTCGCCGGCGCGTGCGCCGAGTGCCATCCGGACGCCGATCTCGGTCGAACGGCGTGTCACCGAGTACGCGACCAGACCATAGAGGCCCACCATCGTCAGCACGGCAGCGAGGGCGCCGAATCCCGCTGAGAGCGCGGCGAGCACTCGCTCTTGCACCAGCGTGTCGCGGATCATCGTCGGCACGATCGTGTAGTTCACGCTGATGCGCGGATCGATGTTGGCCAGCGCCGCAGTGATCGCGGAGGTCGTCGCTGTGGGTGGCAATGAGGACCGGACCATCAGCTGCATGTCCGAATCCGGCTCGTCCTGCGAGCTGGCGTAATTCATTGTTGGATACGGGTCGTCCTTGAGCGCCAGGTAGGTAGAGTTCCTCACGACACCGACGACTTCGTACGTTTTCGCAGGATTACGCGGCGTCTGCTCACGCGTGATCCGCTGCCCGACCGCTGCGGATATGCCGCCGAGTTTTGCGGCGAAAGCCTCGTTGACGATGACGACCGGGACGGCGTCGGGCTTGTCGCGCGCATCGAAATCTCGGCCGGCGACTAGTGGAATCCCCAACATACGGAAATAACCGGCCCCGACGAAGTTCACATACGTGTTGAACTTGGCGCCGGTGTTTCCTTCCGGCCAGACGTCGTTGCCGCCGGAACTTCCGCTAACCGGGACGACCGCGACGGGCGCTGCGCCCTGCACACCGGGAATGCCGCGAACGCGTTCGGCGATCAGATCCTGATGGGCAACGAGTCGACCTGGTTCAAGTCGCATGCGTGCCGAATCGATGTCGGCGACCAGCAGCCCTTCCGCGCGGAACCCCGGATCGACGCTGAGCACGTTGCGCAGGGTGCGCGTGAACAGCAGCGATCCAAAGAGCAACGCAACCGATAGAGCGATCTGGACGACGACGAGGCCACGGCGAAGAACGACGGATTCCCGCCCGGCCGACGCTCCGCGCGTCGTGACGCGCAGGACGCTCGCCGCCGATACACGGGTCGCTCGAATCGCCGGTGCAAGACCGAACAGCAGACACGTCGCGACCGCGAGCAACACGGCGAAGCCGAGCACGCGCCAGTCGACGATCAGAGGAAGCGTGATCGGGCGGTCGCTCGTCTCGAGCGCTGCGACAAGCCAGCGGCCCATCGCGCCGGCGAGGAGCACCGCGCACGCCGTCCCGATCGTCACGAGCAGGAGGCTTTCGGTCAGCAACTGTCGAATGACACGGCCGCGCGATGCGCCAAGACCCAGACGCACTGAAATCTCACGTTCGCGCGCGGTCGCGCGAGCGAGCAGCAGGTTGGCGAGATTCGCGCACGCAATGACGAGCACGAGTCCGGCAATGCCGAGCAGCAGCCACAGCGGCGCCGCGTACGCTTCACGCAGCTGCGACAATCCCTGGCCGCCAGGCTCGGCGATGAATTTCATGGCAAGGTACTTGTTGACGCTGATCGCGGGATAACCCGCCGGCAGGGACGTGCGGAAGATCTCGGGAGAAATCGCGGCGAGATGTGCGGTCGCGCGATCGAGTGTCCAACCCGGCTTGAGTCGACCGAACGTCATCAGCCACCACGTCGTGCCAGCTTCGGAGCGCCCTTTGCCGGTCAAGCTGAGGACGGCTTCGGCACAGAGCGGCAACGCGACATCGAATGTCCGGCCGACTTCAAGGCCGTGAAAATCCGGCGGCACGATGCCGACGATTTCAATCGGACGATTGCGCAGATTGATCGTGCGCCCAACGATCGATGGGTTGCCGCCATAATGGCGCTGCCAGAACCCATAGCCAAGCACTGCGCGCGGCGCGCACCCAGGACGATCATCCTCCGGCGACAACAGTCGACCCTGTGCCGGACGCAATCCGAGCACGTTGAAGAACTCGCCGCTGACCCAGAGACCATCCGCCGGCCGCGCTTCGCCGCCTTCCGCAAGGTTGAAAATCGCGCGCGACCAGGCGAAGAGCGTGAATGCCTGCTGGCGCGCCTGCAACTCGCGCCAGATCGGCTGCGTCACCGACTCGTGCCAGGTTTGGAAAGCCCCGCGCGCCCCGTCCATCGACGCAAGTCGCACTTCGAGCAGGTTGCCGGGATCCGCAATCGGCAGTGGCCGCAGCCGTACGGCGTCGACAACCTCGAAGAGCGCGGTGTTGGCGCCAATCCCCAGCGTCAGCGAGAGAATCGCGACGAGAGCGAATGCCGGATTGCGCCGGAAAGTACGGATCGCATAACGCGCGTCTTGCGCGAGGTGATCCAGCCAACGGCGGCTCCACACGTCACGCGTCGCCTCCTGGATCTGCGACAGATTGCCGAACTGACGGCGCGCCGCGGTGGTCGCCTCGTCCGGTGACTCACCGCGGGCGATGCGGTCCGCGATCGCCATGTCGAGATGCGACTTCAGTTCGTCTCTGAGATCGGCGTCGCGCTTCGTCATGATTGGCTCTCCTGCGGCGCCGCGAGAATCCCGGCCATCGCGTCGACAAGGGTCTGCCAGCGCGATCGCTCCGAGGCAAGCTGGCGACGGCCTGCGGCGGTCAGGCGATACACGCGCGTGCGCTGTTTGTTCGCCGACAGCTTCCACGTCGCCGAGATCCACCCCTGTTTCTCGAGTCGATGGAGCGCGGGATAGAGAGATCCGGTATCGACCTGCAGCACGTCGCTCGATCCGGACTGAATCGCCTGGGCAATGCCGTAGCCGTGCTGCGGGCCCCACTGCAGTGTTTGCAGAATGAGCAGGTCGAGCGTGCCCTGCAGGAGTTCGATGCGGTTTTGGTAGCGTTCGCGTTTAGCCATGGATGTAGACAGACTACACCCAAGGATGGAGTCTGTCTACATCCTTCGGGTGCAATCCAGCGACGGCGCGCCGCGGCGGGAAGCTCGACCGGACCATGGCGGTGGACCGTACGACGTGCCGCCGGCTATTGTCGGCATGCAGCTCAGCCAAAGATCACCTGCTGCATCAAACAGATGAGTCACAATTCCGACGCGATAAAACGGTACTTCTTTCATAGGCCGACCAGTTCAGCGACACTCGAATTCGCGTTCAGTTCTCTCGATCCGCCGATCAGAGGCGAGGAATTCGAAGCAAGCTCGAATTTCCGAGTCGGTCTCACAGTTGCATCGCAGTCGAGCTGACAAACTGAAACAGGAGGAACCATGAGTTCAAGAATCTGGTCGGCAGCGTGCGCGCTCGTGCTCGGAGTCAGTGTTGGGGTCCTCGCGCAGGAGCCCCCGGCTCCGCAGGCAGGAGCATCGCAGAGCGCGGCCGCCAAGAAGATCACGGTATCTGGATGCGTTGCCAAAGCAGAGGCGGCGCAGACGCCTACCGGCACCGCCGGGGCAGCTGGTGCCGGTGCCAGTGCGAGTGCCAAAGAGCCGAAGTTCGTGCTGCAAGACGCAGCCATGGCCTCCGGCGCCACGGCTGGAACAGCGGGAGCGCCCGCGACAGCGATCGCCAGCCAGTACAAGCTCGATGCAGACGACGCGAAGCTGACGCCGCATGTGGGTCACAAGGTGGAAATCACCGGCACGGTGGCAGAAGCGAAAGGTGCAACTGAGCCGCCGGCGGCATCGGCAGCGAACGCGCCCACGCTGAAAGTCGACAACGTCAAGATGGTTGCGCCGAGCTGCAAGTAGCTCGAAGGCACTGTCTCCCAAAGCGGCCGACTGACCTCGCGTTGGTCGGCCGTCTTTTTTTCTCCCTTGCTCGCTCTCTCGCCCACTCCTTCGCCACGCCGCCTGGAACTGGCTGTCGGGTCTCCCCAATCTTTTTCGATATCGAAAGTAGAGCTTCATCCGAAGCAATTCATTCGAAGGAGGCAGCCATGTCGGGTGCACAGGCAACGGAGGCAAAGACACGTGAGCGCGGTCCATTGAACGGTGTCGACACGCCAACACTCTTTGCCACCCTCAACGTCGTGAAAGCGCAGCCGGAACTCGCGAAGTTCCAGTTTCGCGCCACCAACCATTGGATCAAGGGCACTCACAGCCGCAGCCGGCTCGAAACATTCAGCGGCGCGGGCGCTGAGCATCGCCACACCGGTGAAATCGAGTTCAATGCCGATCACCCGGCCGTGCTCGTCGGACAAGACAAGGCCCCGACGCCGGTGGAATTTCTACTTCACGCGATCGCTGGCTGTATCACGTCGGGCATTGGCAACATCTCCGCCGCGCGCGGCGTGACGTTGACGGAAGTCGAATCGACGGTCGAAGGCGACATCGATCTTCGCGGCATTCTCGGTCTCTCGGGCCAGGTCCGGAACGGCTACAGCGAGATTCGCGTGCACTTCCGCATCAAAGGCGATGCGCCGCCGGAAAAGCTGCAGGAAATCGTCGCGCAGTCGCAGGCGCGATCGGCGGTGTTCGACGTGCTGACCAACGGGACCACAGTCAATGTGACGGCTGACTGCGTGCGCGGGTAAGTGACACGACGAGCGTAACGTGAAAGTCGTCGGCACCCTCATCATCGGCGGAGGACAGGCAGGCCTGGCGATGAGCCGTTGCCTGTCCGATCGTTCTATCGACCACGTCGTCCTCGAGCGCGGACGGGTGGCCGAACGGTGGCGGACCGAGCGATGGGATTCGCTTCGATTGTTGACGCCGAACTGGCAGACACGGCTTCCCGGCTTCCGATATCACGGCCCACAACCCGACGGCTACATGTCGATGATAGAGCTCGTCGACTTCTTCGAGCAGTATGCCACGTCCTTCCGCGCACCGATTGAAACCAGCACCACGGTGCTCGGGGTCGAACGCGACGGGGAACACTTCAAGGTTGAGACGAGCCGCGGTCACTGGCATGCGCGTCACGTCGTCATCGCGACAGGCTATAACGATCGCCCGCTCGTGCCGTCGCAGGCAAATCATCTGTCGCGAAGAATTGCCCAGATTGTGCCGACGCAATATGGCAATCCCGCGCAGCTCCGGCCCGGAGGCGTTCTGGTCGTCGGCGCGTCGGCCACAGGCATCCAGCTCGCAGACGAGATTCACGCGTCCGGACGGCCGGTGACGCTCGCGGTCGGCAGGCACCAGCGGCTGCCGCGCACATATCGAGGACGCGACATCCTGTGGTGGCTCGATGCAATGGGCATCTTCGATGCGACCACTGAGGACGTGTTCGACGCGCACACCTCGAGGAGTCAGCCGTCGCTGCAGCTGATCGGCCGCGCGGGACGATCGCTGGATGTCGCGCTTCTTCAGCGGCGTGGTGTGAAGGTGCTTGGACGACTCGTCGCGGTCGACGAAGAACGTGTGTCGTTCAGCGACGATCTCATCGCCACGACATCGGCGTCCGATGTGAAGCTCGCGCAGTTACTTCGGCGCATTGATGGATTCATCGCCGGCAGCGCTGGCGATGCCGCACCGCACGAACCGTTCGAGCCCACCTGGCCGTCCGTTCTCTGCGCGACGCAGAGAACCATCGATCTCCGCACCGCCGGAATCGAGACTGTCCTCTGGGCGACCGGATTCACCCGCCGATATCCATGGCTGCGAGTACCGGTGTTCGACCAACACGGCGAGATCCGCCATCGCGGCGGGATCACACCGGTGCCCGGACTGTTTGTTCTCGGCATGCACTTTCAGCGGTCGCGAAAGTCAGCGTTCATCGACGGCGTCGGAGGGGACGCAGAATTTCTCGCCGATGCCATGGTGGCTTCCGCCTCGAGGCGGAAGTCCGTGGTGGCATGAGGCGCAGCGGTATGGAGACACATCCCGTCAACGACATCTCTGCGCTGCGGTCGTCCTATGACGCCGTGATCGTCGGCGCACGCTGCGCCGGTGCGGCAACCGCGATGCTCCTGGCGCGAGCCGGCCTCGATGTGCTCGTCATCGAACAGGGTGCGCGCGGGGCCGACACGTTGTCGACTCTGGCGCTCATGCGCGCGGGCGTGCTGCAGCTTTCGCGATGGGGTCTGCTTAACGCGATCAAGAATGCCGGCACTCCACCAATTCATATCACCACGTTTCACTATCACGACGAGTCGATCGAAATTCCGATCAAGCCGCGCGATGGTGTCGATGCGCTGTACGCGCCGCGGCGCACGATACTCGATCCGGCGCTGGCGGACGCGGCCGCATCGGCGGGTGCACAGATCGGGTATCGCCTTCGCCTCAAGGAGCTGCTGCGTGATGCAAACGGCCGTGTCACAGGGGCGCTGGTCGAGAGCGCCAGACGCGCGCGGCGGATCACCGCGACGATTGTGATCGGCGCCGACGGCGTCACATCGACTGTGGCAAAGGCGGTCGACGCGCAGCCGTACCACCTTGGCGCGCACATGAGTAGTGTCATCTACACGCGCGCACGCGGATTTGTCGCCGACGGTTACCACTGGCACTTCAACCCCGGCACCAGCGTTGGCCTGATCCCGACCAACGACGAAGAGATGCTTGTCTTCGCGTCAACCACGCGCGAACGGTTCCTGCGAGAACTGCGGTTCGACCTTGCCGCCGGTTTTCGTACCGTCGTGCGTGAAACCGCTCCATCGGTTGAGACGGCGCTACGCACCGCGGCACTGTCGCCGTATCGCGGATTTGCCGGCCATCCTGGTTTTCTCCGGCCGGCGTGGGGACCAGGGTGGGCACTCGTCGGTGATGCGGGCTACTTCAAAGATCCGATCACCGCGCACGGGATCACGGATGCACTGAGGGACGCTGAGTCCCTCGCGCGCGCAGTAGTGAGTGGCACGGACGCGGCGCTCGGTGAGTACGCGTCCGTCCGCGATCACCTGTCACTGGGGCTGTTTACGATTTCAGACGAGATTGCATCGTTTGCGTGGGATATTCCTCGTTTACAGTCTCTGCACAAGTCTCTGAGCGAGGAAATGACACGCGAGGTGTGCCACATGAATCGGGTTAATTACGCCGCCGTATGAATCACTCCCGGACAGCAGCGGGACGTGATGCTGCGAGTGACTGGGCGACGTCGCCAAATGCAGGCTCCGGCAGATCGCTGACGATATAGACGACGTGGTCCGCCGTGCCGAACGACGCGACTGACAGTCCATCAACGGGCGATAGACGTTCTAACCCCGCGGCCCTGGCCGAATCGTCGCGCGTCATCAGCAACGATACGAGGTGCTGATCGAGACGAAGCACCACATGTCCGAACCGCCGGTTGTGAAACATGCACGAGTGGCGCTCGGCAACGTGCAGCGTGCCCGACGCCGTCGGCACTTCGTCCGGCGGCACAGCGCGCAATCGCTCGCAGGCCGCGTCGTGGCGTCGCGATCGTACCACCGGCTGGTACTGATGCGCACGCGCGCTAGATCACGCATGTCCTTAAGTCATGTATGCCGGAACGCCGTACGCCCATATATGGCGCCCACTTCCTCCCGCCGACAGTGACGGGAACGACCTCGCGTCAGCGGCGGTATTCAAGTCGGAAAGGCAGCAGAGCCAGCGGTAGTAACGGCGGGGTCTCGCGGACCCCGCCCTATGTTCTACCCCCGTATCGTGATTGAATTCGATCGTCCGCTCAACAACCGCGGCAAGCCCAGCCGCGGTTGACGTCGCCGTGCGTGTTCGGCGAAGGAGAGCCATCGGTGCCGAATCAAATCATGTCAAAGCACAAAGAAGCAGCGAAGTCGTTTCTCGAGATGGCTGGCGCAGGCAGGGTCCAGGAAGCTTACGACCGATATGTCGCGCCGTCGTTCATACATCACAACCAACATTTCAAAGGCGATCGCCAGTCGCTATTGACGGCGATGCAGGAGGCCTCAAAGACCACGCCCAACAAGTCGATCGAGGTCAAGCATGTCTATGAGGACGGTGACACGGTGATCACTCACTCCCTGGTGACCCGGCAGGATCCGAAAGCGCCGGCCATCGCGGTCGTGCACATCTTTCGGTTTGACCAGGATCGCGTCGCGGAGCTCTGGGATTTGGGGCAGCCAATCTCGCCGGATTCACCGAATCTAAACGGCGTATTCTGAGGTGCGGCGTCACGCCGTCACACGCTCTTCTCCATGTGCGCGCGCGTGAATCTGCCGGACGTTCTCGACGATTCGCTGGGCGACGTCGCGCTCAGTCTGAAGCGCCCTCATCGTGCCGCGGGCTTCCTGCACGAGATACTCGATGCGCGCGAGCTCGGCGAAGACGTGATCGACCATTGCTTTCTGCTCGCTGACGCTGTCCAGCGTAATCTGCACGTCGCCGAGGATGTTCGTAATCGTGTCGGCCTTGCGCTCGACATCGTCGACAACGTGGCGACGGTTCTCGATGGCCGCGATTCTCTCCTGAGTGGCCGCGAGACTGTCGCGCAAACGGTCCATTTCGCTCGTCGCCCGGGCGATTTCGGCCCGACGCTCGGAGATGGCGTCCAGGTCCGCCTGACTTTTCTGTCCGAGCGCGTGAACTCCCTCGATTCCCTTGCGGACGGCCTCGACCACCTGCTCTCGCTCCGCGATGCCTTGAAGCTTCCGATCCATGCCGTCTGTGAGCCGACGGAGTTCGTCCATCCGGCCATCCACCTGGCCCAGCATCTGCTCGGCCTCGGTCAGCTGCGAGCGCCGCTGATCGAGTTTCTTCCACAGCGCATCCAGACGAGTGAATTGATCGTCGGCGGCTTCGATCTGCGCGAACGTGTCGCGCTGCTGTTTCTGGATCTGCGCGAGCTCGGCGACGAGCTGCTCTCTGAGCGCACCGGCCCTGTCCAACTCGCGATGGAGACCCTCAACGGTTTCGAGACGTTGCGCGGTTTCCAGTGACAGCGCGCGAGACGCCTCGGACAGCTCCGCGAGTCTGCGATCCTGCGCGGCGAGCGTGGCGTCGTCGCGCTGAAGTGCCTGCAGTGCGACGCGGGCGTGTTCCAGATCGTGTTCCAACACCGCCAGGCGATCGATCGCAGGCTCCAGTTCCGTGCGGGCGGCATTGACGGCCGTGATTTTCTGCTGCGCATCCGCCACCTGCGCGGCGATGCCGTCGCACACCACGTTGAGGCGTTCCAGTTCGGCCCGGGCCGCAAGTTGGCCGCTCAGACGACGATCGACGTCGCTGCTCAGCGCGTTGAGCGCGTTCAGGCGTCCTTCCAGGTCCTCGACGATCCGTGTTCTCGGCTCGAGCGCCCCGAGCCTGGCGGCGAGATCATCGACGGCTTGTGCGACGCTCGTCGTCTTCGCAGCGCTGGCTTCTGCGCCAGCGATCTGCGCGGTGAATGCGTCAACCTTGGTCTCGAACTGCGATGCCTGCGCCATGAAGCTGCCGGCCTTATCGAGGAACACTTCGACTTCGCGCTTGTCGGTGCGAAGCTTGTCGAGGAGCGTCGCGGTCTGCTCGTACGTGCTGTGAACGGTCTGGATCTCGCTCTTCAGCGTGTCGAGGTCCTTGCGATGCTCCGCGAGGCTTTCAAACTGCCACTGCGTACGCTTGGCGGCTCCCTCGAGGGCGTCCAGCCGTTCCTCGAGCGCGCCGAGCGATGATTGCTTGCGCTGCAGCGACTCGGCCGACGCCGTCAGCTCCTGCACTGTCGCCGCTATGTTCTGGATGCGCTCGAGGAGCTGTCCCAACTCCCGTTCTTGCATCGAAACTGCGTCGACGCGTGTCTCGGCCGCGGCTATGCCCGACTGAACGAGCCGCAGCCGTTCCTGGACCGTCTCCATCTCCTGCCGATTGCCCGCGAACTGATCGAGCTGGCGTCGAACAGCTTCAATCAAGCGTTGCGCCTCACGCTCCTGTTGATCGACTTCGCGGCGGAAATTTTCGCGGCCGCGTGAAGCCTCCTCGAGCGTGGTATTGGTGGCCGCCTGAATGCGTTGAAGATTCGTCAGCGTTTCCTCAACACGCGCCGCCCGCTTCGTTCCCTCGTCCAGCTTCTTGAGCTGGTTCTCCATTTCCCAGACCATCTCGTGCACGCGGCGTGACTCCACGAGCGCGCGCTCCACGACCGACTGCTGGTCCTCCAGCGCTTTGGTCTTGGCGGCCACGTGCTCGGACAGCGCATTCAACGTACGGAGCTGCGCGTCGGTATCCTTGCTGAGCGCGCTGACCTGTGAGAGGGGCTCGAACTTCTGCTGTAGTTCGGTCACCATCTCGGTCACCTTCGTGGCGTGCGCGCGCGCCTTGAGTGCCGACTCCCGGCCGGTCTCCGCATCCTGAGTCAGCGTCACGAGCCCGGTGCGAAGCGCATCGAGATCGTTCTTCAAGACGGCCTGCTGATCGAACAGCGGTTGGAACTCCTCCCTGAGTCCAGGAAGCCGTCCCTCGAGCTCGATAAAGGCAGCGCTCTCCTGTTTCAGTCGTTCCAGAGTCTCGCCTGCGTTTCTGGCGAGCGATGCCATTTCCTCGATCGCAGATCGATGTTCATCGAGCTGTCTTTCGCGCGCGAGCGCCTGCTCAACCCGTTCTTCGAGCGCGACAACGCGCGTTTCGAATGTCTCCGTCTGCCGCCGAATCCTGTCGAAGTCACTTACTCGCCCGGCGAGCGCGTCGAGTCGCTGAACGAGTTCCACAGCCCGTCGTTCACCCTCCTCCATCGAGACGTTGACCTCTGGAATCTTCGCGAGGTGCGCCTGGGCGAGCGCGACCAGTGCTTCCAGGGTCTGCCGCACATCGTGTGCGCGCGTGATTTGCATGTCGAGGTCTTCGCCGACTGCAACTGCCTCGCCGCCGTTCATCAATTTTCGGAAGAGAGCCATGCGCGGATCCTCTGACAGATGTGTCAGCTGTCTTTCAACTCTGCGAGCGTGACGGCCAACATCACCCGAGACGGTGTGGTCTTGGTGGAGTAAGTCCGTTGAAGCCCGTAACGATTCGCGGCCCGTGCAAGGGGTGTTCCCTATTTCGTGGTGGAACTATATCGCCCCCGGGGATGTCTCTGAATCGCTAATCACTAATCTCTGATCGTCAATCCCTCATCCTCGAATCCTCGAATCCTCGAATCCGCGCATCCTGGAATCGTCGAATCCGCGCATCCCGAATCCGCACACGACTCCAGTAACCGCGCGATTCAGGACTCAGGGACGCCGGTGCGATTCAGGGATTCAGTGATTGAACGATTCGTGGATTGAACGATCAGAAATTCACGATCAGTGATAAGTGATTAATCACTAAAATCGCTGACCGTGAATCTCTCATCCTCGGATCCTCGAATCCTCACATCCTCGAGTCGTCGAATCCGCGCATCCCGAATCCGCACACGACTCCAGTGACCGCGCGATTCAGGACTCAGGGACGCAGGTGCGATTCAGGGATTCAGTGATTCAACGATTCGTGGATTGAACGATCAGGGATTCACGATCAGTGATAAGTGATTAGCGATTCGAGTAGTTATACTGTTGGTTTTTATCCTTTATTCTGCTGAGGTTTACATGCACCGCCCTAGCGCGGAGGAGTTCCTTCTGACGCTGCTTAGTACACTCGACGAACTTCCGCCCGATGTGGCGCAACGTTTCGCCGAGCTCTTGAAGAAGGAGCACGTCGACCGGGCCTCCGCGATCCGCCAGTTATTCGAGGATATTGCCGGTGACTGAGAGACTCCAGCGCCTGGTGATGCACGCCTTCCGTGGCGTTCCCATGGAAATGACGATCGATTTCGGCAATGGCGAAAGCACCGTCATCTACGGCGAGAACGGTACGGGAAAGAGCACGATTGCCGACGCGCTCGAGTGGTACTTCAAGGGCGAGATCGAGCTTTTGTCGCACGAAGGCCGGCAGCACGCTGTGCGCTATGTCGGCGGCGCCGACGACGGCGCGACATCCGTCGAGGTCGTCACCAGTGGTGCCCTCGGCGGCAAGGTTGTGTTCCCCGACGAGCGGACGCCTGACACGTTCGAGGCGCTCCGGCGCGAGACGTTCCTGCTTCGCGGACGCACCCTCGCCGACTTCATCAACAAGACCAAGACCGAAAAGTGGAAGGCGCTGGTGGAAATTCTCGGCCTCGACGCAATCGAAAGCCTGCGAGAAGACCTGCAACGCGCCAGAAACGATTTGCGGAAAGCCTCGAAGGCTGCGGATGAAGAAATCCGCGTGTATCGCCGCGCTTTGGCATCAGGCGGCGATACGGTGAGTGAGCAAACGGTTCTCACCAGTCTCCGGCAAATCTGTGAACTGCTCGGTGTCGATCCACCGCAATCGTTGGAACAGGTTGCCGAGCCGTCATGGATCACAGCGGCGGTAGGTGCGAGTGCCAGCGTGTCTAATTCGTCCGGCCGCGAGAATCTCCTCGCCGAAATAGAAGCGCTCAAGCCTCCGGACTTCAACACGAGTGTGTTCGAGTCGTGGAATGCGCTGGTGGTATCAGACCGTGCGCGGCTTCTGCCGCGTGCGTCGCTCGTCCGTGAGGCGAAACGGCTCGTCGAAGCGCAGTCAATCGAGGCGGGAAAATGCCCGGTCTGCGGTCAGAAAGTTGACGCAAAGGTACTGGCGCGAAGGATTGAGAGCGCACTCGTCGAGGTGATGGACGCCTCGCGCGATCTCGAACGCTTCCGTGATCCAATCCTCGAGCAGGCAGAAGAGCTCGAAAGCTCTCACGACCTGCGCGACTCGATTTACGAACGCGTCCGTGAGTTGAATCTCGAAGTCCCGTCTGTTCCGCTGCTGCCGGAGACGAGGATCCAGGACCGGGTCGGTGCCCTCGCGCCGGTTGACGTCAACGCGATCACAAGCTATCTCTCCGATGTTCGCCGATGGGACAAGGCCCTAAGCAAACTGGCGAAACAGATCTCGACGCCGGAACCCAGTGAACGCGACAACCAGCTGATGATGCTGGCGGCACTGTGTCAGCAGATCCGCGCCTGGCAACAGGCAGAAAAGAAGAGCGCTCGCGCCAAACGAGCGGTGACCATCGCCGAGGACGTGTTCGACGCGTATCAGCAGAAGCAAAAGGATGATTTAGGCGAGTTGCTTGAACAAATCAGCGGCCGGGTGGCGAAGTTCTACTCGGCTCTGCATCCCGGGGAAGATCTCGACTCGGTGAGCATCGAGCCGTGGACGGCCAAGGGAATCGAACTGGCGATTGACTTCTATGGATCACGACAGCGGCCGCCGCATGGCGTGCTGAGTGAATCACACTTGAACTCGCTCGCGATTGCCGTGTTCCTGGCGATGGCGGCGAGCTTCAACGAAAAGCTTGGCTTCCTGATCCTGGACGATGTGATCAACAGCTTCGACGTCGAGCATCGCGGGCGTCTCGCAGAGTTGCTTGCCGACGGCTTCTCCGACTGGCAGCTCATCGTCCTCACCCACGACCAGCAGTTTTTCGAACACTTGAGTCGCCGTGCGCCGTCGTGGCGAAGGATTGAGTTCACGTCGTGGAGCCATGCCTCCGGACCGCGGACGACGAAGTATGAAACGAGCGGCATGCTCGCGGCGGCGCGCGAGCGGCTGCAAAATGACGACGTGCAGGGCGCCGCGACCAAGGCGCGCCGCGCGCTCGAGGAGTTGCTGCAGGAGGTGTGCGAAGCACTATGGGCGCCGCTCCCGTTTCGCCGCGGCCAGGCCAACGACAGACGGGAACTCGGCGAGCTGTTCATGGGCCTTCGCCGCGCGCTCAAGGAGCACGCCAAGACGCAGCTGCAGTCCATCGAACCGATCTTCAAACATCTGGAAGCGGATGTCGGTGCCACGCTCAATGTCGCGGCGCATGCCAGCCGCGGTCGCTCCGGTGCAAGCGAAGTCAGAGCGGCGCTCGAGCGCATCGAGACGCTCGACGCCGTGTGGTCGTGCCCGGACTGCAAAACGCGCATTTGGCACAAGGGCACGCCCGACGCGGCACGCTGCCGGTGCGGCAAGTCGGCATTCCCGCCGGTCGTGGTTGGTTAGAATCGACGCTCGCGCCGAGAGCGCGGAGAATAGGGATGTCGCGCAGAGCCCGCAAAGAGCGCAGCCATTGATCGGTAATCGCCTCGGCCACTACGTAGTACTCGACAAGCTCGGAAGCGGCGGGATGGGCGATGTGTATGTGGCCGAGGACACCAGGCTCAATCGGCGGGTCGCGCTCAAGTTTCTCCGTCGCGAAGTCGGTCAAGCGCGCGACAGTCGAACGCGCATCCTGCGCGAGGCCAGAGCCGCAGCGGCCCTCAATCATCCCAACATCGTCCATCTCTACTCGGTGGAAGAAGCTGGCGATCACGTCTTCATCACGATGGAACTGGTGATCGGTCAGAGCCTGCGTCAGCTTCTGGCGCCCGGCATCGGTCTGCCGCTCGCCCAGACAATTGCCTTTGCCACTCAGATGGCGGAGGCGCTTGCGTGCGCTCACGCCGCTGGAATCGTGCACCGCGATCTAAAGCCAGGCAACGTCATGATTACTGACGACGAGCGCGTCAAGATTCTCGACTTCGGCGTGGCCAAGGTCCTCGCGCGGAGCTCAACTCAGAACCCGGAGGATTCGACGACGACGGGGGATGACGTCAGTGTGGGACACGCGGTCGGCACGACTGGTTACATGTCGCCGGAGCAGGCCCTCGGCAGGTCGCTCGACGAGCGCACGGACTTGTTTGCGCTCGGCGTGGTCGTCTACGAAATGGCGACCGGCCGACTACCGTTTGAAGGCGACACCGCTGCCGCAGTTTTTGATCATCTCCTCAACCGTCGCCAACCGCCGCTGCTGACTTTCAACCCGACCCTGCCTCGATCGCTCGAGATCCTTCTCGACAAAGCGCTCGAAAAAGATCCGGATCGACGTTATCGCTCCGCCGACGAGTTCTTGCGCGACCTCCGAGAAGTGCCGGACTCGGTGTCGCCGCCAACGGATGCCGAGCAGCGAGCAGCGAGAAGCCCGGAGCGAGGAGCGAGAAGCGATCAGAAGGTGTCGTCTTCGATCGCTGTGCTGCCGTTCGTCGACATGAGTCCACGCAAGGACCAGGAATATTTTTGCCACGGGATCACCGAGGAGATCATCACCGCGCTGACGTCCGTTCCGGGGTTGCAGGTGATCTCGCGAACCTCCGCGTTTGCCTTTCACAGCAAGGATCTCGAGATCACCGAGATCGGCAGGCGATTGCGGGTGGCAACGATTCTCGAAGGCAGCGTGCGCAAGTCAGGCGATCGCGTGCGCGTCACGGCGCAACTGGTGAACGCCGACGACGGTTACCACATCTGGTCGAAGCGTTTCGATCGCGAGCTCTCGGACGTCTTCGTGATCCAGGACGAGATCGCGACAAGCATCCTGGACGAATTCCGAATCCACCGCGACACTCGTGCATCGGAGCGCACGCCACTCAATGTTCCTGCGCACGATGCGTATCTGCGGGGGATGTACTCGCTCAACAAGTGGACCGAAAGCGGAGTGCGGCAGGCGATCGTTGACTTCAATCACGCCATTTCGGAGGATGCCGCTTTCGCGCCAGCGTATGCCGCGCTTGCGGAAGCTCACGTCTGGTTCTATTCAGGCCTGGGAATCCTGCCTGCGCACGAGACCGTGCCACACGCCCGCCGCGCCGTCGACAAAGCGCTCGCCCTGGACGCGAGTCTGGCGCAGGCCTACAAGGTTCGTGGCCTCATTGCCATGAACCATGACTGGGATCGACGGGGAGCAGAGCAAGCGCTCACGCGCGCTCTCCAGCTCGGTCCAGGATCGGCGTCCGCACATCTGTGGAATGCCTGGCGGCTCGCGCTGCTCGAAAAGCGTCACGATCTGGCGCTCATCGAGCTGGAAGAGGCCGAGCGGCTCGATCCACTCGACCTTCAGGTGAAGACGCAGATTGGCTACGTCCACCATTTTCGTCACGATCTCGACCGCGCCATCGCGCAGTTTGAAAAGGTCGTGGCACTCGAGCCGTCCTTTGCGTTTGCGCATTACGCGCTCGGTGATGCGTGCACCCAGCGCGGTGAGTTCGGCCGCGCGATCGCGGAGTTCAACAAGTCAATCGATCTCGGCGGGCGCTCGGTCAACCATGTTGGCGTCCTCGGCTACGCCTACGGGAGATCGGGTAATCGCGACCGCGCGAAGGAACATCTCGACGAGTTAACAGCGCGCGCCGCGCAGGGTCACGTTTCGGCGATGTGGTTCGCGCTCGTCCATATTGGTCTATCGGATCTCGACGGCGTCTTTCATTGGTTGAATCGCGCGTTCGAGGAGCACGACGGTTCGTTGATTCTGATCACGGCGGCCGTCGAATTCGATCCTGTCCGCGAGGATGCGCGATTCAAGGCGCTGCTCGGCAGGATGGGACTGACCGATCGGCCGTCGACTCCCTAGACTCGCCACGCTCGAGCAGTTGTTGGGATTCAGTGCGTCGGGGGCACGGCTCAGCTGCGGGACGTGCTGAAGTGGCTGCCTGAGCGGTTGCCTCCCCGCTCCGATATACTCAGCCCTCTGCGAAAGAGAACCCCTCGATGTCCATCGGCGCAATGACGCGACAGGCCGCAACCGGAGTCCCTGGACTCGATGAGCTTTTGCACGGCGGATTGCCGCGCAATCGGCTACATCTCATTGAAGGGGAACCGGGGACGGGTAAGACGACTCTGGCGTTGCAGTTTCTCCTCGAAGGACGACGGCTCGGCGAAGCGGGACTGTACGTCACACTTTCGGAGACGACGGACGAACTCAACCATGTCGCTGCGTCGCACGGATGGAGCCTCGATGGCATCGACACGTATCAGTTGGCGCCGATCGGCGATCACGCATCGGATGAGTACACGCTGTATCACCCGGCCGAAATCGAACTCGCGGACCTGACCAAGACGGTCCTCGAACACATCGAACGGATCGGGCCGAGTCGGGTCGTGTTCGATTCGCTGTCAGAACTGAGACTCCTCGCGAGAGACCCGTTGCGGTATCGCCGGCAAATCCTCGGTCTCAAGGAGTTCTTTTCGCGTCGACCGAGCACGGTCTTGCTGCTCGACGACCATTCAGCCGGTGATGCCGACTTGCAGCTCCGAAGTCTCGCGCACGGCGTCCTCCTGCTCGAACATCTCCCGTTTCAGTATGGGCGCGCCAGGCGGCGCTTGCGCGTCGTCAAGCTGCGCGGAACCGCCGTTACGGAAGGGTTTCACGATTTCATCATCGCGCGTGGCGGTTTGAGAGTGTTTCCCCAGCTCGTGCCCGGCGACAGCGACGGGTCACGACCCGCAGCGCCTGTAACCAGCGGATTATCGGAGCTGGATGCACTCCTGGGCGGGGGGCTCACGTGGGGAACGACCACGCTCTTCATCGGACCGGCGGGCGCGGGAAAATCGACGGTGGCGGGCCAATACCTCTGCGGCGCGGCGAATCCCACGGCCAAGGCGGCGCTGTTTCTATTCGACGAGCGGCGCGCCACCTTCGTCGCGCGGTGCGACGCGCTCGGCATGCGCGCCTCCGAGCGGATCGCCTCCGGCCATCTCATCGTTGAACAAGTAGAGCCCGGCGTCGTGTCGCCCGGCGAATTCTCGCACACCGTCCGGCGGTTCGTGGAAGTCGAGGGGGTGCGCCTCGTCGGAATCGACACGCTGAATGGATACCTTAATGCCATTCCGACCACCGATGCTCCGGTCATCCGCATGCACGAACTGCTTTCGTTCCTGAACGAACGCGCGGTCGCGACGTTGATCGTTCTCGCGCAACACGGGATGGTCGGGTCGGCGATGCCCGTGCCGGTCGACCTGAGCTACCTCGCGGACGCGATCGTGTTGATTCGTTTCTTCGAGGCGGAAGGACAAGTGCGCAAGGCGATTTCTGTCATGAAGAAACGAACCGGCCTGCACGAGAACAACATTCGCGAGTTGAAGCTCGGGCCCGATCGGCTGCAGGTCGGCGCGCCGTTGAAAGAGTTCCACGGAATTCTGACAGGAGTCCCGCAGTATACGGGCGCGGTGAAGCCGCTGCTCTCCGATGACCAACGGCGCCAACGCTGATCTCGACGAGCGCGTGCTGATCTTCGCGCCGATCGGCCGCGACGCGGACCTGACTCGCGAAATCCTGCATCGTGCGTCCATTCCCTGCACCGCATGTGAGTCGATTTCGACGCTGACCGAGACGCTGGAGGCCGACGGCGGTGGCGCGGTGCTGATGACCGAGGAGGCGCTCGACGAGCCCGATTTCCCGAAACTCGTCACCATCCTGGAACAGCAACCACCATGGTCGGATATCCCGGTGCTCCTCTTTGCCGGTGCCCCGGGTGCTGAGATGACGGCGCGCGCGATTCGCTCGATCGACACGCTGCGCAATGTCACGCTGCTCGAGCGGCCAATCCGATTAGCGGCCGTTCTCACCGCGGTGCGTGCGGCGCTGCGCGGGAGAGGACGGCAGTACGAAGTCCGCGACCTGCTGGTCGCATTGCATCGCGCTCGCGCCCAGGCCGAGAGTGCGAACCGACTCAAGGACGAATTTCTCGCGACTCTGTCGCACGAGTTGCGCACGCCGCTCAATGCGATCCTTGGATGGACGTCGATGCTTACGCGGGGACAGGTCGAGCCGACCCAGTTTCCGCGGGTGTTCGAAGCGCTGGATCGCAACGCGCAATCGCAGGCGCAGTTAATCGCCGACGTGCTGGACGTTTCACGGATTATCACCGGCAAACTGCAACTCCAGCCGACCATCGCCGACGTGAGTGACATCGTTGCGCGCGCCCAGGATGCGGTGCGGCCCGCTGCCGTGGCGAAGAACATTACCATCACGGTGCAGGAACCAGCGGAATGCCTCGTACATGGGGACCCCGATCGTCTGCAGCAAGTGTTCTGGAATCTGCTGAGCAACGCGATCAAGTTCACTCCTGACGGCGGCTCCGTCACCGTCAACGTCACGCAGGATGCGACGGGCATCACCGTCGCGGTGATCGACTCGGGCGCTGGTATTGCGCAGGAGTTTTTACCATTCGTCTTCGATCGATTCCGGCAAGCGGATCAAACCACGACGCGTGCCTACGGAGGGTTGGGCCTGGGATTGTCAATCGTCAGACACCTCACCGAACTGCACGGCGGCACTGTGTCCGTCTCGAGTGAAGGGCCGGGGCAAGGGGCGCGATTCGAAGTCCGATTGCCTGCCGTCACATCCAATTCGTATGTCCCGGCGCCGGCACCGATTTCGTCGGATGGCGTCCGTCTCGAGGGGCAGTCGATTCTCGTTGTCGATGATGACGAGTCGACGCGCGCGGTCGTGACGGCGGTGTTGGAGAACGCGCATGCGCGGGTGGAGGTGGCCACGTCAGCTGCGGAAGCGAGGCAACGGCTTCAGCAACACACCCCGGCACTGATCATCGCCGATCTCGGCATGCCGGGTGAAGACGGGTTCTCATTAATGCGCGGCATCCGGGAGGGCGGCGCGCGCGATATGCCGGCGATCGCGCTCTCGGCCTATGCGGACCCGGCCTCGCGCGACGCGGCGCTCGCCGCGGGATTCACTGCCTTCCTGGCCAAACCCGCGCGCCCTCAGGCCCTGGTGGAACTTGTCCGCACGCTGCTGTACGACCCGCGGTCTGGCAAAACCAAGCGGGCGTGAACGTCAGCTGCCAGCTCTCAGCTGCTAGGTTCCAGCTTCCAGTCCGAGGGACGGGAGTAGACAAGAGCATGGCCATGGGTGTAGAACGTCTACATCCTATGACTCTCTTCAGACGCCACGTCACCGATGCCGAGATCGACGAGGAACTGCGCACACACTTGAAGATGGCAATCGAGGACCGCATCGCGCGGGGCCAAAACCCCGAGGATGCTCGTCGCTCCGCGCTGCTTGAATTCGGCAATCTCCGAGTGAAACACGACGATGTGCGGAACGTGTGGACTTGGACCACGGCCGAGCAGCTGCTCGCAGACATTCGATCCGGATTTCAGATCCTCACACGGTCGCCAGCCATCAGCGTCACCGCGATCGCGTTGATCGCGCTCGTCATTGGCGGTAACACAACCATTTTCTCGATCGTTCACGGACTGTTGACGAAGCCGGCGCCCGGCGTTACGGCGCGTCGCCTCGTTTCGCTCGGGTGGTCTGCCGATCGACAACCGGTTCACCCCGTCGAGAGCTACGCGAATTACCTCGACGTTGCCGCCCAGTCGCGCACCGTACGGCCGCTGCTCGGGTTTCAATTCGATCGATTCACTCTGACCTATCGTGGCGGCAGCTACGCCGTCCACGGTGCTGTCGTCTCTCCCAACTACTTCGAAACGCTTGGGCTCGGCCTCGTACGGGGACGCGCGTTCACAGACGACGAAGGCCGCGGCTCGGCGCTCACGGCCGTTATCAGCCACCGCATCTGGACCGAGCACTTCCAACAGCGTGACGACATCATCGGCCAATCGATCGCGCTGAACGGACAGCCCGCAACCGTCGTCGGCGTCGCGCCGCCCGGCTTTCAGGGAGTCTGGCTCGCCGAACGGTCAGACGTTTGGGTTCCGATCGTTGCGTATGCGGGTGCTCGTGGGGCGGGCCGCGCAGTTCAGGATCGGACGTGGGGGGCGATCGCGATGCTTGGGCGCCTGGCGCCCGGCGCCGCGATGAGCGATGCGCGATCGGAGCTCGCGACAATCGCGGCGCGCCTGGAGTCGACCTATCCGGAATCGAACAAGGGAAAAACCATAACCCCGTATCCGTACTCCGTCACCGCAGCCGGCGACAGCCTCATTGCACAGCGTGGTATGCAGTTTCTGGCGATCTTCCAGATCATCACCGCGCTCACGTTGCTGATTGTCTGCGCCAACGTGGCAAATCTGATGCTCGCACGCGCGGTCGTGCGTCAGCGCGAGATGGCGGTTCGTCAGTCCTTCGGCGCCTCGCGCCTGCGAGTGGTGCGCCTGGTGCTCGCAGAAGGTATCGCGATTTCGACTGGTGCGTGGGCGGTTGCGTGTCTCTTCGCGTGGGGCGTCGGTAAGGTGGTCGCGGCGCTGCTGCCGCCGGCCAACGGCGTACCCATGAGCCTTGACTTCACACCGGACTGGAAGGTGATCGCGTACGCGATGGCGCTCGCGGCAGCCGGCACGATCGCGTTCACCATTGGTCCGGCGATCCGGACCTGGCGCCAGGATCTGTTGCCATTTCTCAAAGCGGGCGAACAAGGTGTTGTTCAGGGACGGTCGCGCCTGGCCAGCGGACTTGTCGTCGTGCAGCTCGCGTTCGCGGTGCTGCTGCTCGCGAGCGCCGGCCTTGCGTATCGATCGTTGGCGCTCGTCAACGCACTCGATCTCGGCTTCAACCCGACCGGGATTCTGCTCGTGACGGTGAAATCCGACGGCGTTCCGGAGGGAGTACGCGCGACGTTGATCGACCGGATGCGCGATCGCCTGGTGAGCGTTGCGGGCGTGACCGGCGTCACCGACGCACGTGTTCCACCGAAGGAGTTCTGGGGCACAGAGCCGGTCCGTCTTGCCGGTGGACAGCAGCCGATCACCGCGGAGCGCAACACCATCGGCCCGGAATACCTGCGGGTCCTCGGGTTGTCGCCGAGGTTTGGACGCGAACTGACAACGCAGGATCGCGCGCGTACCACTACTGCGGCGGTCATCAACGAGAATCTCGCGCAGGCCCTGTGGCCTGGTGAAATGGCCGTGGGACGGACATTGCTCGCCGGTGATCAGCGCCAGCCAGTCGAGGTCGTCGGGGTTGCGCCCAACGCGTTCTTCAGCGGCTTTCGTCGCGAGGAACGGCCGTATTTCATTTTTCTGCCGCGGCGATCGGACGAGCGCACGGCCGGTGAGACAACCTTCTACATTCGATCCAACGGTCCGCTCGAGAGCGTGGGACCGGCGATCGGCGGCGCGTTGGCGGAAGTCGACTCGCGCGCGCCCATCGTCTACATGCGCACGATGGACACGCAGCTCGCCGAGATCACGTCGATCGCGCGCGTGATGACGACGATGCTCTCGCTCTTCGCCGCAGCGTCGCTGCTGATTGCGATACTCGGTCAGTACGCGGTGCTCGCGTTCATCATGAAACGGCGCACGCGAGACTTCGGCGTGCGGATGGCGCTTGGCGCATCCGCGAAGCAGATACTTGGATCCGTTATTCAGGAAGGACTGCGGGTGACGACGCTGGGTCTGGTGATTGGATCGGCACTCAGCCTCGTCTCGGGCCGGGCATTGCGCAGCCTGCTGTTCGGTGTGACGTCTACGGATCCGCTGACGTACGTCGGCGTAGTTGTCGTGCTCGCCTGCGCGTCGCTCATCGCCTGCTGGATACCCGGCTGGCGCGCCTCTCGCGTGAACCCAATGGAGGCGTTGCGCCAGGAATAGTCTGTTGTATTGGTGAATTGTGAATTTGCGAATTGGTGAATTGGCGCGAACTAATGCTGCGCGCTTCAACTCACCAACTCACCAATTCACCACTTCACCAACTCACCAAGTCACTCGGTCGCATAAACAGCGTTCTTCTTCCCCTGCAGCCACTGATCCATCCAGCCAACGATGTGCTGGAGGCGCTCGATCCGATGCTTCGGCTCGCCTGACCGCGAGAGCTCGTGGCTCTCGCGCGGAAAGCGCACCATGACCGTCGGAATCTTTCGGTACTTCAGCGCCCGGAACATCATCTCGCCGCCGTTGGCGGGCGGCGTCCGGTAGTCCTGATCGCCGAGCACGAACATGGTCGGGGTTGTTACGTTGGCCACGTGCGTAATCGGTGACCGTTCAGCGAAATCCAGCGGATCTTCCCACGGTGCTTTGTGGAACCACGTCGGCTTCGAGAGCCAGAAGTCGGCAGTGAACCAGAATCCGTACCAATCCGCGATGTCACGCTGCGCGACGGCCGCTTTGAATCGCTGCGTCTGGGTGATGGTCCAGTTCGTAAGCAGTCCGCCACCGCTGCCGCCGGTGACGCCCATGCGGTTCGCATCGACATATCCGCGCTTCAAGAGTTCGTCGACGCCCGCCATCAGATCTTTATAGTCGTCGCCGGGGTAGTGAAACTGGATGATGTTGCCGAAATCCTGGCCGTACGACGTGCTACCGCGCGGATTCGTGAAGAGCACGACGTAGCCCTTCGCCGCCATCCACTGGAACTCGTGCGTGTAGACATTGCCGTACGCCGCGTGCGGTCCGCCGTGGATCTCGAGGATCAGCGGATACTTCTTGCTGGAATCGAAGTCTGGCGGTTTGAGAATCCAGCCCTGAATGTTTTTGCCGTCGAAGCTCTTGTACCAAATCTCCTCGGGCCCGCTCTGCTGAATATTCTTGAACAACTCGTCGTTCACATGCGTGATCTGCCGAGGCTTCGCATCGATCATGAAGAGATCGCTGATGTTGGTCTGGGTCGAAATCGTGGCCGCGATCGTCGAACCGTCCGGCGTGGCCGTGAACGCTCCAACAGCCTGCTTACCGTCCGTCAACGCGTCGACTTTGCCGCTCGCGATCGTGAGCCGGTTCAGATTTGCGCTGCCGTGTTCCGCCGAGGCGACAATGACTGACGCGCCATCCTCGGACCAGACGATGCTGTTGCCACTCGCGCCTCGCGGCGGTGCTTGATCTCCGCCGATGCCCCCAGCGATGTCGAAGTCGTACTTGTCGGTGAGATTCCGCGGTGCGCTGCCGGGCGTCGCGTCGACGACGAAGAGATCGGGCTGGTTGTAGGAACGGACTGGATTCCCGTTGGGTGATCCCACGAACGCGATCCGGTGTCCATCCGGCGACACGCGTGGACCGCTGATCGTGCCCTCGATGCTGGCGACCTTCGTGATCGTCCCACCGCCTGCCGGCACGCTATACAGGTCGGAGTCGCTCGCCTCGTAATACGCCTCGGGCACGCGCGTGGATACGAAGTAGATCTTGGAGCCATCTGGCGCCCACTCGATCTCGCGTTCGTCGTAGTCGCCCTCGGTGACCTGCTTTGGTTTCGATTTGTCGCCGGCGGTGATTGCCGCGATCGTAAAGATATGCGTGTGGCGCGCCGCATCGACGTAGGTCGGGTTGCCATTCGATCGATACACCGCGCGCGTGATCACCTGGACGTCGCTCTTCGCCTCTTTGTCCTTTTCATCACGCTTATCCTGTTCGTCCCCGCCGGTCGGTGCCGTGAACGCCAGCGTGGTGCCATCCGGTGACCACTCGATCGAGCTCACGCCCCTGGTGTCCTGAGTCAGCGGATACGCCTCGCCGCCGTTCATGTCGAGCACGTAGATCTGTCCGGGCTGCGGCTTGCCGTCTTTCTCGATCGAACGCACGAACGCGATTCTGCGGGCGTCGGGCGACCAGCGCGGCATTGTGTCCCGCACGTTCGACGTCAGCATCCGCGGCGCGTCCGCACCACTGGTCGGCACCGTGAACAGCGATGTCTCGTAGCGGTTTTCTTTCTCATTCACCGTCACGCGAACGAACGCGACCGTCGAACCGTCCGGCGCGATCTGCGGGTCGGCAATCCAGGTGAACTTCAGCAGATCCTTTTCGGTTATGAACCGCTTCTCTGCCGCGCGAGGAACAGTGACGAACAGCAGACAGACGAGGACGATCAGCGAACGCTTGCGCATGGGTACTCCTTCCAAGCCTCGCGATATTAGCGCGTCAGCTGGAGATTCGCCGAAACAGTTTATAAGCGATCCCTCGAGCGCGAGAACGTCGAAGCCCAAGGGTTTGTCGAGGTAGTACAGTCCGAAAAAGACGATATACTAAATGTGGTCACATGAGGAACCACATTAAACGCGGCGGGAAACGGAAGGGCGACCGAAAGAGCGTGGGTGTTCGGGAACTGAAGACCCACGCCGCCGGCATCCTTCGCGAGGTCAGAGAGGCGCGCGCGTCGTATCTCTTGACGCATCGTGGCCGTGCCATTGGCGTGATTCTGCCTGTTGACGGCGATGAGGAGCTATCGCACACGTCCGAAGCGGCGGATCCGGCGGCAGCGTGGGATGCATTCGTGCGGGCGGGACGAAGGCTCGAACGCCGCTTCTCCCCCGTCGCAAGCGGTGTTCGTCTCTTGTCAGACATGAGGCGGTAGATGACCGCGAAGAAACCGTCGACTCGCCCGAGTCGACCACAACGGCGGGCAACGCTCCGGTATACAGTGGACGCAAGCGTCTTCGTAAACGCGTTCAACCCGCATGAACAGGGTCACGCGGAGAGCCTACAAGTACTGGCCGCAATCCACGAGCGCGGGGACCCGGTGATCGTACCCACACTGCTCCTCCCGGAGATCGCATCCGCGGTCGCGCGTGCCACGGATGACCGCGCCAGTGCTCTCCAGTACGCGGCAGCGACAGCCGCGTTGCCGCACCTTACTCTTATCCCATTGACGGCTGCGGTCGCCCGACAGGCGGTTGAGCTGGCAGCGAACCATCGCCTCCGCGGCGCTGATGCCCTCTACGTCGCTGTCGCTCGCCGCTACGGCACGACGATTGTGTCGCGCGATCACGAGCAGAGAACGCGCGGCGCGGCGGTGGTTATTTGTCAGACACCAGAGGAAGCGCTGAGGACGTCGTCCCGACACTGATAGTGCTCCGATCGTCCGTGCGCTTTCTCGCTTGACGATTTGCGAACCGCCGCCGGTCCGCGTAGCGTATGGCAGGTGCATCCCTCACCGCGAGGCGAACTGCGATGACCACTTCCGTACAAAACCCGCGCCAGACGGCCCACAGGGTGTTGTCTCTGGACGTGGCGCGCGGTATCACCATCGCGTTCATGATCATGGTCAACAACAACGGCGGCCCTGGATCATGGCGCTTCATGAATCACGCCGCCTGGAATGGCCTGACCGCCACCGACCTCGTGTTTCCGACGTTCGTCTTCGTAATGGGAATTTCGACGGTCTTTGGCATCGAGTCCAGGCTGGCGCGCGGTGCGACGCGGGGACAGCTCATACGGCACGCGGCGCAGCGGGCCGTGATCCTGTGCCTGCTCGGTATCGTCGTCAACAGCTTTCCGTTCTTCGCGCTCGATCACATGCGGTTTTACGGCGTGCTGCAGCGCATTGCGGTCTGCTACTTCGCGGTCACGCTGCTCTACCTCTGGGACAAGCGCATCTGGTCGCTCGCAGCGGTCCTGATGATCGCGCTCGTCGGCTACTGGCTGCTGCTTCGTTGGGTTCCCGTCCCCGGTGCGGGCATGCCGGGCCGTGACGTGCCGTTCATGGACGTGCGCCAGAACCTTGTATCGTGGATCGACCGCCAGCTATTCCCCTATCACTTGTACCGCGACGTACCCGACCACAACGTGCGCGATCCGGAGGGCCTGTTGAGCGATCTTCCGGCCATCGGCACGGCGCTGATGGGAGTGCTGAGCGGCATCTTTCTGCGGACGCGCCGACGGACTTCTGCGAAGACGAGGAGATTGGCGGCGACGGCGATCGGCAGCCTGGCGCTCGGTTATCTGTGGTCGCTCTGGTTTCCGCTCAACAAGAACCTGTGGACCAGCTCGTACGTCCTGGTGGCGGGAGGCTACTCGCTCGTGCTGCTGACGGTTGTTTTCTGGACAGTCGAGGAAAAGGGATGGCGCACGCGCTGGACCTGGATATGGGTCGTCTTCGGCTCCAACGCGATTGCGGCATACATGTTCAGCGAACTGCTGCCCGGCGTATTGCACAACATCCACTTCATGGACGACGGCAAGCGCACCGACGTGATCGGCTTTGTGTTCGACCACGTCTTCGCGCACATTCCTGCCCCTGGGTGGGCCGCGTTCGCCTACTCGGTTAGCTTCACTGCAGTCTGCTTCATACCCGTGTGGATGCTGTACCGCAGGCAAACTTTCCTCAAGGTGTGAGCGCGCGCTCCATCACGCGCAACTGCACCGCCTCGGCAGCATCAATGGCAAGCAATGGCATGTGGATGAGCTGTCTTCCTTTCTTGGGGCGGGCTACTATCGCTGATGAGCTCGGGAGAAACGCGCGAGACATGGTGAAACTCGGCAACGGCGAACGATGAATGACACCGGCGGGACTCGACCGACGCCGGGCATCGAGCTCCTTGGAATCGAACCGCTCGAGGAGCATGCGAGGCGACTGGCCGCTCTCCTCACCGTTTCGGTACGCCAGCGCGGCAGCAGCCGCGCACACCTGAAACGCCTCCGGCAACAGACACATACGCTGCGAGACGTCTATACGACGCTCGCCGACGATGCCAAACGCGGAGAGCCGACGTCGCCTGCCGCCGAGTGGCTGCTGGATAACTTCCACATCATTCTGGCTGCCCTGCGCGACATCCATCACGATCTGCCGGCCGGATTCTTTCGTCGGCTTCCGCGAATCGCGGCCGACGAGTTCGCCGGACTGCCGCGTATCTACGCGATGGCGCTCGAATTGATTCGATGCAGTGCCGGACGTCTCGATCCGCAACGCCTGCACCGGTTCGTCACCGCTTTCCAGTCGATTACTCCGCTGACGATGGGCGAGCTGTGGGCGTGGCCGTCCGCATTGAAGCTGGCGCTCATAGACCACCTGCGCACGAGGGCGGACGTGCTTGCCACAAGTCGCGCCCATCGTCTCGAGGCCGATCGACTGGTCGATGCACTCGATACACCCGCGCGCGCGCGTTATCGCTGGCCATCTCAGGTGCATCCTGCATTCGTCATTCGGCTGCTTCAACGATCGCGCGAGCACGAGACCGCAGCGTCCTTGCGACACGAGCTTGATGCGGCGTTGGCCTCGCGCGGTCACACGGTGGAGGACGCGATCCGTTCTGAGGCACGGCATCAGGCAGCTGAACAAACGTTCATGGCCAACCTGATCGGCAGCCTCCGGCTGGTGTCCACCTTTGACTGGAGCGAGTTCTTCGAAAGCGTCAGTCTCGTCGAGCACGTTCTTCAGCGCGATCCGATGGCGGTGTATGGGCGGATGGATTTCGCCAGCCGTGATCGCTATCGGCACGCCGTGGAAGAACTGGCCGAGCCGACGGGCGAAGGCCAGGTACGCGTGGCACTCAAGAGCGTCGAACGCGCCAGGCAGAGCGCCGAACGTACGGCGGACGCCAGCGACGCGCACATCGGTCATTACTTGATCGGTGAGGGCCGGCAGCAATTCGAACGAGGGATCGGATATCAGCCTGGGATCGGGCTTCGATTACGGCGCTCGTTCTTCCGCTGGGCCACGTCTGGTTATCTGGGAACGATCGCAATCGGCACCGCCGCGTTTATCGCGCTCGCGCTCGCGTACTCCCGCGCGCATGGTTGGCGGTGGCCCATGCTCCTCGTCGTCGTCCTGCTGACGATCGTGCCGACGAGCGAGCTGACGATCCAAATCCTGCAACGGTTGCTCAGCCGGTTGATCCCGCCGCGCCGTCTGCCTCGTCTCGACCTCACCCGCATCCCGGAATCAGCGCGGACAATGGTGATCGTCCCGACGATTCTCGACAGTGTCGCAAGGGTGCAGGATCTGGCGGCGCATCTCGAAGTTCAAGCGCTCGGCAACCTCGACCCCAACATCCATTTCGCGATCCTGAGCGACTTCAAAGACGCCGGTGCGGAAACGATGCCGCGCGACGCGGAGATCCTTGCCGCAGCCTCCGAGGCGATCGCCGCACTCAATCGGAAACATGCCGAGGGTGGTCGCGCGGATCGCTTCTTCCTGTTTCATCGTGCGCGGCAATGGAACGAGCAGGAAGGCCTCTGGATGGGATGGGAGCGCAAGCGCGGCAAGATCGAGGAATTCAACCGCGTGCTGCGCGGCGCAACCGATACCAGCTTCATCGTGACGGTCGGCGACGCGTCGATCCTGCCGGACGTACGATACTGCATCACGCTCGACAGCGACACACGCCTGCCCAGAGATGTCGCGCGGCAGCTGATCGGCATCATCACGCATCCGCTGAATCGGCCGAGGTTCGATCCCGAACTGGGTCGCGTCACAGAAGGCTACGGCATCCTCCAGCCGCGCGTGAGCGTCACTTTTACGAGCGCGGGCGGGTCACTGTTTGCACGGTTGTACGCGGGACACACCGGAGTGGATCCGTACACGACCGCGGTCTCCGACACCTACCAGGACGTGTTCCGCGAAGGCATCTTCACCGGCAAGGGGCTGTATGACGTCGACGCGTTCACCGCCGCTCTCGAGAATTCGGTGCCGGAAAACGCGCTGCTGTCGCATGACCTGTTCGAAGGTCTGCATGCGCGCGTCGCGCTCGTGTCCGACGTCGAGCTGGTCGATGAATATCCGTCAAGTGTGCTCGCCCATACACGCCGGCAGCACCGGTGGATCCGCGGCGACTGGCAAATCCTGCTCTGGCTGTTTCCTTTCGTCCCGACGCGCCACGGCATCAAACGCAATTCGTTTCCGCTGATCTCTCGCTGGAAAATCCTCGATAATCTTCGCCGCAGCCTCGTGGCGCCGATGCTGCTCGTGTTGCTGGTTGGTGGATGGATCGTCCTGCCCGGCGCTCATTGGTTCTGGACGGCGACGGTGCTGGCGGTTATGGCCGCGCAGCTCCTTCCATTGGCTGCCCGGATCGTCGTCGGTCCACGCAGGACGCAGTCCTTCGCAGTTTTTTGGCGAAATCTCCGTTCGGATTTGGCGATCGCGCTCGCACAAGTCGTACTCGGCGTCACCTTCCTCGCGTATCACGCGTGGGACACCGCGCACGCCATCGTGTTGACGTTAATCCGCCTGACCATCACCAGACGACGGCTCCTCGAATGGGAGACGGCCGCCGCGACAGCAGCGCGCGCCGCCGGCATCGTCGGCGGCCGGGCGCTGCTGCGATTCGTTGCCGATATGATCGCCAGCCCGATCATTGCGGCGGTAGTCGCATTGCTGGTCTCGATCGTCCGGCCCGCGGCGCTGCGATCGGCACTGCCGTTCATCGCGTTGTGGGTGATCGCGCCAGGCGTCGCCTATTGGTTGAGCAAGCCGGTGGGTCCGCGCGAACGAGCGCTCTCGGATCGCGAGCGACGGCTGCTGCGCGGCGTTGCGCGAAAGACGTGGCGGTACTACGAGACATTCGTCACGGAAGCCGATGCGTGGCTGCCGCCAGACAACTTTCAGGAAAGTCCTGAGCCGTGCCTCGCCAGACGGACCTCGCCGACCAACGTCGGCATGACGCTCTTGTCGACGTTGGCCGCACACGATCTCGGGTATCTCACGACCGAGACGCTGATTCATCGTCTCGACAGCACGTTGACGACGCTCGAAGGGCTCGAGCACCACGAAGGACATTTACTGAATTGGTACGACACAGCGACGCTGGCGCCGCTCCAACCCAGGTACGTGTCGACGGTGGACAGCGGCAACCTCGCAGCGGCGCTGATCGCGCTGGCGCAAGGCCTGCTCACGCTCGCCGAGAAGCCACAGACGCGGACGCAGCTGCTCGAAGGACTCGTCGACGCTGCAGATCTCCTCTCGCAGATGTCGTCGACGAGCCCCTCGGCTGACGCGTCGAGGCGCGATGCCTTCGGGCGAATCAACCGGATCGCACGGGACATCATGACGCAGGTTCGAGAGGAGATCGATGACAGCGACGTCACAGCGTCGGTTGACACACTGGCCAACGAGCTCGCGGAGGTCGTCGCGTCGATCTCCGCGACCGCCACGCCGTCGACGCAGGCGAGTGACATTTCATTCTGGGCGCAGGCGGTCAGGAACAGTGTCGCGGCGCTCAGCGCAGCGTCGAACGCGCCCGCCGGTGCGCTCGTTCGTCTCGCCGAACGTGCATCCGCGCTCGCCCAGGGAATGCGGTTCGACTTTCTGTACGACCGGCGGCGGCGCATTTTCTCTATTGGCTATCGTCTCGCCGACGCAAACGGTCCGGGGCGGCTCGACACCTCGTTCTACGACCTGCTGGCATCGGAAGCGCGGGTCGCAAGCTTCGTCGCGATTGCAAAAGGGGACGTGCCTCAGCATCACTGGTTCCATCTTGGACGCCTGGTGACCAGCGTCGACGGTCGCGCCACCCTCATGTCATGGGGCGGCACGATGTTCGAGTATCTGATGCCGCAACTGCTGCTGCGTACTTATCCAGGTACGCTGCTCGATCAGAGTTGTCGCGCCAGCGTCCGCCGGCAGATCGAGTACGGCAAAGAACGAAGTGTGCCGTGGGGCATCTCGGAGTCGGCGTACGCCTTCACCGATCGGGCCGGCAATTATCAGTACAAGGCGTTTGGCGTACCTGGTCTCGGGTTCAAGCGCGGCCTCTCCGATGATCTGGTTGTCGCACCCTACGCCACCGCGCTCGCCAGTCTCGTCGATCCGGCTGCGGCAGTTTCGAACTTCGGGCGGTTGACTCGAAAGAACCTGGACGGCCGCTTCGGGTTCTACGAATCAATCGATTACCAGCCACGGAAGCCCGATTCCGATCCCGCCGCACCCAAACGAAACGATGAGCCGGAAATCGTGCGCGCTTTTTTTGCGCATCATCAAGGCATGTCGCTCGTCGCGATAGCCAACGTGCTGCAGGACGACATCTTCGTTACGCGATTTCACGCGGACCCGCGAGTGAAAGCGACTGAGCTGCTGCTCCAGGAACGCGTTCCACGCGAAGCGATACTCGCCGAGGCGCGGCCCGCGGAAGGCACCAGACCGTTGCCGTTGGGCGGAGTGGCAGCCTCGAGACTATTTCAGACGCCACACACGACGAGCCCGCATACGCACTTCCTGTCGAACGGCCGCTACACCGTCGGCCTGACGCACGCCGGCGGCGGATCGAGTACGTGGCGCGGCTTATCGATCACTCGACGCCGCGAGGACCGCACATCGGATGCAGGATCGTATTTCATCTACCTCAAAGATCCGTGGTCAAAGACCGTCTGGTCCGCGACCTATCAGCCCGTGTGTCGCGATCCGGACGATTTCGAAACCATCTTCGAGTTGGAAAAGGTCACCTTCCGCCGGCGAGATGGCGATTTCGACACGCAGCTTCAGATCGTGGTGTCTCCCGAGGACGACGTGGAAGTTCGGCGGCTGTCGATCACCAACCATGGCGATCGGCCGCGGGAGATCGAGGTCACAAGTTATGCGGAGATGGTCCTCTCGCGTCCAGAGGACGACCTCGCGCATCCGGCGTTCGGGAAGCTCTTCATCGAGACCGAGTACGATCCGCAGAGTGCCGGGCTGCTCTTCAGCCGGCGGCCGCGATCGTCTGAGGAAACTCACGCCTGGGCCTTCCACGTGCTCGCGATCGACGGCCGGCTCGGCGCGGTTGAATGGGAAACCGATCGGGCGCGATTCCTCGGGCGCGGACGGTCGCCGGCGAACCCTGTCGCGCTCGAAGGACGGGCGTTGTCGGGGACGACCGGCGCCGTGCTCGATCCGGTGGCCGGCCTGCGCGAGCGCGTGCGATTGGCGCCCGGCGCATTCGTGCGCGTCACGTTCGCGACCGGCGTCGCTCACGATCGAGCGACCGCCCTTGGATTGGCGCGAAAGTATCGCGACGCGAGTGCCGCGGCGCGTGCGTTCTCGATGGCCTCGACGCACGTGCACATCACGCTGCAACATCTCGGGCTGACTGACGATCAGGCGATCCTCTTCGATCGTTTAGCGTCGCGCGTGTTCGGGTCCGATGCGTCGGGCATGAGTCCCGAAGACATGGCGCGGAACATCTTCGGGCAGTCGAACCTGTGGGGTTTCGGGATCTCTGGAGACCTGCCGATCGTGGTTGTTCGCGTCGGCGATGCGGCCGGCATTTCGCTCGTACGGCAGCTGTTGCACGCGCAGGAGTACTGGCGCGTCAAGGATCTCCGCGCCGATGTCGTCATCATGAACGATCACGCCGCGGATTATCTCGACGAAGTCCACGCACAGCTCACCAGTCTGCTGCGCGAGCCGCGGTGGGGTGGCTGGCTCGACAAACCGGGCGGAATGTTCCTCGTCCGGTCCGACGGGATGCCCGAGGTTGACCAGCACCTTCTCTCGTCGGTTGCACGAATCGTGTTGCGCGGAGATCTTGGCGATCTCGGACCGCAACTCGATCGCAAGGCGCCCTGGCTATCGCACGCCGAGATCATTCCACCGTCGAGCGTGCTGCGGCCGCCAGTACCGGAACCAGTCGGCGCGACCGCTGGGGTGCGCGTGATGGAGAACGGCATCGGCGGCTTCACTCCCGACGGCCGCGAGTATGTGATCGTGCTCGAAGGCGATCGCGAGACGCCGCTTCCGTGGTCGAATGTACTGGCCAACCCCGAGTTCGGCACGGTGCTGAGCGCATCAGGCGCCGCCTATTCGTGGGCAGCCAATAGCCGCGAGAATCGCTTGACGCCGTTCGCCAACGATCCGATCAGCGATCCCACAGGCGAGGCCATCTTTCTGCGCGACGAAGACGCCGGAACCGTGTGGGGCGCGACACCCGGGCCGCTTCCCCGTTCACTGGATTCCGGTCGCTGGATCGTCCGTCATTCTGCGGGCGTTACGCATTTTCAGTTTGCGATCAAAGGGCTCGAACAGTCGCTCGCGGTCTCGGTTGCGCCGGAGGATCCGGTCAAGGTCTCGCTCTTGACCCTGACGAACACGGGGACGACGACGCGCCGCTTGAGTCTGTTCGGGTATGTCGAATGGATTCTCGGTCCCCCTCGGTCCGGTGAACGCCGCTTCTGCGTCACCGAGCGCGACGCGTCAACTGGCGCGATTCTCGCCCGAAATACCTACAACACCGACTTCAAGGATCGCGTCGCCTTCTTCTGCGCCACCGAGTCGGCGCGATCGTTCACCTGCGATCGCGCGGATTTCGTCGGACGGAATCGCACCCTGGCGGCGCCGGCCGGATTGTTCCGCGACAGTCTGGATGGTGAGCAGGGTGCCGGGCTGGATCCGTGCGGGGCGCTGCAGATCACAGTCGAGATTCCGCCAGGAGCAACGCGACGCGTCGCGTTCGTACTGGGTCAGGGCAACGACGCATCACACGCAGTTGCACTCGCGGCACGATACTCGCAACTGGCTGACGTGGACGGCGCGATCGCGCGCTCGGCGCAATTCTGGGAGGACACGCTCGGCGCAATCCAGATCCACACCCCCGACGACTCGTTCGATCTGCTCGTGAATCGGTGGCTGGTGTATCAGGCGCTCAGTTGCCGGATCTGGGCTCGCAGCGGACCGTATCAGCCGGGTGGCGCGTTCGGGTTCCGCGATCAGATTCAGGATGTTCTGTCGCTGTTGTATTCGCGTCCCGATCTCTGCCGCGCCCATCTCGTGCTCGCCGCGTCGCGCCAGTTTGTCGAAGGGGACGTGCAGCATTGGTGGCATCCGCCCGTCGGTCGCGGCACCCGCACGCGATGTTCGGACGATTTGCTATGGCTGCCGTATGCCGCCGCCATCTACGTCGCACGGACCGGCGATCGCTCGCTGTTCGAAGAGGTGGTGCCATTTCTCGAGGCGCCACTCCTCACCGCCGAGCAGAGTGAAACTTACGGCTTACCGAGCGTCTCGCCGACATCGGCTTCTCTCCTGGAGCATTCGATTCGTGCGATCGAACGATCGCTGAGATACGGCGCACACGGTCTGCCGCTCATCGGGTCAGGTGATTGGAACGACGGGATGAATCGCATTGGCCATCTTGGCCGCGGCGAGAGCGTGTGGCTCGGCTGGTTCTTGATCGTGATCCTGAAACAATATGCGGCGATTTGCGAGGAGCGCGGCGACACCGATCGCGCGCATCGCTATCGAAGTGAAGTCCGGTGGCTCACTGGCATGCTGGAGCTCGCGTGGGATGGCAACTGGTATCGCCGCGCGTATTTCGACGACGGCACGCCGCTCGGGTCGGTGCAGAACGAGGAGTGCCGCATCGATTCACTGACCCAGTCATGGGCCGTCTTCTCCGAAGAAGCGGAAAAACGACGCGCGGTGCGAGCGATGGAAGCCGTCCGCGGCCACCTCGTTCGGCGTGACGCGCAAATGGTGCTGCTACTGACGCCGCCATTCGATCGCACGCCGCACGATCCCGGGTATATCAAAGGATATCTTCCGGGCATCCGCGAGAACGGCGGACAGTACACGCACGGTGCGATCTGGACGGTGATGGCGCTGGCGCGACTCGGCCTCGGTGACGAGGCGATGGAACTGTTCCACATGGTGAATCCGATCAATCACATGCGGACGCCGGAAGGGCTCGAGCAATACCGGACGGAGCCGTACGCAGTCGCCGCGGACGTTTACGCGCATCCGATGCATCTCGGTCGCGGCGGGTGGACCTGGTACACCGGGTCCGCCGGATGGATGTATCAGACGGCGGTGGAGGCGCTCGTCGGACTGCGCCGCGCCGGTTCGTCGTTCAGCATTTCGCCGTGCGTTCCGGCGATGTGGCGGGAGTTCTCGATCGACTGGCGCGTGGGCGGCGCGACGTATCATATCTCCGTTCAGAATCCAGACCATCGATCGTGTGGCGTTCGATCCGCTGTCCTCGATGGATCAACGGTCGATCCGGATGCGATCCCGCTTGTCGACGACGGTCAGGCGCACACGGTGATCGTCGTGCTCGGCGACCCGGGCTCGCGGGTCGTCGCAGCAGCCGGGCGAGCGGCCATCTCGCGCTGAGGGCGCTCCTCAACGCGAGATTTGTATGAGCTTCTTACTTTCTGTAATCGAGCGCCGGCTTTCGATCCCCGAGCCGCGTCTTGTAAACGAAGTTTGGTCCGCGCTTCTGATCGAACTCCGCCTTTGCCTTCCGAATGATGGAGGCGTCAGTAAATAGATCGACCGTCGTCAACGCCATCGACTTCGCGGCGACCATCATTCCTCTCTGACCAATCGTTCCGCCGGCGCAGGCGGTCGCCTGCCAGGTGTGCGGCGGCACGCCGGGGACAAACGTCGCCGCGGTCATCGACACCGTCGGCACGTTCCAACTAACGTCGGCCAGATCGGTCGACGAGCTAGCGACCTCGCCTGTCCGTGACGGCAGGATCTTTTCTTGCGATCCAATCGCGACAGTCGGCGACTCGGTCAGCGTCTTACGAATCTCTTCCGCGAACGCGGCTTCTTCTTTTGTGTAGGTGAATCCGCCGACGCGCTCGAGGTTCTTGTGCATCACCGCGGACAACGTCTCGTTCGGCAGCACGTTCCACACTGACCCGGTAATCTCGAAGTCCATCGTCGTCCCCGTCCCCAGCGCCGCGCCTTTCGCCGCGTCGACGATGCGGTCCCACACGCCTTCGAGGATGCGCATGTCGGGTTGACGCGCGTAGTAGTAGGCCTCGGCGAAGTCGGGGACGATGTTGGGCGCTGCGCCGCCGCGGGTGATGATGTAGTGGATGCGCGTTTCCTGCGGCACGTGCTCGCGCAGCATGTTGACCATGTAGTCCATCGCCTCGACCGCATCGAGCGCCGAGCGTCCGCGATGCGGCGCCGCTGCCGCGTGCGCGGCAACGCCATGAAATCGGAACTTGCCGGTAATGTTCGCGAGATTCGTGGAGGGACTCGCCTCGTTGCGATCGCCGGGATGCCAGGTGACGACGGCCTCGACGTCATTGAACAATCCGGCCCGGACCATGTAGACCTTGCCCGATCCGCCCTCCTCTGCCGGCGTGCCGTAATAGCGGAGCGTTCCTGGATGTCCGGCGGCGAGCCATTCTTTTACGGCAACCGCCGCAGCCAGTGCGGCCGTGCCGAGCAGGTTGTGACCGCAGCCGTGGCCGGCGCCGTCAGTGACGACCGCGCTGCGTCGCGGTGCTGCTTCCTGCGACAGTCCCGGCAGCGCATCGAACTCGCCGATGATCGCGATGACTGGCTTTCCGGATCCGAACGTCCCGACGAACGCCGTCGGGATATCGGCAACGCCTGCTTTTACGGAGAACCCATTGGCTTTGAGCTGCTCCTGCAGCAGCGCGCTGCTCTTCGTCTCCTGGTAGCCAACCTCGGCAAAGTTCCAGATTTGTTTGGCGACGTCAGTGTAACTTGCGCGTTTCGCGTCGATGCTCTGCAGCAGCGTGTCAGTACTTGGCTGGTCTTGTGCGTGGGCGATTAGTGAGGAGAGCAGCAAGAGGGGGGCAATGATTCGGCGCATGCGCCATTATCGCCGCCAAGACGCAGCGGGCGAAACGTGGTCCGAGTGATTATTGGCTGATGGCCCCATTGGCCGCGATCGTCAGGGCATAACCCGGCTCGTCGCCGTTTCCCGGCGTCGTCGTGTTCTGAACCAGCCGGACGTCGTTCGCGAAGACATTGCGGGTCACGGCGCCCGTGGCGTTCTCGTCACACGAATTCTGGTCGTTTATCCTGAACGACACGCGTGTCCCGATCGGCACGTCGTTGAAACCGATTTCGTATCTGTCCGGCGGAACTGGTTGGAGCGGGATGCCGGCGAAGTTCCGCCAACTCGGGTGAATATGCGTGGCTCCCACACCGGATACGCATCCCTGCGCCGACGCAGGAAGATCGGATCGTCGGGCGGTCGAGCCGAGAAACACGATTCGGACCGCTGCGACCGTCGATTGACCTGGAGACATTGGGGCCTGATCGCAAGCGAACAACGTCAGGCTCGCGAGTGCTGCAATCATGCGAATGGACGCCCGCATGGGGCTCAAGAAAGTCACTTACCACTCAACCGCGCGTCGATCGTGGAAGAACCCGCCGGTCGGACCATCGTCCGGCAACGTCGCGAGCCAGACAATCGTATCCGCGCCTTGCTGAAGGGATCGAGGTGCCGATGGACCGCCCATATCGGTCCGGACCCAGCCCGGATCCACGACGTTTGCCAGCACTCCTCTGCCCCGGTAGGTAGCAGCGAGGATTCGCGTGAAGGCATTCAATGCGGTTTTCGACATCGAATACGCCGGCGCGTACGTGGCCATCCGTGCGAGCTGACCAGCGCCTGACGAGACGTTGACGACCCGCCCGTAGCGTCGCCGCACCATGTCGGGCACAAATGCGCGGCACACGTCGATCACACCAAACACATTCGTGTCGAACGTGCGGCGGTAGGCGTCAGTCGAAATCGACAGGACATCGTCGCTCTCCGACAACAAGATTGCAGCGTTGTTGACCAGCACATCGACTGGACCCACCCGATCGGAGATGGTGCGGTGCGCGTCAGCAATGCGCCGCGCATCGGTGACATCCATGCGGACGATCACGGCGCGGCTCTGCGCGTCCTTCCCGAGTCCAGACCGTGCACGCTCGATCGCGGCCTCATCGCGCGCCGTCATCACAACCGTCAGCCCCTTCGCGAGTAACTGACGACTTGTTTCGAGGCCGAGGCCGCGATTCGCACCGGTCACGAGCGCGACACGCGATCGTGGCTCCACCATGGAATTCTAACCAGCCTTGTCCTGAGCGAGCGGGCTTTTCAGCGCGAGCCCAAGGATGGAATGAACCGTGCAACACATTCGCACGTCCGTCACGTGACGTGACACCACCACAAAAAAGGGAGGGAAATCATGAGCGAAGCTACAGCATCGCGTGAGGTCGAGCGCCATAACTTCATACAGAGTGTTCACGGCGTCCGCTATCAAGTAAAAGATGTGGCCCGCGCTGTCGCGTTTTACACACAACACCTCGGCTTCAAGCTGGAGCATCAGCAACTGCCAGCTTTCGCGAGTGTATCGTTGAGCGGGACACAAATTCTTTTGAGCGGACCGGGCGCCTCAGGATCTCGTCCATTGCCAAACGGCCAGCTGCAGGAGCCCGGCGGATGGAACCGGGTCGTACTGAAGGTCGCCGATCTGCCCGCGTGCATCGACGCGTTCAAGAATTCCGGAGTGCGATTTCGGAACGAGATGGAGACAGGGCCTGGTGGCCGACAGATCCAGGTTGAGGATCCGGACGGGAATCCGATCGAACTGTTCGAGCCTGCGCGCTAAAGGTCGCGAGGAGAAGCGTGACATGACGACCGAGACTGCTGCGACTGTGAGAACTACCAACGAGGCAATCGCGCGAGCGGCCTATGACGCGTACGTGACAAAGGATCGCGCGGCGCTCGAGGCTCTCCTGTCGAAGGACTTTCATTTTACGAGTCCACTGGATAATCGCCTTGATCGCGAAACCTATTTCCGTCGCTGCTGGCCAAACAGCAGGATGATCGAGGGGTTCCACTTCATCAATTTCTGCACCGACGTCGATCGCGTGTTCGTCACGTACGAGGGACGCAACACAAACGGTCAGCGATTCAGAAACACCGAGATTCTAATCGTTCGCGATGCTCACATTGTCGAGGTGGAGGTGTACTTCGGCTGGTCGATACCTCACAGGGCGCCGCAGGGTGGATTCGTGGATCAGGCCGAGCCTGCATCGCTGAAGTGATCAATCCCTAGACACATTCGCCAGTCCCGTGCATCTCGATCGCCACGCCCCGGACATCGCGTGGAAAAGCGTCGCCCTCCGCAACGCGGGTTGCGACCCGCGCAGGTCCGTGACCTGCGCGGCAGTCACGCTCCGGGCGCGCTTTACTGTCTTCGCGGATCACGCGAGTCCTAGGCGCGGCGACCGAGACGCACGGGACTGGCGAGCGTGTCAGAAGAGGACGGCGAGGGCAGAGCCGGCGTCGTTCAACGACGTCGGCCGCCGGGTCATTGCTTGTCGTAGACGACTTTGGTCTTCTCGTTCGCTCCTGTTGCGGTGCCGTTCTCGGTGAGCGTCTTGCCATCCGCGGAGACCGAGTACGAGAGCTTGAAGAACTCTTTGCCGTTGTTCTTGATCGACATATCCAACGCGCGCGGGCCGGCGTTGGCGAACGACGCGGTCCATCCAGGCCCGAGCGTCGGACCGGTGCACGGATGATCCTTGCCGTCGAACTTGCCGTTGCACGCCATATCCATGTCGACGATCTTGAACGTCACGCCGTCTGGTCCTGACGACGCGATTTCGAGCACGTTGGGCGCGGCCGACTTCACGTTCTTCGTCTTCCACTTGCCGGCGAGCCCCGAACTACCTGAGACGCGCTCAGCGGTGACCGTGTCATCGATCATCTCGCCGTTCGGTTTCTTCCCTTTGGAGTTGACCGTCATGGACTTGCCGTCGGCGGACAGCGTCAACGTGTCGGTCGTCAACACCTTGCCGTTCAACTTCCACGTCGTCTCCCAACTATTGGCGCCGAGCGGCTTCCACGTCGCCGTGCTGCCGAAGGTGGCCGGGTACTCCTTGCCATCAAGCTTGAACTTGTACGACACACCGGCCTGCGTCGCCTGCATCTCGCCGGACGGCAGCTGTTCGTAGGTGACCGTGGTCTCGCCGAAGTCGCTCTTTGCCGGGTTCATCTTCCACTTGCCAACGTAGGGAGGGTCGGCCGCCGTCACGGCGACGACGGCAGCGATCGCGAAAACGACGGAAGGCACGTAGGTCCGATGCATGGGGTGCGCTCCTTTCGTTTGGATACTGAGGGAGCCGAGAGTATAACTTGCCCTGAGCGAGCGGAGATCTCACGCGAGTCGAAGGGACGATCAGCGCGCTCGATTCGGATGGTGCTTATCCGTTTACGCTGCGATCGTTCATCTGTTTACGATGATGTCGCGTATGGAGCTCCATGAAGCGCACGTAGTCCTCGACGCGACTACCCCAAAGACAGTCGTCGACATCCGCCCTCCCTGCGACGCCACCTGCCGCCACGCCTCTTCGAATTTCTGATGCGCAGCCTGAAGGCCGGCGCGCCCTTGTGCAGGATTACTGTTATAGTGCCCGCAGGTCGTTTTTCGCTTGCCATGATCCCGGCGGATGTGCTCAAAATCGCCCTCCATATCTGCGGGAATAATTTACCCGTGAAAGGAGATTAAGAGATGAAGCGATTACTTCTCGTTGCGTCCGCCGCCGTGGCGCTCGCGGCTGGCGGGGCATTTGCGGGTGAGGTGAAGGGACCGCCGGGCACCATTAACAATACCAACGAGACCGGCGCTCTCGATCATGCGAATTCGGCCTGCGCGGCCAGCGGGCTGAACGACTTCGACACCCACGATCCCATGGGACAGATGGCATCGCAGGTTCAGACCGCGGCGGACTCCTGGAAGTTTTACGGGCTTCCGAAGGGCTCCCCCGGCACACTCGGACTCTGCAAAGGTGGAACCGGCGAACGATAGTCGTAGATAGATCTCGTGGTTGGCCCTTCGACTCGCTTGGTGCTTCGCTCGCTCAGCGCAAACCCAATCCGGCCGGGGCCAACCAGCGAGTGTCACTGACGACGCAGCGCTTCTATAGGATCGATCTTCGTAATCCGCCACGCTGGTAAGAAAGAGGCGAACGCGGCTACACCACCAAGCACGGCAGCCACAACAGCGATCGTCAGCGGGTCGTAGGTGCTGACACCGTACAGCATCGACCTCGTGACGTCGGTCAGCGGAATCGTTGCCGCGACTCCGACCGCGAGTCCAACCAACGCCAGTCGCATCCCGCCCACGAATATCAACGTTCGCAGGTTGCCCGCGCTCGCTCCAAGTGCGGCGCGAATTCCCATCTCGTGCGTCCGCTGCACGGCGGTATAAGACAGGATGCCGTAAATGCCGACGGCGGCGAGCAACAGCGCAATCAATGCAAACGCCGTGAGCACCGAACTCACGATGCGATTTCCGAGCATCGATTGATCCACGATCTGCTCGAGCGTGCGCACATCGCTAAGGGCCTGGTTCTTATTGACGCTGTCGATGGCCGAGCGAACGCCTCTCTGGAGTGACTGCGGAGGCATGCCGGCTCGCACGATCAGATTGATGTTGTAAGTCGGGCTCTGCTCGTTCGAGACGTACATCCCGGCGCTGATCTCATCGCCGAGCCCGGTGATCTTCTCACCAGCAATGACGCCGATGATTTGCCACGCGATCTTCTGTCCGAGCTCGGTCTTGCCCGGAACGATCTCTTGCACGACGATGCGGTGACCGATGGGATTCTCCTCGGGAAACTCTCGCCTGGCGAGCGTCTCGTTGACGACCGCGACGCGCGGTGCTCCCGCACTGTCCTTCTCACTCAACACGCGTCCTGCGACGAGATTGATCCCCAATGCATCGAAATATGACGGGGTGACTATCTTGAAGAACGCGCTGCGGCGATTGGTCGGATTGCTTACCTCGCGACCGGCGATTGAATAGGGTACGCCGAAACCCCAACCCTGCAGCGGTAACGCCGATGTCATCGCGGTCTCGCGAACGCCCGGCACGGCCTTCACCGCAGCACCGATCGACGCCAGATAAGCATTCAGTTCGACAGGATCTGGGTGCTGTTGTTGATTGATCGGGAGACCTGCCGTCAGGACATTCGTCGGATTGAATCCTGGATCTACATCGAGCAAATTGTAGAAGCTCCGCACCAGCAATCCCGAAGCGACTAACAGCACGAATGCGAGTGCGATTTCCGCAACGACGAAAGCGCCGCGGATGCGTCGGGCCGGACTGACGTGCGTCGTGCCGTGTCCGCCCTCCTTCAGCGCGCTGACCAGGTTCGGGTTGGTGGTCTTCGCTGCTGGAACAACGCCGAACAGCAGCCCGGTCACTAGGGTGACGATGAAAGTGAATAGCAGAACGGACGTGTCCATTCTTATTTCTACCGCCGGCGGCAGGCTGTAAGGGGGAATGAGCGATTGGATCCACTTCATCATCGCGTAGCCAACGCCGACTCCGACGATGCCACCGCACACAGAGAGCGCGAGGTTCTCGATCAGCAACTGCTGTACTAGGCGAAAGCGGCTTGCACCGAGCGCCCCGCGCATTGCCGTCTCGCTTTCCCGTGCAATGCCGCGTGCGAGCGCGAGATTCGCCAGGTTGGTGCACCCGATCAGCAACACGAACATCGTCGCGGCAAACAGAACTGTGATCGCAGTGCGCAACCCCGGGCCAATCACCACGTCGCCAAGACGATCGACCGCAATGCCCCAGGCCTTGTTCGATTCGGGATGAGCGTCAGCAATCCGCCGCGCGATGACGTTCATCTCGGCTTGCGCTTTCTCGAGCGTCACGCCCGGCTTGAGCTTCGCGCTTGCGCCGAGCCAGCGATAATCGCGCGTCATGTTTGTGGGGTCGAAAGCGAGAGGTTTCCAGATCTGAGCGGCGGCGCGATCGAAGGGGCCGCCTTTTGGGAGAACGCCGATTACCGTGTGTGCTTCGCCGTCCAACACGATCTTTCGCCCGAGGATTGCGGGATCGGAGCCGAAGCGGTTTTCCCAGAGCACATGACTCAGCAGCACAACGCGATCGTTGCCAGGCTGCTCTTCTTCCGCTCGGAACGTGCGGCCGAGCGCGGCCGTCGTTCCGAAAATGTCGAAGTAGTGCGCCGACACGCGCGCGCCGCGGATCGAGAGCGGCTCGTCGCCACCAGTCAACGTCGAGCGCCAACCAACTTCGGCGGCGATGTATTGGAAGACAGAATTCTCGTTCGACCAATCGACATAGTTCAGGGTGGAGATCGCATTGACGCCGCCGTTGGGGAGCTTCTCGAGAACGCGGACGATGCGGCTCGGGTCGGGGTATGGCAGAGGGGTGAGCAGGAGGCCATGCACGAAGCTGAACATGGCCGTGTTCGCGCCGATTGCGAGCGCGATGGTGGCGATTGCAATAGTGGAGAAGCCCGGATTGTTGCGAAGCCCGCGAACCGCGTAGCGGAGATCGTGAACGACGCTGGAAAGATTCAAGGATGCAACGATTCGA
>JBKPSH010000088.1:0-14499 GCA_046734955.1 Acidobacteriota bacterium
CGCGCAGCGGGCAAACTGCCGAAGGTTGCGCTCGTTGCCGCGATGCATAAATTGCTGATTCATCTCAACGCCATGCTCAGACGTCAAACGCCTTGGCATCCGCCCGCGACGGTTTGACATCTGACACAGTAGCTACACGCTTCGCTGCTCTCGCTCGCGTCTTCCTTCGCGACGTCTTGCCGGTATTGAAATCTCTTCTCTTCACTGGATCGTGTCCAGCACTTCGCCGACGAGGTCGAGCGCGGAAGCGACGTGCCCCGGATGATTGCCGAATCCAATTCGAATGTATCCGTCCATGTCGAAATGATCGCCCGGAACGAGAAGCACGCTTTTTTCGCGACGGATTTGCTCGACAAGAGCCGTCGAATTGATGGTGTGCCGATAGCGCGCGAACAGGATGGCGCCGGCTTCTGGCGCCACGTGCGTGATTTTTGGCGCGCGCTTCTCGATCCACTTGCGGACCAGCGGGTAGTTAGCCGCGACAATGCCGCGCGTCCGCGCGAGAATCAATGCGCGTCGGGACAACGCGATTCGGCCAAGACGATCGTTTATCGCGCCCGGCGCAATGGACGTGTAGTCGTGAACGCCCCAGAGCGCGTCGACGAGCGATGTCGCGCCGACGACCCACCCCAGCCGCAAGCCAGGCAGTCCGTACGCCTTCGACAGCCCCGACGTCACGATCACGCGCTCGTAGCGTCCCCACATCGTCGGCGTTTCAACGCTGTCGAGCTCTGCGCCGCGATAAATCTCATCGGACAGGATCCATGCGCCCGTTCGGTCGCCAATCCTGCACAGATCGTTCAACTCGTCCGCCGTCATCCTGGCACCGGTCGGATTATTTGGATTGCAGACGACGATGATCTTCGTTCGCGCTGTCACCAGTCGCTCGAGGGCGGCCAGATCGGGACGCCAGCGAGTGCTGTCTTCAATCAACGGCCACGGGACAACCGTTGCTCCAAGCGCGCGTGCGACACCGCGAATCTGCATGTAGTTCGGCATCATCATCACGACCTCGTCGCCGGGCTCGATGAGATGCCAGAGGACGATGCAGTTCGCTTCGGATCCCCCGTTCGTGACCTCGATCTGTTCGACGCGGGCTCCTGGATAGAGTGCCGCAATCGCCTCACGCAGCTCTGGCGTGCCGTTGGTCTGCGTATATCCAAGTTCCTGTGTCAGCACCGAGTGACGATCGGCCTCGCTGGTTGCAACTTCCTCCACGCGAAGCGGATGAACTCCACTTTCCGATAGATTCCAGGCAACCCGGTTCTCCCAGATTGACTGCCAGCGCTCCAGTTCGAACGGCTCTAAATGCATCGGTGTTGAATCGGCGGGGGGCCCCTTGCCCCCGGCTGGCTCCCTTCCTTCCGCTCGCGCTACGTCGCTCGCTCCACTCGGTTCGCGCTGTGAAAAAGTGTATCTGAAAGGGCCGCTCGCTTCGTGCCGGTTGCGCTCATTTGTGCCTCTTGGCTGACCTTGCGTTATCCTGTGGACCTCATCTCTTACATGGCTGCTGACCTGCTGCCCGAGTTCGCGCTCATCCCCGGTGGCGATTTCGTGATGGGATCCGACGATGCGGACGCGGACGAGAAGCCCGCGCATCGGGTCCACCTGGACGAGTTTTTGGTCGCGGTCCATCCGGTCACCAATGCCGAGTACGAGCGTTTCGTTCGCGAGACAGGCCATCGGGCGCCTGCCATCTATGAGCTTCCGCTCGTCGTAACTGCTGGAGGTCCGGAACGAGAACGCACGTTCCGTACGAGCGGCCAGCCATATGTGTGGCTCGACTCCGAGCCACCGAAGGATCGCCTGAATCACCCGGTGACGCTGGTTCGATGGGAAGATGCGATTGCGTATTGCGCCTGGCTGGCTGCAGCGACGGGGCGAATCGTCCGCCTGCCTTCGGAGGCGGAGTGGGAGAAGGCAGCACGGGGCGGTCTCGAAGGAAAGCGTTACCCGTGGGGAGACAGCATCGAACGCGACAAGGCCAACTTTCTTGCCGATCCCTCGGCGAAGAACTCCCGCGGAACGTCAGCATGCCGGACCTTTCCACCCAATGGATATGGGCTTTACGACATGGCCGGCAATGTGTGGGAGTGGATTCACGACTGGCACAGCCCGTCCTACTACGCGACGTCGCCCCTCAACTCACCGACCGGCCCGCGCGAGGGAACGCTGCGCGTCGTTCGCGGCGGCAGTTGGCTGGCGTCGGATACACGGATGCTGGCGTGCAGTCATCGGCACAAGGTCCCGCCGGATACCTACTCGTATGGGATCGGGTTCAGGGTTGCTTGCAACGCGTAATGATCAAGGTCCGATGTTCAATGTCCAATGGACCTACTTGATTGAACAATAAGCATTGGACATTGACACGGAAACTAACCATGTTCACTTTTCTCCTCGCCTCGCTCTTGCTCACGGCACAGACACCTGGTCCGACACCCGTCTCCACAGAACCGGTAATTGTCACGACCGGTGAGGGGATCGTCAAGATGGCTCCAGATCGGGTGTGGGTCACCATCGCGGCGGAGTCGCGCGCGAAGAATCCGCGCGAAGCGCAACGGGCGAACGCAGATGCGATGAAGGCGGTCCTCGATAAACTGAAGGCTCTGGGCCTTCCCGCCGACGCAATTCGGACGTCGGGCTACGATCTGCAGCCGCAGTTTGATTACGTCAACGGCCGCCAGTCGCTCCGCGAGTATCTTGCGCGCAACACTATCGAGGTGCGCGTCGATGACGTCACGCGGGCGGGCGAGGTGCTTGACGCTGCCGTTGGCTCAGGAGCAACGTCAGTAAGCGGCGTGCGATTCGACCTGAAGGATCGCAGCGTTGCTGAGCGCGAAGCGCTGAAGAAGGCCGTGGCTGATGCACGCGGCCGTGCAGATGCTGCCGCTGCGGGTGCGGGCATGAAAGTCGATCGCGTCGTCAAGATCGAAGAGCAGCGGGTGATGATCCCGGAACCACGCCCAATCATGATGACCCGTCAGTCGATGGTTGCGGAGGCGGCAGGTCCGCCAATCTCAGCTGGAGAAATGGAAATCAGATCGACGGTGACGATGACGTCCAGTATTAAGTAACTTTCGATTCGACGACGTTTTCGACCAGCTCGGCCTCCACAAGCAGAGACTCCTGGGTCGGGACGCGTAGTTCTGGCGTGCGCGGTTCCCGGATTTCGACCGACGCCGGTGGAAGCGATTCAGGCAGCTCCTTTGCCGCGCTGATGCCTAGTTCGCGAAAGCGCCGCGCCGACACCATCACGCGTGAGTCCAACGATCCGACGAAGTCGTCATACGCGGCTCCGGCGCGTTTCAACGCCGTCCCAACCTGCACCACGTGATCCGCCATCGTCGTGAGCCGTTCGTATAATTCCCGGCCCATGGCCTGGATCTCTTCCGCGTTGGCTGCGAGACGCTGTTGTTGCCAGGCCGTCGCCACAGTTCGCAACAGCGCGATCAGCGTTAATGGAGAGGCTGGAATCACGCGTTGATCGACGGCGAATTCGAAGAGCGAGGGATCGGACTGCAGCGCCATGCTGAGCAGAGGATCGCCCGGCAGAAACATCACGACGAGCTCGGGCGTGGGAGAAAAACGCGACCAGTAGCTCTTTGCTCCAAGCGTCCTGATGTGATCACGCACCTGGCGCGCGTGCTCCTTCAGGAGTGAGTCGCGCTTTGAGTCGTCCTGCGTCTCTGCGGCACTGAGATACGCGTCAATCGGCACCTTTGAATCGATGACGATGCAGGCACCGTTCGGCAGCCGGACGATCATGTCCGGCGTCAGGCGACGTCCGTCGCTCGAGACGGACTCCTTCTCCACGTAGTCGCAATACGGGACCATGCCCGATCGTTCGACGACGCTGCGGAGCTGGACTTCCCCCCAGCGTCCGCGTTGATTCGGTGATCGCAGCGCGCGAACCAGCTTGTTCGTTTCACTCTGAAGTGATTGTTGCGATTGCGCGAGTGCTCGCAGCTGCTCGTCGAGCTTGGCGTTGGACCCGGCGCGATCCTTTTCAACGTCCTGCAGTTGGCCGTCGACGCGGGCGAGCGATTCCTTGAGCGGCTGAACGAGATCGGCGATGGCTTTGTGCCGGCCGTCGAGCTCAACACGTGCGGACTGTTGGAATTCTCCGAGTTTCGTTTGCGCCAGATCCAGGAACGCACGGTTGTTGCGTTCGAGCGCGTCGCGCGACATCGCGGCGAACGAGTCGCGCAGCAGCGATTCTCGTTCGGCGGCAGCCCGGCGTTCGGCATCCAGCTCGGCGCTAAGGCGAGCTCGATCTTGCTGCGCTAGCGAGAGTTCCTGCTGAGTACGGGTGAGGGCAGCTTCCCGTGACAGAAGGTCGTTGTCCCGCCGCCGGAGAGTGGAACGGGCGAGGATTGCGGTCCCGACCGTCGACACGAGCCCGACAGCAAGTCCTGCGATAAAGAGGGCTGCCGAGACGATTTCCACGTCGCACGAAGTTTAGGCGAAAGTGCGACTAAACTCAAGAGTGTATTTGACTTGATTAGTTGAGTCCGGCCCCTTGCACCATGTCCTCTCAAGCGACTAATATAGGACTGTTCTGGTCGTAGATAGCGCCTGCTAAAGCAGACATGTAACGCCGACATGCTTCAAATCAGCGACAACGCCGCAGCACTCATTAAGAAGATGACTGCCCGGCACGGCATCCCGGACGGCGGACTTCGCATCGGCATCAAAGCCGGCGGATGTTCCGGTCTGAGCTACACCTTCGCGTGGGAGGCTGCGCCCCGCGCCGGCGATCACGTGTTCGAGGGCGCCGAAGGATCGAAGGTGTTCGTCGATCCGAAGAGCTATCAATTCATTCAGGGCACCACACTCGACTACGACACGGCTCTCGTCAGCCGCGGGTTCATCTTCAACAACCCGAACGCGAAGTCGACGTGTGGATGCGGAACGAGTTTCAGTGTGTAGGAATTGGTCTCCAGTTACCAGTTTCCAGGTGAGAAAGATTACTGGCAACTAACTGGAGACTGGCAGCTGGGAACTGGAAACTTTTAATGTCCACTTCAACTCAAACCATCGAAGAACTTGCCACTCGTGAATACAAGTACGGCTTCGTCACCGATGTTGACACCGAGACGATTCCGAAGGGACTCAACGAGGATGTCGTCCGGCTGATTTCTCAAAAGAAAAACGAGCCGGAATGGCTGCTCGAATGGCGGCTGAAAGCGTACCGGATGTGGCTCACGATGAAGGAGCCCACGTGGCAGAACGTCAAGTACGACCCGATCAACTACCAGGACATCGTCTACTACTCGGCGCCGAAGAAAAAGAAGGCGCTGAACAGTCTCGATGAAGTCGATCCGGAAGTTCGCGCGACGTTCAACAAGCTCGGCATTCCACTCGACGAGCAGATGCTCCTCGCCGGTGTTGCGGTGGATGCAGTCTTCGACAGCGTGTCGGTCGCGACGACGTTCAAGGAGACGCTCAAGAAACAGGGCATCATCTTCATGTCATTCTCGGAAGCGGTTCGAGAGCATCCGGATCTGGTGAAGAAGTACCTCGGCTCTGTTGTCCCGCACACGGACAATTTTTTTGCGGCGCTGAACTCCGCGGTCTTCAGTGACGGATCGTTTGTCTACATTCCCAAGGGCGTTCGCTGTCCGATGGAGTTGTCGACGTACTTCCGGATCAATGCCAAGGAAACAGGGCAGTTCGAGCGAACGCTCATCATCGCCGAAGAGGGTTCGTACGTGAGCTACCTCGAAGGCTGCACGGCGCCGATGCGCGACGAAAACCAGTTGCACGCCGCCGTCGTCGAGTTGGTCGCGCACGACGACGCGACGATCAAGTACTCGACGATTCAGAACTGGTATCCGGGCGACAAGGAAGGCAAGGGCGGCATCTATAACTTCGTCACCAAGCGCGGACTCTGCGCTGGACGCGGCTCAAAGATCACGTGGACGCAGGTAGAAACCGGCTCGGCGATCACCTGGAAATATCCGGGCTGCATTCTGCAGGGAGACAACTCGATCGGTGAGTTCTACTCCGTGGCGACGACCAACAACTGGCAGCAGGCCGACACCGGGACCAAGATGATCCACCTTGGCAAGCACACGCGTAGCACGATCGTGTCCAAGGGAATCTCCGCCGGTCACGGGCAGAACACCTACCGCGGCATGGTGCGCGTCGGCAAGAACGCGAAGAACGCGCGCAACTACTCGCAGTGCGACTCGCTGCTCATCGGCGACAAGTGCGGGGCGCATACATTCCCGTATCTCGAAATCCGGAATACGTCAGCGCGCGTCGAGCATGAAGCCTCGACCTCGAAGATCGGCGAGGACCAGATCTTCTACTGCCGGCAGCGCGGCCTCTCGACCGAGGATGCCGTGAACATGATCGTCAGCGGCTTCTGCAAGGAAGTATTCCGCGAGCTGCCAATGGAGTTCGCCGTCGAAGCGCAGAAGTTGCTGAGTGTCTCTCTTGAAGGGTCGGTCGGGTAGACACCGAGCTATTGCCACTCCCAGTGGCCCGCTGCTGCTAACCAGCGGCGCGACGGTCGGCGAGCGCTGGCACGTCGCGGGGGTGGGCCCGCGACAAATAGGAAAAAGAAGACAGACTACACATGCTTGATATCAAGAATCTCCAGGTCACAGCGGAAGGCAAACAGATCCTGAAGGGGATCGATCTCCACGTTAACGCCGGCGAAGTGCACGCGATCATGGGGCCGAATGGCTCCGGCAAAAGCACGCTCGCGCGCGCCCTCGCGGGTCATCCGCAGTACGAGGTCACCGCCGGCGAAGCGATGTACGAGGGCAAAGATCTCCTCGAGATGGATCCAGACGAACGCGCCCGCGAGGGTGTGTTCATGGCGTTCCAGTACCCGGTCGAGATCGCCGGCGTGAACAACGCCTACTTCCTGAAAGCTGCCGTGAACGCGAAGCGGAAGCACCACGGGCAGCCGGAACTCGACGCGATGGAGTTCATGCAGTTGATCAAGGAAAAGTCGAAGCTGCTCGACATCGATCAGAGCATGCTGAGCCGTGCGGTCAACGAAGGATTCTCCGGCGGCGAGAAGAAGCGGAACGAGATTTTCCAGATGGCGCTGCTCGAGCCGCGCCTTGCGATTCTCGACGAAACGGATTCAGGTCTGGACATCGACGCGTTGAAACTCGTTGCCGCTGGCGTGAATGCGATGCGTAATCCCAATCGCGCGATCATCGTCGTCACTCACTATCAAAGGCTGCTCGACTACATCGTCCCCGACTACGTGCACGTGCTGAGCGGTGGCCGCATCGTCAAGTCGGGTGGAAAGGAACTCGCGCTGGAGCTCGAGAAGAAGGGCTACGGCTGGATCGAGAACGGCGTGCAGCCGGTTGGAGCGTAACAGCGATGGCGCAGGAAAAGCTTCAACCCTGGCTCGCGGCGATCGAGCGGCGGCCACACGGCGGTCCTCGATGGCTGCAGGATCTTCGTGATCGCGGCGCCGCGCGTTTCGCGGCCCTCGGGTTCCCGACTGTGCGCGATGAAGAGTGGCGGTTCACGAACATCTCGCCGATCGCCAACGCCGAGTTCGCACCGGCGACCGAAGCCGCGCCGCTCACGGATCATGCACTTCGAGGTGTTGTGTACAGCGAGGCGCCAAATCTGATCGTTGTGTTGAACGGCCGGTTTGCGTCACAACTGTCACGGGTGAACGGATTGCCGAATGGCATCCGCGTCGGATCGCTCGCGGCCGCCGTGACCGAACACCCCGACATCGTCCCGCGCTACCTCGGGCAACTGGCGGACTTTGGAACCAAGGCGTTTACCGCGCTGAATACCGCGCTCGCCGTCGATGGTCTGTACGTTCACATCCCAGACGGCGTGGTTGTCAACGAGCCGCTTCATCTGCTGTTCGTCACGACGCAGGCTGGAGCTGCGCACCCGATCATGGCGAACGTGCGCACGCTCGTCGTGGTCGGCGATCGGTGCCAGGCGCGCATTGTCGAAACCTATGTCGGCCCCGATGGCGGAGGATATTTCACCAACGCGGTGACCGAACTCTTTGCCGGCGACGGCGCGGTGGTCGATCACTACAAGGTACAGCAGGAAAGCCTCGATGCGTTCCACGTTGCGAGCATGCACGTGCATGCGGCACGAAACGCCAACGTCTCCTCTCATTCGTTTTCACTCGGCGGCAAGATCGCCCGGAACGACGTCACGGCGTTGCTCGACGGAGAAGGGGCGGAGTGCACGCTGAACGGCCTCTACCTCGCCGATGGCCAGCGTCTCGTCGACAATCACACGACCATCGATCACGCCAAGCCGCATTGCCCGAGCCACGAGGTGTATAAGGGGATCCTCGGCGGCAAGGCGCGCGCGGTGTTCAACGGCAAGATTGTCGTTCGACAGGATGCGCAGAAAACGGATGCGAAGCAGACGAACCGCGCGCTTCTGCTCTCCGACAACGCCTCGATCAACACGAAACCGCAGCTCGAGATCTTTGCCGACGATGTGAAGTGCACGCATGGCGCAGCAATCGGGCAGCTCGATGAAGACGCGATTTTTTATCTGCGCGCGCGCGGGCTGACCTATTTCGAGGCGCGCGACATGATGATCCACGCCTTCGCTGGCGAGATCCTGGATCGTGTGAAGGTCGAGCCGCTGCGCGTGGCGCTTGAAGGCGAGCTCTACGCGCAACTGGCGAAAGATCTCGCGGAGATGGATGCGGCATGACCCCTTCAGCTGCCACCGCCGCGAAAGACGCGCGCACGTCATTTGATGTCGAGAAGGTGCGGCGCGATTTTCCGATTCTTTCGGAACGTGTGCACGGCAAGCCGCTCGTGTATTTGGACAGCGCGAACACCAGCCAGAAGCCGCAGGTGGTGCTCGATGCAATGGACGACTACTACCGCCACGCCAACGCGAATATCCATCGCGCGACGCACCTGCTGAGCGAACGCGCGACCGGGCTGTATGAAGGCGCGCGGGCAAAGGCTGCGACCTTCATCAACGCGCCCGATCCGAAAACGATTGTCCTGACGAAAGGGACGACCGACGGGATTAATCTCGTCGCGCAGAGCTACGGGCGGTCGGTGCTTGGCAGAGGTGACGAGATCCTCATCACCTGGCTCGAGCATCACTCGAACATCGTCCCGTGGCAGCTGGTATGCGAACAGACGGGGGCGCGGCTGCGAGTCGCGCCTATCAATGATGCGGGCGAAGTGGAACTCGATCAGTACGCAGCGCTGTTGTCACCGCGTACTCGAATCGTTGCGTTTGGCCACGTTTCGAACGCGCTCGGGACTGTCAATCCCATCAACCAGATGATCGAGCAGGCACATGCTGCCGGCGCGATCGTCCTGGTCGATGGCGCCCAGGCAGTGCCGCATTTCCAGGTTGACGTTCAGGCGCTCGATTGCGACTTCTACGTGTTCTCGAGTCACAAGATGTTCGGCCCGACCGGGGTCGGCGTGTTGTACGGTCGACCGTCGCTGCTCGAAGCAATGCCACCTTACCAGGGTGGCGGCGACATGATCGCGTCGGTCACGTTCGAGCGGACGCGATACAACGCTGTGCCATATAAGTTCGAGGCCGGCACTCCGAACATCGCCGGCGTCGCGGGCTTCGGTGCTGCGATCGACTACCTTTCATCAGTCGACCGCGCCGCCGCGCTGGCGCATGAAGACGACGTGCTCGCGTACGCGACCCAACGCGTCGCCGAGATCCCGAACGTGAGAATCTTCGGGAATGCTCGACATAAAGCGGGCGTGCTGTCGTTCCTTCTCGAGGGTGTGCATCCACATGACGCGGGAACCATCCTTGATAACGAAGGGGTGGCGGTACGGACGGGCCAGCACTGTGCCCAGCCGATCATGGATCGGTACGGAATCACGGCGACCATTCGCGCATCGCTGGCGATCTACAACACGCGGAAAGAGATTGACGTTCTGGCGCGCGCCCTGGACCGAGTTCGCGGGGTGTTTGCGTAGCGCCTGCGGCCCGAGGGAGAGGGGCCCGCGCCAAGTGAAAAATATGTCTGATCTCAGCGATTTGTACCAAGAAGTCATCCTCGACCACAACAAACGGCCGAGGAACTTCCGGGCAATTGCGTCGCCGAGCCATCGGGCGGAGGGCTACAATCCCCTTTGCGGTGATCGGCTGAACCTCTACGTCCAGGTGGACGGCGACGTCATTACTGATGTTGCGTTCCAGGGAAGCGGGTGCGCGATTTCAAAGGCGTCTGCATCGCTCATGACCGACGCAATCAAAGGGCACACAGTGAGCGAAGCACGAGAGTTGTTCGAGCGGTTCCACAACGTGGTCACCACTCCACCCGATCAACCCGTGGAGGACCTTGGAAAGCTGTCGGTGCTTGCCGGTGTTCGCGAGTTTCCCGTGCGCGTGAAATGCGCGAGCCTGGCATGGCACACGCTGAAGGCAGCGCTCGAACGCGAGCAGCTCGCCTCGACGGAGTGATTAGCAGGTGGCGCAAAGGATGACGCGAGCGTGTCGGGGAGTCCGACGGGCGAAGCCCCTCGGAATGAAATGAAACCACTGCCCATGATTCCGGAACCTACCCCTGCGATGCCCGAATCGACGAGAACGGAGTTCTCTGCCGACGCGGAAAAGACGGCAGCGCTCAAGCCCGCGATCATCGACGCGATCTCGACCGTCTTCGATCCCGAAATCCCGGTCAACATCTGGGAGCTCGGGTTGATATACGACGTCGCCGTGGATGCCTCGAGCACCGCGCTGGTGACGATGACGCTTACGGCACCTGGTTGCCCGGCCGCGCAGTCATTGCCGTCTGAAGTGGAATCGAAGGTCAGAGCGGTTGCCGGCGTCGCCGACGCCAGGGTCGATGTCGTGTGGGAGCCCGGGTGGACGAAGGATCGAATGTCGGAGGCCGCGAAGCTTCAGCTTGGGCTGTGGTGAAACATGCTGCGACTCTCAAAAAAGGCCGACTACGCGCTCATCGCGATGAAACATCTCGCCACACGCAGCGATCTGGCCTCGGCAAGCGCGCGTGAGATCGCGGAGCACTACGACATTCCGATCGAGCTGATGGCGAAGGTGCTGCAGCGGCTGGCGCGGCGTGGGCTGGTCACATCACACCAGGGCACGCGCGGCGGTTACCGTCTGGCGCGCGGCGCCAGCGCCATCTCCGTCGCCGACATCATTCAGGCGATCGATGGTCCGTTGACGGTGACTGCGTGTTCGACCGAAGCGGAGAACTGCGAGCAGTACGGCAAGTGCAGTGTGCGTGATCCGTTGTGGCGGATCAAAGATCGAATCCTTTCCGCGCTCGCGACCTGTTCGCTCCAGGAAGTGGCCGCGGAGCCGCCCGCCGAGGAGCCCCCGACACCGATGGCTTTTACCCGCACGCCGCGGCGATAGCAGGACGTCCCATGCCAATGCCGGTGTATCTCGATTTTCATGCGACGACGCCGGTCGATCCGCGTGTGCTCGAGGCCATGCTCCCATATTTCAGCGAGCAGTTCGGCAACGCCGCGAGCAAACAGCACGCGTACGGCTGGGAGGCGCAGAAGGCGGTGGATGCGGCGCGCGCGACGATCGCCGCGGCAATCGGCGCGAGCCCGTCCGAGATCGTCTTTACCAGTGGCGCCAGCGAGTCCAACAATCTTGCGATCAAGGGCATCGTTCGCGCCCGGCGCGATCGCGGCGATCATGTCATCACCGCGGCGACCGAACACAAGTCCGTGCTCGACTCGTGCCGGTGTCTCGAGAAAGAAGGCTGCCGGGTCACGACTCTCGGCGTCGACCGGCAGGGCTTCATCGATCTCGACGCGCTTCGTGCGGCGATCACCGATCGAACGATTTTGATTTCGATCATGGCCGCCAACAACGAGATTGGCGTGCTGCAGCCACTTGCGGAAATCGGCGCCATCGCGCAGCAGCGCGGAGTCGTGTTTCATACCGACGCCGCGCAGGCGGCCGGCAAGGTGCCGCTCGACGTCCAGTCAGCCGGCGTCGACCTGCTCTCGCTGACCGCGCACAAGTGCTACGGCCCCAAGGGCGCCGGCGCCCTCTATGTGCGGCGACGGAAACCGCGACTCGAATTGCAATGTCAGATCGATGGGGGCGGACACGAGAACGGATTCCGTTCCGGCACGTTGAATGTTCCTGGTATCGTCGGCCTGGGTAAAGCGCTCGATCTCTGTCGCGCGGAGATGAGCACCGACGCGGCCCGACTTTCCGCCATGCGGGATCGTCTCTACCAGGGTCTCCGCAATCTCGACGGCGTCCGTCTGAACGGGCCCTCCGCCGATCGTCGTCTTCCTCACAACCTGCACGTCAGCTTCGACGATATCGAAGGGGAAGCGCTGCTGATGGCGCTCGGCGACCTCGCGGTCTCCACCGGGTCCGCGTGCAGCTCCGGCAGTCAGGCCCCATCGCACGTGCTTCAAGCAATCGGCGCTGTCGGCGATCGCGCCGGTGCGTCGATCCGCTTCGGCCTCGGCCGCACCACCACTGACGTGGACATCGACTTTGCGATCGATCGCGTGACGACAGTCGTTCGTGCCCTGCGCACCCAGAGCGTCAAAGCATAACCAGCTGAATCCTGCGAGCTGGGAGTTAGAGATGAAACCCACGAAGATTACGGTTGCCCATAGTCCGGATTCCGACGACGCGTTCATGTTCTACGGTTTGGCCAGCGGCCGAGTCGACACCGGCGGCATCGTGGTCGATCAGGTGCTGTCGGATATCGAAACCCTCAACCGCGCGGCATTCGACGGTAAGTACGAAGTCACCGCCGTGTCGTTTCACGCCTACGCGCATCTCGTCGACAAGTACGCGCTCCTCCCGCATGGCGCCAGCATGGGCGACAAGTACGGCCCGATCGTCGTGGCTCCCGCTGTCGATCCGGAGACGCTGGGTGATCCGAATGCCGCACGTCACAATGGCGTGAAAGGAAAGCGGATCGCGATTCCCGGAACACTCACGACCGCATATCTGACACTTCGTCTCTACGAACCGGACTTTCAGTTCGTCGTCGTGCCATTCGATCAGATTCAGCAGGCCGTCCTTGACGGCGAGGCGCAGGCGGGGCTGCTCATTCACGAGGGCCAGCTCACGTATCAGGACGAAGGGCTTCGCAAGGTCGTCGATCTCGGCGAATGGTGGGCGGAACGCACCGAGGGTTTGCCGCTGCCGCTTGGCGGCAACATCATCCGGCGCGATCTCGGTTCGGCAATGATCGGGCAGGTGTCCAGGATGCTCCATGAGAGCATCGCTTACGCGCTTTCACATCGCGCCGAGGCGGTCGAATATGCGCAGCAATTCGGTCGGGGTCTGGACAAAGCGCGCACGGATCGCTTCGTCGGCATGTATGTCAACGATCTCACGCTGGACTACGGTCATCGTGGACGTCTTGGACTCGAACGGCTGATGGCCGAGGCGTATCAGCACGGACTTATCCCGCAGAGGGTTCCTGTCGAGTTTGCGGCGTAGTTCCGATGGATCCCGGATCCCGGACAACGGATCCCGGAATGAGGTCCGCAAACACGAAACCGTCCCGTTCGACGACTACGCCCGGCGCGACAGGGATGCGGTTCCTGAACATCGGTCCCGCAACCGTACAGGTGTGAAACTCGCCACGTTCGCCACACGGATCGACGCCCGACGGCAGATCGCGCAGTAGTCTGAGATCGAATCGCCGGCCGGCAAACGATGGCGGGAGAACCCGTGGATCGACGCACGTCAGGTACGCTTCCAGTCCGCCGTGGATCATCTGGCGCGCGAGTGCATCAGTCGGCCGCATCCACAATGGAAACATCGGCACGAGTCCGGTTCCCTTCATCCGTTCTTCGCGATAGCGACGAATGTCTTCGAGGAAGAGATCGCCGAATGCAACGTGCGTGAACCCTTGCGCTTTCGCGTTCGTAATCGCGGCCGACATCTGCGTCTCATAAATCTCGTTTGGGCACGGATGCGGAATCTGGACGGCCATGAGCGGCAAGCCAGCCGCCTCGGCCTGGGCTTGCAGCAACTCGGTTCTGACGGCATGCATCGCGACCCGGTTGGCTGCTTCGTTGATCGTCGTCAGCAGCGCCCCGGCTTCGCCCAGTCCTTCCGAGCGGATGACGTGCAGCATCCAGGCGCTGTCTTTGCCGCTGCTCCAGGAGACAAGAATCTTCATTCAGTCGTCACTTGAAGGCGTCAGGGTGGAGTGTGTGCGCGATGAGTTCGATCCCTTCAGCGACGCGCGGTCCGGGGACGACAGTCTTTTGATCGTCCAGAAAGTAGACGCGAGAATTCCTAACCGCCGGCAGAGATGCCAGCGCGCGCCAGACGGCAATTTCCTTTGCCTTTATGTCGGCGGCAACGGGATCGCCTCTCAGTTCGAGGATCACGTCCGGTCGCCTGGTAAGAATGAGTTCGCTGGTCGCCTGAACTGACTGCTGTTTCACGTCCGAAAAGACATCTTCACCGCCTGCAGCATCGACCATATCGTGAACGAACCCAATCCCGCCGCTTGCGTAGATCCCGCGCAGTGTCAGCGTTTCACGATCGAACACGATGAGGGTGCGTGGA
>JBKPSH010000089.1:0-8563 GCA_046734955.1 Acidobacteriota bacterium
GCGAAATGAGTCGTTCGATAACTCGCGATAAACGCCGCAGCGCAGACTCGGCCCAATCGCGCTGTTCTGAGCGAAACGATTTGCACCCCGAGTTCGGTCGCATTGTCGAAGGGGCGGACGAGATAAAGCCCCCTCGAGTGATGGCTGGGTCCCACATCGCCGAGGATACCAGCCCCGCCAGCGCGGACCGACGCCATCTTCGATCGATTCGAGTTGCTCGTCGAACACCCGCGCATAGGTCGCAATCGGCCCGAGTTCGGCGAGGGCGTTCGGTCGTCCGTCGTCGAGAGCTATGTCGTCTACTATCGGCACGACCGACACGTCTTGATCGCGAGAGTCGTTCACGGTCGTCGTGATCAAGCTGCCGCGTGGTCCGGGTGAACTTCGATCCTCGCCTCCAGTTCTCGTAACTCTCAGGCATCGAGACAGCATTCCTCCGAGTCGCTGTCCATTCGTATCGCGGCGATCACGTGATCGCGCCGAGTCGGAGCTTGAGAGGCCGGGATTTTCGACGGACACTCGCCGGCCTTAACTTCTTGCTGCGGAAAGAGATTGGCTGGTATTAGGGACGGAATTCGCAACTACCTGATCACGGCAGCGTGACTTACCCCTCTCGATTCCGCGAGTGATTCCCGGACGTCGCCACGGTCAGTTGAGTCTCCGGCCTTCAGGACTGTCCGAGATTTGCATACATTTTTCGTACGCCTTCATCGGCCCTTTGCCCCTCGGTGTCAGCGCATGCTCAGGAGATGCGGCCCAGAGATGAGTTTGCCGCGCAACACGACCGCAGCGACACGCCTCGTGTTCGCGACGTCGGTGATCGGGTCGGCGTCCAGCAGGACCAGATTGGCCCTCTTGCCGACCCGTACCGTTCCTTCTGTTACGAGGCGGCCGAGAAACTCGGCGGGATTGCGAGTTGCCGCCTGCAGCGCTTCCATAGGTGTCATTCCGGCGCGCACCAACGCCACCAGCTCGTCGTGAATCGGAGGGACTCCCGTCGAAAGAGGCAGGTCACTTCCCGCCAGCACTTTCACCCACCTTTTCGCATGTCGGCAAACATCTCGATCGTCTTCTTTGACGCGCTGTCGGTGGCAGCGGCGTCGGCGGAGTTAAGTTGTGCACGCTGCGCGCTCCACACGCTGCCGATCGCGCCGAACGTTGGCACCTGCCATGTGTCGTTCTTCTTGAACGCGCTGAACAACGCGGCTGCCTTGCGCCGGTCGTAGGTCTGCACGAGTCTCGTCAGAAATCCTGAACGATACAGTTTCTCGTCCGGAGATGGCCCGCCGGCGAGAGCGCTTGAGAGTGCGTCCCGAACCTCAGACGTCAACTCCGCTTCGGCCGAGGAACAGGCGATCAGCACGTTTCGAAAGCCAGCACTTCCAAAGTGCTCGATGCTTCGCTGCCCAGCCTGTGTGGCTTCGAGTGCTGTCACCGAAACCGGCAGATGCCCGGCAAATGGCAAACCTCGCCGCTTCGCTTCGCTCGCGATCCCGAAGTACGCGTCGCGGGTGAGCGTGTCTACGCTTCGCTCCGACCGCGCTCACGCGCGGCCTGCGGGCCTTGACGGTGCCTGTGCGCAGGTCGCGGTCCTGGCAATTACGCGATGGCCGGCAGGTGTGATGACGGTAAGGGTCACCAACCCCAAGCCGTTGATCCGAAGCGACGGAGACAGCTCTCGGAAGGTCTCACTAATCCGATGCCGGTTGCGATCCGCACCTTTAGCCTTTCGTCGCGATAAACGCCGTGGAGTTCCACCCTCCGCTGAGCATGGCTCGGCGCTACGCGAGTACTCGGGACGAAATGCCGTTACCCGCGTGCTGGGAGTGCGTATCAGCCCGCGCGTGATGAGCGCCGACGTACGTATTGGCGACACGTATTCAGCGGTCCATCACTGGCGGATATCCCCCGTGGCGGTGGTTCGGCGTTATGCTGCGAGCGCCGCAGGGCGGTCCACGAAATGCAACCGTAAAACGCGCAAGAGGAGATGTACTTTGTTTGCCCTCCTGGTGCTAATTGCCGTCTCCTTGAATCAAGTCAAGCCGGGGAGCGTTCCTCCGCAAGAGCACCCGGTACTCATGGAATTGTTTGCGGCGACAGGCGGTGACAGTTGGTCGAATCGCGATGGATGGGGCACCGAGAAGTCGCCGTGCGATTGGTACGGAGTCTGGTGCGATTTCCTTGATGGTGACGCGAGCCGGCCTGTTGTCGCCGGCTTGAGCCTGTCCTTGAACAATCTTGCTGGAACGCTTCCCGCCAGTCTCGGCGAACTCCAGCATCTTCACTCGCTGGCCGTGTCCGGCAATCGGCGGTCTGGAAACGTCCCCGAAGCGATCCTCGAACGTTGGGATCGTCACCAGTTCGAATTCGATGGGCGTGGCAACGCGTTCTCAAATCTTGTTATCCGAGCGACGGTGGAATACTCAGCGTCGGGTGCCCTGTGCAGCGCGAGCGAGGATCTCCGCTATCGCGTTGAATTCGACGAGCCGAAGAATCGGGCCACATTTCAGAGCGTGCGTTGTACAAGCGCTCGATCACGCGATACATACTGCCTCGTCCGTGACGGCCCCCCATCGCCGGCTCGGCTATCGCGCATCGGGCTCGGGTCAAAAGGTTCCGTCCGCAGTCCGACTATCCGTTTGGGTTCGTGACACATGGCGTATACCTGACGACCGGTGCGGTGTGGGGCGATGGCTCGAGCATGTCGGTCGAGACGTACTCAGGCCAAGCCCCGATCGAAGTTTGGAGCGCTCAACAACTGTTTTTGGGCTTGTTATCCGAAGTGAGTTGGCAGCGCGAGTTGCGCAAACCGAAATGCGATCTCCAGAAGTGACGCCTTGACTAACAAAGCTACACGCGAGGTTGTCGCGTCGCTCGCGCACCTCGCAGGTGAGCGGCCAGGGACACGGGCGATAAACGCGCTGACGACCGACTGGGTCGTTGCGAGAACGCTCTCCACTAGGCGACTACACAGGAGCGATTCCCGCCAGGACCCAGTAATCCGCCACCGCCGATTGCACCCGCGGTGGCGCCTCCAGAAATCTCCCAACGAACATTGACGGTGTGGCCGCCGTAACATAGGATGTCTATGTCATGAAGGGACGCACGTTTCAGGACGAGATTCCCCAAGGCACACTCGACATGTTGATCCTGACGACGCTAGCGCGCGGCGGAGAACGCCACGGCTTCGAAATTGCCGAGGAGATCGAGCAGGCGTCCAGTGACGTCCTGCGCGTCGAGGAAGGCTCGCTGTATCCAGCCCTCCAGCGGATGCTCGTCAAAGGCTGGATCGCCGGCGAGTGGGGGCGCACGGACGAGAACCGCCGGGCACGGTACTACCGGATCACCGCCGCGGGACGTCGTCAATTCGATCGCGAGGTCGAGGCCTACCATCGCGTAACGGGCGCGATCACGCGCGTGTTGCAAACGGCATGACAGTGCTTCGTCGCCTCTGGTTTTTCATCACGCGCTGGCGCCGCATGAGTGACGTCGACGAGGAAATGCGCCTCCACGTCGAATTGCGCGCAGCGGCCAATCGGCGACGCGGTCTCGCACCGGAGGAGGCCATGCGTGACGCGCGGGTCCGTTTCGGTAATCCGATCAAGCTTCAGGAAGAGGCTCGAGACGCCTGGGGATTCGCCGAAGTGGAGCGCATCAGTGGAGATCTGCGGCACGCGGTTCGGCGGATCGGACAACACCCCGGCCGCACACTCACCGTGGTGCTGACACTCGCGCTCGGGATCGGCGCGACGACGGCGATGTTCACGCTCCTAGACGCGATGCTCCTGAGACCAGCGCCCTGGAACACAAGCGGCCGCGTGGTCTGGATCGAGGGCCTCGAGGGTCGCTCGACTACGCCGCGCAACCTATCCTACCCGGACTACCTCGTTTACCGCGATCGTGCGACGACGTTGTCGAGCGTCGCGGCCGAGGGCGGTACGGTGCTGGCGATCGGCAGCCGGCAGCCCCAGCGCGTGCTGGGCGGACTCGTTTCAGGCAACTACTTCGACGTCCTCAGGCTGCGCGCCCAGATCGGCCGCACGTTTGCGCCTGATGAGGACATGGCGCTAGGCGCCCACCCGGTAGTCGTGCTGAGCGACGCCTTGTGGACCGGACAGTTCGGCGCGGATCCCGGCGTGATCGGCACGCGCGTGGCGATCAACGGTCAGCCCTTCACGATCATCGGCGTGGCCCCGCGCGGTTTCACGGGAGCCGCGTTCGCCACGAACCCTTATCAGCTCTGGATACCGATGGCCATGCAGGGCGTGGCGATGCCAAGGGGCGGCGACCTCCTGACCGATGCGAACCAGGCCTGGCTGCGCGTCATCGGACGCCTGCGAGACGACGCCACGGCGGCCGAAGCGGATGCGGAGGCGCGCGTCATCGCGCGTCAGTTGAATCCGCCGCAGACGCCCGTGGACCGGGTGAAGAGCGCGCGTGTGCTGCCGATGCGCGGCGGCTTGACCCCGTGGGAGCAGGAGAGCCTGGCTCCCATGTTCGGACTCGTCTCGATCGTGCCCGCGCTCGTGCTGCTCGTGGCGTGCGCGAATGCCGCGAACGTGCTGATGGCACACCATATGGCCCGCCGACGAGAGTTCGCCATGCGGCGGGCCATCGGCGCGTCGCGCGGTCGATTGGTCCGCCAACTGGTCGCGGAATCACTGGTCGTGGCGCTGTTGGCCGGACCGGCCGGTTTTGCCGCCTCGTTCGTCCTGTCCGCCGTCATCGTGCGCTTCGGCGAGGTGCCGTCGGAGGTCTCGGCGCTGCTCGCGCTGGACGGCCGCGCGCTCGTCGCGGCCACAGCCGTGGCCGTCGGCGCGGTCGTGCTCTTCGGCCTCGCGCCCGCGTTGACGACGACACGGTTCGATGTGCTGCCGGTGCTCAAGGACGAGGGCACGACTTCGACTACCTCGCGCGGTCCGGGCCGGCTGCGGCGGACCCTGGTCGTCGCACAAGTTGCACTGTCGCTGACGCTGCTGGTCACGACGGGCCTCTTCGTCCAGAGCCTGTCACGGGCCATGCGCGTGAACCCGGGCTTCGATCCGCACGGCCTAGCAATCGTCTCGTTCGATCTGAATCTCTTGGGCTACCCGCCCGACCGCCGCGCTGCCTTTGCCGCACGGTTCGTCGAGCGCGCATCTGCATTGCCGGACGTCACGGAGGCGGCGACAGCAGACATCCTGCCGCTCGGAGGCGAGATGTACGATGGGACCATCGTCTCCGAGGATGGGGCATCGTCGTCGAAGGCGAGCTTGGCCAGCGTGTCGCCGCGGTATTTCGAGACGCTCGGTCTACCAGTGGTCCGCGGTCGAGAGTTCAGCTGGGCCGACATAGCCGCGAACGCGCCGGTCGCGATCGTCAACGAGACGCTGGCCCGGAGTCTTTGGCCCGGCGTGGATCCGCTTGGCAAGCGCATGCGCGCGGCTGAGTCGACGGAGCCCTGGCGCGAGGTCGTTGGCGTTGCCCGCGACGCGAAATACCTGTTTTTGACTGAGTCTCCGCTGGGTGCGTACTACATGCCCCTGCCACCGCCAGCGGGCGGCACGTTCATCATTCGAACCGCCCCGAGCACACCCAGCAGCGACACCACGGCACGCCGGAGCCTGGTGGTAAGGCGAACCCGCTGCTCCATGGTCTGAGCCGTGGCGATTGGCAGCTCGGGATCGACATCGCGCGCGATGTTCGTCAGCGACGTTAGAGTAGCGCGGGGCTTGCCAGTGTCGAAGCTCACACCGTACTGGTGCTGCTAAATCTGTTCGCCGAAACTGCGAGCGCGGGCAGCCGCGGCCGCAGCGCTTTCAAGGTCGGGCCTATCGGGCTGGGCGCATCACGTCTGAGAATCGTCGCGCGTGACGCCGTGCGCCTGCAGCGCCTTCAAGCGCAAAGGGTTATGACGTCACTGGTGCCATTCTGCCGCATGCTGACACCCTTGCGTCTGGACCGAATCGGTGCCCGCGAAAGTCTGACCCTCGTCAATGACGCCGACGAGACTCGCTGATGTGTCGTCACACGCGATGCCGGTCTCGTTCATCTTGAAGTAGTAGACCGCATCGAGCCGGCCGTCACCATCGACATCTTGTGCGCGCACGCCAACGGGGCGCGCGCCCGCGGGACCGAAACGCACAGTGCGGGGATCGACCATCGTGAGATCGAAGGTGTCCGTCGCCAGCAGCGCGACGCGAAGCAGCGCGTGACTGTGCGGACTCACGCGGTTCGGGAACTGTCTGGGTTTGATATCGATGCGAGCGGGTTTCAGTCCGACGGAACTGTTTAGCAGCACCGCAACCGATGCGGCCCCAGACAATGGGAGCGAGTCGACTTTGAAATTCGCTACCACGACGTCTGGCTTGGTGTCGCCGTTGACATCTGCGACCGCGATTGAGAGAGGCAAATTCCCGCCTGAGTCGTAAAAGACTGCCGGTTGAAATGTGCCGTCAGCGTTTCCGAGCAGCACGGACACCGTGCCGGTGACACAATTGAAGTCGGCACACGAGCTCAGAGCGAGTGCGTCCAATGCCCCGTCGCCGTTGCCATCGGCAACGGCTACCGCCGCAGCCTCGACTCCGCCAGTGTCCGAGCTGATCGGGGTACGGAAGGTTCCGTCCGGATTTCCCAACAACACATCGACAGAATGTGAGGTGTAACTAGGCACGACAATATCCGGATTGGTGTCCCCGTCCACATCCGCGACGACGATGACGCGGTGCGAATCAACAGATTCATAGGTCACTGCCGCCTGGAACGTTCCGTCGCCGTTCCCCAACAGCACACCAATTGAACCGCCGTTCGCCGCCAGAATGTCCAGTCTGCCATCGCCGTTCACATCGGCGACGGCAACCGACTGAGCGAACCGTCCACCGGACCCGTAGATGAGCGCGGCCTGGAAGGTTCCGTCACCGTTGCCGAACAGCACACCCACAAGACCGTCGTCTCCGCAAAGGTTGTCGGCGCACGTGTTGGCCACGACGAGGTCTGGGTTGCCGTCGTGATTCACATCCGCCACGGCGACTGACGTGTCGACGTATCCGCCCGAACCGTACGTCATCGCTGGCTGAAAGGTACCGTCGCCGTTGCCCAGCAACACACCGACTGACCCGCTCGTGCACTCGCCTCCAGTGCCACAGGGATTCGTCACTACCAAATCGTCCTTGGCGTCCTTGTTCACGTCGGCTATGGAAGTCGATGCATTACCACTGCTGCTGCCATTGGTGCTGGTCGTGACGCCACCGGACCCGTACGTGACGGCATCTTGGAACGTGCCGTCCCCATTCGCCAGAAGTACAGCCACCACTTCATGATCGGAGCAGCCGGTGATTGGGCATGCGTTGACCACGACCACGTCCGGCCTGTGATCGCCGTTAACATCGGCGACCGCTACCGACATTGCACCATTGCCTCCAGAGTTGTATGTCACCGCCGGTAAGAACAGTTGGGTGCTGGCCTTGACGCGAAAGGTGGCGAACGCGCTTAAGAACAGAACCGCGACGATCACGTGTCGTACGGTCGAATTGAGAGTGGGCCTGCATGTCATGAGAGACTCCTGACCGCGAACGATTGACAGCCTGGACAATGTTCGGTTGGTTGTCGAGGGACGTGCGTGATCGCCTCAGGGGGTGTGCATTCCGACCCGGGGGGAATTGCTCTTCGGACAGCGATCTCGCCGCATCCTGCACCCATCAAGTCAGCCAGTCAAGTGCAGACGTGCCCCGGTGTAGATGTGCCCCGGGCCCGGCCGGCGACGAAGCCGCCCCGCGTCCGGCGGGCCGTGCGCCACTGTCACTCGTGACTCACGTCCGTCGGATCGATGTCCCGTGCCGGGCAAGACACGCCATCGCGGCCGCCGCAAGCAGCAGGACGGTCACGCCGGTGGATCATTGGTTCCGGAGCTCTCGGCCCCCAATGGTTTGATCGCTGCCACCCCCGCGGCTCGCCAGAGCGGCTTCCGGGGTTTCCGGCCGGTTCTCGCCACCTCATGGCGCGCTGCGCCCGTTGACGCCATCCGTGACCGTGGGTTCTTCCTTCGAGACAACCGCATACGCTTTGTCGCGTTGTCACGGACGCTTGGAGGAGGCGAAAGTCCTTTTTGTGGATACGCCAACAGCCGTCCTCCTACAGGTTGGCGGAGAGAAACGCTCGATAATAGTCGCGATAAACACCGTAGTGTTTAGCGGGCTTACGGCAAGGCGACCGACGCTGGCAAGACTTCATGATCATTCCGATCCATCTGCGCGTGTCACAACTACGGCCCGATCGTCGTCTCGACCAGACACGTTGACGCGCCACGGATTACAGCAGACTTCGCAGTCCTGAACGAAGCTGCCGTTGACGTCAGCCTCGACGTAGATCTCCACCTGCTCGCCGCAAAACGGACATGTGACCAAGAACTCGTCTGACACTTGCGCGATCCTACTGCACTGCGCGAGTCACACCGCTATGCAAAGCGCGCCGGAGCCAATCTTGTAATCGGGTTGACAGCTTTGGGGAGTTACCAACCGAACACGCAAGGATCGTCGCGACGATCTGACTGGTACTCCGCTTGCCAACAAGCGGCCCGATGTCAGAT
>JBKPSH010000090.1:0-38595 GCA_046734955.1 Acidobacteriota bacterium
CTGCCGATCCCCGGCTGGTGTTTCCTGAATCTCCTGACACTGCGCAAGCCCTGAACCGTTGTTTCAGAAGATCCGCGAGCTCTCAAAGCACCTGGCGATTTACGGCTCCGGCGATGTCGCCATCCAGGCGCTCAACTTCCTCCTTCTGCCACTGTATGTCGAGTACCTGACAAAGGCGGACTACGGCGTGCTTGCCCTGCTGGCAAGCGTTGAGGCGACCGTCAAACTGTTCTTCCGGTGGGGCGTCGATGGCGCGTTCATGCGCTTCTGGTACGACTGTGAAGACGAGCGCGGACGTCAGCGGCTCGCAAGCACACTGTTTTTTTTCCTGCTCGGAGCGAACGGCCTCCTGCTCGTTCTCGCTCTGATCGCATCACCTTTCATCTCCGAACGGCTGTTGCAGTCTGCAGGCAAGACGCTGGCCTTGCAGCTCGTGTTGTTGAACACGTTCGCGATTGGTTTCACGTTCATTCCTTTTCACGTGCTTCGCATCCAGGGTCGCGCGCGCGAATTCAGCGCGCTCACGCTGGCGCGTTCGGCATCTACGCTCGTTCTTCGCCTGATCCTGGTCGTTGGCGCTGGTCTCGGTGTGATGGGGGTCGTCCTGGCGGACGTGATCGTAACGGCGGTGCTGCTCATCGTCATGCTGCGATGGTTCGCGCCATTGCTGAGACCGATGTTTTCGCGCGCGTTGCTTCGACAGTCACTCGCGTTCGGTCTGCCGCGGATTCCGCATGGCTTCGCGATGCAACTGATGGCGGTAGGCGATCGCTTCGTCATGACGCGATACGTGTCGGTCCAGGACATCGGCGTGTATTCGATGGGAGTGAGCTTCGGCCTGATCGAGAAGATTGTCCTCGGCGCGTTCGAGTACGCATGGGCGCCGTTCTATTACGCGACGGCGCGGGAGCCGGACGCCGATCGCGTGTTCAGTACGATCGCAAGGTATGGGATCGCTGTGCTTGCGTTGATGACGGCGGGACTATCCGCAGTCGGTGCTGACTTGCTCGAGCTCGTAACCCATGGACAATACGTCTCAGCCGCCGACATCGTGACGTGGACCGCTGTGGGCGTGTTTTTCTACGGCGTGTACCTGCTGACCTCAATCGGCCTCAACATCACCTCGAAAACGGCATATTATCCGGTCACGACGGCTGTGGGCGCCGCCCTCAACATCGGCTTGAACTTCATTCTGATTCCTCGGTTCGGGATCATTGGCGCCGCATGGGCAAACGGCGCAGCCTACGCAATTCAGGCGGCGCTGGCATTTCACTTTTCGCAGCGCTTCTACCCCGTGCGTCATGAGTATGGGCGGATCTCGAGAGTTGTTATTGCCGCGCTAATCGCTTTTATCGTCGCGAGAAATCTTCCGGCCATGCCGGCGGCGATTGGGATTCTGATTCGGGGAACGGCGGTCGTCGTGATTATGAGCTCGCTGCTCTGGGTGACAGGTTTCTTCAATGCGGAGGAAATGCGGGCACTGGGCGCCCTCCGGGCTCGTCTGAAACCCAGCGTGACGGTTCGACCGGCGGAGACAACGGAGTTGGCCGGTGAGATCGTGTCAGTGGAAGTACCCGAGGACTCCGATACCCGGCTCGGCCGCAATTCATAGCGTAATCACGGCCGAGACGATACAATAGATGGTCCTTTCCGATCCAAGTCCGATGCGACTTACCGTCTTGCGCCGGCTGATTACCCCGGAGATCTGACGAGCTCGATGGCACTGGCCACCAATACCGCGAACGATGGACGGCAACAGCCATACGTTGGCGCCTTCCGAAGTTCGGTCGCCAAGCTCCGGGAGTCCATCGCCACTCGCGCACGGGCACTGCCGATTGCGCGGCACGCCTGGGCACGCTATCGGCGCCGCCGATACGAGCAGAGAATCCGCCGGTTTGTCGACGAGAAGACCGGCCGCGCCGATCGGCTTCCGATGGGCGCCGTCTATGAAGCGACGATGCGGTGCAACCTGCACTGCGAGTTCTGCTATGTCGGCGATCTCCTGAACATCGAAGGCCAATGGCGCGAGGAGATGACGCTCGATGCCTTGAGGAAGGCGTTTCCCGACGATCCCGGACTGCAGGTCAGCCTCACCGGCGGGGAGATCTTCATGCGGAAGGACATCATGTCCGTCCTCGATCTCTTTCGCGAGAAGGGCTACGCCTGCGGGTACCTGACCACTAACGGAACGATCATCACCGAAGAGCGCGCCGAAGCGCTCGCGGATCTCGCCAAGGCGGGGTTTCTTCGACACATCAGCGTGTCGATCGATGGTCCTGGCGCCATTCACGACGAGGCGCGGGGGCTCAAAGGAACATTCGAGCGAACGTGCGCGGGACTGCGTCGTCTGCAGGCAGCAGCGAAAAGGAAACAGGCGCCGCTTCGGGTCAGCATCAATACGACCGTCGCCCACGAGAGTCTCGAGGCGTTGGACCAGATGGTCGACGTCGCCGAAGAACTCGGCGTCGATGCCATCGGGCTGAATCACCTGATGTTCAGCACTCCCGAAGAAGTCGCGGAAACGGTGCGGCTCATCGGCGCCGAAGACGCATCAGTGATCGCGACGTTCATCACACCGGATCCGGGTCTGGACATCGAGATGGTCCGGCATCGGGTTGGCGCGCTGCAGGACAAATGCCGGCGAAAGAATGTCCTGTTTGACTTTCGTCCCAAGGTGCACCCGCAGCTGATCGACAACTACTACACGCCGGGAGCGAAACTCGAAGGCCGCTGCCTTTATCCGTTTCTCCACGCGCGCGTCTCCTTTTCGGGTAAGGTCTATTTCTGTCCATTCATTCGTGTCGAAGTCGGCGATTTGTCGAACTCGTCGCTCGAGGACGTCTGGAATGGTGAACGTTACGTCGACCTGCGCCGCCGTCTCGTCGAGAACGGGATCTTTCCCGTCTGCCGTCGCTGCTGCAAGGTCGAGTTGTCTCCAATACCGCTTGCCGAGCCATTCGGGCCCGGTGTGCCGCGCCCGGTGAGGCGCGCGATTCCCTTGACTGTTGTCCGGTGAGTCACATCCAGATGATTGGTCGCTTCACGCTGCTTATCAATCCGCCGCTCATCAACGGCGTTGCTTTTACCCGACAGGGCCGCTGCCAGGAACGAGAAGAGGTCCTCGGCACGACCAAGCCGCCCTACACGCTCGCGCTCGCGGCGTCGCTGCTGCGCGAAGCAGGCTGTGATGTGCGGCTCGTCGACGCGACTGCCGAGCGGCTCTCGATCGACGACGTCATCGCGCGGCTCGATCGCGATCGGTTTACCCCGACACTCATCGTTTTTCCGAGCACGACGCCGACGCTGGATGCCGACGTTGCGGCGATCGGTCGCCTGAAGCAGCAATACAGCGCTCCGATGTTCTGCTTCGGCCCGCACGCATCGACCGCACCGGCGCTCTCGATGGAGCGCGTTCCACTCGTGGACGGGATGTTCGTCGGCGAACCCGAGGACGCGATTCTTCAGCTGGCGCTGCTCGACTCGATTGAAAAAGTCGGCGACGTCAACAGCCTGACCTGGCGAGTCGGCACCGTGGTCGTGCCACACCGCACCCACGGAAGTTTCACTCGCTTCGCGACGATGCCCTATCCCTCGTGGGATCTCGTCTCCCTCGATCGGTATGCGCTCCCGCTCGTCAACAAGCGGTACGTCATCGTCGAAACCAGCCGCGGGTGTCCGTACACGTGCGATTTCTGCGTCGCGCCGATTCATCAGGGACACAAGTTCCGCGAGCGGAGCGCGACATCCATCGTCGACGAAATCGAACGGACGCATCGCGAGCTGGGTGTGGATTTCTTCTATCTCTGGGGCGACACTGTCACGCTCAACGTGAAATCGTTCACCGCGTTTTGCGATGAGTTGATTGCGCGAAATCTTCCAATTCAGTGGTTCGGAAATGCGCGCGCCGACAACCTGACCGACCCCGCGTTTGTCCACCGGCTGAAGCGATCGGGATGCTGGATGCTGGCGCTGGGGATTGAGACCGAGTCCGATGCGGTGCGCAAGGACATGGTCAAACGGCTCGAGCGCCAGAAGATTCAGACCGCGTTCAAGAACATGCGCGACGCCGGGATCCGATCCTTTGCGTTCTTCATCTTCGGTTATCCAGGCGAGACACTGAAGACGATGGACCAGACAGTCGATTACGCGATCGCCTTGGATCCGGACTTCGCGAACTTTTATCCGGCGGTCCCCTACCCCGGCACGGCGCTCTACGAAAAGTGCGTCCGCGAATCGCTGTTGCCGCCCGAGGCAGGCGACGACTGGTCGAAGATGGAATACTCGTACTATCTGCTTCGCGGCAACGGTCTCGACGAACAGGTCGTCATGAGCGCCATCAATCGGGCGAAGCGGCGATTCTTCCTGCGTCCCGGCTACATGGCCCGTCATGTCGGCGATGTCGCTCAAATCGCGCTGTCCAAGCAGAACATCGTCTGGCAGGTGTTGACGCGGACGCTGTTCGGCGCCCCCGTCATCGACACGTCGTCAGCAGCGCCGCAGCGGCAGAATCAAAGCGCGTAGGGTCGAGCGGCCCTAAGCTCCTCGATCGAGAGCCGCCGGTGCGATTGTGACAACTTCGGGTGACTCGCCACGAACCGGCGCAACTCGACCAGCTGTTTGAGGTAGCCGAGAGCCTCTTTCGTGTTCATCTTGCTCTCGCCGGCGGTCCTGCCGACAAAAACGTACGGCACCTCGACGACCGATGCCGGACGGCCCCGCACCAGCAGCTCGAGACAAATCTTGAATCCGCCGGCAGAAATGCGAACGTCGCGCACGAGATCGCGCCGAATCAGAAAGAAACCCGACGTGGCATCGCGTATCGGCGTCACCGAGCGCGCGAGCAGACAGGCGAAGCGCGACATCAGCAGGCGGCCGAGTCCCCATCCGTGAGTCCCGCCGCCAGGAATGTACCGGCTTCCAATCACGAAGTCGGCAGAGGTGGATTGCATGACGGCGAGCATCCCCGGGAGCAGCCCGGGCGGGTGACTGAGATCGGCATCCATCACACCGACGATCGGTGCGCTGGCGGCAGCAAAACCTTCGATGACTGCCGTTCCAAGGCCAAGCTTGCCGGCTCGGTGGAGAACCTTGATGCGATACTGCGCCGCGAGCTCGTCTGCCAGCGCGCCGGTCCCGTCTGGCGAGTTGTCGTCGACGATAACGATCTCGCCGTCGATACCCGCGCCCGAATAGGTCGACGCGATCTTCTCGACCACATCCTTCAAGCGGTCGCGTTCGTTATAGGTCGGTACAACGATCGCCAGCGGAGCTGGTTGTTGGATCGCGCCTGTCAAGGATGGAAACTCCCAAGCACTATAATTCAAGCACCCGGCCGACTGACATGACAAACCGCGTGTTGTTGGCGCTTGTGTGCGTCCTGCTCGTCGTGCGCCTGCCATCGCTGGTTCAGCCGATGGGTGCCGATCAGGGGTTGTATGCGTACATCGGCGATTGCATCCGAGCGGGAGGTCTGCCGTACCGAGACGCGTGGGATCAGAAGCCGCCGGCGATTCACGTGACCTATGCGGTCATGCGCGCAATGCTGGCCCGCGACGCCGCCGTGCCTGCTGCTGATCTCATCGTCGCGGCACTGATCGCCGCACTGCTATGGCAACTGGGTAGCGCCCTTGCGGGTGGCCTGGTCGGGGCGTGGTCCGCAGTCGTATTCCTTCTGCTGTCGAACCCCGCCTTCGCAAGACTCAGCGGCGTGAGCATGCGCGCACAATGTGAAACATTCATTGCGCTTGCCGTCACCGCGGCGTTGGTGTGCCTTGCCCGAAGCAGGAATACGCACAAGCCGAACGCGCTGTGTGTCGCGGCTGGAGCATTGCTGGGGATCGCATTTGCCTTCAAGTACAACGCAATCGCCTACGTGCTCGCGGCGCTGTTCGCGCTTTTTGTGTGGAACAGACTCACGCTGAAGGCAATCATCGGCATGGCCGCCGGGTTCCTTCTGCCAGTCGCCGTACTAACCGCGTGGTTTACCGGTGGACACGGAGTTCGCGATTTGTACGATGCCACCATCACATACAACGTCAGGTATTCGGGCGAAACTTACGAAGGGCCGTGGCATGCCGTCTCGTATCTGTTGACGTTTCCGATCCGTCATGCGCGCGTCGATGCGCTGTGGCTGGTCGGAGGGGCAGGTTGCGCAGTGCTTCTCGTTGCCGGGCGACGCGGCCTCGAACGGCTGGTTCCGGTCGCGTGGACGGCCGCCGCCTGCTTGACGATTGCCATTAATGGAAGTCGCGACCTGCCGCAATACTTCGTGCAGGCGGCGCCTGCGCTGGCGCTGGCGGCCGCGTGGGGCGCAATGTTCCTCCGCACCGCCTCACGGATCGCGAATACGCTCATCGCCTGCGTTATCGTCGTCGCGGTCTGGCGAGTCAATGACTTTGAAAAGCTCGTCGACAACACTCGCCATGATCTCCGTTTCATGTCCGGGACAATGACCCGGAGCGAGCACCTCTCGCGCTACGGCGATCGGACGACGCGCAAGTATTCGGCGCTTGCGATGGACGAACTCGGCGCATTCATGGAATCGCACAGCGCGCCAAACGACACCGTGTATGTGTTCGGCTTTTCATCCGGCGCGTACGTGCGAGCCGCACGAACCAGTGCGTCCCGCTTCTTCTGGAGCCGCCCGGTCATCGTCGGATTCAATGGCGATCGGCCTGGGTATGGCGTTTCCGGACTGCTCGATGACCTGCGTCGAAACCCTCCGGCAATCGTGGCGCTTCAGCAGCGTGATTGGTATCCGGACGTCGACGACTCGGCCCACTTCTTCATGACCACGCCGAGTCTTGCCAGCTGGATTCGTGAAGGCTATCAACCGACGTCCGGACCGGAGGGATTCGACATCTGGATGAAGAAAGCGCCGGTGCAATGAACGCTGGCGCGAACATCTCGCCCGGGTTGTACCGGTCCATTCTGGCTGCAATCCTGCTGATAGGAGCGCTCATGCGCGGCCTGTTCCCTGCCGCTGATGCGCCCTGGAACCCGCCGGTCGGCGTTGTCTGGCACGACGAAGGTGCGTGGGTGCACAACGCACGAAACCGCGCGCTGTTCGGATCATGGTCGCTGGACCAGTGGAATCCCATGTACATCGCTCCGGTCTTCACCGGTCTCGAGTACGCGTCCTTTCGATCGTTTGGAGTTGGCGTGCGACAGGCTCGGCTCGTTCCTGAGGTTTTCGGACTTGCGGCCGTGTGCCTGCTTGCACTGGGAGTGCAACGCATCGCGGGACGGCTCGCCGCTTTGATCGCGGCGGCGCTTCTCGCAACGAACTACTTCTCGGTGATGTGGGATCGAACGGCACTCATGGAAGGGCCGATGGTTGCCTTGATGGTCGCCTCATGGTTCTGCTACACGCGTGCGGACGACTGTCCACCGTGGGGCATGGCCGCAAGTGCGTGTGCGTTGCTTGCGTTCTTCACCAAGGCGGCGGCCGCCTTTTTCGTCGCGGCGATTGCGCTTGACGCGCTGACCGTGTTCGTCGCGCAGCGGAAGGGGTGGTGGACGCCGATTCGGAATCCGCGTCCAGCACTGTGGACGCTTGGAGGTCTGGCGATTCTGGGGATGCTCGCGCTTGCTGTGTTCGTCCTGCCAAACTGGTCCGACTACCGATTTTACAACTGGCAGATGTCGGTGACGCGCAAACCAAGCTACGACTTGAAGTCGATTCTCGATCGTGCCACCTGGCTTCCACTTCAGGACGCGTTCACACGCAGCTGGTTCGTCATGGCGATCGCCCTGACCCACGCGGCCGGATTGATCGCACGATGGCGGGAACTCCGGTCCGGCGAACGGCTGCTGGTCTGGTGGGTTGTACTTGGCGCCGCCGAGTTAGTTCTCCACGACGCGGGGAACGAACGCCGGTTCGTCTTCTTCATTCCTGCATTCGTTGCGCTCGCTTCACTGGCACTGGGCCGGTTACGCATCTTGCCTGAGAACGTCAATCGGGTTCCGCCGGGGCGCGCGCTTCTGGCGTTACCGCTCGTTCTATATGGCTCGTATCTCGTGTCTGGTGCATTCGTCCGAATTGCATTCCTGCGTGAGATCAGTCCCAATGTTCGGATCGCCGCAGCGATCGCGATTATCTTTGGCGCGGTTCTGTTCAGCACGTGGCCCCGGCTTCCGCGCGCCCTCGCGGCAACCCTGCCGCTTCGCGGCGTTGTTCTGCTCGCGGTTCTGCTCTCAGCGGGCAACGCGGTTCAGTACATGCAATGGGCTGTCGGTCGTACCTACAAGAATTACGAGGCCTCTCTCGAGCTGGGCCGTCTGCTGCCGGTCGGAACGCTGGTGCAGGGCAAACTCGCGAATGGCCTGTCCCTCGAGAACGGGATCAAACCCGTATTCGTCGGCCGTGGGTTCGGTAACTACGAGGACCGGAAGAGCCGCGACGATGTGCGATATATTCTGACTTACATCGCGCCGAGCCTCGGCTACGAGTCACAGGCGCACAACCCCGTCATTCAGGATGTGATCGACGCCTACCCAAACCACAGGATCATTGCGACGTTCGACGTGCGCGAAACCGCCACCGGGCACGACCGCGCAGCACTCATCGATAAATTCGGCGGTGGCCGAGAGAACCTTTCACAGAGCGGGCGTGCGAAAGATTGACGAACGCGCCATCAAGGCGCACGCGGACCTCCGATTTCGTTCCGAGTACGACTACGCACTCTTCGAGTACTACCGGAGCGCCAAGGTCATTGCTTTCCTCGATCGATCCGGTGTGCCGGTACGCGGTCGCGTGCTCGACGCCGGCTGCGGTGGCGGAGGTATGCCGCTGTCGCTAGCAGAAGAAGTCGATCGCGTCGTTGGCATCGATCCGGCAGAACGGTTTCAGGATGCGGGCGTGCGACTCGGACGCGAGCGGCAGCTCAGGAATCTACACTTCGCGCTGGCCGATGGCATGGCCCTGCCGTTTGCATCGGGATCATTCGATCTGGTGCTGTCGCACGCTGTCATCGAGCATGTCTCCGATGCGCGGCTGTACCTTCGCGAGTGCGCCCGTGTCCTTGCGGCGGGCGGTCACGTGTATTTGTCGACCTCGCCGTACCTATCATTCGCCGGCGCGCACCTTCCGCGGTTGAAGATTCCAATTCCGCTGCACCTGATTTTCGGACGCCGCGTCGCGTTCTCAACTTTTCGCGTGCTCGCGCGGCACGCCGCATGGTCGCTGCGGGAGCCTGCGAACGAGAATTCGTTCATCAAAGCCGCGCGACGAGGAGAGATCAAACACGATGACCTGCTCGAGAAGGTCCGTGTTGGACGGCTGCGCAACCTGATCGCGGAGGCCGGACTGCGAATCGTGCGCGAGGAGCTGCACGTCACCTCGACGGTCCGGAAGCTGCCCGCTCCGGTCGCGCGCTGGGTCCGGAACAGCACGCTGACTCAGGACACGCTCATCAGCAACATGGAATACGTGCTGACAGGACGGTGACGTGGCGGAGATCACCAAATACCGCGCAGACGACAAACGAGCCGTGGATGGGCTGTACCGCCGCGTGTTCGGTCACGATGCCGCTGCATCGAGTCGTCTGCGCTGGGACTGGCAGTACCGCCTGAACCCGAACAATCCTGGACAGGATCCCGAGATCTGGATCGCCCGCGAAGGCACGACCCTCGTCGGACAGTACGCGACGATGCCCGTCAAGCTGTCGCTCAAGGGACTGGAAGTGCACGGCTCGTGGGGCATGGACGTGATGGTCGCACCCGAACGGCAGCGGCAAGGCCTCGGCGAGATTCTGTTTCGCACATGGGATCGCAATGTCGGTGCGTCGCTCGGGCTCGGACTGTCGGATTCCTCGCACCGACTGTTCCAGAAACTGAACTGGCCGAATGTTGGTCCGGTCCCGTGTCTCGTCAAGCCTCTCACCAGACGCGCGCTCCGTCGACCCAATTGGCCGGTTGCGATCAATCGTCTGGTGTCCGCGATCACGCTTCCGGTTGTCCTGATCATCTCGCGCGCCAGACCCGTTCGCCTGGAGGTCAGGCTGGTTCAGCGATTCGACGACAGCTTCACGGAACTCTGGGAAACGCTTGCCCCGAAGTTCGACCTGGCGGTTCGGCGCGATGCCGCGTACCTCAATTGGAAGTTCGTCTCGGCACCGCATGTCCGGTATTCGATCGCCGTTGCCCGTCGCGACGACCGCAATGTCGGATACGCGGTGTATCGCCATCTCTACGAGCCGCGTGGCCGGGTCACGCTTCTCGTTGATTTTCTCGCTGATCCCGACGACGAGGGCGCGTTTCGGACGCTGTTGAACTGGATCGATCGCGAGGCGCGTCAGGCCGACTCGGACAAGATTCGTGTGTTCGCGACGCACGCGGCCTTTCGTCGCGTCCTGCGCCGGTCGGGTTACTTCCAGGTCAAGTCGACGATGGAGTTCGTGGTGAAAATCAACGCGATCGATGTGCCGCGGCTCTTCTACAAAGACACCGACAGGTGGCATGTGACGCTTGGCGACTCGGATCAGGATCGCTAACGCAATGTTCAATGTTGAATGTCTAATGTTCAATGGCTTCGATTCACATTGAGCATTGAACATTGATCATTGAACATTGACACAATCGCAAATGCACTTACTCGTTGGTATCGACACCGAGGGGGACAATCAGTGGGACGCCGCGGCGCGCGCGAATCAGCAGTTTTCAAACATCTACGTGCTGCCCCGCCTGCACGCCCTGTTTGAACGGCACGGTGTACGGACGACGTACGTGATTACGCACCCGGTCGCGTGCGATGCGCGATCGGCCGATGTGCTCCGCGGGCTGCTCGCGGGAGGCAATTGCGAAATCGGCGCGCATCATCACGCATGGGAGACACCGCCGTTCAGCGAAGACGACGTCCGCCGGCATCCATATGCGTGCACGCTTCCGCGACGTCAGTTCGAGATGCAGCTCGCGTCGCTGACCGAGGGCATCACCAAGGCCGTCGGAGTTCGACCTGTGTCGTACCGCTCTGGCCGATTCGGGTTCTCAGCGGATCACGTCACCGCGCTCGAGCGGCTCGGGTACCTGGTCGAATCCAGTGTGGCGCCCTTGTTCTACGAGCGGCACAAGGGCGGCCCTGAATTCGTCGAGGCGCCATTGACGCCCTACTTCCTTGCCTATGACAGCACGACGATACCTGGAACGAGCGGCGTACTCGAGGTCCCCGTGTCGTGCGGGCTCGATCGGAGCGTGCCACGCCGACTCCAATATGCGTACGCGCGAGCGCCGCGCCCATACTTCACCAAGCGCGCCCTGCGCGCGCTCGGCATCATGAAGCTGCGATGGCTTCGGCCGTCCTATTCGTCGCTGCCGGACATGATCGCGCTCGCCCGAACCCTCGCGCGAATGGATGAACCGGTGTTGAACCTGCTGTTTCACTCGAGCGAAGCGATCGTCGGCGGTAGTCCTTACAACCAAACGCCGGGAGAACTGGAGGCGTTCTTCGATCGGCTCGAGCGGTTCTTCGCATTCGCCACACGCGAGCTTGGCGCTGTGCCAGCCACCTTCACAGAGTTTCGACGCGCTTACGCCGGCTGATGCGAATTCTTCACGTCACCCCGCACCTGCCGCCCGATCAGGCTGCCAACGCCCTGCTGCCATGGCAACTGGGGAACTGGGCTCGTGATGCCGGAGACGCGGTCGAGTACATCGCGCATCCATCGCCAACGGGTGGACGGGCGGACCTCGCCGGACCCGTCACGTGGTTCCCTCGCCGGAGCGGCGGGTTCTTCGATCGGACCCTCCGGATCGGCTCCGTCATTGGCGCGTGGCGCATCCAGCGAGCCCTCGCACCGCTGATCGCTCGCGCGGATGTTGTCCACGCGCACAGCAACGGCCTGCTATCGGAAGTGGCCGTGCTCGCAGCCATTCGGGCAAAGAAGCCCGCAGTCTTGACCTTATACGGCACCGAGATCTGGCATTACCAGCGGAAGCGCGGCCGACCGGATCTGTTCACGCGCGCGTATCACGACGCCTCGTACGTGACGTTTTACAGTGAGCGGCTCATGAGCCGCGCGTTCGAGTTGGGTCTGCGCCGGCGCAATGCGCAGGTGATCTACCCGTCGGTCGGTGACAGGTTCGCGTGGCATGACGACGAGCGGCAGGCCGAGGAACGGGCTGCTCTGGGGATTGGCAATCGTCACCTCCTGCTGAACGTGAAGCGGCTTCACCCGCTCGCTGGCCAACGCGTCCTGATCGAAGCAATGATGGATGTCGTGCACGCCCACCCCGACACGCGGCTGGTGATCTGCGGGACCGGGCAATTGCGTCAGGAACTACAGGCGGCGGCGCGATCCGCAGGCGTCGAGCGTCACGTCGACTTTACCGGCCTGGTCGACAATGTGGCAGTCGCGCGCTACTGCGCGGCGGCCGATCTGTTCGTGCTGCCGTCGCTGCTCGAAGCCCTGCCCACGGTCGCGGTCGAGGCACTTGCCTGCGGCACCCCGGTGCTGTCGAGCGATAACCCCGGAGGTCTCGAGCTGAATGGCCTTTTCGGGCCGGATGTCACGATCGTTCCCGGCGAACAGCCCATCGCGCTGGCGAGAGCAATCACCCACTTTCTTCAACACAAACGGCGGACGCTGGCGGGAACCAGAGATGTCATCGAACGCGAATTTCGGCCGCAAGCGGTTGCCGCGCAATACTGGAAGATCTATGGAGAGGTTGGCACATGCCGTTGATTGATGAAATTTCTGCAGCCATGACCGCGGCGATGAAAGCAAAGGATCAGGCGCGACTGGCGCCGCTGCGCATGGCAAAGGCAGCGTTGATGAATCGCGAAGTTGAAAAGGGACGTCCGCTCGATGACACCGAGGCACAACAGGTCGTGGCCTCGTTGATCAAACAGCGACGCGATTCGATCGAGCAGTTCCTCAAAGGCGGACGCGAGGAGCTGGCGGCACGCGAAACGGCGGAGATCGCCGTGCTCGAAACGTACCTGCCGCCGCCCGTTGATCCTGCCGAGATCGAACGCGCCGTCGACGAAGCGATCAGTGAAGTCGGGGCGACATCGGCAAAGGATCTTGGACGTGTGATGAAAGCGGTGATGGGCCGCCTTGCCGGTAAAGGCGCTGACGGTCGCACGATTAACGAAATCGTTCGTCGAAAACTGGGCGCGTGAGTTAGACCAAACTTTTGCCTGCCGAGCGCCGTCTAATCATTTTGAAAGGCACGCACAAGCCTCTCATCCATCCTCCATTAGCCCCTGCGGCGACGCAGGGGCTTTTTTTTGTGTATACCGTGTCACTTTTGCACGTTCTCGAGTGCCCGATCGTCTCGAAAGCGGACGGCGTGTCAAGGTTGTAACGCATCCGTGTGGTACCCTCGGAAATTAATGCTCGGCTGCAACAACTCCTTATCCGAATTGGTCACACCAGTCAGCACGCGCATCACCGCACAATGAGTGTGAAGCTCGCACGCTCGGCCGGCCTGATTAGTGTGGCGACCATGGCGAGCCGTGTGCTCGGCGTGGCGCGCGAAATGGTGCTCGCCGCATTCTTCGGCGCCAGCGGCGGAATCGAAATGGACGCCTTTAATGTCGCCTTTCGAATTCCCAACCTGCTGCGCGATCTCTTTGCGGAAGGGGCCATGACCGCGGCGTTCATTCCCACCTTCACACGCACGCTGACTAGCGAGGGGCGCGACGCCGCGTGGCGCCTTGGCAATCTGGTCATCAACGCGCTCGTCGTCATTACCGGCACCATCGTCCTCATCGGGATCGTGTTTGCGGCGCCGATCACCCGTGCGTTCGCGCCGTCGTTCGCCAATACGCCTGGCAAGCTGCAGCTGACGACCGATTTGACGCGAATCATGCTGCCGTTTCTCGCGACCGTTGCGATCGCCGTCGCGATGATGGGCATGCTGAATTCGCTCCGGCGATTTTTTATCCCGGCACTGTCGCCGGCGATGTTCAACGTGGCGACGATTCTCTGTGCGTTCCTGTTGATACCAGCGATGCCGCCGCTCGGCCTGCTGCCGATTGTCGCCATCGCGATCGGCACGATCGTCGGCGGCCTCGGACAAATTGCGCTGCAGTGGCCGGTCCTGCGACAAGAAGGGTTTCGGTACCGCCTCATTCTTGATCTCAAGGACGAGAAGCTGCGCGAAATACTGCGGCTGATGGGACCGGGCACGCTGGGGCTGGCAGCCGTTCAGATCAACGTGTTCGTCAATACCTACCTCGCGACGAGCCAGGAACAAGGCGCCGTGTCGGTCCTGAATTACGCCTTCCGGTTGATGTATCTGCCGATCGGACTTTTCGGTGTGTCGATTGCGACGGCGGCGCTGCCGGAGATCGCGAGACGAGCGAACGACGGGGACACGCTCGGGATGCGGCGGACGATTTCCAGCGCGCTGCGGATGATGTTGATGCTGAACGTTCCGGCAACCGTTGGGCTGATCGCGCTGGCGCACCCGATTGTGGCACTGCTGCTCGAGCGCGGACATTTCAAGGCCCATGACACGATCGCGACCGCGTCGGCGCTGATCTTCTATGCGCCCGGACTAGTCGGATACTCAGCGGTCAAAATCGCGTCACCCAGTTTTTATTCTCTGCGCGACAGCCGCACCCCCGTCACCGTCAGCGTCGTCGCCGTGCTCGCCAACTTGACGATTAATCTTCTCCTCGTTCGGGTAATGGGCTATCGCGGCCTCGCGCTCGGCACCGCACTGGCCGCGATCTTCAATGCCGCAACACTGCTCTGGCTGTTGCGTCGACGGCTTGGTGGTCTCGACGACCGGCGTGTATTGGTCGCTTTTGCCAAGATTCTCGTCGCCTCCGCAGCGATGGGTGTCGCGGCGAGGCTGACCGCTTCGTGGCTCGCCACCTGGATTCCGCCGACCCATTTCCTGTTACGCGCCGTCGAAGTCGGCAGCGCCATCGCAGCTGGTCTCGTCGTGTTGGTGGCGTCGGCGCGGCTGCTGCGCCTTGCCGAGTTCGATGAAGCGTTCTCGCGCATGCTCAAACGCCTGCGCCCTTCCGCGTAAATCGTTTCTCATGCGTACTCGTTCATGATTTCGCGGCTTCGTCTACACCCCACGATCCTTCTCATGGCTTCGGCGCACCTGATGGTCGATGGCTACGGCAACATCTACGCACCGATGCTGCCGATCCTGATTCCTCGGCTTGGCCTGTCGCTCACAGCGGCAGGGACGCTGACGATGTTGTTTCAGATGGCCGCGTCGGTTGCGCAGGTCGGGTTTGGAAACCTCGCGGATCACTGGCGTCCGCGCACACTCATCATCGTCGGCCCGATCGTCTCGGTTACACTCCTGAGTTTTATTGGAATCGCGACATCGCGGGAGATGCTTGCGTGCATCCTGGTCGCTGGTGGACTCGGCGCCGCGGCGTTCCATCCACCGGCCGCCGCTCTGGCACATCGACTTGGCGGAGACCGGCGCGGATTTGCGATGTCGGTGTACATCACCGGCGGTACGCTGGGATTTTCATTCGGCCCGCTGTTCTTCGCGCCATTCGCGCAGCGATTTGGATTGGAATGGACGCCGGTACTTGCATTGCCCGGACTCGCGGTCGTTGCGTTTTTCGTTCGGCGCGTGCCGGACATACCGCTGCATCCGTCTGCCACTCGCGGATTTGCTGCGCTTCGACCGTACGCGAGGCCGCTCGCGCTGCTCTATGCGATTGTCGTACTCAGAACGCTCGCGTCGTTGACATTTGCGACCTTCGTGCCGGTCATGCTCACCCGTCGCGGACTATCGGTCGCTGAAGCCGGCGCGTCAGTTGCCGTGTATCTCTTTGGCAGCGGTGTCGGCGGTTTCTTCGGCGGACCAGCCGCCGACAGATTTGGCGCACGCACGGTCATCGCGCTGTCGCTGGTGCTGTCAACACCTTTTCTTTTCGTCGCGCCATTCCTGAGCGGCTGGATGTTCGTGGTCGCGCTGGCGATCGGTGGTCTTTTTTTGCAGTCGACGTTGCCCGTCAACGTCACCTTCGGCCAGTCTCTTGCACCGGTTAGTGCTGCGACCGTGTCATCGCTGATGATGGGCTTCGCCTGGGGAACTGGAGGGCTGAGCGTGCCGTTTGTGGGCATGATTGCCGACCGGATCGGCATCGAACACACCCTCGTTGGGGTTTCGCTGATTCCTCTCGCCGCGGCAGCGTGTGCGCTTCCTCTTCCGGCCCGCGCCTCCGCTCCCGCGCCGCCGCAGCCCGCCGACACGATCATTCCTGACACCGGACGCTGAGGGTCGCTGTGGTACGATAGTTTTTTCTGGTCGACGAAGACGATGACCCGCTACGCCCGCCCGAATTCGCTGAGCTACTCGTTTGGTCCCGGCCCGATCACCCCGGCGGTGAAGTGGATTATCTGGGCAAATGTCGCGGCGTTTGTCGCGACGGTGATTCGCCCCGGATTGCTGCCCATACTCGGTGTCATCCCCGCCGACGTGATCGAACGGCGATGGATGTGGCAGCCCGTGACTTACATGTTTATGCACGCCGGGCCGGCCCACATCCTCTTCAATATGCTTGGCGTGTGGATGTTCGGCGTCGAGCTGGAACGTCTCTGGGGCACAAAGTTTTTCGTGAAGTACTACGCGGTAACGGGAGTCGGAGCGGCAATCACCACGATTCTCGTGTCGCTGTTGCCGTTTGCAATCACACGTGCAACGTACACTGCGGTGACGGTCGGCGCGTCCGGCGCACTCTTCGGAATTCTGCTCGCGTTTGCGATGTACTACCCCGAGCGGCCGATCCTGATGGCGCTCATTTTCCCAATTCCGGCGAAGTATTTCGTCATTATCATCGGGGCGCTCTCCTACTTTTCTTCGCCCGGCGGCGTCGCGCACGCGGCACATCTGGGCGGACTCATCTTCGGCTACCTCTACCTGCAGGGTGGTCGCGGCGGGTTGACCGCCGAATTCAAGTATCGTTACCTGAAGTGGAAGATGAATCGGCTTCGCCGGAAATTCGACGTGTACTCAGGCGGTCGATCGGACTGGGACCGCAAGGTGCACTGACATCACGCCATTCCAATTCCGGGCACTGTTCGTCATCGGCTTGCTGATCAGGCTGGCCGCGATGCCGCTCGAGGGCACCGAGGACGTAATGGTGTGGAAGACCTGGAGTTACGGTGCCCTGCATCAAGGCGTCACGACGCTCTACGGTGTCGGCGGCAATCCTCCTGTCCGAGGCCTCGTACATTGGGGCAACCGCTCCACGACGGTCGACTATCCCCCGATGGCGTTATATGAGCTTGCCGCGGTGGGACGCGTTTATCAGTTGTTCTCACCTCAGTTCGAAAACACGCGCTGGCTGAACGTCGCGGTCAAGATTCCAGGACTGCTCGCAGACGTGGCCCTGACGTGGCTGCTCTCTGCACTCGCGCTGCGACGATACGGAATCGCTACGTCGCGCTGGGTCGCGATCGCGTATTGGATGAACCCCGCAAGCGTTTTGAATGGGGCAGTACTTGGGTATCTCGATCCGTTGATCGCTGTGCCAGCAGTCGCGAGTGTCGCTGCCGCAGTCATGGGGGCGCCGATTCTCGCCGGCGGATTGATTGCGATCGCGTGCTTCACGAAAGCACAGGCGGTCTTCCTCGTGCCGGTGGTCGTCCTTGGTGCCTGGAATAGTTCGCCGGTCAAGCCCGCGTGGGCGGCAGCGCGAACGGTGTCAGCAGCGGTGATCGTCTCGCTTGCGATGCTGCTGCCTTACCTGGTTGTCGGCGCCGGCCGTAATGTCGTGCAAGGCGTGAGTTCGCTGTTGCGCCACGACATGCTGTCGGCGTACGCGGCGAACGTGTGGTGGGTGTTCACCTACTTCATGCGCGCATCGTATGCGGTTGCCGACATGGGGACATGGGCAGCGTGGACGATGCCGATGCGGATCCTGGGAATTTCAACGATCGTCCGGCTCGGTTATCCGGATCCTCGTCCTTTCGCAATCACAGCCGTCGGCCTGGTTGCGCTCTGGGGGCTCTGGCAGGCGCGGCATTCGCGCGACTTGTCACTCGTCTGCGCGCTCGGGGCGTTCATTGTTCACACGTATTTCATGCTCGCGGTCGCAGTGCACGAGAATCACTTGTACCTGGCGGTTCCGCTGCTGGCATTCGCGGCTGGTGCCCGCCCGCGGCTCCGGCGTATTCACGTGGCCATCAGCGCCGTGATCGTGTTGAACCTGTTCCTGTTCTTCGGGCTCGGCCGCGGCATTCCCCTGCCACCACGCACGTTCACCATCATTGACGCGACGGTGCTGCTGGCTGCTGCCAACTGCGGACTATTCGTCTGGCACGCGAAGGTCTTCCACTCTGAATGTCGCGCGATGGCACCCTCACTGATCGTGGAAGTATGAGTCGGTGTGGTCGAGCCAATCCTGCCGAATTGGGCTGAACAGATCGAGCTCGAATGTATCGTCGAGCGCTTCCGCCTGGTGCTCGATCCAGGAGGGAATGTGGAGAACCTCCCCTTCCCGCACGGTGATTTCCTCACCGTTAATGAGGAACTTGAGGGCGCCTTGAAGGACGTACGTCATTTGCTCGCTTTCGTGCGAGTGCCTCGGTACAAGCGCGCCCTTCTTCAAGTAGACCTGCGCGACCATTTCGCGTTCGCCAGTGACAATCTTTCGCGAAATCATCTCGGTCACCTTCTCGAGCGCGATCTCGTCCCACCGGTGAAGTCGCACGGTCTGTGTCGCCACGCGCACGCCCTTTCTTGCTCTAAAAGGCGCGATTATATCGTGCTGTCACGCACGTCCGCGCGGGCTTTCCGGCCGGGCATCGGCCCCGGCCGCGATGCTATAATCAAGCGTTTGGCCAGACGCCACCGCCGGTCCCATGCGTGCGATCGGCGGCCGTGTCAGCACTCGCATACAGGCACGAGGGTTCCGTACGAATGAAGGGAACGGCGGTCAGCAACGGCCCGAGCACGCGCACTGCATCGACCGGTGTCGATCACTCCGGCCTCACCCGCGACGATTTTCTCAGGGCCTATCGAACGATGGTCCTGTCGCGGCGGATCGACGACAAGGAAATCCAACTCAAGAACCAGAGCCTGATTTTCTTTCAGATCAGCGGGGCTGGCCACGAAGCGATCCTGGTGGCCGCCGGAATGACGCTGAAACCCGGTCACGACTGGTTCTATCCGTACTATCGCGATCGCGCGTTGTGCCTCACCCTCGGGGTCACGCCATACGAGATGTTTCTCGCCGGTGTCGGCGCCAAGGACGATCCAAGTTCAGGCGGTCGGCAGATGCCGTCGCACTGGGGCCATAAGCAGCTGAACATCGTCTCGCAGTCGAGCCCAACCGGCACCCAGTGTCTGCAGGCGATCGGAGCAGCCGAAGCCAGTCTGCTGTTCACCAAGATCACGACCATCGAACGCCGCTCGGAACTCTTCCACCCCGACGAGGTCGTCTATTTGTCGGTCGGCGACGGGGCGACGAGCGAAGGAGAGTTCTGGGAATCGTTGAATAGCGCGTGTCTCGATCACCTTCCCCTTGTCTGTGTTGTGGAAGACAACGGGTACGCCATTTCGGTTCCGATTGAAGTGCAGACGGCCGGCGGCGACATTTCGAAGCTCGTGTCGTCATTCCCCGGACTGTTCGTGCAGAGTATCGATGGCACCGACTTCGTTTCCAGCCATCGCGCCATGACTGACGCCGTCGCCTATGCCCGCGCGCGAAAGGGTCCGGCGCTGGTTCACGCGAAGGTCACCAGGCCGTACTCGCACTCTTTGTCCGATGACGAGAAGCTTTACAAGACAGCGAACGAACGCGCCGCGGAGGCGAAGCGCGATCCAATTGCCCGTCTCGCCACTTTCTTGAAGGCTGAAGGATTGGCGACAGAGGCTGACCTCGAGACGATTGCTCGCGAGGTGGATGCGGAGGTCAACGCCGCGGCTGAGGAGGCAAAGAAGGCCGAGAAGCCCACTCCTGACAGCGCCGCGCTCTATGTCTACTCCCCGGACGTCGATCCATCGTCGGAGACTTTCGAGACGCCGCCGGCAAGCAGCGGCAAGCCGGACACGATGGTCGCGGCGATTAACCGCACGCTGAAAGACGAAATGGCGCGCGATCCGCGCATAGTCGTTTTCGGCGAAGACGTCGCCGACTGCAGTCGCGAGTCCGCGCTCGAAGAAGTGCCCGGCAAGGGTGGTGTCTTCAAGGTCACCCACGGGCTCCAGCGGATGTTTGGCGGTGCGCGCGTGTTCAACTCGCCGCTTGCCGAAGCCAACATCGTCGGCCGCGGTATCGGCATGGCGACGCGTGGCCTGAAGCCAGTCGTGGAGATTCAGTTCTTCGACTACATCTGGCCGGCGATGATGCAAATGCGCGACGAGATGTCGATGCTGCGTTATCGATCGAACAACTCCTTCTCGTGCCCGATGGTGATCAGGACGGCGATCGGTGGTTATCTTCGCGGCGGCGCCCCCTATCACAGCCAGTCTGGTGAGAGCATCTTTGCGCATTGTCCCGGCATTCGTGTCGTGTTTCCGTCGAACGCGCGGGACGCGGCCGGGCTTCTTCGAACCGCGATTCGCTGCGACGATCCGGTCTTGTTCCTCGAGCACAAGCATCTTTACCGGCAGACCTACAACAAGGGGGAGTACCCTGGTCGGGACTACATGATTCCGTTCGGCAAGGCGTCAGTGCGCCGCGAAGGAAGCAACGTCGTCGTGATCACGTGGGGCGCCCTGGTACAGCGCTCGCTCCTTGCCGCGCAGCAGGCGGAAAGGGATGGCATCAGCGTGATGGTGATCGACCTTCGCTCGATCGCGCCATTCGACTGGAACGCGATCGCTGCTGCCGTCAAACACACCAACCGCGTGGTGATCGCGCACGAGGATCAGCTGACGTGCGGCTTCGGCGCGGAACTCGCCGCGCGAATCGCCGATCAGCTTTTCGAGCACCTGGACGCACCAGTTCGCCGCGTCGCGGCCCTCGATACCCCGGTCGCATACGCACCTGTGCTGGAAGAGGTCATCCTGCCGCAGTCGGCCAACGTTCTGAAAGCCATTCAAGAAGTCGCACGGTATTAGCCACGGCGTATCATGAGCCGTGCTTGTTCGTTGCACTAGTGTTGTCGCTCTGGCGCTCGTGCTGGTCGTGCCGCGCATGTTCGACGTGGAAGAACGTCGCGCGACCGGCAGCTTGCCGGCACACGTGGCCGCGGCCTTCGACGAAATGGCCGGGTGTACTCTCTCGCCGTCCGGCGACTATCTCATCTTCGACAGGCGGGCACACGCGGTTTACACGCTCGCTAAAGGTGCTGAAGCACCGAAACGCATCGTCCAGATCGGATCCGAGACGGGACGCATCATCCGGCCGACGGTATTTGATTCCGCACCCGACGGCAGCTTCGTTGTCGCAGACGCCCCTGGGGATCAACAGCGCGTTCAGTTCTTCAGCGCAACGGGCACGAGCCTGGGCGGATTCACAATGCCCGGGCGCGGTGTTCCGCAGATCACTCTCGGAGATCTGGTACTCAGCGGACTCGCGACGCTCGAGTACACCGGGCAGACCGTCCTCATCAGCCAGCCGGAACTCGGCTCGTTGATTGTCGAATATCTCCCAACCGGCACGCCGTTGCGCACGTTCGGCGAGCTGCGGGCAACCGGACAGGACAAAGATCCGCAAGTGCACAGTGCGTTGAACGTCGGCATCAGCCTGCTGAATCCGAAAGGCGGCTACTACTTCGTGTTTCTGTCAGGCGTGCCGATGTTTCGAAAGTACGACGCGGCTGGCAATCTCGTGTTCGAACGGCACATCGAAGGTGTCGAACTCGATCCTTACGTTGGAAAGCTGCCGACAACATGGCCGCGGAAGCGCGGCGAGATTCCCATCGTTCCCGCAACCGTCCGCACCGCCGCCGTGGATCATGACGGCAACCTGTGGATTTCGCTTGCCGCGCCGTACACCTACGTCTACGACAACTCCGGCGACAAACGGCGGACGGTCCAATTCCGCGGCGCGGGAATCATCTCGCCGACCAGTTTCTTCTTCACGCGCGACAAGCGCGTCCTCGTCACGCCCGGCTGCTACGCGTTCGACGGTTCTGGTTAGGTTCTGCCTGGTTCTACTCGGTTCTGCTGGTTCTACCGGGTTCGCCGTGTGGCATATGAGAGCTTGGAGAACCCCAATCAGACAAGTTTTCCAATAGGCCCGAGGTCGAGATTCAACTCTTCGGGCCGAAGTCCAAATTGATCGGCGAGATCGCGGATGGTTCCTTCCAGCTGCATTAGCGCGAGTCCGACTGCTTCGATTTCCTCTGCAGTGAGTGCGTTCGTCTCCATGCGCCGGATCGCCTGCCGTTCCAGAATCTGGCGAATGAATTCGACGAGCGTCAACACCAGTTTCAAAACCGACTTCCGCACCTCGTCAGGATCGGCATTCCATCGCGGAGGAGCCGATTTCGCCAGTCGGTGCAACTCCGCGCGAAGCGATTCCACTTCCTGAATAGCGAGCGGCGCCGCCGCGGGAAGTCGACGACTGCTGCGGTTCTTTGTACCTGTGCGGTTGGAATGACGGCGCGTCGAACGTCGTGGTCGCTTCACAGCCATGGGTCCGGTGCAAACGCAAAGGGTGGCCAGGGTCCGGTCACGACTGCAACTGAGGGTTCAAATGGTCGAGTCGCAGCCTTGTACGCGGTCACGCCGTCGCGCGGAATAAGGTGGTACAGCCCTGCCGCGCGTTCGGAGGCCGGACTGACGCGCTCCGCAACAACAAAATCGTGCACCGCACGTCTCACCGCGGCGGCTTCGTCCGGCACCCACTGTTCCGCGGCGCGACGCGCGCGCAGGTATTCAGTGCCGCTCTCTGCAGGATCGCCGGCCGATCGATCCCGGCGCGTCTCAATGCGAGCGGCATGAAATCGGATCGTCATCTGAACGCGGCCGCGCACAAGCTGCAGTGCGTCGACAATCGCGCGCTTTTGTCGCGACACGACTGCGGCCAGCTCGTCTCGCTCGATCCACGCGCCAAATCGTACAGGGAGAAGATCCTCCGTCTGGTTGAATATCGCGGTCACGACATCGTGTTGGGATCGAAGTTCCGCCTCCGATATGGCGGGGGTAGTGGAGCGTCGCTCGATTACCGCAAACACACCGTCGATCTCAATAAACTCGATGCGATGTCCGTGAACGCTAAACGATGGACAGTGGTGACTCGTCAAAGCCACAACATAGACGTGGCTCATCGTGGCAGGATTCGGTCTGCCGCGCAGAGCAGCGCCGACAGTCGCACGTACACAAGATCGACGTCCGCCAGCGCGAGGATGATATCGGCGTTGAGCACAACGCCGCGATTCAACAGATTGTCGAGGACATCGACCAGCGACGTTTCCGGGGGTGCAACGAGGCTGCCGATCTCCGCGCGAGGCTGAGGGGGCGGAGGCAAGGCGCGCGCAGGAGGACGAGGCATTCTCCGGCGCGGCTGCAACGTCGATCGACGCACCTGCTTCGCCGGCCGTGACACCGGAACGGTAGACCGCGGTTTTCGTCGACTCATAGGCTCGATTCGGCGTCGATGAAGTTGTAGGAAGGCCAGGGGCCGGTGAGCGTCACGACCGCGCCGGCACTTGAATCGGCAAGGCTCTTGACGGCCGCCTTGAAACGGCGACGATGAGCGACAGGAACCAGAAAGGCGGCGTCCAGAAGAGGCGGGCTCGTCGCACCCTCGGGCTCTTCGCGACGACGCCTCGCATCACGTGCGATTGCCGACAACGTCGTGTACGCCTCATCGGCTGCCGCCGCAGCCGCGGCGACGGACTGACGAGCCAGATCGCGCGCCGTTTTTTTGGCCGCAAGAAACTCCGTCCCCGATGCGGCCGCAACAGCGGCAGAGGGTGACCGGGACTCCGGCGCCGGCCGTCGTGTGATCCGTACGCCCCATTCCTCGCAACCGACGATCCGTTTCACCACACCCTCGAGATCTCGAACCCGCGCGCGCGTCTCCTCTATCGCCAGCTTTTCCGACGAGAACATCGTAAAGAGTTTCATCGGGATCACGGTGGCTCCGACTCCTCGCGCGAAGTGCTCGACCACGCGTTCATGCGCAAGCGCGATGTCGGTCACCCATTTCACGTTGCGGAGCGATGACTCGAGCGCGCCGGGTCCGTACACATCCAATGGGACGCTGGCAGTAACGAGCCAGAACGATCGTGCGAGCGGCGCAACCGACGGCCGTGTCGCCCCTGCCAATCCGCGTACCGCGCGTGGCACGGTTGGCGCGTGGGAAGCGTGCACGATGCAATAGAGATAGGTCGCGGTGCCGGGCATGGTCGAACGGTGTTGTCGATTATATGAATCACTTATCACTAATCCCTAATCCGGACGCGAATCGTTGAATCCTCGGATCCCGCATCCCAGACACCGGATCCCGGCAAATATCATCGCGTGGTAGCCACCATCCACTGTCGTCGCCACCGCCGCAAGGCCGGCGGCCCATGCGGTGGCGGCATTTCGGCCGGGGCAATCACCGTCAAGGCATGTCGTGGAAACTGGTTCTTCATCTTCTTGATATGCCGCCGCTCGATACGCGCCTCCGATGTGCAACGACGACACGTTCCTCGTCCCACCGCATTGACGACGACAGCAGGAACGCAAATCGTCAGACGGCCGAGCCGTCGCAAGAGGTCGTATGTTTCCTCAGCAGGAAGGGCCGCGCCGCGCGTCACGACGATAAAGGACGTGCGAACGGGATCGGTCAGCAATGCTCGTAGCCGTCCAAGCCCCTGCGACAGTTTGACCAACGCCGGTCCGAATTCCCCAATACCGCCGAGTGATTGGTATTTGAGCAGGATCGACATCAGCGCTTTCGTCCAGTCGTGCACCAGTTCGGGCATCTCGAGCAGTCGCAAGGCATGGCCGGTGGGTGCCGTATCGATCACGATCGTTCGGACGACGCCGGTCTCGATCGCCTCCATGACCTCAATGACCGCGGCCAGTTCGTCGATGCCTGGCGGCGCCAGCTCGATCAAGTGCTGCATTGCCTGGCGATCGTGACTGGCATCGAGGCGAACGGCTCCTGATTCTTGACCCACCATACGATCGAACAGCGCGTCGATGCTCTTGCTGTACCGCGCGCGCATCCGATCCAGCTCACGGGACGCGTCAATCTCGCGAACCTTCAGATTTGCCGGACCGCCACGCACGCGGCGCGCCGCGGCCCCTACGCGCTGCCCGAGGACACTCGACACCGAATGCGCTGGGTCTGTTGACAAAAGAAGGATCGCCTCATCGGTCGCTTCTGCCAATAAGAGGGCGGTGGCAGTGGCACACGTCGTTTTGCCGACGCCTCCCTTGCCACCGAACAACACAAGCCTGGTCGTTGACGGATCGAACAGGTCCAGCTTTCTTGCGGCGCGGCCGGCAGGCGCCGCAGGAATGGCGCGCCGCGGTACTGGCGCAGGATCGGTGGTCGACGTGCGCGCAGAACGAACTGTAGCGTCGACCACACGGGCGGCGGCGGCGATCTCGGCTCCAATGTCTGCCAGGACCCTTACGCCTCGCGGTTCGCGCGACCGCGCGCCAACTTCGATCGTCGCCAGACGCGGGAGACGTGAGCGTAACCGTGTCGCTGCCCGCGCCTCAATCGCTCGACGAGCGGAGCACCATCGACACCGATCGGGAGGGGCAGGCGTGCGCCGGTTGACGATCACCTCACGCACCGGAATGTGGTTCTTCGCCAGAGCCAGGACCGCTGCCTCCGTCTCGTCGACTGAGACATCCTCCGGGAGCGTCACCCACGACACGTGGGTCGTGGTCCGATCGCGAAGAAGGCTCGCGAGATCACAGCCTTGACGATCGATTTCTTCGATTAAGGCGTCGGAATTGTCGCCGGCATACGTCCCGAGCAGCGCCTCGACGACCACGCGATGCTTCGCCTGCATTGCGTCGAAGGCGCCGGCCACGCGGCGCAACGTCTCCGGCATCGTCAGCATCCGGAGCGTGTGGCCGGTTGGCGCGGTATCCACCACGATCAGGTCAAATCGCTCGTCCGTGCCGAAGCGCGCGATTTCAAGCAGCGCCGCGACTTCGTCGATGCCCGGAAGCGACAAGCGAAGAAGCTTGGCGACGTCTTCCTCGTCGAGCCACGTTCCGCGCAGCGCGATTTGCTCGAGCGCGCGACGCCGCGGCTGCAGCCATTGACTGAGCGCGCGATGCGCATCGATTTCTGCCGCGTACAACGTGCCGCCGCCGACGGCGACCTGCCGCGGTTGATGGGACAGGGAGCATTCCAGCGCATCGCCGAGCGACGGCGCCGGATCGGTCGATATGACAAGCGTGGGAGTTCGTCGTTTCGCGGCAGCGATCGCTATCGACGCCGCGCAGGTGGTCTTGCCGGCTCCACCCTTGCCGCCGACGAAGTGAAAGTGCGGGAGCGATGAAACCGGTTCAGCGGGTGTCGTGCTCGTCGCCTTCGAACGTCGCTTCGATGCCAGTGATTGTGTAGTCGTTGGGCGAAAGCGTTGCCGCGCCGGCACCCTGCCTCCGGTTACGGATTTCACGCAGACGTGCCAGGATGTCCGCCTCGAGGGTGTTGAACTCTTCAGGCGAGATCTCGCCCAGCTCAACCCGCATCTGCGCAGCCAGCAGCTGCTCGCGCAACGCCGAATCGTCGTTCAGTTCCGTGTCGACGGCAGCCGCGATCTTGTCCAGCACAAAACGTAAACCACCGACGAGCAGTGAATCGACGATGAACATTTCTAGTGTGCTCGTTCGAGCTTGAGGCGAATGTTGACGAAGTTATACGGCGGCCACGGCCCGGTGAACTTGAACGTCAATTTGTCGTAGCGCTGGCCGATGTCCCTGACCCGCGCGTCGAACGCCTGCTCGGCGTTTCTGGCGACGAGAAATGCCGCATTCATGATCATTCTGTCGCCGATCGGCTTGTTCGATCGCGATGCGACCGAGACATTTCGCAGCGCCTCAAAAATCTCGCTCACATAACGCTCCGATCGTGCCTGGAGGGAGGCATCGATCAACCGCCCGTACTGCATGCGGGCGAAGTAGGTCGAACCTTTCTGCGAGGAGATCTCTCCTTTCAGGCGGTGGATGTCTTCGTCCTCGGCCTCGATTTCATGAATGATGAGATCGCGATCCCATAGGACCTTGAGGCCAAACTCGAGCTTATCCTGCATTTTGTTGAGGACATCGGTGAACGCATCGAATGCCGACCGCAACAGCTCGATGATGTCGTCGTCGGTTTTGAAAACCGTGCCGAACGACATCGGAATGACCGTGTGATCCTGCATCACGGTTTCGTTGACCCGTTGATGGGCGAGCACGTTGTCGCGCGTCGGATCAAGGGCGACCATCGGCGTGCTCGAAACCACGGCGGCAATATCCCGATAACGGACTGTGTGGACTTCGGCAGGCTCGACGCCGATTCCGAGTGTTCCGAAACTCATCGGCCGCTCGGTCTTGATGACGCAATACACGTACTTGCCTTCGTTCACCTCGGGTGTCGCGGCCGCGGCGGGCCGCGCCGCTTTCGTCGACTGTCTGGGCAACGGCACGCGTTCGAGTTTCCCCTTCGCCTTCCCGACGCTGGCGGAGCGACTGCCGCTGACCGGCCCTTCGGCTGGTCGTTCTGAGGCTGGGGTTCTCAATCGACCGGTATTGCCCTTCCGTTGACTGTGCCGTGGCGTCGATCCGCCAGTCGCGCGCTGGCGCCGCTGCCCGGACGCTTTCGCTTTTTTCGGAGCAGGCTTTCCCCCGCGTTGCGTCCTCCGCTGGGTTGTTGTGCGTGCTCGTCGTGCACTCTTAGCCATGATCGCCCGCCCTGCCCATCACTGCCGCCGTCGTCCCGCCGAGCCGTTCACCGGCTTCCCCCGTTCACGCGATCCGGACGCGAGCATGCGTCGCACTTCGGCGACCAGCGCGTCTGGAAGACAGGGCTTCGTGACGAACGAGTCACATCCAGCTTCGCGCGCGCCCTCGGCAAAACCTGCCAGGGCGTGCCCGGTCAGCGCCACGATTGGAATGTGCTTCGTCCGCTCGTCCGACTTGAGTCGTTTCGTCGCTTCCCACCCATCGACCTTTGGAAGCGCCAGGTCCATCAGGATGATGTCGGGCATCAACTCGATCGCCTTCTCGATTGCCTCGAGACCATTCGTCGCTTCGGCAACCCGGTAGCCTGAAAACTGCAAATAGGCGGCGTACATTTCTCGCGCGTCCTGATAGTCCTCGACCACCAATACGAGTGCGCTTTGATTGGGCTGATCGGTCATCGCTTCCTGGGCCGCGCCGGCAAACGCAGCGTGAACGTTGAACCCTTCCCGACTTCGCTTTCAAGATCGATCGTTCCACCAAGCATCTGCGACAGCCTGCGGCAAATCGAGAGTCCCAGGCCGGTCCCGCCGTAACCTCGCGCCGGCGAGCTGTCGAGTTGACGGAAATCCTCGAATACCTTCACCCGGTCATCCGGCGCGATCCCAACGCCGGTGTCGGCGACGGCAATTCCAATCACGCGATCTCTGGCGTCATAGTCGGCACTGATGCGGACCGATCCCGCGGGGGTAAATTTCAGAGCGTTGCTCAACAGGTTGAGCACGATCTGTTTGACCTTCTGTCGATCGCTCCTCAGCTGCGGCAGTGTACGCGGCATGGTCGCACGCACTGACAGGTTCGATCGCTTGATGATCGGCTCCAGCTCGGACATGACTTCCTCGACCAGCGCCTGGATCCTGAACGTCGACATGTTCAGCGGCATCCGGCCGGCCTCGATGCGCGTGATGTCGAGGATGTCGTTGATGAGCGCAAGCAGGTGCTGGGAGTTGGAATCGATCCGGGTCAGACTTTTTCGCTGCGACTCGGACACCGGTCCGGACACGCCGTTGAGGAGCATGTGCGTGTATCCGAGGATCGCGTTGAGCGGCGTCCTGAATTCGTGCGACATGTTCGCCAGGAACTGGGATTTCAGCGCCGAGGCCTGCTCGAGCGCGATGTGCTGCCGGCGGAGCAGCTCGTTCTGCTCGGCGAGTTCCGCGGTCGCTTCCTGCACCTTTCGTTCGAGCTCGGCCGACGCTTGTTTCAACTGCTCGAACAGCCTCGCCTTTTCGACCGCCTCGGTCAGGTCGTGCAGGATTGTGACGACCCACATCAACTCGCCCTGCTCTGACAGGATCTGACCGGCAAGACCCTCAACCGGCGCCAGCCGTCCGCTGACCGGATCGGTCAGCTGGATCTCTCCGCGATAGCGCTGCTCGCCGCTTCGCGTGAGGACGTTCGAGACGAACGACGTGAGATGCGCACCGTTGGCGTGGACGCGACGGAGCTCGGCATCGGTGGCGGACTTGCCGGCAGTAAATAGCCGCTCAGCAGGTTCGTTCATCAACACGATGTCCCCTTCCTGATCGGTGACCAGGATGGGATCGGCAACCGAGTCGATAATCAGATCCAGACGATGACGTTCGTCGCGGACTTCCGCCTGTGCCAGCCGCAGTGTGCGATAGCTTTCTTCGATCTCCTCCTTGGCTCGCGCGAGGTCGGTCACGTTTCTCAGAATCGAAACGACATAGGTGCCCTGGCGTTCATCGGTCGCCCGCGAACTGAGCAGCTCGAACAACAGGTCGGAACCTTCCAACGGATCGACCAGGAGCAGCTCGCGCCGCGCCATTTCGTTGTGGCCGACGGCGCTGGTCGACAACGCCGCGGAAAACAACATGTTGTTCAAACCTGCCGCTCGTCGCCAGCCCTCTCCCGCGTCCTCCGGCGCAGCAAACAGTTTCTCCGCGTGCGTGTTCGCGATAATCAGCTTGCCCTCGATGTCGGTCAGCAGGATCGGATCGGTGACGGCGTTGATGATGCTGTAGAGCAGCATCCGCTCCTGACCAAAGCGCGTCTCCGCAAGCGTCTGGCTACTCGTGAGCCGTGCCACTTGTCTCGAGAGCGTTCGCGCCGTCCACGCAACGTCGGGATGCAACGTCGGACCGATCGCGCTCGTCATCAACAGCCCGTACGTTTTCCCGTCCTCGGCGCGCAGGGGAACGGCGTGAAACGGAACGCCTTCGATCGGAACTCGAAACCGGTCGCTCGAGCCGTCGAAATACGTCGCGTCCCGTCGATCCATTGCCCGGATCAACGGGTGGCGAACGTCATCTCTCGTCAGTGAAAAATCGGCGATGGCTGCCGATGAAACGCCGTGCTCGGCGACGAGCAGAAGAGATGAGGTGTTTGGTTCAGCGACCGCGACGACGGCCTTTTTCAGTCCGGTGTGGCTCACGAGCCAGTCGACGGCACGGCGGGCAGAAGCCTGAAGGTCGTTGCTCGTCAACATGAACTCGACCAGGGCGAGCCTCGCTTCCGGATCGACCCCTGCCAACTCCACGGCCGTTGCTGCGGCGGACCGGCGCACGCGCTACCTTTCAGTGCGTTTACGGCTGACAGTGCGGCCAGCCTGTGTCGCTCTCGTCGCGGCGAGTTCCGCCCTCAGTGCGGCATTCTGACGCCGGACGGTTTCGCTGTCTCCCAATTCGGCCTGCGGCCGCGAGACCGGAGCAACCTGGCTGACGGCTTCTGAGTACTTCAAGTACGTGTCGATCGATGCGACCACGACGCGCGCTTCGACCGTGATGAGGTCGATGCCGACCAGCGACACGCGTATCCACGCGTCGATGACAATCCCTTTGTCCAGGACGCGATCGAGAACATCGATGAGACTCGTCCCGCCCGGCTGCCGTTCAACTGCCATGCTGAAGCTCCTGGTCTGCCGAAATCCGCGTCCGTCAGCGCCGTGGTCGCTGCGGTGCCCGTGTCAACGCGTCTACTTTCTCCTCCAGCCGCTGAACCTGCGCGCGCAGCACCTCTCGCTCGGCAAGGGCGCTCCGCTCCGCGCCGGACGAGAGATCCCTGTCGTACCGCCACCAGTCCAGACCGATTTCCTGCGCCTTATCCAGCGAACAGATGAGGAGTCGGATGCGGATCGTGAGCAGCTCGACTTCTGCGAGCGATACCTTAATGTCTCCCGCTATGACGAGTCCCTTGTCGAGCACCCGGTCCAGAACGTCTACGAGCCCGGTGGCGCGATGGTGGGATGGCGGAAGATCGATGGGCATGTGGCAGCGAACTATATCGCACGCGTCTCGAACGCAGCAACCGACCCCGGCCGTTCGTTCAACAGTATAGATGAGCTTTCAGCAGAACGGGACGTTCCCACGCAACCTCGTTTAACGGCGCGCCATTCCCGGCTCGGAAATTGCCTCAACTAACTCTCCCGTCGTCTTATCCCGATGCACTCGCGTCGCGATATCCGCTTGCGCGATGATTCCGCAAAGCACTCCATTGTTGTCGATTACCGGAATTCGGCGGACTTTCCGCTCAGCCATGTGTGACACAGCCGACTCCACATCGTCGTCTTCGCGGCAGGTCACCACATCCGTTGACATTACATCGCGGATCGTCGCCGTGTCGCACGATCGACCACTGGCGACGGCTTTGATAACGATGTCGCGGTCCGTGATCATACCGACCAGCTTGCGGGACGAACCGTCGACGACCGGGACTGCTCCGACGTCGTGGGATTTCATTGTTTGCGCGACGCGGGCCAGAGAATCCGTCGGCTGACAACTCGCAGGTTCGCGGGTCATGACGTCTCGACACGTTGCCATTCATTGCCTCCTTGGTGAACGCGAACGAGTTTCACCACTCGTAGCGCAGGGGTTCACCTGCCGCAGGCAGCCCTGCAGAGCTGCGTACAGGGTTGAGACCAGCCCGACAGATGCAAGTGATTGGCCAGACAGAGGAAAAAAAGAAACCGGAGGTAATGACGGAAAACGCCGTATCAAACGTTCTTCAATTCGCGTTTCAACACCTTCCCGGTCGCGCTGATTGGTAGCGAGTCCCTGAACTCCACAATGCGAGGGTACTTGTACGAAGCAAACTGCTCACGACTCCAATCAACCAGCATTTCCTCGGTGACGTGCGCGCCTGGCTTGGGGATGACGAAAGCTTTGACCTCTTCGCCGACGCGCGGATCCGGTATGCCGACGATGGCTACCTGGGCAACGGCAGGGTGGGTGAGGAGAACCTCTTCGAGCTCGCGCGGATAGACGTTGTATCCCGCCCGCAGAATCATGTCTTTCTTGCGATCGACGATGGAGAGATAACCGTCCGAATCGAAGACACCGATGTCGCCGGTGTGAAACCAGCCATTGCGCGTCGCTTCGTCGGTCGCCTCCGGCCGGTTGTAATAGCCTTTCATGATGCTCGGTCCGCGCACCACGACCTCACCACGCTCACCAACCGCGACTGGCCGTCCCTCGTCGTCGACACAGCGAACGTCGACGCCGAAAACGGGAAAGCCCACCGTGCCCGGCTTGGTCGGGCGATGCAGCTGATTGAATGCGACAACCGGCGCGGTCTCCGAGAGGCCATAGCCCTCAAGCACCCGGACGCCAAAGGTCTTCTCGAAACGTTGCAATACGTCGAGCGGCATCGGTGCCCCGCCTGAAACACACACGCGCAAACACCTTGCAATCGCCGTGGTGTCGGCGCCGGTCGCCCTGACGTGCTCGAGAAGCGACCAATACATCGTCGGCACGCCAATCCAAAAGCCGACATTCTCGTCGACGATGGCTGCGAGAACCTGTGGCGGATCAAACCGCGGCAACAACACCAGGCGGAACCCACCGTAGAACCCGGAGTTCATCTGACATGTCTGCGCCGTCGAGTGAAACAGGGGAAGCGTGATCAACGCGACGTCCTGTTCGAATCCTCCCTTGCACGCGGGGCGCAGCATGTCGTGCGAGGCGATGGCGTTGAGAAGCATGTTTTCGTGCGTGAGCTCCGCGCCTTTCGGACGCCCGGTTGTGCCCGATGTGTAGAGAATGACGGCTGTGTCGCTCGGACGACGACGGCGCGGTTCGAAGATGCCGGATTGTCCGCGCATCAGCTGGCCCAGTGTTATCGCCGATGAAACGGGTGCTTCGGCACCGGGATCGAGCGTGATGATGATCAGTTGCGGGCAGCTTGCTTCATCGCATGCTGCCCGCGCCATGCGTGCGATTGGAAGATCGGGCGTGCCTTCGAACGCGATGAGAGCCACCGCGTTACTGTCCTTGAGGTGATACGCAATCTCGCGCGGCTTGAGAAGACCGTTCAACGGCACGACAGCAGCGCCGGTTTTCAGGATCCCGAAGTAGGCGATCGGAAACCACGTGATGTTTGGACACGACAGCGCCACGTGATCGCCGGCGGCGATCCCGAGCGAGCTCAAGCCGCCAGCCACCTGCCCGGCCGCGGCATTGAGTTCTCCGTAGGTCATGTTCCGGCCGGCACAAGTCACCGCCACGCGATCCGGTGTCAGGTTCGCGTAGTGTTCGAGCACCGAGGACAAATTGAACGCGGTTGCGTGATGGCTAATCACTAATCACTAGTCCCTGATCGTGAATCACTAATCCTCTAATCGTTGAATCGCCAATCTTTGAATCCCCGAATCGCGACCCGCCAGCAGCCAGCAGCCAGCAGCCAGCAGCCAGCAGCCAGGAACATTACCACTCCGAATGCACCGCGCCCGGCCGATCGATTCGTTCGTACGTGTGGGCGCCGAACGCATCGCGCTGTGCCTGGGTGAGGCTCTGCGGCAGCCGTGCGGTGCGATATGAATCGAAATACGCGAGCGCTGACGAGTGCGCGAGCATCGGAATGCCTGCCTCCGCCGCGCGCATCACGGTCCTTCTCCATCCCGCCTGCGCCCGAAGGATACCGTCACGAATCGCGGGATCGAGCAGCAGGTTCACGAGATCGGGCTTGCCCTCGAACGCGTGGCGCACCGGATCGAGGAGCCGCGCGCGAATGATGCAGCCGCCCTTCCAGATGCGGCCGATCTCGGCAAGATTGATGTTCCACTGATACTTGTCCGAGCCGGCCCGTATCAAGGCCATGCCCTGCGCGTAGGCGCAGATGCGCGCCGCGTAGAGCGCATCATGCAAGTCATCGATCAATTGAGCGCGTTCGGCTTGCGCCGCGACCTTCGGCGCGGGGCCGTTCAACGCCTGTGATGCCGCAACCCGTTCGTCCTTCTGGCTCGACAGCACGCGCGCGTCGATCGCGGCGGCAATGGTGGGAATGGCAACCGCGAGGTCGAGCGCGACCTGAGCGGTCCACTTCCCGGTGCCCTTCTGGCCCGCCTTGTCGAGGACGACATCGACCAGCGGCTGTTTCGTGACCGTGTCGAGCGTGCGGCAGACGCGAGCGGTCAATTCGGTCAGAAACGACGCGAGCGGGCCGTTATTCCATTTCTCGAAGACATCGGCGGTTTCGGGTGCGCTGAGGCCAAGAGCTCGACGCAGCACGTCCCACGACTCGGCGATCAGCTGCATATCGCCGTATTCGATGCCGTTGTGCACCATCTTGACGAAGTGGCCCGACCCGTCCGGACCGACGTGCGTCACGCAGGGGCCGGCCTCCGTGGTTGCAGCGATCGACTCGAGTACGTCGCGGATGACGGTCCACGCCTCGTTCGATCCACCGGGCATCAGTGAGGGGCCGAATCGCGCCCCCTCTTCCCCCCCCGACACGCCGCAGCCGACGAAATGAATGCCGGTGGGCCGCAACGCCGCTTCGCGCCGCCGTGTGTCCTCGAACCAGGAGTTGCCGCCATCGACGAGCACGTCGCCTCGTTCGAGGAGCGGTTGCAACTTTTCAATGGTGGCATCCACAGGTTTGCCTGCGGGGATCATCATCATGATGCGTCGCGGATGCGACAGCGCCGCCGTGAACCGTTCGAAAGTCGGTGTGCCCTCGAATTTCGTGCCCGGATGCTTGCTGATGAAGTCGGTGATCCAGTCCGTTTCGAGATTCCAGACCGCGACGCGATAGCCGCGGGATTCGATGTTGAGCGCAAGATTGCGCCCCATGGTGCCAAGGCCGACGATACCGAAATTCGATCCGCTCATGAGACATTCCTCGACGCCGCAACCGCGCGTTCAAACGCGACGTCGCGCGCCCGTATGCGAAGTTCCTCACCAAGAAGCGCGCACAGATCCTGATCCCCAAGCGAGACGGTTCTCGACGCCGAGGAGAGATTGCGGACCTGTGCTGATGTCACGACGCAGCTACGGCTCGGCGCCATCCGAATTTCCAGCTCCTGCGCCCCTGCAAGCAGCACCCGTTCAATCGCGGCCGTGCGTTTCTGCTCGACGAGCTCGAATGCGAAGCGGTCAGATTTCCCTACCAATGACAGAATCCAGCCGGCAAACAAGCGCAGTGTGTGGATGTCGGAGCCTTCGATGCGAAGCGTGCGGAAATCGGGCAGCGCGGCCCGTATCTCGGGTATGTCGAAAAAGTGGGCCATCAAGGCGCGCCACCGCGTCAGTCGCGTCCACCGCAGATCGGTGACCGACGTGTGTTTCGCGAGTTCGTCCACCCGTTGCCAAACCTCCCGCGGATCCTCGGCGTCCAATACGAGACGATCGGCAAGCTGTGCAAGTCCGTCGAGGTTCGGGACGTTGCCGCCTCGCCACCAGACGAGCGTCGGCAAACTCGACAGCCGCAGCGCCGCCACGGCATTGTTCATATACTCGAGTCGCAGTCCGTTGAGGGCGACGACATGGTTGAACACGCGAGGCACAGGCGCGGGATCGTCGCCGTGCGAAATCAGCACCCCGCGAACACCAATTCCCTTCAAGTCGACAATCGCCTCTGCCGCTTCGGCGAGACGCTCGGCCGGGCCCGCTGCGACCACCGTTGCAGTCAGCGCCCTGCCCGCACTTTGCCTGGCGTCGGCGCTGCGGAGGAGCGTCCCTTCAATTTCCGCGAAGGACACATCGCTACCAGCGGGCAACAACAGCTCGGTCATAATGTCCTCCAACGGCGGCCGTCGCGCGCCATCAAGCCATCCGCGTCAGGCGGTCCCCATTCCCCTGCTTCATACGTTGGAATCGATTGGGCGTTCTCTCCCTTCCATTTTTCATGAACGGGTGTAATCAACGCCCAGGAGCCTTCGACGAAATCGTGGCGCGCGAACAGCGTCGGATCTCCAAGCATCGCATCGAGCAGCAGCGTCTCGTAGGCTTCAGGAACCGACCCACCAAACGCTGATCCGTAGCGGAAGTTCATCATCACCGGCGCCAGCTGCATTCGCGTTCCGGGTATCTTCGCCTCGAACCGGACCGAAATGCCTTCGTCAGGCTGGACGTTGACGATGAGGAGATTCGCCGCGACCGCGGTCGGGCTCACACGCTTGAAGATCTCGAGCGGTGGACGACGCATCTGGATCGCGATCTCGGTCGTCCGTTTCGGCAATCGCTTTCCGGTGCGGAGATAAAACGGCACGCCGGCCCACCGCCAACTGTCCAGGCGCATGCGCAGCGCGACGTAGGTTTCGGTCGTCGACTCCGGGTTGACTCCCGGCTCGTCGCGATAGCGCGGCACTTCGGCACCGGCAACCCAACCTTTGCCGTACTGCGCGCGAATAACGTCACACCCACCGTTGTCGTCAACCAGCGGTTGCACCGACAAGAGCGCATCCATCTTGCGATCGCGCACGCTTTCCGCCGTGAACGCGATCGGCGGTTCCATCGCGACGAGCGCCAGCAGCTGCATCAAATGATTCTGGACCATGTCGCGCAGCGCGCCGGCGCCTTCGTAGTAGTTCGCGCGGCGCTCCACGCCCACGGTTTCTGCCGCCGTGATCTGGACGTGATCGATGTATCGCCGATTCCAGATCGGTTCGAACATACCGTTGGCGAACCGGAACACCATCAGGTTCTGGACGGTTTCTTTTCCAAGGTAATGATCGATGCGATAGACCTGGTCCTCGACAAAGTGACGATGCACGACCTTATTGAGTTCGCGTGCCGATGCGAGGTCGCTTCCGAACGGCTTCTCCACGATCACACGCCGCCACTGCCGATCCGACGCTTGCGCGGACAGGCCCTCGTGACCGAGCTGCTCGATCACGGTCGCGTAGATGGACGGCGGAATTGCGAGATAGAAGAGCGCCCCGCTCCCGGTGTCGATCTCGTTCAGGCGAGCCTTTAACCGCTCGTACAGCGACGAGTCGCGGAAATCGCCGCCGACGTAATACATCCGCTCGGCGAGCGACCTGGCGACCTCGTCCTCCTGCTGCAGGCCGGCGAACTCGCGCAGGCTCGCCCTGAAAATCGATCGCATCCCGTCGTCCGCCATGTTTTCACGCGCGACACCAACGACGGAGAAACGAGCCGGCAATCGCTGTCCCCTCGACAGGTTGTAGAGCGCCGGCAGCAACTTGCGGCGGGTCAGATCACCCGTGACGCCGAAGATGACGAGTGTGGTCGGACCAGGCGTCGGCTCGAGACGGAGGCCGTCCTGTAACGGATTAGAGGGCACAGAGATGAATGATACTTTTGTGCGCCCTCTTTAAGGAAACCGAGTCAACACAAGGTAACGGAGGTTCATCACCACAGAGGAAGCAGAGGTAACAGAGAAATGACTGGATCTCTGTTCACTCTGCTGACTCTGTGGTGAGTTTTACTCTGTTGCCTCCAGTAAACTCCGCTATCTCACTTCCGCGAAGCCAGGTACTGCGCGATCGCATCGAGCTGCGCCGCGCTCAAACGATCACCGAACGCGGGCATGTCCGCATCTGGATCGACCTGTTCTGGATCCTCAATCCACCGGCGAAGGGTCGGCGCATCGTGCTTGGTGCCTTCATGCGTCAGGTCGGGGCCATCGGTCCCACCGTCCCCTTCAATCTTGTGACAACCAACGCAGTACCGTGCCCAGACGGGAGCAATGAGCTCAATGTTCGGCGGATATCCCGGATACGGATCGCGCGCCGCGCGACGCGCGTACGCGGCGATTGCAGCGGCTTCCCGTTCGTGAATGGTCGCGGGCGGCTCGCGCATGCCAGGCGCAATCATTTCAGGATCGACGATGTGGCCCGCGATCCATTCGGGACCGCGCGTCGACGGACCGCCGTCGAGAGGATCGGCGAGTCCTGTTTCCGTATGACACTTCGTGCAGTTCAGCCGCTGTGCATACACACGTCCACCGATTTCGCGCAGCGTCCACGGATCGCGCGACGCCGCGGACTCCGGCGTGTCGCGCCACCCGAGCGTCGTCAGGCCGGCAATTGCAATGAATCCGATGGCGACCGCTGACACGATGACGCGGCGTTTCAACGGGTCTCTGTCCGTCCCGCGATCGAGCCAGGGCAGCAGCGCAAGAAACCCGGCCACGAGTCCCGGCACGATCATCGCGCCAACGACTTCCCACTTGCCGGGAAAGTACTTCAGCAACTGAAAGAGACCGAGGAAGTACCACTCGGGTCGCGGAATGTAGGCGGCGTCAGTCGGATCGGCCGGCCCCTCGAGAGGCGGAGCACCGTGCCACGCGTACGCAACGAGCAGGATGGTGACGATCAACACCATCGTCGTATCGCGTGCCGCCTGCGAGGGGAAGAACGGAAAGGGTGCTCCATTCCGAGGCCGCACGGGCCCTGAGATGCCATGACGGCGCATCAGGTAGATGTGCGCGACGATGAGGAGCACGAGAGCCGCGGGGAGAAAGATTACGTGCGCGCCGTACCAGCGCGTGAGTGTGAGCGCGCCAATCGTGGACCCACCGCGAAGAATGCCGGCGACGATCTCACCGGCAAGCGGCGTCAACTTCGAGATGTTGATCGTGACAACGGTGGCCCAATACGCGCGCTGG